>DASQLN010000034.1:0-80172 GCA_035629975.1 Allosphingosinicella sp. | reverse complement strand
GTAACCGCTGGAAGGGCATCCGCCCGCTGACCCGCGGTGTTGCGAAGAACCCGGTCGACCATCCGCACGGCGGTGGTGAAGGCCGGACCTCGGGCGGCCGTCATCCGGTCACCCCGTGGGGCAAGCCGACCAAGGGTGCGCGCACCCGTTCGAACAAGTCGACCGACAAGTTCATCATCCGGTCGCGTCACGCGAAGAAGAAGAGGTAATCATGGCCCGTTCCGTCTGGAAAGGTCCGTTCGTCGAACTGTCGCTGCTGAAGAAGGCGGAGACGGCGCAGGAGTCCGGTGGACGCGCGCCGATCAAGACCTGGTCGCGCCGTTCGACGATCCTGCCGGACTTCGTCGGCCTGACCTTCAGCGTCTACAACGGCCGCAAGTTCGTGCCCGTCTCGGTCAACGAGGACATGGTCGGCATGAAGCTCGGCGAGTTCGCGCCGACCCGCTTCTTCCCCGGCCACGCGTCGGACAAGAAGGGCAAGAGGTAGGTCATGGGCAAGCAGAAATCGCCCCGCCGCGTCGCCGAGAACGAGGCGCTGTCGATCGGCGGCCAGATCCGCGGATCCGCGCAGAAGCTCAATCTCGTCGCGGCCCTGATCCGCGGCAAGAAGGCCGAAGAGGCGCTCAACATATTGAGCTTTTCGCCCAAGGCGATGGCGCGGGACGTGCGCAAGGTGCTCGCCAGCGCGATCGCCAATGCGGAGAACAACCACAATCTCGACGTCGACAGCCTGGTCGTCGCCGAGGCTTCGGTGGGCAAGTCGATCTCGATGAAGCGGTTCACGCCGCGGGCCCGGGGCCGGGCCAGCCGCATCGTCAAACCGTTCAGCAAGGTGCGCATCGTCGTCCGCGAGCAGCAGGAAGCTTAAGATATGGGTCAGAAGAGCAATCCGATCGGGCTTCGGCTGCAGATCAACCGGACCTGGGACAGCCGCTGGTACGCCGACGGCGCGGACTATGGCCGGCTCCTCCTCGAGGATCTGAAGATCCGCAAGTTCATCATGAAGGAATTGCCGCAGGCGGCGATCTCCAAGGTGGTGATCGAGCGGCCGGCGAAGCTTTGCCGGGTCTCGGTCTATGCCGCGCGTCCGGGCGTGATTATCGGCAAGAAGGGCGCCGACATCGAGAAGCTCCGCAAGAAGCTCGGCGAGATGACCTCGTCGGACGTCTCCTTGAACATCGTCGAGATCAGGAAGCCCGAGATCGACAGCCGCCTGGTGGCGCAGGGTGTCGCCGACCAGCTGGAGCGCCGGATCGCGTTCCGCCGGGCGATGAAGCGCGCCGTGCAGTCGGCGCTGCGTCTCGGGGCCGAGGGCATCCGCATCACCTGCGCCGGGCGCCTGGGCGGCGCCGAGATCGCGCGCACCGAATGGTATCGCGAGGGCCGGGTGCCGCTGCACACGCTGCGCGCCAACGTCGATTATGCCGAGGCGACCGCGCACACCGCTTATGGCGTGTGCGGCGTCAAGGTGTGGATCTTCAAGGGCGAGATATTGGGTCACGATCCGCTCGCCCAGGACCGGCTGATGATGGACGCGCAAACCTCCGGCGTCCGCCCGGCGCGCGATGACCGCCGCTAAGGAACAAGAGAAATGCTGCAACCCAAACGCACCAAGTTCCGCAAGGCCCATAAGGGCCGCATCCATGGCGACGCCAAGGGCGGCACCTCGCTGAACTTCGGCGCCTATGGCCTGAAAGCCATGGAGCCCGAGCGGATCACCGCGCGCCAGATCGAGGCGGCCCGCCGCGCGATCACCCGCCACATCAAGCGCCAGGGGCGTTTGTGGATCCGCATCTTCCCCGACGTGCCGGTTTCGACCAAGCCCGCCGAGGTCCGCATGGGCTCCGGCAAGGGCAGCCCCGAATATTGGGTGTGCCGGGTGAAGCCGGGCCGCATCCTGTTCGAGCTGGACGGCGTGCCCGGCCCGCTCGCCAAGACCGCTTTCGAGCGGGCGGCGGAGAAGCTTCCGATCAAGACCAAGGTGGTCGCCCGCCTTGGCGAATCCGTGCTCGAGGACGCGTAAGATGGCGCAGATTGACGATCTCAAGACCCGCACCGACGACCAGCTCGTGGAAGAGCTGGCCGAGCTGAAGCGCGAGCAGTTCAACCTGCGCTTCCAGGCGGCCACCAACCAGATGGAGAAGCCGGCCCGGGTCCGCGAGGTGCGCCGCACCATCGCCCGGATCAAGACGCTTCAGGGCGAGCGCTCGCGCGCCGCCGAGCAGGCTTAAGGAGTTTAAAGATGCCCAAGCGCGTCCTGACCGGCACGATCGTGTCCGACAAGACCGACAAGACCGTGGTGGTCAGCGTCGAACGGCGGGTCAAGCACCCGCTCTACGGCAAGATCATCAAGCGGTCGAAGAAGTATCACGCCCACGACGCGGACAACGCCTTCAAGGAAGGCGAGATCGTCCGCATCGAGGAATGCCGGCCGATCTCCAAGCTGAAGACCTGGACCGTGCTCGGCTACGTCGACAGCAAGGCGGCGCCGGACAAGGCGGACGCCAAGCCGAAGAAGGCCGGCAAGGCGAAGAAGGCGGACGAGGGCGAGGCTCCGGCCGAGGCCCCCGAGGCCGAGGCGCCGGAGGTCGAGACGGCAGAAGCATGATGTTCCCCTGCGAAAGCAGGGGTCCGGAACTGGGTTCCTGCTTTCGCAGGAACACATGAGCGAAGTGAAGAGAAGGAAGCGGATCGATGATCCAGATGCAGTCCAATTTGGAGGTCGCCGACAATAGCGGCGCCAAGCGCGTCCAGTGCATCAAGGTGCTGGGCGGCTCCAAGCGGCGCTTCGCCGGCGTCGGCGACATCATCGTCGTCTCCGTCAAGGAGGCGGCGCCGCGCGGCCGCGTCAAGAAGGGCGACGTCCACAAGGCCGTGATCGTGCGCACCGCCAAGGACATCCACCGTCCCGACGGCTCGACCATCCGCTTCGATTCGAACGCGGCCGTGCTGGTTAACGCCAATTCGGAGCCGATCGGCACCCGCATCTTCGGCCCCGTGGTCCGCGAGCTGCGCGCCAAGAAGCATATGAAGATCATCAGCCTTGCGCCGGAGGTGCTGTGATGGCGTCCGCCAAGATCAAGAAGGGCGACAAGGTCGTCGTGCTCAGCGGCAAGGACAAGGGCCGTCATGGCGAGGTGACCAGGTCGATGCCGAAGGTCGGCAAGGTCGTCGTTTCCGGCATCAACGTCCATGCCCGCCACACCAAGCCGACGCAGGCGCGTCCGCAGGGCGGAATCGTCCGCACCGAGGCGCCGATGCACGTGTCGAAAGTCGCGATCGAGGATCCCAAGACGGGCAAGCCGACGCGGGTCCGCTTCGAGGAGCGCGACGGAAAGAAGGTCCGCATTGCCGTGCGGTCCGGGGAGCTGATCAATGGCTGAAGCCAAATATGTTGCGCGCCTCAGGCGCGAATTCGACGAGAAGATCGTGCCCGCGATGATCGAGAAGTTCGGTTACAAGAACCGGATGGAGGTCCCGCGCCTCGACAAGATCGTCATCAACATGGGCGTCGGCGAGGCGACCCAGGACAAGAAGAAGGTCGAGACCGCGGCCCAGGAAATGGAGCTGATCGCGGGCCAGAAGCCGGTGATCACCAAGGCCAAGAAGTCGATCGCCCAGTTCAAGCTGCGCGAAGGCATGCCGATCGGCGTCAAGGTCACCTTGCGCCGCGAGCGGATGTACGAGTTCCTCGACCGGCTGGTCACGATCGCGCTCCCCCGGGTGCGCGATTTCCGCGGCCTCAACCCGAAGAGCTTCGACGGCCGCGGCAATTACGCCATGGGCCTCAAGGAGCAATTGGTGTTCCCCGAGATCAACTATGACCGCATCGAGAAGGTGCGCGGCATGGACATCATCGTCACCACCACCGCGAACACGGACGACGAGGCGCGCGAGCTGCTGCGCCTCTTCAACTTCCCGTTCCCGAAGGTGGAAGAAACTCAGAAAGAGGCGGCTTAAGTCATGGCGAAACTGAGTTCGATCAACAAGAACGAGCGGCGCAAGAAGCTGGCCAAGAAATATGCCGGCCAATATGCGAAGCTGAAGGCGATCGCGAACGACAAGTCGAAGGACGAGACCGAGCGCCTGATCGCGCGGCTGAAGATGGCCGAGATCCCGCGCAACGGCAATCCCACGCGAGTCCGCAACCGCTGCGAGCTGACCGGGCGTTCGCGCGCCGTTTATCGCAAATTCCGACTGTCGCGCATCATGCTGCGGGAAATGGGCAATAAAGGCCTGATCCCCGGTCTGACCAAGTCGAGCTGGTAAGGTAGAGCTATGCCATTGACCGATCCCCTGGGTGATATGCTCACCCGCATCCGCAACGGCCAGCAGGCGAGGAAGGACAGCGTCCTTTCGCCGGCGTCGAAGCTGCGCGCCCGCGTGCTCGACGTGCTCCAGCGCGAGGGCTATATCCGCGGCTATCGCGAGGAGATGCTCGGCGACCATGCGGGGCTTCGCATCGAGCTGAAATATTTCGAGGGCCAGCCCGCGATCCAGCATGTCAGCCGCGTCTCCAAGCCCGGCCGCCGGGTCTATTCGGGCGCGCAGGAGCTGCCCCGGGTCCGCAACGGCCTGGGCATCACCATCGTCTCGACGCCCAAGGGCGTTCTCTCGGACGCCGAAGCGCGTTCGCAGAACGTCGGCGGCGAAGTGCTCGCGGAGGTGTTCTGATGTCCCGCATCGGTAAGAGGCCGGTGCCGCTGCCTTCGGGCGTGTCGGCGACCACCGAAGGCCAGATCCTGTCGGTCAAGGGACCGAAGGGCACCTTGTCGCTGACCATGCGCGACGAGATCAGCTACGACATTGGCGACGATCAGATCAGCGTCCAGCCGGCCAATGCGACCAAGCAGGCGCGGGCCTTCTGGGGGATGCAGCGCACGCTCGTCCAGAATTTGGTCACCGGCGTTTCCGACGGCTTCACCAAGGTGCTCGAGATCACCGGCGTCGGCTATCGCGCCAACGCCCAGGGCAAGAAGCTGAACATGAAGCTCGGCTATTCGCACGACGTCGACATCGACATCCCGCAGGGGATCGAGGTGAAGACTCCGGACGCGACCACGGTGGAGATTTCCGGCATCGACCGCCAGCAGGTCGGCCAGGTCGCCGCCGAGATCCGCCGCTGGCGCAAGCCCGAACCCTACAAGGGCAAGGGCATCAAGTATCGCGGCGAATATATCTTCCGCAAAGAAGGCAAGAAGAAATAGGCCATGGCGAGATTCAATCCCTTCATTAAGCGCGCCCAGCGCGTCCGCACGGCGATCCGGCGCAACGCCGGCGGGCGCCCGCGCCTGTCGGTCCACCGCTCGGGCCGCCACATCTATGCGCAGGTGATCCTCGACGGCGAGGGCCGCACCGTCGCTTCCGCCTCGACGCTCGAGAAGGAAGCCCGCGCCGCCACCGGCGCGACCGTCGCTTCCGCGCAGGAAGTGGGCCGCAAGATCGCCGAGCGCGCCAAGGCGGCCGGCGTCACCAAGGTCGTGTTCGACCGCGGCGGCTTTTTGTTTCACGGCCGCGTCAAGGCGCTGGCCGACGCCGCCCGCGAAGGCGGATTGGAGTTTTGATGATGGCTGACGAAACCGACAAGACCCCCGAGACTCCGGCCGACGCCGCGCCCGAAGCCGCCCCGGCGGCTTCCGAGGCGGCGGCTCCCGAGGCTGCTGCGCCAGAGGCGGCGGCTCCCGAGGCGGCTCCGGCTGCGCCCGAGGCGGCTCCGGCTGCCCCCGAGCCCGCTCCGGCGGCGCCGGAGACGGCCGCTCCCGAGCCCGTGGCGGCGGAAGCGCCGGTCGCGGCTGGCAGCGCGCCTCCCGAGGGGCGGCGCGAGCGCGGCGCCCGCGGCGGCCGCGGCGGCCGTGACAATCGCGGCGGCGGCGGCGGCAATCGCGGCCGGCGCGACGAGCGCGGACGCGGCCGCGGCGGCGACGACGAGGGCGGCGAGGAGCTGATCGAGAAGCTCGTCCACATCAACCGCGTCTCCAAGACCGTGAAGGGCGGCAAGCGCTTCGGCTTCGCGGCCCTGGTGGTCGTGGGCGACGGCAAGGGCCGCGCGGGCTTCGGCCACGGCAAGGCCCGCGAGGTTCCCGAGGCGATCTCCAAGGCGACCGCGGCGGCCAAGAAGGCGATGCTGCGCGTGCCGCTTCGCGACGGCCGCACGCTCCACCATGACGGGCTCGGCCATTTCGGCGCCGGGCGCGTCTACGTCCGCTCCGCTCCGGCCGGCACCGGCATCATCGCCGGCGGCCCGATGCGCGCCGTGTTCGAAAGCCTTGGCGTCGCCGACGTGGTCACCAAGTCGATCGGCACCTCCAACCCCTACAACATGGTCCGGGCGACCTTCGAGGCGCTCAAGGAACAGACCAGCCCGAAATCGGTTGCC
The DNA here is from genome assembly GCA_035629975.1 of Allosphingosinicella sp. Taxonomy (GTDB): domain Bacteria; phylum Pseudomonadota; class Alphaproteobacteria; order Sphingomonadales; family Sphingomonadaceae; genus Allosphingosinicella. The sequence goes on along the minus strand of DASQLN010000034.1, from coordinate 73,796 downwards.
CAGCGCCGCGGGCGGAAGATCGCCGATTTGATGGCGCGCCGCGAGGGCGTTGCCGGAACGGCGGAAGCGTCGGCCGAAGCCGAGTTGGTCGCGGAGTAAGCATGATGGCCAAGATCAAGATCACCCAGACCGGCTCGCCGATCCGCCGCACCGACGACCAGCGTGCGACCTTGAAGGGCCTCGGCCTCAACAAGATGCACAAGAGCGTCGAACTCGAGGACAGCCCCGAGGTCCGCGGCATGATCCGCGCGGTGCGGCACATGGTGTCGGTGGAGGGGTAAAATTGACTGTTCCCCGGCGAAAAGCCGGGGTCCAGGCTTCTTTTTTCTAGCTGGATCCCGGCCTTCGCCGGGAAACAGTTGCGCGACAAAAGCGAAAGCGAGTGCACGACATGAAACTGAATGAAATCCGCGACAACAAGGGCGCCCGCAAGAGCCGGGTGCGCGTCGGCCGGGGCATCGGCTCGGGGCTCGGCAAGACCGCCGGCCGCGGCCAGAAGGGCCAGAAGAGCCGCTCCGGCGTCTCCGTCTTCGGCTTCGAGGGCGGGCAGATGCCGCTCCACATGCGAATCCCGAAGCGCGGCTTCAACAACATCTTCGCCAAGGATCATGCCGAGGTGAATGTCGGCGCGATCCAGAAGGCGATCGACGCCGGCAAGCTCGACGCCAAGGGCCTCCTCGACCACGAAGCGCTGAAGGGCGCGGGCCTGGCGCGGGGCGGCAAGAACGGCGTGCGCCTCCTCGGCAAGGGCGAATTGAAGGCCAAGCTCAGCGTCAGGGTCGCCGGCATTTCGGCCGGCGCGCGCAAGGCGATCGAGGACGCCGGCGGCAAGGTCGAGCTGATCGAGCTGGTCTCGGCCGCCGACAAGGCCAAGGCCAAGAAGAACAGCGTCAAGAAGCGGCCGGACGCGGCCTGAGCCTTCCTCGCCGACGGTTGCAGGCTGACAAGCCGGAACCGATCACTATATGAGGCGGCGGGGAGGCATTTTGGCGCTCCCGCCGCCTTTTCAATTTCTCGAAGGTCGAAAGCTCCATGGCATCCTCCGCCGAACAAATGGCCTCCAACATCAGCCTTGGCAGCTTTTCCAAGGCGACCGACCTCAAAAAGAGATTGTGGTTCACATTGGGGGCGCTGGTCGTCTTCCGGCTGCTCAGCTTCGTGCCGCTGCCGGGCATCGATCCGACCCGGCTCGCCGCGCTGTTCGAAACCACCAGGGGCGGGGTGCTCGATTTCTTCAACATGTTCTCGGGCGGCGGCCTGGAGCGGATGAGCCTGATCGCGATGGGGGTGATGCCCTATATCACCGCGTCCATTGTCATGCAGCTCGCGACCACCATGTCGCCGACGCTCGGCGCGCTCAAGAAAGAGGGCGAGAGCGGGCGCAAGAAGATCAACCAATATACGCGCTACGGGACGGTCGTCCTGTGCATCATCCAGGGCTATTTCATGGCCGTGGGCCTGGAAAGCGCGGGCGCGGGCTCGGGCGGCTCGTCGGTGCTCAATCCGGGCGTGATGTTCCGGGTCACCTGCGTCATCAACCTGGTCGGCGGCACCATGTTCCTGATGTGGCTCGGCGAGCAGATCACCAGCCGCGGCATCGGCAACGGCATCTCGCTGATCATCATGGCGGGCATCGTCGCCCAGCTGCCGACCGCGCTCGCCCAGATGTTCGAAGGCGGCCGCTCGGGCAGCCTCGATGCGATGGTGATCATCCTGATCGTAGTGATGGTCGCCGTCCTGGTCCTGTTCATCTGCTTCATGGAGCGGGCGCAGCGCCGCGTGCTGATCCAATATCCCAAGCGCCAGACGGCGCGCGGCCAGATTCAGCAGGAGCGTTCGCACCTGCCGCTCAAGGTCAACACGGCGGGCGTGATTCCCCCGATCTTCGCCTCCTCGCTTCTGCTCTTGCCGCTGACCCTGGTCCAGTTCGGCGGGCAGCGCGCGGCGGGCGAGAGCGCGTGGGGCGATTTCGTGATCACCATCACCACCGCGCTGCAGCACGGCTCGCCGCTCTACATGTTCCTCTACGGCGCCGGCATCATCTTCTTCTGCTTCTTCTACACCGCGGTGGTCTTCAATCCCGAGGAGACGGCGGACAACCTCAAGAAATATGGCGGCTTCATCCCCGGCATCCGCCCGGGCAAGCGCACCGAGGAATATCTCGATTACGTGCTGACCCGGGTCACCGTGGTGGGCGCCGCCTATCTCACCCTGATCTGCCTGGTTCCCGAATTCGCGATCGCGAGGATGGGCATCCCCTTCTATCTCGGCGGCACCTCCCTGCTCATCGTCGTCAACGTGACGATGGACACGGTGACCCAGATCCAGAGCCACCTCATCGCCCACCAATATGGCGACCTCATCAAGCGCGCGAAGCTGAAGGGCGGCCTCGGGAAACGATGAGGCCGCTGGCGTGAACATCATCCTGCTGGGACCGCCGGGCGCCGGAAAGGGCACCCAGGCGAGCCGGCTGGTCGAGGAGCGCGACATGGTCCAGCTCTCGACCGGCGACATGCTCCGCGCCGCCGTGGCCGCCGGAACCGAGGTGGGCAAGAAGGCCAAAGCGGTGATGGCGGCGGGCGAGCTGGTCAGCGACGCGATCGTCGACAAGATCCTCTCCGACCGGCTCGACGAGCCCGACATCGGCAGGGGCTTCATCCTCGACGGCTATCCGCGCACCGCCGTCCAGGCCGATTCGCTCGACCGGCTGCTTGCCGCGAAGGGCCTCCACCTCGATCATGTCGTGGAGCTCGAGGTCGACGAGGACGCCCTGGTCGAGCGCATCGCCGGCCGCTTCTCCTGCGCCAAATGCAACACGCCCTATCACGACACGTTCAAGCAGCCCGTCGCCGCCGGCCTCTGTGACGTCTGCGGCAGCCAGGAGTTCAAGCGCCGCGCCGACGACAATGAGCATGCGGTCAGGACGCGCATGGCCGAATATCGCGCCAAGACCGCGCCGATCCTGCCGCATTACGAGGCCCACGGCATCGTGCGCCGCGTCGACGGCATGGCCGCGATCGGCGCGGTCAGCAAGGCGATCGACGCGATCCTCGACGGCTGAGCCTTCGCGCGCAGTTCGCCCTAGCGCACTGCCATGATCGGCACCGCGCCGCTTACCGAGGCGCGGCCGTTGATTCCCGTCACCACCAGGACAATTTCGGGCAGCGCGAAGCTGACCAGCAGCCCCTCCACCCTCGTGAAGCGCGGCAGTGGTATGCGCGTCGCGGTGCCGGCCGCATCGAGGCGGTAGAGGCCGTTATGGCCGATCGCGATGAGGCTGCTTCCGGTCGCGGCTAGGCCGAAGAAAGCAACCGAGCCATGGCCGCCCTGTGCCGCCTCCCGGACTCTTTGGGGTGTGTTCGGTTCGCCGTCCGCGACCGCATAGAGCTGCTCGATGCCGTCCGGGCAGACCGCAGTCAGCCGGCCGCGCGCCATCATATGGATCAGCCCGATGGCGGCGGCGACGCAGCTTGGCCGCCACGGGATCGTCGCCAGCCCCTGCACCGGATCGCATTCCGTATTGAGAGGGCCGCCGCAAAGCCCGCCGGTCGAATTGCGTTCGATCGTTTCGACCCGCCCGGTGCGCCGATCGATCCGCCGCAGGCCGCCACCCCATTCACCGGCATTGAGACCGACGAAAACCGCCCGCGGGGTGACGTGGACGACAGCGGAGACAAGCGCCCGGATCGGCCCGCCCCGGAGTCGTAGCGCCGCCGTGCGCGTCTGCGTCAGGTCGATGAAGCGCCGGCTGGTGAGCAGATACGGTCCCTCCGATGTACAGGCGAGCGCGATCGGTTCGTCTTCGTCGCGCGCGACCACTCGTTCGGGCCGCCATTGCCCGCCGTGCAGGCGGCGGAGCGTCCAGGTCTGCGCCCCCTGCGCCGCGCCGGTCAGCGCCAGCGGCTCGCCGCCCTGGACGCAGGCGTCCAGCACCGGCTCGCCCAGATCGTGGCGGGCAAGCGACCGCTCTCCTTCAGCCAGGCTCAGCAGCCGCTGATTCCCGGCGACCAGATAGAGCCGTCCGCCTGCGAAAATCGCGCGCGAGGCCATCCATTCGGGCGCCGGCGGCGCACCGCGCTCGGCGGCTTCGGCGGCGAGACGGACGCGAAGCGCAGCGCCGGTCTCGGGCTCGGCGGGGAGCGTGATGGATGGAGTGGCGACCTGCTCCACGTCGCGCAGCCGGGTCGTGTAATATTGGATCGGCGTCCCCGCGGCGAGAATGCGGCGCCATTCGGGGCCCATGCTTTCGGGCCGCGGCGTCGGGCCCTCCCAGCTGAGTTGCTCGAGCACGGTTTCCGCAGCGAGTGCCCGGCGGAACAACGCCCCGATCGGCGCGAGCACCGGATCGTCGCTCATCACGACGAAAAGCTGCTCTGGGCCATTGTCGAAACCCGGGTAATAATAACCGCGGCCAACCCGTCCGTTGACCTGGACATTCGTCCTCATCACCAGCGCCGGCCAGACCTGCGGCCGGCTGGGTTCCGGTGCGTTGACCTCGCCGACCAGCGCCAGCATGTCCGCCTCGGCCTCCCGGAGGGCCGCCTCTGCCTGGGGCGATCGGGGCCTGGGCCCGGCGATTGCACGCTCGCGGGCGGCCTCCTCCAACTCCTCGAGCGGAGTCACGATCGGCCCGGTCAGCCGATCCTCGACGATGAAGGCGCGACCGCCCAAGACCATGAGATGCTGGCCCATGCGGAGCTCGGCGTCGAAATCCCCATTGTCGGCGATCAGGATCGTCTGACGGAAGCCGTGCCCGTCCACGAAGGTGGCCCGGGTGCCCGCTGCGGCCGCCGCCGGGGCCAGCGCGAGCGCGACGAGCACGAGCAGCCGAACCATGCGCACCTCCGCCGCAATGCTTGCCTTGCGCTTGACCCTTGTGCAAACACAGTGTACTTTGCTTTTCAAAGCAAGGAGAATGAGACGATGCGCCTGACCCGATTCGTTGCTTTGGTGATGATGATGATCGCCTCTCCCGCTCTGGCCTCTGCGCAGCGGCCCGACCCGGAGGCGCTGCAGGCGGCGCAGCGCGAGGCGATGGGGGCCTTCGCCCGCATGGACGGGGTCTGGCGCGGCCCGGCCTGGTCGATTACCCCCGGCGGCCGGCACGAAATCGTCCAGACCGAGCGGATCGGGCCCTTTCTCGGCGGCTCGGTGAAGGTGATCGAGGGGCGCGGCTACAATCAAGACGGCAGCGTCGGCTTCAACGCGCTTGGAATCATCTCCTTCAATCCGGCCACCCGCGCTTACACGATGACCTCCTGGGCGCAGGGCAATGCGGGCGTCTTCCCCATTCGCCCCACCGCCGACGGCTATGAATGGGAAATTCCGGCCGGGCCCGGCGCCACCATCCGCTACACCGCCACCATCCGCGACGGCACGCTGCGCGAGGTCGGCTACCGCATCGCGGGCGACGCGCCGCCGGTGCAGATTTTCGAGATGAACCTGCGCCGCGTCGGCGACACCGACTGGCCGGGCGCCGGCGCCGTCCCAATGCGCTGAGGAGACCGAATATGCGCCTGCACCGCTTCGCCGCTTTCTGCCTTGCCGTCCTGGCCTTTCCCGTCTGCGCCGCGGCGCAGCCCGACACCGCCGCGCGGCTCGAAGCGCAGCGCCAGGCGATGGCGCGGCTTTCCTTCATGGACGGCACCTGGCGCGGGCCCGCCTGGGCCGAGCTCCCCGGCGGCCGGCGCGAGCTGATTCAGACCGAGCGCGTCGGCCCTTTCCTCGGCGGAGCGGTGCGCGTCGTCGAGGGCCGCGGCTACGAGGCGGACGGACGCATCGGCTTCAACGCCTTGGGCGTGATCTCCTTCGAGCCCGCGGCCGGCGCCTTTTCGATCCGCACCTTCGCCCAGGGGCGTGAGGGCGCCTATCCGCTGACCCTGATCGAGGGTGGCGTGGTCTGGGAGATACCCATCGGGCCGGGGATGGTCATCCGCCATACCGCGACGATCGGCAACGGCCGCTGGCACGAGATCAGCGATTTGATCGCAGAGGGCCGGCCGCCGCAGCGCGTCGCGGAGCTCGACCTGCGCCGCCTCGGCGACAGCGACTGGCCCGCGGGTGGCGCGGTGCCGATGCGCTGAGGCTGAATGTCCCCCTCGCCGCGCTCGCTGTCGCGCTTGTCGTAGGGCGGGTTCCTTCCGTCGAAAAGCTGTTATGGTCATCGCCTTCGCGACTCCGCCGCAGGAGCCGCGCCGCGATCTTTGGGGGAGGCGATGAATGAGCAGGGGTGACGGCGTTACGCGCGATTCCGAGCATGTCGATCTTGCTGGCTTCATGGCGGGCGTGTCCCGCCGCAATCCGGGCCAGACCGAATTCATCCAGGCCGTGCAGGAGGTCGCCGAGGACATTTTCGAGTTCACTTCGGGCCGCGAGGATTATCACCGCTGGCAGATCCTTCGCCGCATCGCCGAGCCCGACCGGATCGTCTCCTTCCGGGTCTGCTGGGAGGACGACAACCACAATATCCGGGTCCAGCGCGGCTACCGGGTCCAGAACAACAATGCGATCGGCCCCTATAAAGGCGGAATCCGCTTCCATCCCTCGGTCAACGAGTCGATCCTCAAATTCCTCGCCTTCGAGCAGACCTTCAAGAACGCACTGACCGGACTGCCCATGGGCGGGGGCAAGGGCGGCTCGAACTTCAACCCCAAGGGCAAGACCGACGGCGAGATCATGCGCTTCTGCCAGAGCTTCATGACCGAGCTCTACCGCCATATCGGCGCGGACACGGACGTGCCGGCGGGCGATATCGGCGTCGGCGGGCGCGAGATCGGCTATATGTTCGGCCAGTATAAAAGGATCACCAACCAGTTCACCGGCGTGCTGACCGGCAAGGGCATGGAATATGGCGGCTCGCTGATCCGGCCCGAGGCGACCGGCTATGGCGCGGTCTATTTCCTCGAGAACATGCTGAAGACCAAGAGCAGGGACATGACCGGCCTGCGAGCGGCGATTTCGGGCTCGGGCAATGTCGCGACCCACGCCGCCGAGAAGATCAACCAGCTCGGCGGCAAGGTGCTGACGCTTTCGGACAGCGAGGGCTTCGTCCACGATCCCGACGGCATCGACCAGGAGAAGATCAATTGGGTCAAGGCGCACAAGACCAAGCGCCGCGGCCGCATCTCGCAATATGCCGACGAATATAAGAACGCGACCTTCCATGCGGGCCTGCGCCCCTGGGCGGTCGAGTGCGACGTCGCTCTGCCCTGCGCGACCCAGAACGAGCTGCTCGGCGACGACGCCCGCACCCTGGTCAAGAACGGCTGCATCGCCGTTTCGGAGGGCGCCAACATGCCGACCGACCTCGAAGGCGTGCACGTCTTCAAGGACGCCAAATTGCTCTATGCGCCGGGCAAGGCCTCGAACGCCGGCGGCGTCGCCGTCTCCGGCCTCGAGATGAGCCAGAATAGCGAGCGCCGCTCCTGGAAGGAATCCGAGCTCCAGGCGCTGCTCAAGGAGATCATGGACGGCATCCACCAGCGCTGTCTCGAACATGGCGACCGCGGCGGCGGCTATACCGACTACGTGAAGGGCGCGAACATCGCGGGCTTCAAGAAGGTGGCGGACGCGATGCTGGCGTTTGGGGTGGTCTAGCCTTCATTCCCCTCCCCGGCGGGGAGGGGGTAGGGGGAGGGGGTGCGGCCTCCGAGACTAGTCTCGAACACCGAACACCCCCACCCTAACCCTCCCCCTCCAGGGGGAGGGGATCAGCGGCCGCGATGCGGCTTCGCTGCCTTGCGAAAGGGCTTGGCCTGATGCCTCGGTGGAGGCCCCGCGCGCTTGTTCTCCCGCGCCGCATCCCGCGGCTTGCCTTCGACCGGCTCGATCCTGATCCCGCCTTCGCCGTCGGCGTCGCCGCCCGCGGTGCGCTTCAGCGCGGCGGCGAACTTGCCGGCCGCGGCGCGGGGCACCTCGAACAATGTCTCGCCCCCCGCGATGCGGATCGCGCCGATCTCGTTCTTGGTGATGTGGCCGCGCCGGCAGAGCAGAGGCAGGATCCAGCGCGGATCTGCTTTGTGCCGCCTGCCGATGTCCATGCGGAACCAGATCGTGTCCTCGAAGCCGGGGCGGGGGCCGTCGGGGCGCCCCTGTGGAACCGTGCGGGCATCGGCCAGCTCTTCGGCCGCCGGCATGCGGGCGCGGTGGACGCGGACCAGAGCGGCGGCGATCTCCTCGGGCGACTTGCGCTCGAGCAGGCGGGCGGCGAGCTCGCGATCCTCCTCCTCGATCTCGGCGGGTTCGAGCAAGGCGGCGAGCAGCCGCTCATGGTCGCCCCGGCGGATATCCTCAGGCGTCGGGGGCTTGATCCACTCCGCCTCGATGCGGGCGCCGCGCAGCACCGATTCGACGCGCTTGCGGCGCGGATAGGGGACGACGAGGACGGCAATCCCCTTCTTGCCGGCGCGCCCGGTGCGCCCGGAGCGGTGCTGCAGCGTCTCGGCGTCGCGGGGCAGCTCGACATGGATGACCAGCGACAGGTTCGGCAGATCGATGCCGCGCGCGGCGACGTCGGTGGCGACCAGCACGCGGGCGCGGCCGTCGCGCAGCGCCTGCAGCGCCTGGTTGCGGTCGCTCTGGCTATGCTCGCCCGACAGCGCGACGGCGTTGAAGCCGCGCTCGGTCAGGCTCGAATGGAGGCGGCGGACATTGTCCCGCGTCGCGCAGAAAAGGAGCGCGGAATCCGCCTCGTGCAGCCTGAGCAGGTTCACCACCGCATGCTCGATCTCGGCCGGCGCGACGGTCATGCACTGATAGGAAATATCGCCATGGCCGCGATCCTCGCCGATCGTCGAGATGCGCAGCGCATCCTTCTGGTAGCGTTTGGCGAGCGCGACGATCGGCCGGGGCATGGTCGCCGAGAAGAGCAGGGTGCGCCGCTCCGGCGGCATCGCGTCCAGTATCTCCTCGAGGTCCTCGCGAAAGCCCATGTCGAGCATCTCGTCGGCCTCGTCGAGGATCACCGCCCTGAGCTGGGAGAGATCCAGCGCGCCGCGTTCGAGATGATCGCGCAGCCGCCCCGGCGTGCCGACCACGATATGGGCGCCGTGCGAGAGGCTGCGGCGCTCCTTGGAGGGATCCATGCCGCCGACGCAGGTGGCGATCCGCGCGCCCGCCTTGCCGTAGAGCCAGACCAGCTCGCGGCTGACCTGCAGCGCCAGCTCGCGAGTCGGCGCGATCACCAGGGCCTGGGGCTTGAGCGCGTAGGGGAGGCTGCCGCTTGCGTCGAGCAGCTGCGGGGCGATAGCGAGCCCGAACGCCACGGTCTTGCCCGAACCGGTCTGGGCTGAGACGATCAGGTCGCGGCCCTCCGCTTCGGGCTCGAGGACGGCGGCCTGGACGGGCATCGGGGCGGCATAGCCGCGCGCGGCGAGCGCTTCGCCGAGAAGCGGGGGCAGGGTTTCGAATGTCATATCAGGTCCAGATGGGGGGCGCGGCCCGCTTCGCAAAGGGTTTGGAGCTAAAGAACCTGCCCGGCCGCCCACCCACTAGCCCAGGCCCATTGGAAATTATAGCCGCCCAGCCAGCCGGTCACGTCGACCGCCTCGCCGATCGCGTAGAGGCCGGGCATGCGGCGCGCCTCCATGGTCCGCGAGGAGAGTTCGGCGGTGCTGATCCCGCCCGCGGTGACCTCCGCCTTGGCGAAGCCCTCGCTGCCATCAGGGGTGAAGCGCCAGTCGGCGAGCCGGCGCTGGGCTGCCTTGAGCTTGCCGTCGGGGAGGTTGGCGAGCTCGCCCCACAGGCCGATCCTCTTGGCCAGCGCCTCGGCGAGCCGGCCGGGCAGCAGCTCGCCGAGCAGGGTGTGGAAATGCGTCTTGGGCCGCGCCCGTTTCGCCGCCAGCGCCCACTCCGCCGGCTGGGCCGGGAGGAAATCCACGCCGATCTCCTCGCCCTTGCGCCAGTAGGAGGAGATTTGCAGGATCGCGGGCCCGGATAATCCGCGATGAGTGAACAGGGCCGCCTCGCGGAAGGCCGTCTTGCCCGCGCGCGCCTCGATATCGGCCGATACTCCGGAAAGGTCGCGGAACAGCCGGTCCTCTCCGCTCAGCGTCAACGGAACCAAAGCGGGCCGTGGCTCGACGATGGCGAGCCCGAATTGCCGTGCCAGATCGTAAGCGAAGCCGGTTGCGCCCATTTTCGGGATGGAGGGGCCGCCGGTGGCGATCACCAAGGCCGGTGCCGTGGCCGCTTCATCGCCGTGGCCGACCTTGAATATCCCGTCCGCGTGGCTCACCTCCGCGATCGGCCTGCCCAGAGAGATCCGCACTCCGCCCTTCGCGCATTCCTCCATCAGCATATGCACGATCTGCCGGGCGGAGCCGTCGCAGAAGAGCTGGCCAAGCGTCTTTTCGTGCCAGCAAATGCGATAGTGATCGACGAGCGCGATGAATTTCTCCGGCCGGTAGCGGCCAAGCGCCGATTTGGCGAAATGCGCGTTGGCGGAGAGGAAGCGCTCGGGCGCGCTTTGGAGGTTGGTGAAATTGCAGCGCCCGCCGCCGGAGATCAGAATCTTCCTGCCCGGCTGCGGCGCATGGTCGATCAGCAGCACCCGCCGTCCTCGTTGCCCCGCCACGGCCGCGCACATCAGCCCGGCGCCGCCCGCGCCGAGGACGATGGCATCGTAGGAAGCGGGCGCGGGGCGCGGCATCGGGAGGCAATGGCATCGCGCCCGCCGCTTGCCAATCTCCGCGACTCCGCCGTTGACACGCCCCCTCTCAAATCCTACATGGCCTTCATCCCGCTCACCGGTATCCGGCGGCGCATCCGTGCGCGCGTCGGCTTTGCCTGTTTTCCGGGACCACGAAGCGCTGAGATGGGCCGTTCGCCACGGGCGGCCCGTGGAGCAGGAGAAAATATCCATGGCACGCATTGCTGGCGTAAATATTCCTACAAATAAGCGAGTTGAGATCGCGCTCACCTATATTCATGGGATTGGGCGGACCAAGGCCAAGCAGATCGCCGACAAGCTCGGCATCCCCGCCGAGCGCCGCGTCCAGGACCTGACCGACCAGGAGGTCCTCCAGATCCGCGAGACGATCGACGCCGACCACCAGGTCGAAGGCGACCTCAGGCGCGAGACCGCGATGAACATCAAGCGGCTGATGGACCTCGCCTGCTATCGCGGGCTGCGCCATCGCAAGGGCCTTCCGGTCCGCGGCCAGCGCACGCACACCAATGCGCGCACCCGCAAGGGCAAGGCCAAGCCGATCGCTGGGAAGAAGAAGTAGGTTCGGATCGATCGCCGGCCCGTCCGCAAAGAAGGACAGGGCTTCGACAGGCTCAGCCCGAACGGGCTTACGGTTTTAGGGATTAGCAGAAATGGCACGCGAACCTCAGCGCATCAGACGGCGCGAGCGCAAGAACATCACGGCGGGCGTGGCCCACGTGAATGCTTCGTTCAACAATACGATGATCACGATCACCGACGCGCAGGGCAATGCGATCGCCTGGTCGTCCGCGGGCATGATGGGCTTCAAAGGGAGCCGCAAGTCGACGCCTTATGCCGCCCAGGTCGCCGCCGAGGATGCCGGCAAGAAGGCCGCCGAACATGGCGTCCGCACGCTCGAAGTCGAGGTCAAGGGCCCGGGCTCGGGCCGCGAGAGCGCGCTTCGGGCGCTGCAGGCGGTCGGCTTCCAGATCACCTCGATCCGCGACGTCACTCCGATACCGCATAACGGCGTCCGCCCCTCCAAGCGCCGCCGGGTTTAACCGCCGAAGCTCCGCCAGGAGCGAAGGTGGTTCGAAGTATTTTGAAGTAGAAATAATCGGGAGGCTCCTCCGCCTCCCCAAGGACCAAGGGAAAATCCATGGCCGTCAACGCAAAGAACTGGCAGGAAATGAAGAAGCCCAACGCACTCGAGAAGAAGGCCGGCGGCGACAGCCGGCGCAAGGCGACCTTCGTCGCCGAGCCGCTGGAGCGCGGCTTTGGCCTCACGCTCGGCAATTCGCTGCGGCGGGTGCTCTTGTCCTCGCTGCAGGGCGCGGCGATCACCGCGATCAAGATCGAGGGCGTGCTGCACGAGTTCAGCAGCCTGGCGGGCGTCCGCGAGGACGTGACCGACATGGTGCTGAACGTGAAGCTGATCGCGCTCCGCATGGAAGGCGAGGGGCCCAAGCGCCTGCAGCTGTCGGCGACCGGCCCGGGCGAGATCACCGCCGGCCAGATCGCCACCACCGGCGACATCGAGGTGATGAACCCCGATCTCGTCATCTGCCACCTGGACGAGGGCGCGACGCTCAACATGGAGCTGACCGCCGAGACCGGGAAGGGCTACGTCCCCGCCGCCTCCAACCGCCCCGCGGACGCGCCGATCGGGCTCATTCCGGTCGACGCGCTCTACAGCCCGGTGCGCCAGGTCAGCTACAAGGTCGAGAATACCCGCGTCGGGCAGGAGCTCGATTACGACAAGCTGACCCTCACCGTGGACACGGACGGCACGATCTCGCCGGACGACGCGATCGCTTATGCGGCGCGCATCCTGCAGGACCAGCTCCAGCTCTTCGTCCACTTCGACGAGGGCATGGTCAGCGTCCCCACCATGGCCGGCATGGCCGCGCCGAGCGCCGCGGAGACGGAGGCGGATGCGAACCAGCTGAACCGGTACTTGCTGAAGAAGGTGGACGAGCTGGAGCTCAGCGTGCGGAGCGCCAACTGCCTGAAGAACGACAATATCATCTATATCGGCGATCTGGTGCAGAAGACCGAGGCGGAGATGCTGCGGACTCCGAACTTCGGGCGGAAGTCGCTGAACGAGATCAAGGAAGTCTTGGCGAGCATGGGGCTGCGGCTCGGGATGGATATCCCTGGGTGGCCGCCGGAGAATATCGAGGAGATGGCTAAGAAACTCGAGCAGGAGCTTCTGGGCTGATCGCGTCTCTTTTCGAACAAGGAAGGGCCGCCGTGAGGCGGCCCTTTTTCTTTGGAGGTGCCTAGGCTAGCTTCGGCGGCGAGGCGGGATGAAGACGACGCGATATTTCGAGGAGCAGGTGCTCCGCAAGCGGCCCTACATCGAACGGGCCTGGTGCGAGGCGGCGATCGGCGCGCCGATCCGGACGGAGACCCAGCCCGACGGCCGCCTCCGCTTTTGGGCAGAAGTCACTTTACCGGGCGAAGACGAGCCGCGTGTGCTACGGGTCGTGACGCTGGACGACGGCGAGACGGTGCACAACGCTTTCCTCGACCGCGATTTCGTCAAGGAGCCGTGATGAAGCTGCATTATTATTCCGAGACCGACAGCCTCTATATCGAGCTGAAGGCCGGCCCCGGCGCGGAAACGCGGGAGGTCGCGCCCGGCGTGAACGCGGACTTCGCGGCCGACGGGACGATCGTCGGTCTCGACATAGATGGCGCGAGCAAGCTCGATTTGTCGACACTGGAGACGCTCGGGGTGCCGCTGACGGCGCTGAAGGCGGCTTGATCGGGCGGGGCGGGCATGGGCTGCGGCTGGATGGCGAGGCTGGTCGCCAAGTCCCCCGGACATGGCTGCAAACTGCGGGGCAGCTTGCACCTGCCTCGCCCGGGTGGCCGCCTGAGAAGGAGATGGCGAAGAAGCTGGAGCAGGAGCTTCTGGGCTAAACGTCCTCCCCAGTCGAATAAGGGCCGTCGCGAGGCGACCCTTTGTTTTGAATGGCTTAAGTGCTCGGGGCGATTTTTTTCTCGCTTTCGGCAACATGGCCCCGCGAATTATTCTCGCTTTTGTGCCAATATAACGGAATGAATCCATCGATTTATCCGTACTTGATCGACTGCCGTTTCGTGTCATCATCGACTCGAAAGGAGACAAGCATGACTGTTCCGAAGCGTAAACGTGGCCGCCCTCCGGGCACTGGTCTGGATGACAGCCGCACTCTTCGGGCGATGGCTGAGTTGCTCGCCGGCAATGCCCGCCTTAAGCCGACCCCCGCCATCAGGCAGGTGATGCTAGCACCGAATGGTGCCGAGATTCGCCGCCTCCAAGCAAAGTGGAAGAAGGAAGGTCCGCAGTTGTTGGCGGCCGCGCATGCTCGGCGTCGGACGCGCGAGGAGATCAGGCGTCGCCAGCAAACGGAGGCCTTCTGGCAACGGGTCAGAGCCCAACAGGAAGCAGCTTCCAATGCACTTTCGTCGGCGGTTTGCGGACATTTTGGAACGATGCGTGCCGTGCGCGCAATGCTCGATAGCCCCGAGGTTCGGTTGGCTCGTGAGATGGCGAACAGTCCTGAAGCCCGCCTCGCCCGCGAGATGTACAATAGCCCTGAGGCGCGCCTCGCCCGTGAGATGTACAACAGCCCGGAGGCGCGCTTCGCCCGTGAGATGTATAACAGCCCAGAGGCGCGCCTCGTCCGCGAGATGTACGACAGTTCGACGATGCGCGCTGCGCGTGAGTTGATGGGTGTGCGATCACGGTTTCCATGGTCGTGATTTCTCCCAATGGCTGACCAAATCCCTTGGGACGCCGGCGCGCGCCTCATAGACGAGTCTCCGCGAGTGACACCGATAGGGACTTTGCGGGGATGCGTGCGGGCTTGGCAGCTCTTGGCGCCGGAACATCAGGAAACGGCGCTTATCTCCTGCGACGCGCCGGCCTTCCTCGACAATTGGCTCGTTCCTACGGGTTCCTTCGAGGCTGCCGACATCGCTCAACTGGCCAGGCGGCTTCCTTAGCGATAATTGGGCTGGCATCTGAGACAGTCGCTCGCCGATGTCGCCGGCACTATTCCTTAGCCAACCGCGCCACCTCCGCCGCCGGGTCCAGTCCGAGCGCCTTCGCGATCTGGATGAACTCGATCACGTCGATCCCGCGCTGGCCGTTTTCGTAGTTGGATACGAAGCTCTGCGGCCGGCCGAGCTTGGCCGCGAGGTCGGTTTGGGTGATGCCCTTCGCCTCGCGGGCGCGAATCAGCAGGTCGCGAAGCGGTTCGGATGTGCGGCTGTTCTCGCGGACCCCCATAGGCAACCGCTAGGCTGAGGCGGGTCTTATCTAAAATACAGATAATTCTGGATCGATCGTTCAGGAGAGCAGGGCCTCGATGCCGGCGCCGAGTTGCAGATAGTCCGACATTCGCGCTGCCGCAGAGTCGGAGAGCTCGATCAGCAGCAGTCTCTTGTCGGTCGGATCCCGCCTGCTTCCGCAGATTCCCGTATCCAGAAATTTGCGGGTTAGCCGAAGCGCGGTTGTCTGAGGGACACCCGAAGCCACGCCTAGCCTGGTCTGATGAAATTGGCGTCCTTCGAGGTGCGCTGCATAAAGCTCCAGCAGCATCGACCATGCGGGGTCGCCGGAGGCGATGGGGAAATGGTCTCGTGTTCGTCTACGGACGGCAATCATCGCCCGGATAAGGGTTGAACCAGGCGCCGAGTGCATTGGCGCACTGGGTTCCGCCTCGTCGGCAGCGGCCGGGTGGTTGCGCAGCAAGCGAGAGGTTTCGTCCAGAACTCGGCTTATCTCGAGTAGACTTACAGCCGGCCTCGCCCGCGAGTCACCATCGGCCGCTCCATCCATATCCATCGATTAGCGCAGTATCCGGATTTCGGATACACGTTTTTCGCAAGTCGTGTTAGGAGAGAGTGATTCAAACGCCCGCTTGACACGAGGTAGTTATGTAGCTACATAAACCGGCGAACAGCTCAACAGGGAGTTCACCATGAGTTTGAATCTTGGCCCCCTAACCAGGAAGCTGTTCCCATGGAGATCATTTACAACGCTGAGAAGCGTGCCCTGACCCTCGAAAAGAGAGGGCTGGATTTTGAAGATGCTGTGCATGTTTTCGCCGGATCCGTTGTCGACCTCGAGGACGACCGGGAGGATTATGGCGAGACGCGATGGCTGACGTTCGGCCTGCTAAACGAAAGGATGGTCGTCCTGGTCTGGACCCAGCGCGGCGAGGCCCGGCACATCATTTCGATGAGAAAAGCGAATGAGCGAGAGAGAAAGAGATACGAAGGACGACTGGATCGACCCGGATGACGCGCCCGAGTGGACGGACGAGATGTTCGATCGGGCCCAGTTTTCGATCGGCGGCAAGGTCATCCGTGAGGCGACGGGCACGCTTACCAGGCGCGGGCGTCCGCCGCAGGGCGATGTGGCCAAGCAGCAGGTGACGCTGCGGCTGCCGCGCCATGTGCTCGAGCATTTCAAGGCCGGCGGCGCCGGGTGGCAGACGCGGATCGGGGAGGTGCTGGAGCGGCATGCGGCGGGAACGAGCGGGGAACAAGTGCGTTCGTCGGCGGTGTCAGAATCGAGGAGTCCCTACATGGCCGGCAAGCGTACCCATATCGCCCCCAAGGGGGACGATCGTTATATCCGCCGCGACGACAAGGGCCGGATCAGCGAGTCCGACGATCTCGGGCGCTCGCTGAAAAAGGACCGCGAGAAAAAGGCCAAGACCGTGGTCCCGTCCGGCCAAGGGGACAAGGGCGACCAGAAAAAGAAATAGGAGCCAGCGCCCGCCCTCCGCCCCGCGCGGAGCCCCGCGGCGCGCGGTGCGTTGGGGGCGGCGAAAGGAGACAAGCCATGGCGACCCAACCCGGCAAGGAATGGAACCAGCCGCTGCAGCCCGGCCGCACCCAGCCCGAGCCTACCCAGTTCCCCGATCCGAACCCGGCCCGCACCCCGCCGCAGCCCGATACCGACCCGCTCGCGCCGCCCGAGTAACCCACGCCCATCCGGTTCCTCGCGCTTCCGCGAGGCTCGGGCCGGGGTGGAGACAGAACCAAAACGGTTCATTCTTTTGGCTGTCGGGGCTCCAAATGTAGGATTTCCTCTGTCATCCTGATTCGCTCTGGATAGAGCGAAAGGAGGTCCCGGCCTGCGCCGGGATGACCCTTCGACACGCTCAGGGCAGGCGGAGGAAGGATATGGCAGGAAAGCGCAAAACACCCCTCTGGCGGCAGACCTTCCTTCGTGCGCTCGCCCGCACCGGCAACGTGCGGGCGTCCGCGTTCGAGGCGGGGGTGGATAAGGTGACCGCCTATAATCATCGGCGCAAGGATGTGGCGTTTGCGGGGAAGTGGGACACCATGCTGGCGAAGGCGAAAAGCAGGCCCTCACCCCAACCCTCTCCCCGAAACGGGAGAGGGAGCAAGGCCGGAGAGCTGGTCCTGCGCCGCACCAAGCATGGCGACAAGCTGGTGCGCGCCGCCGCGGGGCGGTGGTCGCGGCGGGTGGAGGAGAGCCTTTTCGAGGGGCTGGAGCTTACCGGGTGCGTGCGCGGCGCGGCGGCGGCGGCGGGGATCTCGACGGCCGCGCTCTACGAGCGGCGCAAGCATTATCCGGAGTTCGCCGAGCGATGGGACGAGGTGGCGGGGCGGGCCGGGCGGGAGCTGCCGGCCATGCTCGGGGCGGCGGCGCGCGAGAGCCTGTCGCGGCCGCCCGAGGCGCCGGGCGAGAAGAGGCGCGGGCGGGCGCGGCTGCCCAGGGTCGATGTCGACCAGGCGATCAGGATCAGCGCGATCGCCGCCAGGAAGGAAGCGGGCGGGCGGGGGCGCGGGCGCGACTGGCGCGAGGCGCGGCGCAGGCATGAGCAGACCAACGAGGAGCTCGTCCAGGCGCTGATGGTCCTGCTCGACGGGATGGACGCTCGGCAGCGCAAGACGCGGATCGGCGAGGGCTGGCGGGATGCCGGGGACGGGCTGCTGATCCCGCCGGGCTGGGTGCGCGACGGCCGGTGGCAGAATGGGGATAGTGACGAGTGGGAAGAGGGGGACAGTCACGAGTGACGGTCCCCGCGCGTGAATGGGGACAGTTGCGCGCAACTGTCCCCGGTCATGTTCAGGCGTCGGCGGTTTCCATGCGGTGCTTGAGCGCGCTGGCGGTGTCGTGGCCGGCGCGGACCGAGCGATAGGCGTTGCCGATCGCGTCGCGGGCGGTTTGCGAAAGCTCGGTGTCGGCGAGCGCCTCGTCATATTTGCCCTTGAGATAATCCTCGCCGCGCTCGACCTCCGCGATGATCGCGCGGTCGCCGCCGTCGCCCGACAAGGCGGCGCGCAGATCGACCCAGCGGCGGTGCAGATCGGCCTTAAGCGAGCCGTCGTCCTCGGGCGTGCCGCCGAGCGAGCGCACGATGTTCTGCAGGTCGCCCACCACCCGGCGGCGCTCGCCCGCGAAATCGCGGAACATCGCCGCGAAGGTGCCGGCCTTTGCGTCCTCGGCCGAGCGCTCGAAGCCAAGCGCGCTGTCTATGGTGGTGGTGATGAGGCTGTTGAGGACCTTGATATCGTGACCGCTGCCCATGGGGGACTCCTTGGTTTTGAGGGACTTGGGGCTGAACGAGCGGCAGCGGCGATGGTTCAGCGCGGCGGCGGCGGCTGGTCCCGCGCCGCCCTCAGTCCGGCGTGGGCGGGAAGCGCAGCGCCAGGGCCGGCCCACCGCGGCGGGCCGGCCCCTGACGGCCGCGCGCGAGTGGCGCCCCTGCACCGATTGCAGGGGGAAACGCGCCTCGCGCGCATTTTCCGGGCGGCCGGCCCGTAGGCCAGGACGGCGTGCCTCGCCGTCCCCGGGCCGGCCGCCCGACTTGAAAGCGCGCTAGCCCGCGCGCCGCACCAGACCGATCAGCAGCAGCAGCACGACCGCGCCGATCGTGGCGTAGAGGATCGCGGTGACGATCGGGCTGCCGACCGAGAAGACCAGGCCGAGCTTCGGAAGCAGCCAGGTGGCGAGAAAGGCGCCGATGACGCCGACGATGAGGTTGCCGACCAGGCCGAAGCCGTAGCCCCTGACGAGGGTGCCGGCCAGCCAGCCGGCGACGACTCCGACGACGATCAGGATCAGAATCGATTGCGTGTCCAAGTTCATATCGCTCTCCTTTGCCCCCTGCGTCCGTGAACCGGAATCGCTTGGCGGGGCCAGCCATACAGGTCGCGCCGCGAGGACGCCCGCGTTTTTTTTCCGCGGCGGCCTTCCGGATGTCCCGCCGCGGAGCCTGGTTTCGGCGATCGGCCTCATTTCGCGCGCTTTTCCCGCGCCAAGGCGCGCAAACTTGACTTTCCCGCGACGATCCGCTTTGGGAGCGCGAAGCGGCGGGCCGATGGTCCGCCTTTGCTTTTGGGGTTTGGGCCGTCCCCCGTTCGATGGCCTGGCCCAGGGTACCTTGTCCGGCCCTGGGACGAACGAAGGAAGAAGACATGCGCCATCGCGTCGGCGGCCGCAAGCTCGGCCGCACCTCCTCCCACCGCACCGCCATGTTCCGCAACATGGCCGCCGCGCTCATCAAGCACGAGCAGATCACGACCACGCTTCCCAAGGCGAAGGAGCTTCGGCCCTATGTCGAGAAGCTGATCACGCTCGCCAAGAAAGGCGGGCTTTCCAACCGCCGGCTGGCGCATGCGCGGCTGCTCGACGATACGCAGCTGGTGAAACTGTTCGACGTGCTCGCCAAGCGCTATCAGGAGCGGGCCGGGGGCTATACGCGGGTGATCAAGGCCGGCCTGCGCGTCTCGGACGCGGCGCCGATGGGGATCATCGAGCTGGTCGACCGCGACCCCGCCGCCAAGGGCCTGGATTCGGGCCCGGTCGAGGGCCGGGACGAGGACGAACTCGAAGCGGCGGCTTGAGCCGGATGGGGACAGTTGCGCGCAACTGTCCCCGCGCACGAGGGGTGGGATCATGGCTGAGCGGTTCGAGCGGCACCGGCAGGCCTGGACCAGCGACGAGGTGCAGAAGCTGCACCTGCTCGCCGGCAAGGGCATGTCGCTGAAGGCGATCTCCAGGGCGATGACGCGATCGGAGGAGTCGATTCGGGACCGCGCCAAGGCGGACGGGCTCAAGGTTTCGAAATTGCGCTGAGACGGATTCGTGCTCCTGCGAAAGCAGGAGCCCAGCCTGTCAATCGCCAGCGCCCGCAGCTGGGCTCCCGCCTTCGCAGGAGCGCTGGCAATGTTTCAATCCAAGCGGGACTGGCGCTAGCCCTCCGCCTCGTGGGCCAGAAGGTCTCCGGGCTGGCATTCGAGGAACTGGCAGATCGCGTCGAGCGTCTCGAACCTGATCCCCTTGACCCGGCCCGACTTGAGCAGGGACAGGTTGGTCTCGGTGATGCCGACGAAGGCCGCCAGGTCCTTCGACTTGGCCTTCCTGAGCGCCAGCATGACGTCGAGGCGGACGATGATCGCCATCGAGTGGCCCCCTCAGACGATCTGGCTGTGGTCGTCGGCGAGGCGCTGGGCCTCGTCGAGCAGCCGCGCCACGAAGAAGAGCAGGCCGGTGACGAGCAGCATCAGGGCGCTGCCGCTGCCGAGCATCAGCACCATCCGCCCCGACCCCATCGCCGCGCCGATGAGCGGGGGCGCCAGCTCGGAGACGAGCACTGCAAAAAACAGATAGCGGGCGAAGCCGCGCAGCCCCGCCGCCGCGAACGGCGCGCCCCCCTCGATCCGGCGCAGCATCGCGACCAGCTTCAGCAAGGCGGCGCCGAAGAGCAGGCCGAACAGCAACAGGCTCAGCGCCGCCGGCCCGCGGGCCAGCCCGCCGGTGTGGATGTTGAGCATCGGAAAATCGGCGGCGCGCCCTTCGGCCACCACCCAGGCGGCGAAGAGGATGAGGAGCTCGATCACGGCGATGGCGAACAGGGTAAGGAGGCGCAGCCGGCGCGCGGCACGGGCGATTTTGGGGGGTGTTTCGCTCATCGCTTGACAGCCATTTCTTATCGTTATACGTAAAGAGATATTCGCGCGGCAAGGGTATCGGCTTCCGTCCGCGTCGGCAAGGGACTTATCGGAAAGGGGTTGGAAAAATGCAAAGATTGAGGTTGTGCGCGGCCTTGCTGCTCGGCGGGGCCTCGCTGCTCGCAGCACGGGAGGCGCAGGCGCAGCAGGCCCCGGCAGCGGCGCCCGCCCAGGCTGCGCCGGCCCAGGCTGTGCCCCCTGCGCCGCGGGCGCCCTCCGCGCCCAGCGCGGCCCCGACGCCGCTCGAGGCCGCGTTCGAGGCGGCGGAGCGCGGCGACCTCGGGCCGGCGGAGCGGATGCTGCAAACCGCGCAGGGCGATAGCGCGACTCTGCTGCGCGCCCGGCTCGCGGCCTCGCGCTACGATTTCGCCCTGTTGCGCGAGCCGGCGCTGGCGCGGCTGGCCGGATCGGGCGACCGCAAGCTGCGCGCCGCAGCGCTCGCGATCCTGACCTCGGCGAGCTTCGCGGCGGGCGATTATCGCGCGGCCGAAGGTTGGGGGCGCCGTCTGGCCGAGGCCCAGCAGGCGGGCGGCGACGCCGAGCGCGCGGCCGAGACCGGGCGGGTGTGGCGGCTCGCCGCCTTGCTCGCCGGCCGCCCGGCCCAGACGCTCGAGGGCGCGGTCGGCGAGGGCAGCACGCCAGCGCGCGTCGACCGGGTCGGGCTGCCGCGCATCGACGTCGCGGTGAACGGCATCCTCCAGGAGGCGGTGTTTGATACCGGCGCCAATCTCTCCGTGCTCTCGACCGAGAGCGCGCGGCGGCTCGGCGTCACCATCCTCGACGGCACGTCGAGCGTGGGGACCGGCGTCCAGGGGACGGTGCCGATCCGGGTCGGCATCGCCGATCGGCTGACCGTCGCCGGCGCGACGCTGCGCAACGTCCCCTTCCTGATCATCGAGGATGCCCAGCTCACCTTTCCGGTGCCGGGCGGCTACGACATCAAGGCGATCATCGGCCTGCCGGTGATGCGCGCGCTCGGGCGGATGCGGATCGAGCAGGCGGGGCGCTTCGTATTGGCGGCGCCCGCGGAAGCGCAGCCGGCGGCGCCGAACATGGCGGCCAGCGGCAACAACCTCTTCGTCACCGTCGCCGTCGACGGCCGCGACGTGCCCATGCACCTCGATACCGGCGCCAATCAGAGCCGGCTCTCGGCGCTCTACGCAGCGGCCCATCCCGAGGCGGTCGCCGCCTTGCCGCGCCGCACCGCCGGCATGGCGAGCGCCGGCGGCGCGCGGCTGACGACGGTCGCGACCTGGGCGGACGCGCCGCTGGCGCTGGCCGGGCGCGCCTTGCGGCTGCCGCGGCTGGAGATCGCGCTGCCGGCCGCGGATGGCCCGGCGCCGCGCTTCGTCGGCGTGCTCGGCTCGGACGTGCTGAGGGCGTTCGAAAGCTATACGCTGGATCTCAGGGCGATGCGGCTGGAATTGGGGGCGCCGGTGCAGGCGGCGCCGGCAGGTTAGCCGATCCGGGCTCGGCTATCGGCCCTGGCAGGTGGGAGCGTCTGCTTTCGACCCTCAGCGGACATTGCTGACCGGGGCGAGCGATTGTCAAAGGCGCGCGAGGCACGTCTCCAGTGCGGCACGATGATCGGGGATGCGTCGTCCGGTCACGACGATGGTGCCGGGCTCGGGGGCGGGGGAGCGGCGTCTGGGCGAGGCGGTGGCGGCAAGAAAGATGGTGACGACTATCTCAGCCTCGCTCCGCGCTCAATGGATGTTGTCTTGCCGCGCGGCGGGCCCGTCCGCGGGCGCGGGCGTGGGCGCGACGGTCTCGCCCAGGTCGTAATATTCGACCCGCGCGCGCGCCGTGCGGTATGGAATATGCGTGCCCGTGACCCTGCGCTCGATGCCCGAAGTCAGGGTATAGCGCTCCAGCCGATAGGTGGCCCGATCGGCGGGGGCGTATCGGCGGCCACTTATCGACTGGAGCAGCGGCGGGGCCCAGCTCGCCCCGCTGCTTCGCCGCACGATCTCGACATCCTCGACCCGCCCGTCGGCGCGGACCCAGAAGCCGACGTCGATATGCACGTCCTCGAAATTGGCGACCACGCGATCGGAGATGTTGGCGATGAGCAGGGAGCCGCCGCCCTGGAGCGCCTGCTCCTGCCGGTCCGCCGACCGCCCGCTATTGTCGCGTTCCGTCAGCTCGTAAGGCGGGCTGTAGAGCAATTGGCGGCGCTGGCTGTGGCGGCCGAGCTCGGCGATCAGGGCGTCCGCCCTTTGGGTGTCGCCATATTCGCTGTAGATGCGGATGAGCAGCCTTTTGGCGCCGTGCGACCGGTAGGGATCGGGCGATCGCGACATCTCCACCAGCCGGTCCCTCGCGCCTCCGTGCGGGGTCTGCACATAGGAGACCCACAGCAGCCGCAATTCGGCCATGGCTACGACATCGTCGCGGCCCGCCGCCCGCGCCCGCTCGACGAGGTCGCGCAGCCCGCGGATCGCCAGGTCATATTGGCCGAAAGCGAACATCGACTGGGCGATCTCGAGCCGGGCGGTGAAATGGCGGTGGTCTTCGACCGCCAGGCCCGCCTGCAGCGCGCGCAATATCTGGCGCGTCGAATGATGCGCGTCGTCGTCCATGCCCAAATGCCGGGCGACGCGGGCATTGGCGCGGTAGAGGTCGGAGACCGGCTCGGGATAGCGGGCGGCCTCGTCGCGGTTGCGGCCCAATGAGCCGCGCAGCGCGGTCCTGGCGTCGCGATAGTCGCCCGCGACGAACAGGGCCTCGGCCAGCGCCATGGTGGCGTCGATATCCTCGTCGGGCGGGCAATTGCGCGCGAGGCAGGCCGCGAGCCGGGCGCGAAGGTCCGGGAGCGGGACGCCGGTAACGGTTATGTTCTGCGATGCGTCCCCCCCCGGAGGCTGGGCATGAGCGAGCATGGGGATCGAAAGCGCGGGCAACAGCCCGACCAAAATAAGTTTGCGCATAGCGTCCTCCCTGAACCGCCTCCCTTGTAGGTCGGCGGATATGTCATTGAAAGGACTTGTCGCGATTCGGACGGGGGTCGCCCATATCGAGCTTTGCCAGTCGAACGGGCGGGTCCTGACCATTTATCACGAGCAGTGATGTCCGCTATCGACCCATTACGGACATTCGCGCCCCGCGAAGCATGGTTCACCCGCCCACTATTACGACATCGCCGACGGCGTGCCGCAGGAGTAGAAGCGGGGGACAGCATGGGCACCCGCGAGCACCGGTCCGTCGCCAGTGCCGGTCATTTTTTCTTGGGTTTCCATATTGCAAAATGAGCGAGATCGATATTGCCGATCGTCTCGATCGCCGGACGCGACTTGGCGCCGGGGTGCAACATGACGAAGCCCATATTGGCCTGCCAGCTGGAGAGCGCGCTATTGGCCGACGACGCGCACTGATAGACGCCCTCCACAACGTTGGGCTGGTCGCGGGTGCGGGTCGTATTGCTGCCAACGCAATCCCAATGCTCCTCGATACCGTCGAACGGAATGACGAAATCGACCCATTTGCACCGCTCGACATAATCGACGCGGGAGGGCGTTTTGCCGAAGCCCAGTCGCTCGAAAAGGTCCTGGGCGGTGCAGACGTAGTTCACCATTGGAACATATTTGGATAGCGCGCCCGAACTGTCCAACGGCGCGTCGGCGTCCGGGTTGATCGTCTGAAACCAGACTAGGAGCTTCGATTCGGCCGGCTTCTGGAGTTGTGACACCCGCATGCGGACTCGGAGCTCGCTGCCACGAAGATCGCGCAGCGCCGGAATAGGACCGTTGGCCCATTCCTGCGAATAAACGGCCGCGAGGACGAACAGGCCGCCGAGCCCGAACGAGGTGTGGTTGGGGTCGAACCAATGCACGAAGGAGGATGTCGTGGCGATGCGAGCGAAGGTCTCGCCGTTCTCCGTGACGCACCGGAGCGGGGTAACTGTGGACGCGCTTGTCCGCAGCCCAGCAAATTCCGCGCATCGCGCCGGCGTGCTGAAGTCGTTTTGATAGTGTGGTATCATGGCTCTCCCCCCCTTCCATGAAGAACTGACGATGGGCTGCTTCGACCGACTCAGTATCATGAGCTTCGGTCATATTGTACTCTTTGCGCCCGATTGTCATGCTTTCTTGTTTCTCGTCCAGTTTCGGACAGACGATTATATAGCTCGGGTTCGCAATATATGATCGCCTTCCGGTAACTTGCCCCAGAGGCCGCTTTCGACCCTTTGCGGACATTCGAGCCCCGCGAACCTGTACTACGTCAGATTACTGCAAAGTCGCCGGCGGTCAGCGCCAGGCCGGGGCTCAAGGTCGCGAACTGCACCGCGGCGCCGGCGCCCGAGCCGTCGGCGTCGAAGAAGAGCTGGCCGGTGGCGCTGTTGTAGACGATCCGGTCGTCGGCGTCGTGGGCGGCGGTGCCGGCGTAGAACGCATTGGCGTGGAACGCGCCGGGCGCGCCGATGCCCGCGCCGAAGATGGCGTCGTCGAGCGCGATCTTGTCGACCGCATTGGTGAACCCGAACACCCGATCGACATTGCCCGCGCCCAAAGCGGTGGTGAAGGCGAACGTGTCCGCCCCGGCGAAACCAACCAGCGAGTCGTTCCCGCCCTTGCCGTCGAGGATATTGTCGCCGTCATTGCCGAAGATGGAGTTGGCCAGCTCGTTGCCGGCGAGGTCGATCGCCGCCGTGCCGGGATGGAAGTCGGTGGTGATCAGCTCGACCACGGCGCCGGCGGTGAGCGTGTAGCTCACGCTCGCGAACACCCGGTCATTGCCTTGGCCCGCCGCTTCGAGAACCCGATCGCCGGCATTGTCGATGACGAACCAGTCATTGCCCGCCCGGCCGACCAGCGCGTCCGCGCCGGCGCCGCCGTTCAGGATATTGTCGCCGTCATTGCCGTGGATGATGTTGGCGAGCGCGTTGCCGGTGAGGTCGATCGCCGCCGTGCCGGCATGCCAGTCGGTGGTCATCAGCTCGACCTCGGCGCCCCCCGTCAGCGTGTAGCTCACGCTCGCGAATAGCCGGTCATTGCCCTGGCCCGCCGCTTCGAAGATCCGATCGCCGGGATTGTCGACGTAGAACTGGTCATTGCCCGCCCGGCCGACCAGCGTATCCGCGCCGGCGCCGCCATCCAGCCTGTTGTCGCCGTCATTGCCGTAGATCGTGTTGGCGAATTCATTGCCGAAGAGGTTGATCGCCCCCGTGCCGAGATGCCAGTCGGTGGTCATCAGTTCGACCTCGGCGCCGGCGGTGAGCGCGTAGCTCACGCTCGCGAACACCCGGTCATTGCCCTGGCCGACAGGCTCCGCGATCACGTCGCCGGCATTGTCGACATGATAGACGTTGTCGCCAGCACCGGCGATCAAGGTGCCGACCCCGGTGCCGTCGACGATGACGGCGTTGTTGGTCGCGCCGGACAGCAGGACCTGGAAGGTCTCGTGCGATTCGGGAATGGTGTCGCCGTTGATGGTGATCGAGATGGTCCGGCTGTTCTGGCCGATGCCGAAGCTCAATGTGCCGCTGTTGGCGAGATAGTCGCCGGGCTCGACCGCGCTGCCGTTCTGCGTGTTGAAGTTGACGTCGAACGCGCCGGTGCCGCCGGTGCGGGTGACGGTGAAGGTGAGAAGCGAGGTGCCGCTATTGCCCTCGACGATCGAAACGTCGTCGATCGAGACCTGGATCGGGGCGCCGTCGTCGTTGACGATCGTGCCGACGCCCTGGCCGTCGGCGACGGACCCCGGTTCGCCCGGGAATACCATGGGGTAGAGGTTGAGGAACAGGGTCTCGTCGAACTCGGAGATGTTCTCGCGGATGAGCGTGACGGTGACGGTCGCGCTGACCTGGTTGTCCTGGAAGAGCAGAGCGCCGTTGGTGGCGACATAGTCGATGCCGGCAAGCGCGGTGCCGTTCGAGGTGTAATAATCGACCCAGAAGGCGCCGGCGACCGCGTTGAGGCGGGTCACGGTGAAAGTTATAAAGCCCATCAACTCGCTGACCGAGACGTCGGAGACCGAGACGATTGGCTGGGTGGCGCCGCCGGTCGCGTCGACGATGAGATTGTCGATGCCAACCTCGTCGCGCTCGCCGCCGCCGCTCGAGGCGGCGTGGGTCCAGCGCAGATAGATGAAGCCCTCATGCGCGACCGACAGGCCGGTCAGGCTGAGCATCTCGTTTTGGGTGGTGAAGGTGGCGCCGGCCGCGAGCGCGGCGGGGGTGGTGAAGGCCGCGGCCGGGACGGTGACGAAATTGGTGCCGTCGGTCGAATAGGAGAAGACCAGCGAACTCGCGCGGTCGCCGCTGTTGCGAAAGACCCAGTCGAACGCGATGTCGAAGCCGGTGGCGGTGCTGCCGCTGCTGTTCGCGATCCGGGCCTCGATGAAGCCGCCCGCCTCCAGCTCGGCGCCGGTCGGCTGCACGACCAATGCCTGATTGGCGAGCGGAGAGTAGACGCCGGCGGTGGTCGGATCGTCGGCGTCGATCGTGCCGCGGGCGAAATCGCCGGTGGTCGCGGTGAAGCCGTAAGCGGGCGTGGGGATGTCGCTCAGGCCGACGACCCGCCAGATGTCGGAATCGATCTGGGTCGCGGTCGGGCTCGGGGCGAAGCCGCCCGCGGTGAGGCCGGTGAAATCCTCCTCGAAAATGCGCGTGATGCCGGTCGGCGCATCGTCGTTGGTGATGGTGGCGTAGCCGGAGTAGGGGACCATCGCGCCCTCGGTGACGCCCGAGAAAATGAGCCTGAATTGCTCGCTGAGCTCGGACACGGTGTCGCCGTTGATGGTGAGCTCGACGGTCGCGATGTTCTGGCCGTAGGCGAAGCTCAATGTGCCGCTCGCCGCGACATAGTCGCTGCCGGCGGTGGCCGAGGCGCGCATCCAGATCCCGCCGTCCATGGTGGCGTAATTGACGTCGAACGCGGCGGTGCCGCCGCTCCGGGTCAGCGTCATGATCAGGATCGAGGTGCCGGCATTGCCTTCGACGATGCTGGCGTCGGCGACGACGACGGTGCCCGCGTTCGAGCGATCGTCGTTGCCGATGACGCCGGTGCCGGTGCCGTCGCCGATGTTCGCGCCGCCGGTGGCGTTGGACAAGGTGACGGTAAAGACCTCGTGGGCCTCCCAAGCGACATCGCCCTGGACGCCGATGCTGATCGTCTTCGTGGTTTCGCCGTGCGCGAAGGCGAGCTGGCCCGCGAAGACCGCGCCGGCGACGAAATCGGCCGCATCGGCGTTGCCGGCGCCGCCCGGCGCGCTGATCGTCCAGTCGGCGGTGATCGCTCCGGCGATGCCGCTGCGGGTGACGGTGAAGGTGAGGAGCGAGGTGCCGCTATTGCCCTCGATGATCGAGACGTCGTTGACCGAGAGCGTGCCCGGTGAGTCGTCATCGGTGACGTTGCCGGTCGCCACGTTCTTGGCGCCGATCACCTCGGCAACCCCCGCCGCGCCGTTGCTGACGTTGGTGAGGGTGAGCGTGAAGCTCTCGCCGCTCTCGATGGCCAGGTCGCCCTGGATAGTGACCGTGATCGTCGCGCTGGCCTGGCCGGCGAGGATCGAGCCGTTGAACACGGTCGGCGCGGTGCCGCCGACATAGTCCGCGGCGTCGGTCGTGCCGAGCGCGATCGTGCCGGAGAAATCGAGCTGCCCGGTCGTTCCGCCGCCGCGGGTGACGGTGAAGGTGTAGACCGTGGTGCCGCTATTGCCTTCGTATTGGATCACAGACGTCGGGTTGAAGTAGACCGTCTGGGTCTCGCCCGGCGTTGTCGCGAAGGCGATGCCGCGAAAGCCGGTGTTGGCCGAGGCGGTGGCGATGACGGTCGGCGTCGTGATGCTGAACGCGGCGTTATAGCCGCCGGTGTCGATCAGGCTGACGATCTGGTCCGCGCTCGAGCCATTGAGCCGCGTGGCGTAAAGCGTAATGGTGGTGCCGCTTACACTCCCGGTAAGGCCGACATAGTCGTCGGCGTTCACCCCGACGGTGCCGTTCAGCGTCCAGGTCCCGGCGACGAGGGAATATTTGAGCAAGCCGTTGACGCCATCGGAAACGTAGAGAGTGTCGAGGCCGGCGACCGACGCGGTGAGATCGGCGAAGAAGAACTGGTAGGGCGAGTTGCCGCCGCTGCTCGGCACACCGTTCAGGTTGGTCATCGTCTGCCCAGGCGTGGTAGGTAGGCCGATCCCGACCGAGGCGAGGCGGAACTGGCTCGAAAGGGTGCTCACAATGGTGCTCACGTAGAGCTGGCCGTCGAAGATCTCGACACCGCGCAGATTTGTGACCGACGTGAGCTGCGTCGAGGTGGTCGAGCCTATGGTCGTATAGCGTAACCCATCGGCGCCGCCGGCGACCCAGATATCCGTTCCGTTGGTGCTGGCCACGCCGCGCGGGCTGCCTGTGCTGGCGAAGTCAGAAAGCGCTGTTGACGTATCGACCGTTCCATCGGCAGCGATCCGGCCGACCACGCGGTTGACAGCCGCCGCGGTGGTGCTTTCGACATCGGGCGTACCAACCGCGGCATCATAGCCGGTAAGGAGCAGGTAATGGCCATCGGTACTGAGAGTGAGCAGGCCTTCTGACTGTTGGGTCGCCCCGGCAGCCGTCAGGGTCTGGTGGATACCCGAATCCGTTGTCGGCAGAGCGATCGTCCGCACATGGACGCCCGAAGCCGTATATTCATCGATGAAGACGGCCGACGCGGCGTTGCTCAGCGCGCCGCCGCCGATCGCACCGATGCGATAGACGACGATGTTGCCGGGGGTAAACGGGGCAAATACAGGATTCGGCTCGACCGCGAAGGCCGGCCCCTCAGGGGGCTGCGCCGTCTGCGGCCCGGCCGCGGTCACGCTCCTCGCAATCACGTCGCCGCGATGGCCGGGGACGCTCCAGAAGTCCGCGTTCAGCGTCTCCCTGTCGACCGAGGCCGCGTCGGCTTTGCGCATGTAGCGTTGCCGCATCGTGCATCCTCTCCCGAAGCCGGCGGCCCAGCTGCGGCTGCTTCACGACGTTCAGATCAAAGGAGATTAGAAGAATGGGGGCGCAATAGGAAGCATTACCATTGCCGACGATTTGGGAAGCGAGCGGCGATGCGGCGATCGTTCAGATGCCGCAATAGCCCCGGCAGCGCCCAGGTGGCCGGCGCCTTGCGCTCCCGCATGGTCATTTCCAGCCCGAGCCGGGTCCTGGGCCTAGACGAACGACAGCAAGACGGCCGTTCCGAGCGCGGCAATCGATCCGGTCCGCTCGAGTCTTGAAAGCGCCCTGTCCCGCCCGGCTCTCCAGATCAGGAACAGCCCGGCGCCGGCGATCAGGGCCAATTGGGCGAAGCCTCTGATCAGGTAGTTCGACTTGCTTTCGTAGCTCCAGATGCCGGCCACCGGTCCCTCCGCGCCCCACGGATAGCAGTTCGGCCCCCCCGGACAGGGTGAAGCGGCCAGCGCATTCAAGAGCTCCGCCGAGAGCAAGCCAAGCACCGCGCAAAGCAGCAAGCCGCCGACGACCTGTGCGGGATCGGGCTTTGTCACGGCAAGACCCGTGTCCCATAGGCGTCTGCCCGTCAACCTCCGCATCCCACCCTGAGCCGCGGTTTCGGCGGGGCCGCCGGCGAGCGTCGGCTAACGACCTAGAGTTACGGGGACACTATACTTAATTCGCTGCATAATTAAGTATAGTGTCCCCGGAATTGCGCCCGAATTGCGCGGCGTGCCGTAGCCGGCAGCCACAGCGCGCGCTCAGCAGCCCCGCGGGCTGGACCGGCACATGCCGCGCACGCCCATGTTCGCCATGTCTTCGGTGAGGTTCTTCCCCGACTGGATGCGCTCGACCACGTTCCGGCTCTCCGCTTTCTCGGCGTCGCGCTCGGATTTGGAGCGACAGCGGCGAACCCCGCCGAGGCGGCTGCCCGTCTGCAGGAAGACCTGGCAGGTGCGCTTTTCGGGTCGCGCGACGCGCGCCGGACCCTCGGCGCCCTGGACGGCGATCGGCACGGCGATGACGGCAATAGCGGCGGCAATGGCTCCGAGCTTCATGATCCGATCCTCGACAGAGACCCGCACAGGGTGAAGCGGGACGCCCCCGAACTGTCTAGGCGTCCGGGCCTTAAGTCCAGCCAAATGTCCGCCTGCCGCCCTCGGATCAATCGACGGCATCCTTCGTCGCGGTGGAGATCAGGGTTGCCGAACCCTGCACTCCGCGCTTTGAACGGTCCGGTTTACGGCCTCGCCGATGGCCGCTCCGGGGTCCTCAACCCCCGCGAGTTCGGGCGACTCGACGCGAACGTGTTCGACGCCCGCGCTCCATTGACGACGCCACCAGCCGTTCATCGCCTGCGCGCCGATCGCCGGCAGCCAGGCACGAGCATGAAGCAGCATCTCGGCGGGTGGAATCGGGTCTCGCCCGGCGGCGAGCGCGTGCGAAATGTCCCTCGCCACCTCGACGTTCGGCAAGAAGGCGGCGCGCCGCTCCAAGTCCTTGATCACATGCTGCTTCGCCGCGGTCCAGTCCTCTTTGGACAAGCCAATCGTGCTCAGGTCGCACGCCGTTCTTTTCAGGCCGGCCACCGCCGGCCGCCACTGGCCGGGAACGAAATGGTCCCAGAGCATGATCAGGCGATGACCGTGCTCGCCATTCTCGATGAAGATTCCATACGTACCGGGCGGGCCGGCCGCCTGGGTGAGCGCCAGCCGGTCGTTCACCGCGCGCATTGCGACCATGTCCATCAGCATCCCCTCCGCCTGCTGCCTGCGCGCCGGCGGCGGCGGGGCCAGGGGCGCCGCAACGGTGATCATCGCTCTCGCGCGTCCCTCCCGGAGCGCCGAATGGCTGATTGGCGCGATGCGGTCGGGTCGGAAGGCCGGGACCGCGGCCCGGTCGGGCGCGGGGCCGACACCCCGCCAGTCGCCGAACCGCCGTTCGATGATCGCCTCCATCTGCCTTGCGTCCACGTCGCCCACGATCACCACGAACGTGTTCTCCGGCCGGTACAGGCGGTGGTAGAGGGCGCGGATGGTCTCGATGCTCGCGGTCGGCACGTCGTCCGAATTCTGGGCGTCGATCACGTCGTTGGGCGAGCCCGGCGCGACTGCCGCGATGTAGCGGGCGGAGACAAGGTTGCCGGGTCTCTTGTCGGCCATCTCCCGCATGACCTCCGCTCGCTGCTCGTCCACGGCGTCGGCCCGGAAGGTCAACTCGCTCGCCACCTCACGAAACAGCCCAAGCAGGATATCGAGGTCGGCGGGCCTCATCGTCCGGGACACCAGGAAGTAGTCGCTCTCCCGCCAATTCGTGGTTCCGCCGCCGATCTCCGGGCGCGACAGCGGCAGGCCGACATTTCGAAAGCGGCGCAACTCGTCCGGCGCGGATCGAGTCGGACTATGGAAAACGAGGTGCTCGATCAGGTGAGCCAGGCCGCGCTCGCCCGGGCGCCGTTCGGCAAGGAAGCCGCCTTCGACCTTCATGAACACTCCGACCCCGGGTTCGTTCGTCCGTCGCGGCAGGATTGCGTAACGCAGGCCGTTGCCGAGCCTCCCCTGCAGCACCGGCCGCAAATCCCCGGCCGGCGGCGGCGCTGCATCGGCCTGTATGTGGGGGGCGGAGGCGGCGGAGGGCCGAGGCTCCGTTTGAGCCTGCGCGGGGGGCGGCACGACAAGCACGGTCAGGCAGAACAGGCGCGTCAACGCCCCCAGGGGGCGCGTGGTCTGCATTGTCCGAACTCCTGCCGTGGCACCCGACCCGTCAAGGACGGGTCGCGCCCGGTCATCGTGGCCCTTTAAGGCAATAGGATGGCCGGCGCGCCCGGGCCGCTCGCCTGGTCGTCAAGAGCATGCGCCGCGTCACCCGCGGCGAACGCGGCTTGACATCCATCGCGGCCGTTCAGGACGCGGGCGAGCACCTGATCGTGATGCGGCTATGACCGCCACGCGGCCCCGGCGGCAGGCGCGGTATCGACCAGCTGCCATCGATTCGGGAGCGCCGGAAGGTCACCCGGCACTCCAAGCGATCCGGAGCCGCCCGGCCGTAATATGTGGCGGGGCCGCCCTCCCGGAACAGCCCGAAGCGGCAGCGAAGGCGCGCGGAGCCAGTCCTGCAAACAAGGTCCTGGATGCGCAGCAAGGGGGCTTCGCGGCGATCGCTGCCTGCATTGTACCAGCGAGCAGCCAGCTCGTTACCGTTGCCGATCCGCGCATTGGAAGACAGATCGTACCAGATCGCGCGGCGAAGTTGCCGTGCCAGCGCCTCTTCAGGAGGTGCCATCGGCGAAACCGCCAGAGCTGCGAGAATGGCCAGCATTGGCCCTGTTCAAGCACGAAAGGGTGTCCGCTTTCCACCGATTGCGGCGATCACCCGCCATGGGCGGCCCAGGCCACGCGATCGAAGGTCACGACCCGCTGGTCCGGGTCGGCGGACGTGAGCTTGAGGCGCAGTTCGTCGCCCGGTTCGACTCCCCGCGCGGTCACGCGTGCGGCGACGGGCAGGTCGCGAAGCTGGATGCGCACGCCGCGCTCGTCGACGTCGGTGACGAGGCCGGCAAACACCTGTCCCTCGCGTCCCTGGAGCATGACGGCTTCGGCAAGGTCGACAATTGCGCGTTCGATTTGCCCGCCGAGCGCGTCCGCGCGCTCCATGACCTTGGGCAATCTCAAAAAGGCCTCGGCCACCACGTCCGGCACCGTCCGTCCATTGGCGATGGCGAGGGCGGCGCGCACGACGTAGCGGTCGGCGAGGCGGCGCAGCGGGGCGGTAGCATGCGCGTAGGTCGCCGCCATGGCCGCGTGCCAGGGCACCACGCCCTCTCGATAGGGGACGTAGGACGCACCTCGGCCGGCACGCCGGACCGCCAGCATGAACGCGGCCTGGCGGGCATCCGCGGAGTCGAGGCTGCGCTCGAACTCATCGAGCGTCGCAGCGGCGGGCCACTCCAGGCCGAATGCGCGGGCCGTGTGGCGCAACCGCCTGACCGCCCGCTCGTCCGGCTCCGCCATGACGCGGAACAGGCCTGTGCGGCTCGCCTGCAGCGCATCCCCGATGGCGAGGTTGGCGGCCAGCGACAAAGCGGCATTGCGGGCCTCGGACGCCAGGCGCGGCCGAAAGGCAAGCTCGAACCCTCCCTCCGCAAGGGCCGCGACCTCCTGCTCTGGCGGATCCACCCGCGATGCCCCGCGCCGGTCCTCGGCTGCCTGGATGCGGTTGGCCAGCTCGGCGAAGTCCGCCGGCAGGTCGGCATCGCGGACGCTGTCATAGGCCAGCTTGGCAATGCTGCAGATCATCGCCCGCTCCGCCCCGTCGAGACGCACCGCGCCGTCGCCGGCGACCCTCACCGTGAATATCACCGCGGGCCGGGGCCCTTGCGGCAACAGGCTCGCAACCCCCTCGCTCAACACGGGTGGATAGAGACCGGCCTTGCCGTCGGGCAAATATTGGGTCGCGCCCCGCCGCCATGCCTCGGCATCGATCGCATCGCCGTCATCGACGTACCAGGCCACATCCGCGATGGCGTAATGGAGCAGCAGGTCGCCGCCGCTCCGGTCGATCGCGAACGCCTGGTCGAGGTCGGTCGACGTGGCCGGGTCAAGCGTGACGAAAGGCCGGCTCGTTCGGTCGGCATGCTCGGTGGGGGCGCGCTTCGCGGCGAGATCGGCCGCATCGAGGACGCCCTTGGGGAAAGACCGGGGCACCTGGAACTGGCTTCGGATCGCGGCCAGGCCACGGGCGAGTGCGTTGGTCGGGTCGAGGAGCGCCTTCATCACCGTGCCTGATACACGATGCAACGGGATTGAGGACCGGCGACCTGCAGGGCTCGCCCAGCCCCGACGCTTCCCCGCCCGCTCAATCGCCGATCGCGCGCAGCGCCTTGCGCTTCAGCCTCGCCTTGAGCTCGGAGAGCGTGATGCGGTCGATCGCCATCGACTTGTCGCGCGCGGCGACGACGCGGCCGAGATGACCGAGCAGCTGCTGCATGAGGTCGATCGACTGCAATTGCGCCGCGTGGCGATGGAGCAGGATCGGGTCGGCGGCGAGGGTGTCGCCGAGTTGCTCCAACTGGCGGATCACCAGCTCCAGCTCCTCCGCGACGCGCTGCTCGAGCACGGAGTCGGACTGGCCGGGGTTTGGCGGCGGCGGCTTGAACAGGGTCCGCTTGCCCGCCTCGAGATCGGCCCGAATCAGCGCCTGGGCCGCGTCGACCGCCTGCTGATGCGCGGGAGCGCTGTAGGTCGCCAGCAGGGCCCGGTTGTTCGTCGCCATGTGCATGCTCGGTTCCCGTTTGGAGCGGTTGCAGTAGGCCGCATCGTGGTAAACGCAGGTTAACACCGCTACCGTACAACTACCGCCAGGCGGGCCAGGCGCTCTGAATCCCGGCGCTCCGTCAACGCATCCACGCCGCCAGCGCCTTCTGCTCCTGCCTGGTCATTTCGAGGCCAAGCTTGGTGCGGCGCCAGACTATGTCCTCCGCGGTTCGGGCGAATTCGGTGTCGATGAGGTAGCGGACCTCGCGCTCGTGGAGGCCGGCGCCGAAGTGGCGGCCGAGGTCCTCCATCGAGCCGGCCCCGTCCAGCACCCGCTCCAGCCGTGTGCCGTATGTGCGGGCGAGCCGCAGGACGAGGGGTTCGGGCATCCAGCGCGCGAGCGCGGCCAGCGAGGCGTTGAAGGCGGCGTCGATGGCGCCGCCGGGGAGGGGGGAGGTCGCGGTGAACTTGAGGCCCTTCACGCCCAGCAGGTCGAGCGCCTCCAGCGCCAGCAGGCGGGCGGTGGTGATCTTGCCGCCGAACACCGAGAGCAGCTTCGGGCCCGGCGTGCCGTCGAGCTCCAGGCGATAGTCGCGGGTGACGTCCTTGGCCTGGCTCGCCCCGTCGTCGTAGAGCGCGCGCACGCCGGAATAGGACCAGATGACGTCGGCGGGCGCGATCTGCCGCTCGAAATAGGCATTGGCGGCGGCGCAGAGATAGGCGACCTCCTCTTCGGTGACGACCGCGTCCTCAGGCCTGGCGACCGGTACGTCGGTGGTGCCGATCAGGCTGCGCTCGCCATAAGGGAGCGCGAAGACGACGCGGCCGTCGGCCAGCTGGAGGATATAAGCGTGGTCGCCCTCCCAGAGGCGCGGCACGAGGATGTGGCTGCCCTTGATCAGGCGGACTTCGCTGTCGGCCTCCAGGCCGAGGCGGCGGTTCAGGGTCTCGGCGACCCAGGGGCCGGCGGCGTTGACGATCATCGTCGCCGAGACCGTGCGGCCGCCCGACAAAGTGGCGGTCCAGGCATCGCCTTCGCGGCGGGCGGAGAGGAACTCGGTGCGGGTGGCGATGCTTGCGCCGCGCTCGTGGGCGTCGAGGGCGTTGAGCACGACCAGGCGGGCGTCGTCGGCCCAGGCGTCCCAATAGGTGCCGAGCCGGAAGCTCCCCGGCTTCAGGGGAGCGCGGAAGACGTTGCCGCCTTTGCCGAGCCCCTTCGAGCGCGGCAGTCCGCCGCGGCGGGCGAGGAAATCGTAAAGGAGCAGCCCCAGCCGGATCATCCACCAGGGGCGGCCGCCGGGCGGATCGGGGAGGACGAACTGGAGCGGGCGGACGATGTGCGGCGCCATGGTCAGGAGAATCTCGCGCTCGTGGAGGGATTCGCGGACGAGCCTGAACTCATATTGTTCGAGATATCTGAGGCCGCCATGGATCAGCTTGGACGAGGCGGAGCTGGTATGGCTGGCGAGGTCGTCCTTCTCGACCAACAGCACGGCGAGGCCGCGCCCGGCGGCGTCGCGGGCGATGGCGGCGCCGTTGATGCCGCCGCCGACAACGAGGAGGTCGAAATTGTCCATCGATCCCCTCTATCGTCATGCTGAACTTGATTCAGCATCCATGAACACGGATGGTGCCGATCTTGTCGCGACCGTGTTCATGGATCCCGGATCAAGTCCGGGATGACGAAGAGGGGCCATGACTGACCGGAGCATCCTCGTCATCGATGCGGGCACGACGAGCACGCGGGCGATGCTGTTCTCGCCCGACGGGGCGTGCCTGGGGGTCGAGCAACGCGACCTCGCCCAGCATTATCCGCAGCCGGGATGGGTCGAGCATGATGCCGACGAGATCTGGCGCTCCAGCCTCGCCTGCGCGCAAGCGATGGTCGAGAAAGCCGGCGGGGCGGAGCGGATCGCCGGGATCGGTATCACCAACCAGCGCGAGACGATCTGCTTCTGGTCGAAGCGGAGCGGGGAGCCGCTGGGCCGCGCGATCGTCTGGCAGGATCGGCGCACCGCCGAGCTTTGCGCCGCGCTGAAGGAGAAGGGCCACGAGGCGGCGCTGCAGGCGAAGACGGGGCTGCTGCTCGACCCCTATTTTTCGGGGAGCAAGATCGCCTGGGCGATGGCGAACTGGCCCGCCTTGCGTGAGGCGGACACGGATCTGTGCATCGGCACCGTGGAGAGCTGGCTGGCGTTCAAGCTGACCGGGGGCCTGCACGTCTCGGACGCGACCAACGCCTCGCGCACCGCTTTGATGGACATCCACAAGGGCGGCTGGGACGCGGAACTCGCCGCCTTGTTCGACGCCCCGCTCGATGCGCTGCCCGAGATCGTCGATTGCGCCGGCGCCTTGGGCGAGACGCGATTGTTCGGGGGTGCGATCCGGATCTGCGGGATGGCCGGCGACCAGCAGGCGGCGGCGATCGGCCAGGCCTGCCTTTCGCCCGGCGAGACCAAGGCGACCTACGGCACCGGGGCGTTCGTGCTCACGCATACGGGTGAGGCGGCGCCGGTGTCGCGCAACCGGCTGCTGACCACCGTGGCCTGGCAATATGACGGCGCGCGTGCCTATGCGCTGGAGGGCTCGGTGTTCGCCGCCGGCAGCCTGATCCAGTGGCTGAGGGACGCGCTCGGCCTGCTGGCCACCGCGGGGGAGAGCGAAGAGCTGGCGCGCTCGGTCGCCGATACCGGCGGCGCCTATCTGGTGCCGGCTTTGGCCGGGCTCGGCGCTCCTCATTGGGCGCCGGACGCGCGCGCTGCGATCAGCGGGCTCAGCTTCGCGACGGGGCGGGCGCATATCGTCCGCGCGGCGCTCGAGGCGCAGGCGCACCAGACCCACGATCTGATGGCCGCCTTCGCCGCCGACGGCGCCGCCTGGCAATGCCTCAAGGTCGACGGCGGGATGAGCGCCAACGACTGGCTGGCGCAGGACCTGGCCGACATGCTCGGCCTCGAGGTCGAGCGGCCGGACTTCGTCGAGACCACTGCGCTGGGCGCGGCGATGCTCGCGGGCGTGGGGGCGGGCCTGTTCGGCTCGCTCGAGGAGGCGGCGGCGATGCGCGGCGCGGTGCGGCGGTTCGCGCCGGCGATGGCGGAGGGGACGCGCGCGGCGCGGCTCGCGGGGTGGAGGAAGGCCGTCGACAACGTTCTCTCGTCATCCCGGACTTGATCCGGGATCCATGAACACGGACCGTGCGAAATCCCCATCACCGTGTTCATGGGTCCTGACCCTTCGGCAGGCCCAGGACATGCTTTCGTCAGGATGACGTAGCGAACTTACTTACGCTCCGGCGCGGGCCAGCTGTCGTCGATCATCTTGATGATCGCGGAGAAGTC
The DNA here is from genome assembly GCA_035629975.1 of Allosphingosinicella sp. GTDB lineage: Bacteria > Pseudomonadota > Alphaproteobacteria > Sphingomonadales > Sphingomonadaceae > Allosphingosinicella. The sequence continues at coordinate 35,648 of DASQLN010000034.1, read as the reverse complement.
CTTGCCGCCGCCGCCCAGCTCGGCGAAGCGCGCGTAGAGGGTCTCGGCCTCGGCGCCCATCGGCGTATAGGCGTCGACGCTGTCGGCGGCCTCCATGGCGAGACGAAGGTCCTTGAGCATGAGCGCGGCCGCGAAGCCGCCTTCATAGTCGCGGTCCGCGGGCGTCTCCGGGCCCACGCCGGGGACCGGGCAATAGCTCGTCATCGACCAGCACTGGCCCGACGCCTTGGAGGAGATGTCGAAAAAGGTCTGCAAATCGAGGCCGAGCTTTTTCGCCATGACGAAGGTCTCGCAGGTGGCGGCCATCGAGGCGCCCAGGAGCATGTTGTTGCAGATCTTGGCGGCCTGGCCCGCTCCGGCGCCGCCGGCGTGGATCACCGCCTTGCCCATGAGCTCGAGCAGGGGGCGCGCGCGCTCGAAGGCTTCGCTGCTGCCGCCGGCCATGAAGGTGAGGCTGCCCGCTTCGGCCGCGGCGATGCCGCCCGAGACAGGGGCATCGACCATGAGATAGCCGGCGGCTTCGGCCTTTTCGGTCTCCTCGCGCGCGGTGGCGACGTCGATGGTCGAGCAGTCGATCAGGATGGCTCCGGCGGGCGCCTTGCCGATCACGGAGGATTCGTAGACCTCGCGCACGTGCTTGCCGGCGGGGAGCATGGTGATGACGGCCTCGGCGCCCTTGACCGCCGCTTCGGCGGACTGGGCGCGTTTGGAGCCGCGCGCTTCGGCACGGGCGAGCGCGTCCTCGCTGAGGTCGAAGGCGGTGACCTCATGGCCTGCCTTGGCGAGATTCGCGGCCATGCCGCCGCCCATGTTTCCCAAGCCGATGAAGGCGATCTTGGTCATTGAAACTCTCCGATGCTCGTTCGTCCCGAGCGAAGTCGAGGGGCGCTCGTGATGACTCAGTGCCAGCGCCCCTCGACTACGCTCGGGACGAACGGATTTGGTGGCTTACTTGCCCTTCCACTCCGCCGCGCGCTTCTCGACGAACGCGTTCATCCCTTCCTTCTGGTCCTCGGTGCCGAACAGGCCGTGGAAGAGGCGGCGTTCGAAGACGATGCCTTGGGCGAGGCCGGTCTCGTAGGCGGCATTGACCATCTCCTTGGTGGCGATGGCGGCGAGCGGGGCCATGCCGGCGATCGCCTGGGCGGTCTTCAGGGCCTCGTCGAGCAGGTCGGCGGCGGGGACCACCTTCGCGACGAGGCCGGAGCGTTCGGCCTCCTCGGCGCCCATCATCCGCCCCGTCAGGCACATCTCCATCGCCTTGGCCTTGCCGATCGCGCGGGTCAGGCGCTGCGAGCCGCCCATGCCGGGGGTGACGCCCAATTTGATTTCCGGCTGGCCGAATTTGGCGCTGTCGGCGGCGATGATGAAATCGGCCATCATCGCCACTTCGCATCCGCCGCCAAGCGCGAATCCCGCGACCGCCGCGATCCACGGCTTGCGGGTCGCGGTCACCCGCTCCCAGCCGGCGAAGAAATTGGAGGCGTACATCGAGGCGAAGCCCTGGCCCGACATCTCCTTGATGTCGGCGCCGGCGGCGAAGGCCTTTTCCGAGCCGGTGAGGACGAGGCAGCGCTGGCTTTCGTCCGAATCGTAAGCGGCGAAGGCGGCGATCAGATCGGCCAGCACCTGGCTGTTGAGCGCGTTCAGCGCCTGCGGGCGGTTGAGGGTGACGAGCGTAAGGGCGTCCCGTTGCTCGACCAGGATGGTTTCGTATTCGGCCATGTCCATCTCCGTGTTCCTGCGAAAGCAGGAACCCAGTCCTGCCCCCGAAACTGGGCTCCTGCTTTCGCAGGAGCGCATTCTATCTCATCCGCACGTAGCTCCCGGGTGCCGGCTCGATCGGCTTCCTCGGCTTGCGCGCCTTTACCCTCTCGCCGCCGTCGCGGACCAGCCATTGCTGCCACTGCGGCCACCATGAGCCTTCGTGGCGGGTGGCGGTTTCGAGCCATTGCTCGGCCGTCGCGGGCATCTTCTCGTTGGTCCAGTAGCCGTGCTTGTTGGCCGAAGGCGGGTTGATCACGCCGGCATTGTGGCCGGAGCCGCCGAGCAGGAAGCGGGTGTCGGGCCCAAGCAATTTCGCGCCGTCATAGGTCGCCTGCCAGGCGGAGACATGGTCGTCCTTCAGCGAGATGACCATGGCCGGCGCCTCGAAAGCGAGCGCGCCGGGGCCGGTCAGCTCATTGTCGCGCAGGATCCGGGTCGTCCAGTCGAGCAGGAAGGCCCTGGGAATATGGGCGCCGTCGGCGAACCAGTGGAGGATGTCGGACGGCGGCACCTCCTTGTCGAGCAGATAGTGGCTCACCACCGAGGACCAGATCAGGTCGTTGGCGCGGACCACGGAGAACAGGGCCTGGAGCTCGTGCGCCGCGAGCACGCCCTTGGCCTGGAGATGGCGCTCCATCGCCTCGATCTGCTTGGGCTCCTTGAAGGTCGACCATTGGCCCATATTGGCGAAATCGAACATCGAGCCGATCGTGCTCAGCGAGGCGATCCGGCCCGGTTCGGCGCGGGCGGCGGCCATGGCGGCGAGTGTTCCGCCCATGCAGAAGCCGAACAGGTCGACTTCGCGCTCGCCGGTGGCCTTTGCGATTGCGTCGAGGGCGGCGGCGGGGCCCAGATCGAGATAATCGTCGAGGCCCCTGTCGGCGAGCTCCGGGCCGGGATTGACCCAGGAGATGACGAAGAGCGTGTGGCCCTGCTCCACGAGCCAGCGGATCAGGGAGGATTTGGGCTGCAGGTCGAGCAGATAATATTTGTTCACCAGCGGCGGTACGTAGAGGAGTGGGCGCTTCACCACCTCATCCGTCATCGGCGCATACTGGATGAGCTGCATCAGATCGTTCTGGAAGACGACGCTGCCGGGCGTGGCGGCGATGTCCTTGCCGAGCTCGAACTCGGCGCTGGCGCGGCGCTTGGGCAGCTTGGCGTCGGTGGCGGCGTCGGCGAGGAGGTTGGCGAGGCCGGACAGGAGGCTGATCGAGCCGGTGTCGATCGCGCGGCGGATCGCCTCCGGATTGGTGAAGGCGAAGTTGGCCGGGGAGAGAGCGCCGAGATAGGCAGAGGTGTAGAATTCGGCGCGGGTGCGGGTGGCCTCGTCTATGCCCTCGCTCTTCGAGACCAGCTCGGTCGCCTGCTTGCTGGCGAGCAGATAGGCCTGCTTGAGATAGTCGAAGACCGGGTCCTCGCTCCAGGCGGCGTCGCCGAAGCGGCGGTCGCCGCGCTCGGGGGCAATGACGGGCTCGACCTCCTGGCCGGCGGCGCGGCGGGCGGCGGCGCCCCACAGCTCGGCCCATTCCGAAGCGGCCGCCTGGCTCGCCTGCAGGACGGCCATCGGGTTCGACCAGAGCTGGACGGTGAATTCGGCCATGGCGCGGGCGGGCGCGGTCGGATCGAAGGCGAGGCTCGGCGCGGTGCCGGCGCCGGCGCGCATCGCCGCGATGCCGTTCTCGACGACCTTGGTCCAGGCGGCCGCCAGCTCGGCCGGATCGGGGGCGCTTTGCGGGAGCTTCCAGACGCGGTTGTCGGTCATATTGATATCCACAATCCTCGTTCGTCCCGAGCCCTTCGACGCCGCCTGCGGCGGCGCTCAGGATAAACTTCGGCCAAAAGGCCGAAGTCGAGGGGCGCGCGTGATGAGTCCGTGCCAGCGCCCCTCGACTTCGCTCGGGACGAACGGAGCTGGGTGGCGGTCATCGGTCGTGCTCCAAGGGCGTCCATGCTTCCTCCGGCGGCAGCGGGTCGAAGATGCGGTCGATCATGGCGTCCGTAACCTCTTCCGGCGCCGCAGGGGTCCAGCGCGGCCTATTATCCTTGTCGATCAAAAGCGCGCGCACGCCCTCGATGAAGTCCGGATGGCGGAACATGCGTACGACGATGCCATATTCGAGCCGCATCTCGTCGAGGAAGTGGAATTGCCTGGGGCTTTCGACGAGCAGCCTGAGCGAGACCTTGCAGGCGGTGGGGGATTTGGCGCGGAGCGTCGCCAGCTCCTTCATCGCCCATTCGGAGCCGTCCGCCTCCAGGGCGGCAAGAATGTCCTCGAGCCGGTCGGAGGCGAAGCAGCGGTCGATGATGGCGTAATTCTCCACGATCCGGGCGGGCGGCGGCTCGACGCTCGCGGCGCGCAGGATCGCCTCGACATGCTCGGGGACCTCGATCAGCCGGCGCTTCACATCCTCCAGCCGGTCGGAGGGAATATAGTGGGTGGCGAGGCCGAGCGCGACGCACTCCGCCCCGTCGAGCCGCGCCCCGGTCAGCGCCAGGAACTGGGCGATGCGCCCGCGCAGGCGGGAGAGGTAGCGGCCGCCGCCGACGTCGGGGAAGAGGCCGATCGAGGTCTCCGGCATTGCGAAAAGGGTCCGCTCGGTCGCGATCCGATATTTGCAGGGGCAGGCGATGCCGACTCCGCCGCCCATCACGATCCCGTCCATGAACACCACCCCGCGCTTGGGGTAAGTGTACATGAGGTGGTTCATCCGATATTCCTGGAAGAAGAAGGCCTGGCCCGCCGCGCCATGGCCCTGGCTGGAACGGGCGATGGTGACGACATCGCCGCCGGCGCAAAAGCCCCGGCCCTGCGCATGATCGATCAGGATGAGCTTGGCGGCGGGATCGTGCTGCCAGCCCTGCAGGGCCTCGGTCATCCCGCGGACCATGTCGAGATCGAGCGCATGGATCGCCTCGGGGCGGTTCAGGCGAAGCCTGCCGACCCGGCCTTCAATCGTCGCCAGAATTTTGCCCGTCACGCAATCACCCCTACGGACTCTCCGCGTCTCCGCGTCTCCGCGCGAACCCACTTTTTTGTGCGCGCGGAGGCGCGGAGGCGCGGAGGAAGGGGAGAAGAAAGAGGTCTAGCCCGCTTCGCGGGGGAGAAGGAGGGGGTCACTGGCGGGTGAGCTCCCGGCCGACGATCATCCGCATGACCTGGTTGGTGCCTTCGAGGATCGAGTGGACGCGCAGGTCGCGCCAGAAGCGTTCGATCGGATAGTCCTGGAGATAGCCGTAGCCGCCGTGGAGCTGGAGCGCGCGGTCGACGATCGACGAGCCCGAATCGGTGGCGAGGCGCTTTGCCATGGCGGCGAATTTGGTCTTGTCGGGGGCGTTTTCGGTGACCTTCACCGCAGCGGCGTAGAGCAGCATGCGAGCGGCCTGGAGCTCGGTCTCCATGTCGGCCAGGGTGAATTGGGTGTTCTGGAAATCGGCGATCGCCTGCCCGAACTGCTTGCGCTCCTTCGTATAGGAGACGGCCTCGTCGAGGCAGCGCTGGGCGCCTCCCAGGGAGCAGGCGCCGATATTGAGGCGGCCGCCGTCCAAACCCATCATCGCGATGCGGAAGCCTTCGCCCTCTCCGCCGACGAGATTCTCGGACGGAACCCGGACCTCGTCGAAATTGACCTGGGCGGTGGGCTGCGAATGCCAGCCGAGCTTCCTCTCCTGCGCGCCGAAGCTGACGCCCGCCATGTCCTTTTCGATCACCAGGCAGCTAATGCCCTTGGGCCCGTCGACACCGGTGCGGACCATGCACACGTAGATTTCGTTCTCGCCGCCGCCCGAGATGAAGGCCTTGGAGCCCGAGACGACATAGTCGCCGCCGTCCTTGACCGCCTTGGTCTTGAGCGCCGCCGCGTCGGAGCCCGAGCCCGGCTCGGTCAGGCAATAGGAGGCGATCCGCTCCATCGTCACCATCGAGGGGAGATATTTGTCCTTGACCGGCTGCGCTCCGAACCGGTCGATCATCCAGCTCGCCATATTGTGGATCGAGATGAAAGCCGAGGTCGAGGGGCAGCCATAGGCCATCGCCTCCATGATGAGCGCCGCCTCGAGCCGGCCCAGGCCGATGCCGCCGCTCTCCTCCGAGACGTAGATCGAGCCGAAGCCCAGTTCGGCCGCCGCGCGGATCGTGTCGCGCGGGAAGATGTGCTTTTCGTCCCACTCGGCGGCGTGGGGCGTGATCGCATCGGCGGTGAATTGCCGCGCCATCTCCTGGATCTGGCGCTGCTCGTCAGTGAGGTCGAACTGGCTCATGGGGGCGCTCTAGCGCGGGCAGGGAAAATCGCAACGGGAGCGTTCAGGACAGGGCGGTCAGCGTCCCAAGAATGGCGATCGTCGCCGCGAACATCACGCCCATACGCATAGTGAGCCGAAGCTCCAATTCCTTCAGATCGGCCTTGGTCGCGACCTGGGTGAACGCGTGGCCGGTCAGCGCTTCGGCCAAGGCCTCCGCCTGACGGGCATTCATGCCCGCGGCGGAAAGCCGCTTTACGAATGCGAGCGTATCGAAGCCGAACTGGGCCATCATTCAGCGTTCATAACGAGTTTTCATTTCCGGTGAAAGAGGGTCATCGAAACATTCTTATCATTGAATTTAATCAATGCGCCCCGCCTGCCGCAAGACCCGCTCGTTGAACAGCCGCAGGATAGTCGCCTCCTCGTTGAGCGCGGGGACGAGCTCGCTCGGAGGCCGGCCGGCGGCGTTGGCGATGGCGGTGAGGCGGCCGCCGCCGAGGTAGCGGGCGTCGGGCACGACGCGGGCGATCGGGTCGCGATAGGCCTGGTCCATGGTGGCGATGCGCCAGCCGCGGCGGCGCAGGGCGGCGATCGCGTCGGGGAGGAACATCGCCTCGAGGTCGGTTTCGTGCATCAGGACGACCTGGACGGGGCGGCGGCCCAGGGTTTGGACGGCCAGGCGGTCGGCGAATTCGGCGGCGTCGACGACGATTTCGACATAGAGGTCGCGCAGCGCCGCCATGTCCATAGCGTGGCCGGCGGCGCGGGCGCGGTTGGCGAGATCGTCGAGATACCAGTCGTAGCTGTCGACGGTGACATAGCCGTTGAGGAGGCGGCGCTGAGCGAGCCCGGCGCGGACCGCGTCGCGGGCGGTGGGCTCGGCGCCCCGGCGCGTGCCCTCGTCGAGAAAGGGATAGCGGAACCAGGGCCTGTAGCCGCGCCGGCCCGCGAGCCAGGCCGAGGCGCGGTCGATGTCGGCCAGATAGGCCTCAGCCCCGATCCGGCTCAAGCCGCGGTGCGCATAGCTGTGATTGGCGATGACGTGGCCGGCGCGGACATAGGCCGCGATCCGCGCCTCGCCGCCGGCGCCCCAGGGCTGTTCGAGATGGCCGGGCGTGAGGAAGAAGGCGGCCTGGCGCACGCCCGAGCGGCGCAGCGCCGCGATCAGCCGCTGCGTGCGCTGCTCGGAGGTCATGAAGGCGCCCGGCCGGCGCGGCACGTCGTCGAAGCTGAACGCGATCCGCTTCTGCGCCGTGGCAGGGGTCGCGGCGAGGGCGAGGATAATGAGGAAGGCGACGAGCAGGCGTTTCATCAGTCGAAGAAGAAGCCGTAGAGAATGCGCCGGCGGCAGGGCGCCGGACGTGGCCGCGGCTCGATTCGGTCGAGAATGGCGCGATCCGTTGCATCGCCGGTCAGCGCCGGGCCTTCCACCCAGACCGAGGGGCGCTCTTCAGGGCCGGCGGTCTCGGCGATGCCGTAGATCAAATAGCGGAATGTGCCGGGCGTGCCATAGCGCCGGATCCTGCGGCCGCGCGCGTCCTCCACGGCCTGGCCGGGCTCGGCCGGTTCAGCCCAGCTATTGCCTTCCTTGATCAGAATTTGGCCACGCGGTCCGATCACCCTCCAGGCCGCCACGTGCAATCCCATATAGTCGATATAGGCGGTCTCGCCGGCCGCGAGCGCGACTCCGTTATCGATGAAGCAGACCCAGCCCGGTCCCGGCGTCCGGTTCTGCTCCGCAGAGCCGAGAACGGAATTGTTCGGCCCACGCGTGGGCGGCACCGGCTGCGCGTCCGCGGGGAGAGCGGCAAGCAGGCTCGCGGCGACGGCGAGCGGGAGAAGGCGCCCGCGCATCAGCCGCCGCTCCTCGCAGGGCAGGCGGCGCGGAAGGCCTCGCCGGTGAGCAGGCGGTCGCGGATCCGGCTGCGCGCCTTGGCCGCGGCGCTGCGATTGTCGTGGATCGCGATGATCGTATGTTCGCCGATCCTGATCTCGTCATCATGCGGCTGGGGATGGCCACCTTCGTAAAGCAGGAAGGGGCCGTCGGCGGCAGTGACGTAGAAGAGGGTGAAATCGGGCCCTTCCTGCCGGTTTGCGAACTCGCCTGCGGTTAAGCGGATGGCGAAGGCATGGCCGCAGACCGTCGCGGGTCCATCGCTGCGCACCCGACCCACATAGGGCCCCATGATGCCGCCTTCCTGCTCGCGCTCCTGCGCGACAGCGGCGCCGGCGGAAAACAGGAGGGCCAGACCCAGGAACGGTTTTATCATTTCACGCCATCCTTCAGAGCCGCGCACGCGCTCATTTCGCGGCGGCGCGTCATTGCGCATTTTGCCCAGGCGGCGGCGCGCTTTCCCAGCCGTAATCGTAGCGCCGCATGCACCCGTCCGGCGGGCCGGTGCGGACTCGGGCGAGAATGGCGAGGTCCGCGGCCCCGCCGGCCAGCGCCTCGCCGCCTATCCAGACGACGGGCCGCGTCTTGCCGTCGCGATAAGCCGCGATCGGACCGTGGAAGAGGTAGCTGGTCGCCCCCTGCCGGCGATGGCGCGCCACCCGAAGGCCCGCGCGCACCGAGACCGGCTCGCCCGCCGTCCGCGGCTCGGCGAACATCTCGTTCTCCGAATAAGTGAAGCGCCCGGCGGGGCCCGAAATCTCGAGCCGGACGCCATGGACGCCGGCGGTCAGCTGGACGGCCTCGCCCTCGAGGAGATCGAGGCTGCTGTCCCTGAAGCACAGGCGGCCCGGCCCGCCGGGCGCGGTCTCGTTGGTCACCGGCTGCTGGGCGGAGCCGGCGGCAAGCGCGCCGAGCGGCAGGAGGGCCGCGAGGAGCGGGAGGAGAAAGCCGCGAGTCATGATACCCCTTGTAGCGTCATGCTGAACTTGATTCAGCATCCATGAACACGGGCTGGCGAACCTTCGATCTCCGTGTTCATGGGTCCTGACCCTTCGGCAGGCTCAGGGTATGCTTCGTCAGGATGACGTAGCGCGCTCGCTTACGACAGTTCGCGTCCGGCCTCGGCGAAGGCCGCCACCGCGCGCTCCAGCTCGTCGCGGGTATGGGTCGCGGAGATCTGGGTGCGGATGCGGGCCTTGCCCTTCGGGACGACGGGATAGGAGAAAGCGATCACGTAGACGCCTTTCTTCAGAAGGGCGTCGGCGAGCGCGGATGCGCGGCGGGCATCGTGGAGCATGACCGGGATGATCGGGTGCTCGCCGGGGAGCAGCTCGAAGCCGGCGTCGGTGAGGCCTTCTCGGAAGAAGCGCATATTGTCGCGAAGGCGCGCGCGCAGGTCGTCGCCCGCGGCGGCGAGCTCGACCGCCTTGGCGGCGCCGGCGACCATCGCCGGGGCGACGCTGTTGGAGAAGAGGTAGGGGCGCGAGCGCTGGCGGAGCAGCTCGACGATCTCCCTCTTCGCGCTGGTGAAGCCGCCGCTGGCGCCGCCCAGCGCCTTGCCGAGCGTGCCGGTGACGATGTCGATCCGGTCGATCACGCCGCAATGTTCGGGCGAGCCGCGGCCGTGCGCGCCGACCACGCCGGTGGCGTGGCTGTCGTCGACATGGACGAGCGCGCCGTAACGCTCGGCAAGGCCGCAGATTTGGGCGAGGGGGGCGATATAGCCGTCCATCGAGAAGACGCCGTCGGTGGCGATCAGCTTGAAGCGCGCGCCGGCGGCGTCGGCGGCTTTGAGCTGCGTCTCCAGGTCGGCCATGTCGGCATTCCTGTAGCGGTAGCGCTGCGCCTTGCAGAGGCGGACGCCGTCGATGATCGAGGCGTGGTTGAGCTCGTCGGAAATGACCGCGTCCTCGGGGCCGAGCAGAGTCTCGAAGAGGCCGCCATTCGCGTCGAAACAGGAGGGGTAGAGGATCGTGTCCTCCATCTGGAGCCAGGCCGAGAGCTGGTCCTCGAGCTGCTTGTGGACCGCCTGCGTGCCGCAGATGAAGCGGACCGAAGCCAGGCCATAGCCCCAGCGTTCCAGCCCCTCCTGCGCCGCGGCCTGGACGCGGGCGTCCTGGGCGAGGCCGAGATAGTTGTTAGCGCACAGGTTGATCACGTCCTCGCCGGTCGCGACCTCGACATGGCTGCCCTGCGGGGTCGTGATGACGCGCTCTTTCTTGTAGAAGCCGGCCTCGCGGATGCCGTCGAGCTCGCCCTGGAGATGCTGCTGGAATTCGCCGTACATTTGTCTGCTTTCACAATCGTCATCCCAGCGAAGCTGGGATCTCACTGCCTTTACCGCACGTGGAGAAAAAGTGGGATTCCAGCTTTCGCTGGAATGACGGGATCGCTGTCGTGGCCAATCTTCACTCCCAGTTGAGCACGACCTTGCCGGTGCCGCCCTGGAGCATCGCCTCGAAACCCTGTTCGAACTCCTGATAGGGCAGGCGGTGGGTGATGATCGGGGAGAGATCGAGGCCGGACTGGATCATCACGCTCATCTTGTACCAGGTCTCGAACATCTCGCGGCCGTAAATGCCCTTCAGGGTCAGCATGTTGAAGATGACCTTGTTCCAGTCGATCGCGACCTCGCCCTCCGGAATGCCGAGCATCGAGACCTTGCCGCCATGCGCCATGTTGTCGAGCATATCCCTGAGCGCGCTCGGATTGCCGGACATTTCCAGGCCGACGTCGAAGCCCTCGGTCATGCCCAGCTCCTTCTGGACGTCGGGCAGCTTCTCCTGGCTGACGTTGACGGTGCGGGTCGCGCCGAGCTGCCCGGCGAGCGAGAGGCGGTAGTCGTTGACGTCGGTGATGACGACGTGGCGGGCGCCGGCATGGCGCGCGACCGCCGCGGCCATCGCGCCGATCGGGCCGGCGCCGGTGATCAGCACGTCCTCGCCGACCAGGTCCCATTGCAGGGCGGTGTGGGTTGCGTTGCCGAACGGATCGAAGATCGAGGCGATGTCGAGATCGATGCGGTCGGCATGGTGCCAGACATTGGCGTTGGGGATGACGATATATTCGGCGAACGCGCCGGGCCGGTTGACCCCGACGCCGCTCGTAAAGGCGCACAGGTGGCGGCGGCCGGCCATGCAATTGCGGCAACGGCCGCAGACGATATGGCCTTCGCCCGAGACGATCATGCCGGGCGCGTAATCGTTGACGTTGTCGCCCACCGCCACGATCTCGCCGACGAATTCGTGGCCGACCACCATCGGCACCGGAATGGTCTTCTGCGCCCATTCGTCCCATTTGTAGATGTGCAGATCGGTGCCGCAGATCGCGGTCCGCTTCACGGCGATCTTGACGTCGTTGATGCCGGGCTCCGGCTCGGCCACGTCCTCCAGCCAGAGACCGCGCGCGCGCTCCTTTTTGACGAGGGCTTTCATGGATCGATCTTTCTCATTGAGTCGCCCTTAACGTCATGCTGAACTTGATTCAGCATCCATGAACACGGATTGCGCGGATTTTCTCCCGCCGGGTTCATGGATCCTGATTTTCGTCAGGATGACGAAGGGGGCTTTGGTGGCAAAGGAGCCGTTCGTCTACATTCTCGCCAGCCGCCGGCACGGGACGATCTATATCGGCGTGACATCGGACCTTATGGGGCGCCTGCATCTGCATCGGTCCGGAACAATGCGGGGCTTCACCTCCGAATATGCGGTGCATCGGCTTGTTCATTTCGAACAGTTCGCAGCTATGTACAACGCCATCGCGCGCGAAAAGCAGCTCAAGGCCTGGCGGCGGGCATGGAAGATCGCGCTCATCGAGGAGCATAATCCCTTCTGGGAAGACCGGGCGATCGAGTTGGGGTTCGATCCGCTGCCGCAGCATCCGTCATCCCGAACTTGATTCGGGATCCATGAACACTGGCCGTGCAAGCTTGCCGCCTCCGCGTTCATGGGTCCTGACTTTCGTCAGGATGACGTGGAATAATCACTGAGGCCGGGCTCAGCCCAGCTTCCCGATCACATCGCCGAACAGCTCGTCATCGCTCGGCAGCACCTTCGGCACCGCCAGCGGCTTCGACACCCAGGTCTCGTTGATCAGGTCGCGCCAGTTGATGTTGTGGCTGGTGCCGGTGCCGCCCCAGGAGCCGCAGCCCAATGAGAAGGTCTGGCGCATGCCGTTCCACAAATTGCCGCTGTTCGATGCGGCCTGGGGCTGGTTGACCATCACCCGGCAGGTGCGGGTGGCCTCGGCGAGCTTCATGATGTTGGCGTCGGAGCGCGAATAGATGCCGCAGCTGTGGCCCTGGCCCTGATAGGCCTGGATGCGGTTGGTCATCGCGATCGCCTCGTCGATGTCGGCGACGCGATAGAGCGTCATGGTGACGGTCAGCTTCTCGCCCGAAAAGGGATAGTCCGGGCCGGTGCCGGTTTCGGGGACGATGAAGAATTTGGTGCCGTCCGGAATGTCGAAGCCCGCCATCGCGGCGATCGCCTCGGGCGGCTGGGCGACGATCTTCGGGTTGAGCGCGCCGCCGACCCAGAGCACGGCCTGGAGCTTCGCCTTCTGCTCCTCGTCGAGGACGAGGCCGCCCTTCTCGATGAGCCTGGCCAGCATCTCGTCGTGGATCGCGTCGACCAGGAGGACGCTGTTGTCCGACGAGCAGGAGGCGGCCATGTCGAGCGTCTTGGAGATGCGGATCTTCTCGGCGGCGTCGTCGAGGTCGGCGGTTTCGTCGACGGTGATCACGGCATTGCCGGCGCCGACGCCCAAGGCGGGCGTGCCGCTCGCATAGGCCGCCGCCACCATCGGGCTGCCGCCGGTGGCGAGGATGCGGTCGCACTGCTTCATCAATTGGTTGGTCTTCTCGAGCGTGGGCGTCTCGATCGCGATGACGAGGTCGGCCGGCGCGCCCATCCTGACCAGCGCCTCGCGCATCTTGTCGACGACCAGCTTGTTGGTGAGCCTGGCGCGCGGATGGGGGGCGATGACGATCGCGTTGCGGCCCTTGACCGCGTTGATCGCCTTGATCACCGGGGTCGCCTCCGGGTTGGTCGACGGCGAGAGCGCGCCGATCACGCCCACCGGCTTGGCGAAGACGACGATATTGCGCTCGGGATCGTCCTCGATGATGCCGACCGACTTGTCGTCGATGATGTCCATGAGGGCGGCGCGGGTCTTGCGGAAGATCTTGAGATATTTGCCGTCATAATTGCCGAGCTGGGTCTCCTCGACGGTGTGGCGGGCGATCTCCTCGGCGACGCCGGGGCGGGCGACCGACCAGACCATGGCGCGGATCAATTCGTCCACCCGCTCCTGCGAGGCATGCTCGATCTGCGCCTGCGCCAGCCTCGCCCGCGCGATCAGACCGGCGATCTCGGCGGCCGCATCGGTCTCATCGGTCGCGACAATCGGTTCGTGCTTGCCCATGCGAAACTCCTGGCGGCGTCAACAGCGCCGCGTTCGATATGTAGGGCGCCACTAGCCAAGGGTGAAGGGAAATGCCAGTGCACCGCCCGTCATCCCGGACTTGATCCGGGATCCATGAACGCGGATTGCGTGCAGCGGTCACGCTCCGTGTTCATGGGTCCTGACTTTCGTCAGGATGACGTGGGAGAAACGAATGAAGCTTGGTTCCCTCAAACAGGGCCGCGACGGCCGCCTCGTGGTGGTGAGCCGCGACCTCGCCTGGTGCGCCGATGCGGGCCATCTCGCGCCGACGCTGCAGGCCGCGCTCGACGATTGGGAGCGGACGGCGCCGCAGCTCGAGCTGCTCGCCACCGACCTCGAGCATGGCACCATCCCCCGCGACCGCTTCCACGAGCGCGCCGCCGCGGCACCGCTGCCGCGCGCTTACCAGTGGGCGGACGGCTCGGCCTATGTGAACCATGTCGAGCTGGTCAGGAAAGCGCGCGGCGCCGAGATGCCGGAGAGCTTCTGGACCGACCCGCTCATGTATCAGGGCGCGTCCGACGAGATGCTCGGCGCGCGCGACCCGGTCCCGCTCGCCGATGAGGCTTGGGGCTGCGACCTCGAGGCGGAGATCGTCGTCGTCACCGGCGACGTGCCGCGCGGCGCGAGCCGGGAGGAGGCGCTGGAGGGGATTCGCCTGGTCGGGCTGGTCAACGACGTCTCGCTCAGGAACCTGATCCCGGCCGAGCTCGCCAAGGGCTTCGGCTTCGTCCAGTCCAAGCCCGCTTCGGCCCTCTCGCCGGTCTTCGTCACGCCGGACGAATTGGGCGCGGCCTGGGCGGACGGGAAGCTGCATGGCGTGCTCAAGGTCGACCTCAACGGCGCTCCCTTCGGCCGGGCGGATGCGGGCGAGGACATGACTTTCGATTTCGGCACGCTCGTCGCCCACCTCGCCAGGACCCGCAATCTCGGCGCGGGCACGATCCTCGGCTCGGGCACGGTTTCCAACAGGGATGCGGACGGCGGGCCGGGCAGGCCGGTGGACCGCGGCGGCAAGGGCTATTCCTGCCTCGCGGAGGTGCGCACGGTGGAGACCATCCTCGACGGCGCGCCGGCGACGCCGTTCCTCAAGGCGGGCGACCGGGTGCGGATCTGGATGGAGGATGAAGCGGGCCGCTCCATCTTCGGCGCGATCGAGCAGGAGGTGATGGCGGGCTGAGATGATGGGAGGCACGGGCCCGAGAATCGCCGCTTTGGCGCTGCTGGCGGCGGCCATGGCCGTATCGCCCGGCAGCGCACGCATCGCCGATCCGCCCGCCCGCGAACAGCAAGTCGTCGGACGGGCCGGGCTGCTCTGCGTCTGGGCGGTCAATGCGAGCCTGGTGGAGGTCGGCAGGAGATGCGCCGGGGCCCGCAACGCGCCATTCCAGGCCGAGCTCGAACGCTCCGTCTCGCGCCTCGAGGATTATACCCGGCGGCATTCCACCGAGGGAGCGGCGCTCATGGCCGAGTATCGCGCGCGCCAGATCGTCGGCGATGCACAGCTTTGCCATCCGGACACGCTCGAATTGTATCAGCAAGCAAGCGAAGGCGCGGCGGGGGCGCTTGGCGCGCTGCTCGGGGAGACCGACCGCCTGCTTGCGTCCTCGCCTCCTGTGGAATGGGGCACCTGCCTTTGAGGCGCGCTCATTTCCCCACGTAGCGCCAGCGTTCGGCCCGGCCCGACGCCACCGCCCTCCCGCGCGGCAGGTCGCGTTCCTCATGATCCCGAGGGAGGATGAAAGCGGGATTGGCGCGTTCGGCGGCGAGGACGATGCCCTTCAAGGCTGCCACGGCACCGTGGCAGGGTCGATCGCGCCCCGGGCGCGATCTACGGGATGCGGGGCATCTCGTCCCCTGCCACTGCCGTGACGTCGATCGGGTCGGCCTCTGGCCGACCCGTCGGCCGGCTGGGCCGACTCCCGCCCAGCTTGCGATCGTTGCACGATCGCCGCGACTGGGCCGGGGACGGCCTACAGCTCGCGCAGGTTGTCGAGGATGCGCACGTCCGAGCCGTAATGCAGCCCGCACAGCCGCGCCGCGATTCGGGCGCGTCGGGCGACCTGGTCGGCCGAGACGTTGCCGTCGACAAACCAGCCCTCGATCAGGGGCTCGGCGTGGCGGAGGGCGAGATGCGGCGAGCGCGGATAGAGCGCAGCCGGCGAGCGCGCGACGAACCGGCGTCCGCGGCCGCTCTCGGCGGCGAGCTCGTCGAGGAAACGCGGTTGGGAGGCGGCGAGCTCGCGCAGCAGGACGCGCCAGGCGGCCTTGAGGTTGGCGGCGGGAATGCGGCGGCCGGCGATCTCGACCGCCCACAGGCCCCGTCCGCGCGGACCGCCGGCGCGGCGGGGCGCGCCGCCGTCGCCGCCGGGCGCGACCCCGGACCGGCGCTTCCGGCCCAGCAGCAGCAACCGGCGCAAAATGTCATTCTGGCTTTCGCCGAGACCCAGCCGCGCCCGCTCGATCGCGCGATGCACGTCAAGATCGATCGCGATGGTTCGTTCCGGCCCGCGCATAGCATCCTCCCGCTTTCACCCGCCCCGCTTGCGCTCGCCGGCGGTTCGGCTTCGCCGCACCCGCCCGCGTCCGCGTCCCCGGCGCCTTCGCCTGAGCCCTGGACTCGCGCCTTCGCCCGCGCCTTGGCCCGCGATCGCGGGACGACCGCGAGATCGATCGCGAGGTCGATCGCGAGTGCGAACTGAGTCTCGGCAAGTTCCCTTATAAGGGACATCCCTTATAAGGGAAAACTATCTTCATACGGCTGATTTTGATGCTGCGCGCGGGGACCGGGGAGCCCGTGCGGGGCTTTGCCCTGGGCTTGGGCTGTGTCGCTTGGGCTTGGGCTTGGGCTGGGGCTTGCGCTTGCGCTTGCGCTTGGGCTTGGGCTTGGGCTTGGGCTGGAGCTTGCGCTTTGGCTTGCGGCGAGCAGGCGGGTCATGCGGCAGTCCCTGATGATCTTTCTCTCGTCATGCTGGCTTGGATTCAGCATCCGGAGCACGGGGCCCGAGGCCCGAGGCCGGTCGCGAGGTCCGTGTCCATGGAGGACCAACAATGGACGGCGTGGCGGGCGGGCGGGCGGCGTCGGCGCGCCGCGCTTCGACGAAGGCCGGAGGCGGTTCGATCAGGTGCTTCCAATCGGGAGCGAAGCGAGTATCGGTGCTCGCCATGTCTATGCTGCTCCTGCTCGCCGCCGCCGCGTCCGCCCAGCAGACGCCGCCTGCGCCCGCGCCTTTGCGCATCGTTGCCGACCAGGTGTCTGAGGCGCGGTTGCGCGCCACGGTCGAGCGGCTGGTCGGCTTCGGCACCAGGCACACGCTTTCGGCGCGCGACCACCCCACGCGCGGAATCGGCGCCGCGCTGGGCTGGACGCAGGCCGAATTCGAGAACATCTCGCGCGGCTGCGGCGGCTGCCTCCAGATCGTGCGCACGGGGGACGTTGTGACGGGCCGGCGCATCCCCAACCCGACTTTGGTCGAGAATGTCGTCGCTATCCAGCGCGGCACCTCCGATCCCGGCCGCGTCGTCATCATCACCGGCCATATCGACAGCCGGGTCACCGATCCGATGAACGCGACGGCCGACGCGCCCGGCGCCAATGACGACGGCTCGGGCACGGCGGCGGTGATCGAGGCGGCCCGCGTGCTCTCGCGCCACCGCTTCGCGGGCACCATCGTCTACGGCGTGCTGTCTGGCGAGGAGCAGGGGCTGCACGGCGGCAAGATCCTCGCCGATTATGCGCGGGCGCAGGGCTGGCGGGTGGTCGCCAACCTCAACAACGATATTATCGGCAACAGCTGCGGGTCGGACGGGGTTTGCGACGATGCCAACGTGCGAGTCTTTTCCGAAGGGCTGCGCTGGGAGGGCGGGGAGGCGCTGCGGCCTTTGGTGCGCAGCCAGGGCGGCGAGAACGATTCGCCGTCGCGCAACCTCTCGCGATTCCTCGACACGCTGGCGGACCAGCTCAGCCTCGGCCTCGATGTGCGGCCGATCTGGCGCAACGACCGCTTCGGGCGGGGCGGGGATCATACCGAATTCCTCAATGCGGGCTTCCCGGCGGTGCGCTTCTCGGTCGCGGTCGAGAATTACAATTGGCAGCACCAGGATCTGAGGACCGAGAATGGCGTGGTCTATGGCGACACGATCGAGCGGATGGACTTTCCCTATCTGCGCCGGGTGACGCAGCTCAACGTGGCGGCGCTCGCCGCGCTGGCGCGGGCGCCGATGCCGCCGGAGCCGGTGGTGCAGGGGGCAGTCTCCACTGATACGAGCCTTCGATGGGCCTGGGTCAGGGATGCCAGGGCGTACATCGTTCGATGGCGGCGAACCGACGCCTCCCAATGGGAAAACAGCCTTCGGATCGAAGGCACCCGCTGCAGCGTCGAGATAAACACTCGAGGTGAGCAGACGGGGGAGGGTTCCTGCAACCCCGTGCTCCGCGGCATCCGAGTCGACGATTGGGTGTTCGGCGTCTCATCGGTCGCGGCGGACGGGTCGGAGAGCCCGGTTGCATCCGCGGTACCAGGTGGCGCGTTCGGGCCATACACGCCTCCGCCTCCGCCTCCGACACCGTAGCAGGATTTGATGGCCAGAAGACCAGTCCAGCCCGGCCTTCCCAGCCGCGAGCAGATTCTCGACTTCATCCAGTCGTCCGACACGCCGGCGGGCAAGCGCGAGATTGCGCGGGCCTTCGGGCTCAAGGGCAATGAGAAGATCGAGCTCAAGGCCCTGCTCAAGGACATGGCCGACGAGGGGCTGATCGATTCGGCGCCCGGCCGCGCCTTCCACAAGCTGGGCGGGGTGCCCAAGGTGACGGTGCTGCGCGTCATCGACGTCGACGACAGCGGCCGCGCTTATGCGGTGCCCGAGCGCTGGGAGGCGGAGGGCGAGCCGCCGAGGCTGCGGGTGATGGAGCGAAAGGGCCGGGGGTCCGCGCTCGGCGTCGGCGACCGCGTGCTGTCGCGCACCGAGGAGGGCAAAGGCGGCTGGATCGCCCATCCGATGAAGAAATTGCTGAGCGGCAGCGAATTGGTGCTCGGCGTCGTCCACCTCGAAGGGACCTCCCACTGGCTGCGGCCGGTCGAGAAGAAGGAGCGGCGCGAGCTGCCCATCTCCGATCTCGGCGAGGCGCAGGCCGGCGACCTCGTCCTCGCCGAGAAGACCGGCCGGCCGCCTCGGCTGGCGGCGCGGGTCGAGAGGTTGCTGGGCGATCCCTTCGCGCCCCGGAGCTTCAGCCTGATCGCGATCCACAAGCTCGGCATTCCGCACGAGTTTCCCGAGGGCGTGATCGACGAGGCGGAGCGGGTGGCGAAGCTGGACCTCGGCGCGCGCGAAGACCTCACCCACATTCCCATCGTCGCGATCGACCCCGCCGATGCGCGCGACCATGACGATGCGGTGTGGGCGGCGAGCGACGACGACCCGAAGAACGAGGGCGGCTGGAAGGCGATCGTCGCGATCGCCGACGTTTCCTATTACGTGCGGCCGGGCTCGGCGCTCGACAAGGAGGCGCGGCGGCGCGGCAACAGCGTCTATTTCCCCGACCGGGTGGTGCCGATGCTGCCGGAAAGCCTGTCGGCGGAAATCTGCTCGCTGAAGGAAGGCGAGGACCGGGCGGCTCTGGTCTGCCACCTCAAGGTCGCCAAGGACGGCCGGCTCACGCGCTGGCGCTTCACCCGCGCCCGAGTCCGCATCGCCGCCAATATCGCCTATGAAGACGCACAGGCCGCGATCGACGGGGAAGAGACCAACCAAATCCGTTCGTCCCGAGCGAAGTCGAGGGGCGCTGGCACCGACTCCGAGCAACGCCCCTCGACTTCGCTCGGGACGAACGAGGAGGGTGGGGAACGCATTGAGGTTTCATCCTCCCCCTGTTCGATGCCCGACATCGAGCCCGCACCCCCGCCCGTCGATCCCGCTCTCGTCCACTCCACCCTGCTCCCGCTCTGGGCGTGCTGGCGCGCGCTCTACGCCGCGCGGGAGGAGCGCGGGCCGCTGGAACTCGATCTGCCGGAGCGGCGGGTGACGCTCGACGAGAAGGGGCGGATCCTCTCGGTGGCGCCGCGCGAGCGGCTGGATGCGCACAAATTGATCGAGGATTATATGATCGCGGCCAATGTCGCCGCGGCGAAGGCGCTGGAGGCGAAAAAGGCGCCGGTCATGTACCGCGTCCACGAGCCGCCGAGCCGCGAGAAGCTGGTCGCGCTCAAGGATTATCTGAAGACGTTCGGCGTCGAATTCGCGCTGGGGCAGGTGGTCAAGCCCGCGACCTTCAACAACATCATCGAGCGCGCTCGCTCGATGATGTTCCCCGGCGGAGGCCGGGGCCCGGGAAAAGGAGAAAAACTGGACCCCGGCCTTCGCCGGGGAACGAATGAGCGCGGGGGAACGAATGAGCGCGGGGGAAGGGAAGAGGAGTCGGCGATTCTCCCCCAGGTGATGGAGCAGATCCTGCGCAGCCAGACCCAGGCCTATTACGGCCCGCAGAATCAGGGCCATTTCGGGCTGGCGCTCGGCTCCTACGCGCATTTCACCTCGCCCATCCGCCGCTATGCCGATCTCGTCGTCCACCGCGCTTTGGTCCGCTCCTACAAGCTGGGCGAGGGCGGGCTGACCGACGAGGAAGCGGCGGCGATGGAGGTGACGGGCGAGCTCATCTCCAACCTCGAGCGGCGCGCGATGATCGCCGAGCGCGAGACGATGGACCGCTATGTCGCAGCCTTCCTGGCGGAGAAGGTCGGCGAGCTGCTGCCCTGCCGGATCACCGGGGTGCAGCCGTTCGGCTTCTTTGCCACGGTCGAGGAGCTGGGCGGAGACGGGCTGGTGCCGGCGGCGACGCTCGGCCGGGAATATTTCCGCTACGACGAAGCGAGCCAGAGCCTGGTGGGCGACGAGAGCGGCACGCGCTACGCGCCCGGCCAGCGGCTGACGCTGCGCCTCGCCGAGGCCAATCCGGTTTCGGGTGGGCTCAGGTTCGAGTTGCCCGAGGCGCAGCGCGGTGGCAGGCCATCGGCACCCGACGAGCGTGCGGGCCGGCGTCCGCAGACCCGGCGCGGGCGGCCGCCCAATATAAGGCATAATAGCCGGCGCCGCTGAGTAATTGATCGCCATGAAGCCCTGTGTCATGGTCGTGACACAGTATCGGAGGAATTGTCCCATTGCTGAGTCTTGCCGCTCTTCTTCTCCTTTACATGTCCGCGCCGACGCCAGCGCCCGCGCGGGAGGCTGTCGACCCCATGATCGCGCACGTGGCCGCGGGTTTCCGGGAGAGGATCGGCAGGCCGCCTGTGGCGCAGATGCGGGTCACCGGAGCGCGGGGCGAAGGGCGGACGCTGATTCTGAATGTCGACCTGATCGAGGGCTCGCCGGAGACGATTCGAACGCCGCTAGTGGCGTCGTCGATGGCCATCGGCATTTGCGCCGCTCCGCGTACGGGGAATTTCTTCAGCCAGGGGCGTGTACTTCGAGTCGAGGTGACCCGCGCCGGGCGTGCGGAAGGATCGACCACAGTCGATCGCTGCCCCGGCCCGGCCGGCCAAGGCCTGACGGCCGCAACCTTCGCGGCGGGCATGCAGTCCTTCGTCGGCTTCGAAGAGAGCGGTATGACGATCGCCGCGATCCGCCCCGAGGGAAACGCCGTGATCGTGACGCTGGCGTTTCCGGCCGGCGCCTCCGTCACCGACGCAACGCAGGACTTCCTGCAGGGATTTTGCCAGCGTCCGGCCGACCTGGCGCCATTTTTCGGAAGTGGGCTGATCCTGCGCGTCGACACCAAGATCGGCGAACGTGACCCGCTGCCCGGTCCGCCGGTCACCGCCTGCCCGCCGGCCGCTACCCAGGCGGACGTCGATCCGCTGGTCGCGGAGGTGGCGCGGCGCGCGCAATGGCCGGAGGACACCGCCGTCAGACATGTCACCCTCCGCGGCGAGGGACGGACGCTGGTCTGGGCGGGCGAGATCGCCCCGGACTGGACTGGACCTGTACTTCCCGGCGACATGGCCCCCGTCATCGCGAACACCATTTGCGCGGGCGCGGGCGGGGCCGCCTTCTTCACCGAGGGCCGCACGCTTCGCGTCGAAATCCGGGCTGCGGGAGGCGCATCCACGAGCGCGACCGTCGATCGTTGCTCGGTGCCGGCCGGCGTGGACTTCACCACGGCCGCAGGGGCTGCCAGCATATTGCAGCCGCTCGTTGGCATGGGCGAGGACGGTGTGACGATCACCTCCATCCACGCCGACGGCGAAACGGTGGTCCTCGTCTTCGACGGCCCGGCTGGCTGGCGGCGGGGAGACACCGCGGAGGAGCTGAACGGGGTTTGGCTGCGTTATTTCTGCAACCCGGCGTTTGCGACCAGCCCGTTTTTCGACGGGACGCCCGGGATCCGCATCGACACGCTGGAAGGCGGACGTCAACCGATCCAGGGCCGCCGGATCGCAGGCTGCCCGGCTCGGTAGGGCGAACGCACGCGTTGCAAAGCCCCGGCCGGGCCCGCAATATGGTTAACAACCATCGGGCGAGTCGCGAAACATGGGTTTTTTCTCTTTAGCCGCCGTCGCTCTGTCACTGCTGGGCCCGGCGGCGCCCGGCGCGTGCGGCGACAGCTACACAGTGGCTCGCCACGACACGCTCTACAGCATCGCCCGGCGCTGCGGCTTCGGAGTCGGCGAGATCGCGCGCGCGAACCGGATCGATCCGGCCCGGATCGCGGCCGGGCAAAGGCTGATCCTGCCTTGGGCGGGCGAGGGCGGGGGCCGGGCAAGGCGGCACGAGGGCCGGGCGCCGGTCTACCGCTTCCGGCATGGCGATACGCTCTATTCGCTGGCGCGCTGGGCGCGGGTCGATCTGCGCGCCTTGCTCGCGGCCAATCCCGGCATCGACCCGCGCGATATCGATGCGGGCACGGCGATCCGGCTGCCGGGCGGCGCCGCGGCGCCCGACCCGGTCCGGCTGCGCGAGCGCGGGCCGCCGCGCGTCCACGTCGCGCCGCCGCCGCCCCCGATCCGCCCGTCGCGCGCCGCGCCGCCGCCCCCGCCACACAACGACGACGACGGCAAAGCGGACGCCGCCGCGGACTCCGGGGACGAGGCTGACGAGCCCGAGGGCCTGTAGCCCGCAGGTCCCGACGGACCGCCCGGACGCCGGCGGCCGGTCGACCTGAAGCCCAGCTTCAAAGCTCGACGATCGGCCCGGCGGGTTCCACGGCGCGGATGTTGGCCGGAAAGGAAGCGAACAAGGCGGCAAGCCCGTGGTCGGAGTCCGACCATGCCGGCCGCGGCGCCTTGGGCGGCTTGAGCTTGCCTTCGCTCTGCTTCTTCACCTCTTTCTTCCGCTCGTGCTCGTGCAGTTTCCTGCGCTCGACGTCGATCTGCGCGGCCGTATAGGTGAGGAACAGCTCCATGTCCGCGCCGGGACGCGCCTGCGCCAGCATCCTGAAGGTTTCCCGCTCCGGATTGCCGTGCTCGCCATTGCCGGTGAACAGATATTGCGGCGCGGTCACCCGCTTCAGGAAGTCCTCGTCGACGTTCCGGTCGCTGCCGTGATGCGGCATCTTGACCAGATCCACCTCGAGGCCGCCGTCCGTGGCCATGAGCCCGATCTCCTCCAGCCCCTTGACCACGAAATCGCTGCGTGCGTCGCCGGTGAGCAACGCCGTGCGGCCGTCGCGCTCCGCCAGGACGACGATGCTGGAGAGATTCGCGACCGATTCGTCGGTGAGCGACTGGAGCATCGAGGTCGGGGTGATCGGCCTGCCCCTTTCCTGCTGGTCCTTGAGCCACTCGTCATGCGTCTTCTGCAGCTCCGCCAGCTCGGCGGGGCGGGGCCCGACGATGGTCAGCTTGATGCCGCCCAGCTCGCGTGTCGTGACTTCGCCGCGGGAGGTCCGGATCAGGCCGTCGAACCCCTCGTTGAGCGGGATATTGAGCTCGGCGGAAAGGGCGAGCGAGCGCAGCTCGTGCCCCTGCGCGACGCTCTGGAGGATCAGCCCGGCGTCGAATCCCTCGGGCTCGTCGGCATCCTCGATCAACGGCGCGAAGGACGCGGCCCCGAACTGCGCCGCCTCGGCGGTGATCGTGTCGTTGCCGATGATCTCGTCGAAGCTGTTATGCCACAGGCCGCGCGCTTCGAAGAGGGGCGGATCGCCGCCCATTGCGCGGTCCCGCATATCCCGGAACAGCGCGAGAATGCCGTTGATATGGTCGTCATCGACATGACTGACCATGATGAGGTCGATGACCAGGGGTTCATGATCCTCCAGGCCGCGCTGGTCGCGTATCTCCATCAGCCTGGGCTTCAGGTGCTGCTGATAGGTACCGCCCGGCCCTCCATCGACCAGGATGAGCACCGGCTCCTCGTCGGTTCCGCCATGGATCAGGAAGCAGTCGCCCTTGAAGGCGGGGAGAAATTCGAACTTCATCGGTCTCGCTCCTTTAGATCGATTGGATCGCGCGCAGCACATCGACCATGCCGTGGCCCTGGAAGCTCCGCTCCCGCTTGAGGTCGGTCGCCGTTTCGCAGAGGATCTGCTTCACCCGGGCCGGCTGGCCCTTGAACTCCTTGTGACGTCCCATCAGCAGGGCCGCGGCGCCGCTGACATGGGGCGCGGCCATGCTGGTGCCGTCCATCTGGTCCTGGCGGCCGCCGGGGACGCAACTGACGATCTTCTCGCCCGGTGCGAGAAGATCGGGCTTGAGCCGGCCGTCGCCGGTCGGCCCTCGGCTCGAGAAGAAGCTGACGCCGTAGGTATGCGGCCATTGGCGGTGGGTGGCGCCGACGGTGATCACTCCGGCCGCATTGCCGGGATCGGTGATGCTCGAGGCGGCATAGCTCTCGAACGTCGTCGAATCGGCGAGCTGATAGACCTGGTAGCCGCGGTTGCCGGCCGCGGCGACCACGACGACGCCGTTGGCGACCAATGCTTCCGCCTCGAGGCAGACCGGGGTGCGGCCGCAGGCGTAGTTGCGGACGTTGTGGCGGATGGCGATGCTCATGTTGACGCCGTGAATCCGGGCGCCGGACTGCTCGTTGAGGAAGCGGACGAACTGCAGCGCCGCGGTGACGGCGAATTCGCTGTCGCCGAGCGAGCTGCCGAGCACGCGAAGGTCGAACAGGAAGATGTCCGGGCAGATGCCGACCATGCCCTCCTCCTGCCAGTCGGCGCCGATGATTCCGGCGACGTGGGTGCCGTGCGGATGGGTCGGAATCTCGGCCTTCGGGTCCACGCCTTTGGGTTGATCGCCCTTCGGCGGCTCGCCGAAAATGTCGAGCTCGATCAGCTGCTGGATCTTGCGCCAGTCGAGCGGCTCTCGTTCGACCCGGTCCTTGGCCACCGCCACCAGCAGATCCTTGATAGGGCCGAGCTCAAGCCTGCTTTGCACGAGGATTTCGTCGGCGAGCGCATCGACTGCTTCGGCGCGGACGCCGAGGATCGCTCTGATCCGCCGGAAGTCGTAGGCCGCCTTGATCCGGTGCGGCCGCTTCAGCTTCATCTTGGAGTCATGCTCCGCGAATGCGGGATGAGAATAGTCGATTCCGCTGTCGAGAACGGCCCAGCCGATGTCGCGGCAGCTGATCGAAAACAGATGGCGCGCGGCATCGGCCTTGATCGCGGGGACCGATTCGGCGAGCGCCGCCTCGGCCGGGCGGTTGAGCGTGACCTGGAAGATCACGCCGTTCCAGTCCGCCTCGCTTTCCGCGTTGAACGCGTCGTAGCGCTCGATCACGGCCATCAAGGCCTCGGCTCCTCTCGCGACGATCCGGTCGGAGGTGAGCTTGCGCACGGCCGTGGCGAGATCGGGCAGCGGCTTGCTCTTGCCGTCTGGGCCCGATTCCTCGAGGCCAGCCTCCTCGGGCTCGCTCTCGGCCGCGCTGAGGAAGACTCCGAGCACCAGGCCGAGCTTGGCGGCCTGTCGCAGGCTGGTCTTGAGCGATTCGAATTCCTTGTGCTCCGCCTCGGCCTTCTCCTGCTCCACGACCGAGAGCTCGGCGGCGCCCTCGCGTTCAGCCTCGAGGACCGACTTCCAGAGCTTGCCGCCCAGCGTGTCCGCCAGTTCGCGCCTGATCCAGCGCGCCAGATCCTCTTCCTTAAGGGGATTCTCGAACGAATCCTGGATCTGGTCCCACCAGCGGGTCGCGGGGATGAGGACGCGGTAAAGGTGGTTGAGGCCGAAGCTGGCGACGACGAGATCCTGGAGATAGGCGACGCAGCACCCCTTGTCCGCGTCCCCGCCATGCTCCCCGGCGATCAGGCTGACGACTTCGCCCGTCGGTCGTTCCCGGGTCGGGACGATGAGCAAATCGAGGATTTCGCCGGGCTCGTCTGCGAATTTGGACCAGACATCGCCCAGAACCGGAAAATCCTGGAGCTGGCGGCGCCGGCTCTCCGGCCCCAGCAGCAGCGAATCGACGACGGCGGGCGCGAGACGGACGGACATGGGCTCAGACTCCGGATGCCGGATAGGGATAGCCGGCGGGCTTTGGCGCATCGGGCCGGAAATGCCGTCGGACCGCCGCGTCGCAGACGGCATAGCCCCAGTTGATCAGCCGTTCCTGATAGAGCGGCTCGAGCTTCGCCAGCCGCGTCGGAGTCGCCGCCAGTTCGCTGGTGCGGGCGAAAGGGGCCGGAAGCGCGTCGGCAAGCTTGTAATTGGCGATGTCGGAGCGGATGCCCCAATAGGCCCCGGTGCGATCCCCGGCGTCGAAGGAGGCGATCACCTGACGGGTCCTTAGCGAGGCGACCTGGCCGAATATGATATTGACGACTCTGAGCCCGAGCCGCCCCCAATCGCCCTTGGGGTCGGGATCGAGCTTCGTCGCCGCGCCGGCGTCGGAGACGAGCACCGTCTCCAGCCGCTTCCAGACCGTCTCCAGGCCGAGATTGTCGTAGACGCCGCCGTCGGACATCGAGATCCTGGCGAGCATGTCGGGCGTGACGCCCGGCTGGACCTCGGTGAACGAGGCCGGATCGACCTCGAGCAGGAACGGAGAGAGCACCGGCGGGAAGGCCGATGAAGCGGCCACGGCGTCGGCGAGCGAGACCTTCGGATTGGCGACCTTGCCGACCAGATAGTCGCGCATATAGGGCTTGGAGAAGCGCCACAGCTTGCCCGTTTCCAGATTGGTGGCGTTGATCACGAAGCGGATCCCGTCGGGCAGGTCCTGCAGCGTCGCATCGCCGAACAAATGCTTGCGGTAGCGGTTGGCGATGCGCTTGCCGACTCCGCCCGGCAGGATCAGGCCCCAGAGGACCGACGGGACGTCGATGGTCACGCCGGCGAGCCCGCGGATCGGCGCGACGACATGGGTCATGAAGTCGTCGCGCGTGTTCAGCTTTTCCCATTCGAGGCCGATCTTCGCCGAAGTGATCGACCCGCCCGAGACGCTGGAGATCCGGTCGAGCTTCTTCAGCAGGCCGAGCTCGAACAGCCGCAGGAAGGCGCCAAGGTGGAACAGCATCGCGCGGTAGCCGCCGCCCGACACGCCGATTCCAATACCCGGCTTGGGACCGCCCTCCTCCTCTTCGGCCGATTGGGAAACCGGCTCAAGGGCGTCGGTCATTTCGAATCTCCCCCGTCGAGACGCTATTGCAGAATGCGATGGCGTACAAGCAGAGCTCGGCGTTTTTCTTGCCGGCGGACCAGCGTCTCGCGCAGCGACTTTGGGCTGCTTGCTACAGCTTTGGTAAAGTCACGCCTCTTTGGCCCATATATTTGCCGGCGCGGTCGGCGTAGCTGACCTCGCAGGGCTCGTTGCCCTGCAGGAAGAGGAACTGGCAGGCGCCTTCATTGGCGTAGACCTTGGCGGGAAGCGGCGTCGTGTTGGAGAATTCGAGCGTGACATGGCCCTCCCAGCCGGGCTCCAGCGGAGTCACGTTGACGATGATCCCGCAGCGCGCATAGGTGGATTTGCCGAGGCAGATGACGAGCACGTCGCGCGGCACGCGGAAATATTCGACGGTGCGGGCGAGAACGAAGCTGTTGGGCGGGATAACGCAGATTTCGGTCTTGCGGTCGACGAAGCTGTTGGCGTCGAAATGCTTGGGGTCGACGATGGCGCTGTCGACATTGGTGAAGATCTTGAACTCGTCGGCGACGCGCGCGTCATATCCGTAGGAGGAGAGGCCGTAGCTGATGCAGCCGTCGCGCCGTTGCGATTCGACGAAGGGCTCGATCATGCCGTTCGCCATTGCCTGTTCGCGAATCCAGCGGTCGGACAGGATGGACATCTAGCGCGGCGCCCGCTCGAGCAGGCGGCCGCCGCAGCCGGTCAGAACATGGTCGCCGAGGTTCACGCGGACATTGTCCTCGTAGAGTTCCTCGCCCTCGTCTTCGCAGGGGCCCGGCCGCGATTCGACGGTGATCGCGCTGCCGCCCTGCTCGGAGCGCCAGGTGCGGACGCCTCCGACCGTGCGCGGCAGGGTGCGCGGCCAGGAACGCTCGCCCTCAAAGGTTGTCGAGCGCAGGACGATGCGGTCATCGCCGATGGCGAGCAGCCAATAGGGCTCGGCGCCCTTCGCCTGATAGGCGACGTCGCGGACCGGCGCATAGGGCTGCGGGCTCGTCGCGCAGCCGGCGGCGACAAGAAGCGGAAGTACAAGGAGGAGTCGGGTCATGGCGCTTGGATGCGGGCCGCCCGCTGCTTGAGTCAAGGCCGAGCCACATTCCAATCGACCGGGCCGGCGATTCCGTCGAGCCGGCGGAAACTGGAGACCTGCCAGAGCGTCCAGGGGCGGGCGCCGAAGCGCGGCTCGAAAATGAGGCTGCGCAGCCAGAGCGGGCGATCGACGCGGGCGCTCACCTGATAGGCCCGGTCGAACTCTTCGGTGAGGTAGAGCAGGGCCGGCTTGCGGTAATGCGCCTCGACCGCTGCGAGAAAGGCGGCGAGCTCGGCATGGAAGGCCTCGAGCGTCGGGCGGCGGCCGGCGCAATTGCCCATATATTCGAGGTCGACCGCCGGCGGCAGTGCGTCCGCTTCGGCCGGCACGGCGGCGATGAAGTTCGCGGCCTGATCGGCGCCCGGACGGCACAGGGTGAAGAAATGATAGGCGCCGCGCCTGATCCCCGCCGCCCGTGAGGCCCGCCAATTTTCGGCGAAGCGGGTGTCGCGATGGTCGCCGCCCTCGCTCGCCTTGATATAGGCGAAGTCGACGCCCTGGGCGGGGAGCTTCGTCCAGTCGATCATGCCCTGGTGGTGGGAGACGTCGATGCCCTGGCTCGGCCAGGAGCCGTCGGACGGGTGCCAGTGCGGCGCGTGGAGCCAAAGCGCGAGGCCGGCGCCGCCCAGGATCGCCAGCAAGGCGCCGACCGCGACCAGCCAGCGCCCGCGTTTCACCCGGTCCGCGCCGCGTGGCTGTCGACCGCCGAGGTCGATTGTTTGATGTGGAGCACGCAGATCAGGGTGAACAGGCGGCGCGCGGTGTCGAAATCCATCTCGACCTTGCCGGCGAGGCATTCCTGGAGAAGTTCGGCGGCCTCGTTGTGGAGGGCGCGGCGGGCCATGTCGATCGCCTCGATTCCCTTGGCGCCGTCGCTGCGGACCGCGCGGAAATAGGAATCGCAGATCTGGAAATAGTCGCGGACCGGGCGGCGGAAGCGGGCGAGGCCCATGCGAATCGTCTCGACGTCGGCGCCGTCCGCGCCGAGCAATTCGATGGCGAGCCGGCCCTCCTCGACTCTGAGCCGCACGCGATAGGGGCCGTCATGGCCGGCGACCGCGAAGCTGTTCTTCTCGATCAGGTCGAAGATGGCGATCCGCCGCTCCTGCTCGATATCGGCGTTGCGCTTCAGGATCGAGCGCTCGTCGAGCTGGATGTCGATGATCCGGGGGTCGGCCATGGCGGCTTGTTAGCGGGTGCAGCATTTCCGCGCCAGCGGGGATGGCACCCGATAAACGTCATCCCGGACTTGATCCGGGATCCATGAACCCGGACTGGGTAAACTTGGCGGCTCCGTGTTCATGGATCCTGACTTTCGTCAGGATGACTAGGAGGGAAGTGGGCCTGTCCGGCGCTTATCCACACCAGTTACACAGGGTTGTTGGCTTGAGCCGGGCGGCCGAAGGGTTCAGAGCGTGTGAACCATGCTTCAGCCCAGTCTTTCCGTCGTCGAATCCGGCCCCGCCGGCCAATCCCTGCCCCAGAACGTCGAGGCCGAGGCGGCGCTGCTCGGCGCGCTGATGATCGACAATCGGCTGGCGGAGGATATCCAGCTCAAGTTGCGGCCGGAGCATTTCTTCGAGCCGCTGCACGGGCGGATCTACGAGCAGATATTGCGCCTGCTCGACAAGAACATGATCGCATCGCCGGTGACCTTGCGGCCCCTGTTCGAGGCGGACGAGGAGATGAAGGAGCTGGGCGGGCCGGCATACCTCGCCCAGCTGACCGGCAGCGGCGCCGCGATCATCGGCGCGCGCGATTTCGCCGAGCAGGTCTACGACCTTGCGCTGCTGCGCGCCTTGGTCGGCGTCGGGCGCGAGATGGTCGAGCGCGCGCTCGACACCTCGGACGAGGTCGAGCCCAAGGCGCAGATCGAGGAGGCGGAGACGGCCCTCTACCGCGTCGCCGAGGAAGGCGGCGGGGAAAGCTCGGTGAAGAGCTTCGCCCAGGCGGCGACGCTGGCGGTGAAGATGGCCGAGAAGGCGCTCAACGCGGGCGGCGGCCTTTCGGGGATCACCACCGGGCTCGAATCATTGAACGCCAAGACCGGCGGCCTCCACCATAGCGACCTCGTCATCCTCGCCGGCCGGCCGGGCATGGGCAAATCCTCGCTCGCCACCAATATCGGCTTCGCCGCCGCCTCGCGCTATCTCAGCGACATCGAGGACGGGATCGAGCCCGAGAAATCGGCGGGCGCCGCGGTCGCCTTCTTCAGCCTCGAAATGTCGGCCGACCAACTCGCCACCCGCATGCTCGCCGAGCAGTCGCGGATCAGCTCCGAAGTGCTGCGCATGGGCAAGATCACGCAGGAGGAGTTCCGCAACCTCGCCCGCGCGTCGGCCCAATTCCAGAACCTGCCTTTCTACATCGACGACACGCCCGGCCTCACCATCGCCGCGATCCGCACCCGTGCCCGGCGGCTGAAACGGCAGAAGGGGATCGGGCTGATCATCGTCGACTATCTGCAATTGCTGCAGGGGGCGGGGCGCTCGAGCAACGACAATCGGGTACAGGAGATTTCGGAGATTTCGCGGGGCTTGAAGACGCTCGCCAAGGAGCTGAACGTGCCCGTGCTTGCACTCTCGCAGCTGAGCCGCGCGGTCGAGCAGCGCGAGAACAAGCGCCCGCAGCTCGCGGATCTGCGCGAATCGGGCTCGATCGAGCAGGACGCCGACATCGTCATGTTCATCTATCGCGAGGATTATTATCTCTCTTTCCAGAAGCCGACCGAGGCGACCGACGGCGACGACGCCAAGGATGTCGCCGCCTTCCAGAAATGGCAGGAGGACATGGCCAAGAAGCACGGCCTCGCCGAGTTGATCATCGGCAAGCAGCGGCATGGCTCGACGGGCACGCTCGACCTGCATTTCGAGGCCCGCTTCACCCGCTTCACCGACCGCGCCGACCAGAGCCGGATGGCGGAGCCGCGGGGTTAATTTCGTCGGGAAAGATGCTGGCTCAAAAAAAGCAATCGCGGCCATTTCCTTTCTTTGTCTCGCCTCCTAGCGTCCCGCGCGAAACCAGACGGAGGGGAACATGGGTGCGCGCGCGATATTGGTTGCGGGATTGCTGGCGGTGACCGGCGCTGCGGGGATCGGCGCGGCGCAAAATGCCCAGGTCGCGACGGCCGAGCCGCCGGCGGACGACCCTTTCACCTGGCTCGAGGAGATTCAGGGCGAGCGGGCCCTGACCTGGGCGCGCGCCGAAAATGCGCGCACGCTGGGCGAGCTGCAGGGCGACCGCCGCTACCAGCAATATTACGACCGCGCGCTCACCATATTGCAGGCGCGCGACCGGATTCCCGCCGTCTCCTTCCGCCCCGACGGCCTCTACAATTTCTGGCAGGACGCCGATCATGTCCGCGGCATTGTCCGGCGCACCACGCTCGCCAGCTACCGCACCGAGGCTCCGGCCTGGGAGACGGTGCTCGACATCGACGCGCTCGCCGCGGCCGAGGGCAAATCCTGGGTCTATCAGGGCATGAACTGCCTGCCGCCCGAGGAGCGCTATTGCCTGGTCCGCCTCTCGGACGGGGGCCGCGACGCCAATGTGGTGCGCGAATATGATCTGCGCGAGCGCCGCTTCGTCGAGGGCGGCTTCTCGCTCCCCGACGGCAAGCAGGACGTGACCTGGGAGGATGCGGATACCGTCCTGGTCTCGCGCGACTGGGGCCCCGGCACGATGACCAGCTCGGGCTATGCCTTCGTGGTCAAGCGCCTGCGCCGCGGCCAGCCGCTCGACCAGGCCCAGGAGGTGTTTCGCGGCACGGCCGCCGACGTTGGCGTCTCCCCCCTCGTCCTGCGCGACAGCGCCGGTCGCGCCCACGGCAGCATCGCCTATCGCAGCCTCGACATCTTCCATCGCCAGTTCGTTCTGCTCCGCCCCGGCGGCAATGTCGTGCTGCCGATCCCGCGGCGCGCCTCGCCCGCCGGCATCGTCGACGGCCGCCTGCTGGTCACGCTCGACGAGGCCTGGGACGCGGGGCCGAGGCTGCGCTTCGCCACCGATTCGATCGTCTCCTACGACCTTGCCGAATGGAAGGCGGATCCCCTTGCGGCGCGGCCGAGCCTGGTCTGGGCGCCCGGGCCGCGCCAGACGTTGAGCAACATCGCCACCACGCGCGGCAAATTGCTGGTCACGATCCTCGACAATGTCCGCGGCCGCGCCTTCGCGATGGACCATGCGGGCGGGAGCTGGCGGACGACCGAAATCGCCTTGCCGCGCAACGCGACGATCGGCCTCGCCGCGGCGTCAGACCAGGACGAGCAGGCGATGTTCAGCGTCACCGACTATCTGACGCCCTCGACGCTCTATCATTATGACGGAGCCAGCGGCGCGCTCGCGGTGCTGAAGACGACGCCGGCGCGCTTCGACGCCTCGCGCCACGTCGTCGAGCAACTGGAGGCGACTTCGCGCGACGGCACCCGCATCCCCTATTTCCTGATTCGCCCGCGCGAGCTGCGCCGCGACGGCTCCACCCCGACTTTGCTCTACGCTTATGGCGGTTTCCAGGTCAGCCAGGTCCCGAACTATTCGGGTCCGATGGGGCGGCTGTGGCTCGAGCAGGGCAATGCCTATGTCGTCGCGAATTTGCGCGGGGGCGGCGAGTTCGGGCCAGAGTGGCACCAGAGTGCGCAGCTCGCCAACAAGCAAAGGACCTGGGACGATTATATCGCGGTCGCGGAGGATCTGATCCGGCGGAGGATCACCTCGCCGCGCCGCCTGGGCGTGGTCGGCGGAAGCCAGGGCGGCCTTCTGGTCGGCACGGCGATCACCCAGCGGCCGGAATTGTTCAACGCGGCGATCATCCAGGTGCCGCTGTTCGACATGATGCGCTACCACCTGATCGGCGCGGGCGCGTCGTGGATCGGCGAATATGGCGATCCGCGAATCCCCGAGCAGCGCGCCTGGATCGCGGGCTATTCGCCCTATCAGAGGCTGACCGCGGGGCGGACCTATCCGACGCCCTTCATCCTGACCTCGACCGCCGACGACCGCGTCCACCCCGCCCATGGCCGCAAGGCGGCGGCGCGGCTGCGCGCGATCGGCGCGCCTTATTATTATTACGAGAATATCGAGGGCGGCCACGCCGCGGCGGCGAACCTGCAGGAGACGGCGAGAAGGCTGGCGCTGGAATATACCTACGCGACGCGGAGGCTGGTGGATTGAGGATGAGGATAACGTCATCCCGGACTTGATCCGGGATCCATGAACACGGATCTCGCGAACAGTCACAGACCGTGTTCATGGATCCTGACTTTCGTCAGGATGACGCCTAGCCCTCGAGATTCTCCGCTGCGGCCGCGTAAGGATCAGCCAGCCCGACGCCGATCGTCGCCCTCGGGCTTTCCGCTTCCGAGCTGGTCACCGGATAGGCGCAATAATCGGCGGCGTAATAGGCGCTCGGCCGGTGGTTGCCGCTAAGGCCGATGCCCCCGAAGGGCGCCGAGGACGGCGCCCCGTTGGTCGGCTTGTTCCAGTTGACGACGCCGGCGCGGACATTGGCCCAGAAGCGGTCGTAAAGCTCGGGGCTGCCGCCGATCAGGCTGGCGGCGAGGCCGTAGCGGGTGGCGTTGGCCTCGGCGAGGGCGGCGTCGAAATCGGGCACCCGGATGACCTGAAGCACCGGGCCGAACAACTCGGCGTCAGGCCGGTTGGCGACTCCGGTGACGTCGATGATCGCCGGGGTGAGGAAGGGGAGGTTCTCCACCGGGCGGTCGAGATGCTTGATCGGCCTCCCCCCCTTGATCATCAAGTCGAGGAACGCCTCCTGAAGCTGATCGGCGGCCTGATTGTCGATGACCGGGCCCATGAACGGGGGCGGGCTGGCATGGGGGTGGTCGACGATGATCCGGTCGGCGATCCTGCAGATCGTCGCGACCAGCTCCTCATGGGCGCCGTCGCGGACGATCAGTCGCCGGGCGGCGGTGCAGCGCTGGCCCGAGCTCATGAAGGCGGATTGCACCGCGATGACCGCCGCGGCGTAGATGTCCGGCGCGTCCCAGATGACGAGCGGGTTGTTGCCGCCGAGCTCGAGTGCGAGGATCTTGTGCGGGGTCTCGGCGAACTGCTTGTGAAGCGCCATTCCGGCCCGGGCCGAGCCGGTGAAGAGCAGGCCGTCGATCCCCGGATCCGAGGCGAGGGCCTTGCCGATATCCGGACCGCCCTGGACGCAGCGTATCACGTCCTCCGGCACCCCGGCCTCGTGGTAGCGCTCGACGAGATATTCGCCGACCGCCGGGGTCTTCTCCGAGGGCTTGAAGACGACCGCGTTGCCGGCGATCAGCGCCGGGACGATATGGCCGTTGGGCAGGTGCGCGGGGAAGTTGTAGGGGCCGAGCACCGCCAGCACGCCATGCGGCTTGTGGCGCACCGCGACCCGGGCGCCTAGCGCGCCCTCCAGCCGCCGCTGCGAGCTTCGTTCCGAATAGGCCGAAACCGAGATGTCGACCTTGTTGACCACTGCGTCGACCTCGGTCGCGGTCTCCCAGAGCGGCTTGCCGGTTTCGCGGGCGATGAGGTCGGCAAAGGCGTCCTTCTTGCCGCGCACGACGTTGGCGAACCGCCGCATGGTCTCGATGCGAACGGCGAGCGGCTTCGCCGCCCAGGCCGACCAGGCGTGGCGGGCGCGCTCGACCTCGGCGGCGGGATCGCCGCTCTCGCCGCTCCACAAAGTCTCGCCGGTCGCCGGCTCGGTCGAGCTCAGTCTTGCCATGGCGGGTGAAGCACCATGTTTGGCATGCGCGGTCAAGCGGGCCCCTGCATCGCCGCGCCCATCCGGCGGATCGCGGCGATCTTGGCGTTGAAGGGCGACCAGTCGTCGGCCTCGTCGATGCGGCTCCAGATCGCCTCCACCTCATCGATATGCATCGAGCAGGGGCCGGGGTCGGACCAATAGGCGTGATCGAGGGCGCCTTCGATCGGCGCGAAATCCGCGAGCGCGGCCTCGAGGGCCGTGAAAAGC
Source organism: Allosphingosinicella sp. (assembly GCA_035629975.1). Classification (GTDB taxonomy): domain Bacteria; phylum Pseudomonadota; class Alphaproteobacteria; order Sphingomonadales; family Sphingomonadaceae; genus Allosphingosinicella. The sequence continues at coordinate 689 of DASQLN010000034.1, read as the reverse complement.
TCGGCCTGGTAAACGGCGTCGGCGGGGGTGGGGCCTCGCCTTCGGCCGCCACGCCAGTCGAAGGAAAAGCGGTCGATCTCCACGGACTTCGCGGCCAGCGCGGTTTCGAAGGCGATCAGGAGCTCGGTGTCGCGCCCGTCCTGCTTTGGCTGGATGCCGAGCCGGGCGAAGACCGCCTCGACCAAAGCGTGCTGGAACTGGTTCGGGAACGCGTCGAGCGCCGGGCTGAGCGAATCGGCCTCGGCGATCAGGGTGAGCGAGCGGGCGAGCTGGACCAGGTCCCAGTGGATAGCCTCCGGCTGCCGGCCGAAGGCGTAGAGGCCGGCATGATCGAAATAGGCGGCGGTGAAGGCGCCGTCCCAGGTGGGCGTGAAGCGCCAGGGGCCGTAGTCGAAGCTCTGCGCGGTGATCGCGATATTGTCGCTGTTGAGGACCCCGTGGACGAAGCCGGCCGCGATGTATGAAGCAGCGAGTTGCGCGGCGGCCTCTACCACGCGGGCCAGCAGGCGCGGCGCCGAGTCGTCGCCGCCTTCCTCGCCGTAATAATGGCGCAGGCAGTAATCGGTGAGGAGCCGGATATTCTCCGCCTCGTCGAAATAGGCGAGCCGCTGGAAGGTGCCGATTCGGATATGGCTGTGCTGGAGGCGGACGAGGACGGCGGCGCGGGTGGGCGAGGGCTCGTCGTTGCG
>DASQLN010000033.1:0-54317 GCA_035629975.1 Allosphingosinicella sp. | reverse complement strand
CCGGAATCACGACGCGGGAGATCGACGACATCGTCCACCGCATGACGCTCGACGCCGGCGGCGTCCCCGCGACCCTGGGCTATCGCGGCTATACGAAGAGCTGCTGCACGTCGGTGAACCATGTCGTCTGCCACGGCATACCCGGCGACAAGGCGCTCAAGGACGGCGACATCGTCAATATCGACGTGACCCCGATCCTCGACGGCTGGCACGGCGACACCAGCCGCATGTATCTGGTCGGCGACGTCGGGATCAAGGCGAAGAAGCTCGTGCAGGTCACCTTCGAATGCATGATGCGCGGCATCGGTGAGGCCCGTCCCGGCAACCGCCTGGGCGACGTCGCCCACGCCATTCAGAGCCACGCCGAGGCGCACCGCTATGCGGTCGTCCGCGATTTCTGCGGCCACGGCCTCGGCCGCGTCTTCCACGACGCCCCCGAGGTCGTCCATGCCGGCCGCCCCGGCACCGGCCCCGAGCTCCTTCCCGGCATGTTCTTCACCATCGAACCGATGATCAACATCGGCAAGGCGGCCTCGAAGGTGCTCGACGACGGCTGGACCGCGGTCACCCGCGACCGCAGCCTCTCGGCCCAGTTCGAGCACAGCGTCGGCATCACCGACGATGGCTGCGAGATCTTCACGAAGAGCCCGAAGGGGCTCGACGCGCCGCCTTACGTCTAGCCATGGCGGCGGCCATGCTTTCCGCCTTGATGCTAGCCGCGGCTGCGGCCCCGAACGTGACGGTCGAGGCGCTCGGCGAGACCCGATTCCGGTTTACGACCGTCTATGCCGATAATGGCGATTATCAGGTGATCATGCGGGCCCAGTTACGGCTGACCGCAGAGGCCAGGCGCATCTGCCGCGGCCGTGGCCGCGCCGTTTCCGAGGGCTCCGTGCGGGCCGACCAGGCACCGGGCCGGCCCGGCCGGATCGCGCTCAGCGAGATCTACAATTGCATCGCCCCGGCCGCCCGCTGACGCGGGTGCGTCAGTCCGCCGAGCCGGTCCGTATCCGACGATAGGGAACGAATTCGCCCAGGAAGACGACGCCCCTGAACGAGCGCGAGCCCTGGTCGACCAGGGTCACCGTGTCGATCGAGCACAGGCGCGTCGACGGCGTCCGCGTCACCAGAGAGTCCCACGAGCTCAGCTGGTCGGCGCCATTGTCCGGCCGGTTGACGTAGAGGACACCGCCGGCGTCGTAGATGATCGCCGTGCCGGGAATGATCCGCGACGAACGGATGCGGTGCAGGTCGATGCAATCGACCGGCTCGCCCGCGACCCGGCCGCGAAGCGCGTTGGCGAGTTCGCCCTCGCGGTCGGCCGGCTTGGCCTGGGCGGCGCCGCCGATGAGCAGCGAACCGGCGATGAGGGGGAGGAGCTTGCGCATGTCTGGCCTCGCTTTCGGAAATGGCTCTTTGGAGCCATATCATATTTCCAGTCTGAACGCACGCTGACCCCGATCGTGCCCGCATGGGGGCGCAAGCTCAGGAGCCGCTTGCCACGCCCCGCCCGGCGGCTATTGGTCGGGGACGGCAGCACGGAGGCGCGAGGTGAAGAAGGTCGAGGCGGTGATCAAGCCGTTCAAGCTCGATGAGGTGAAGGAGGCGCTGCACGAGGTCGGCGTCTCGGGCATCACCGTCACCGAGGCCAAGGGCTTCGGCCGCCAGAAGGGCCATACCGAGCTTTACCGCGGCGCCGAATATGTCGTCGATTTCCTGCCCAAGGTCCGCCTCGAAGTGGTGGTCGAGGACGGCCTCGCCGAACGCGTCGTCGAAGCGATCGCCAACGCAGCGCGCACCGGGCGGATCGGCGACGGCAAGATCTTCGTCTCCAGCGTCGAGGAAGCGGTGCGGATCCGGACCGGGGAGCGGGGGTCGGACGCGATTTGACCCGCTCGCAATGATTCACCCGCTCCGTTCGCCCTGAGCCTGTCGAAGTGCCTTTCTTCTTGCAGCGGAAGGGAAGGACAGGGCTTCGACAAGCTCAGCCCGAACGGGATTGGCTCCCTTTCCTCTTCCCCGGGCGACCGGCTAAGTAACCGCCCATGCCCGACGATCCCCGCCTCGCCTCCATGTCCCCGGAAGAGCTGCGCCGGGCGATGCAGTCGCTGGGCTACCGCACCCAGAGCGATCTCGCCAATGCGATCGGAGTCAGCCGGCCGGCGGTGAGCCTGTGGCTCGACGGCAAGGTCGGCGTGCCGCGGCCGGTGGCGATGCTGCTGAGGATGCTGATCGCGGCCCAGCGCCGGCCGTTCTGACTTCCGCCGGAAGCGTGAAATATTCACGTGGACGGCCCGCGCCGGCCTTGGGATGGGAGGGGCGACAGGCGAATCCAAACACAGGGGCACTCCATCATGGCGAACGACGCGAAGGCGATCCTGAAGGCGATCAAGGACGGCGAGATCGAGTGGGTGGACCTCAGGTTTACCGATCCAAAGGGAAAGTGGCAGCATCTCTCAATCTGTTCGGGCGTGATCGGCGAGGACGAATTGACCGACGGGCTGATGTTCGACGGCAGCTCGATCGCCGGCTGGAAGGCGATCAACGAATCGGACATGATCCTGAAGCCCGATCTCGACGCCTGGTATGTCGACCCATTCAGCGCGACGCCGATGGGCATCCTCTTCTGCGACATCGTCGATCCCGGGACCGGCGCGCTCTACGCCCGCGATCCCCGCTCGACCGCCAAGCGCGCCGAGGCCTATTTGAAGGCGAGCGGCGTCGGCGACACCATCTATGTCGGCCCGGAAGCCGAATTCTTTATGTTCGACGACGTCCGCTTCGAGGACGGCTATGCCGCCTCCGGCTTCAGCCTGGACGACATCGAGCTCCCCACCAACACCGCCACCAAATATGAGAATGGCAATCTCGCCCACCGGCCGCGCGCCAAGGGCGGCTATTTCCCGGTCGCGCCGGTCGATTCCGCGCAGGACATCCGCGCCGAGATGGTCTCGACGATGCTGGAAATGGGCCTGCCGATGGACAAGCATCATCACGAGGTCGCCGCCGCCCAGCACGAGCTGGGCCTCACCTTCGGCACCCTCGTCACCACCGCCGACCGCATGCAGATTTACAAATATGTCGTGCACATGGTCGCCCATGCCTATGGCAAGACCGCGACCTTCATGCCCAAGCCGATCAAGGCCGACAACGGCTCGGGCATGCACACTCACATGTCGATCTGGAAAGGCGGCAAGCCGCTCTTCGCGGGCAACGGCTATGCCGGCCTTTCGGAGATGTGCCTCTATTTCATCGGCGGCGTGATCAGCCACGCCAAGGCGTTGAACGCCTTCACCAACCCGACCACCAACTCCTACAAGCGCCTCGTCCCCGGCTTCGAGGCGCCGGTGCTGCTCGCTTATTCGAGCCGCAACCGCTCCGCCTCCTGCCGCATCCCCTATGGCACCGGCGAGAAGGCTAAGCGCGTCGAGTTCCGCTTCCCCGACGCGCTCGCCAATCCGTATCTCGCTTATTCCGCCCTCCTGATGGCCGGCCTGGACGGCATCCAGAACCGCATCCATCCGGGCGACCCGATCGACAAGAATCTCTACGATCTGCCGCCGCAGGAGCTGGTCGACGTCCCCACCGTCTGCGGCTCCCTGCGCGAGGCGCTGATCGCCCTGCACAACGACCGCGGCTTCCTGACCAAGGGCGACGTCTTCTCCGACGACCAGATCGACGCCTACATGGAGCTGAAGTGGGAGGAGGTCCTGCGCTGGGAGACCACGCCGAGCGCGGTCGAATACGACATGTATTATTCGAGCTGAGGCTGAAGGCCCTTCAGGCCCTCACCCTCCCATTGCTGACGCAATGGGAGGGTGAGGGCCTGCTCAATCCTCCAGAATCAGGCTGTTCTTCTTCGTATCGCGCATCCTCAGGTAGACGATCAGCGACAGGCCGATCATCCCCGCCACGTACCAGTAGAAGGCGCTTTCGATGCCCTGGTTCTTGAACCAGAGCGCGACATATTCGGCGGTGCCGCCGAACAAGGCGTTGGCGATCGCATAAGGGAGCGCGACGCCGAGCGCGCGGATATGGGCGGGGAAGAGCTCGGCCTTCACCACCGCGTTGATCGAGGTGTAGCCGGTCACGATCAGCAAAGCGGCGAAGACGAGGGCGAAGGCGGCGATCGGATCGCGCACGTTCTCAAGCATGGTGAAGATCGGCACGGTCAGCAGCAGGCCGAGCAGGCCGAAGGTAATCATCACCGGCTTGCGCCCCACCCGGTCCGACAGCGCGCCCGCCACGGGCTGGAGGCACATGAACAGGAACAAGGCCGCGGTCATCACCTGGCTCGCCGCCTCGCGGCTGAAGTCCGAGGTATTGACCAGGAATTTCTGCATGTAGGTCGTGTAGGCGTAGAAGGCCAAGGTGCCGCCTGCGGTCAGCGCCATGACCAGCAGCGCCTCCTTGGGATGATCGCGGAACAGGTTGCGGCCGCTCGATCTGGGCCGGTCGCTCGCATGAGCGTTGGTGAAGCTCTCCGTCTCCGTCAGCCGCCGCCTTATGTAGAAGACGACGACGGCGAGCAGCGCGCCGATCGCGAACGGGATCCGCCAGCCCCACGCCTCGAGCGCCTCCTCCGACATGGTGAATTGGAGCAGGAGCAGGACGGCGAGCGCGATCAGCTGCCCCGAGATCAAGGTCACATATTGGAAGCTCGAATAGAAGCCGCGGCGCTTCTTGCCGGCCATCTCGCTCAAATAGGTCGCGCTGGCGCCATATTCGCCGCCCACGCTGAGCCCCTGGAGCATCCGCGCCAGCACGAGGATCGCCGGCGCCAGCCAGCCGATCTGCGCATAGCCGGGCGCGACCGCGATCATCAGCGAGCCGGCGCACATCAGCGAGACCGACAGGCTGAGCCCCGCCTTGCGCCCCTTGCGGTCGGCATAGACGCCCATCACCCAGGCGCCGATCGGGCGCATCACGAAGCCGACCGCGAACACCGCGGCCGTGTTCATCAGCTGCGCGGTCAAATCCCCTTTCGGAAAGAAAGAGGGCGCGAAATAGAGCGTGAAGGCGGAATAGATATACCAATCGTACCACTCGACCATATTGCCGGCCGAGCCGCCCACGATGTTGCGGATGCGGTGGCGCTTGACGTCCTCGCTCATTCCACGGACCCTCGATAATCCCGCGACACGCGCAGGTTGACGCCTTCGCGGCGAATCGTCGAGAAGGATATTGCGAATCGCGACAAGAGGGGGGCGAGACATGAAAATGACTAAACACGCAGCGGCGCTCGCGCTGCTTTGCACGCTGGCGGCCTGCGGACGGGGGAATGCGGTGATCGGCAAATGGGGCGACGGCGCCGGGGAGCAGGCCTGCGCGGCCGACGAGGTCGTCGAGTTCAAGAGCGACGGCAGCATCACCGAAGGAGGCCGGGAGCGGGCCAGGTGGGCCGCCCAGGGCGATCGCGTGACGATCACCGACCGGGGCCGCTCGCTGACGGCGACCGTCTCGGGCGATACGCTGACGGTGGGGGAAGGTCAGGGAGGAGGGCGCGGGGATACTTTGCGCCGCTGCCCGGGCTAGGAACGATAACGCCTAGTGGACGGTGACGCCGTCCGCCTCTTCGGCGTTGAGCAAGGCGATCAGCCGCTCGATCTGCCGCCAGCGGCAGAAATGGACGAGATTGCCGAGGCCGCGGCTGTGGTTCGCCCGGGCCGCCGCCTCGAACGCCGCATGCTCGCCGAAACGCGCGATCAGCTCGGTCGCGTCGGCCACCGCCGACGAGTCGGGAAGGTAGAAGGGCTGTTCCAAGACTTTCCTCTTATCGTCCTGTTCTTGTCCGCCCGCTCTAGCCGCCCGACGTTTCGAAAGACGTGAGAGCCATCGTCAACGCGCGGTAAACCACGCCGCGCTGGGAGCCGGCCGCGGGCTTTGCTATGGACCTTGCGAGGGAGGATCGGCGCATGGCCAACGAGCTGGAGATCAAGTCGCCGCCGCACGCGGCCCTGCTGGTCGCGCTGGCCACCGGCGCGGGCGCGCTCGGCGGCTGGCTGTTCGGCGCGGCGATGCTCGGCGCGATCGCCGGCTTCGCCGCGGGCGTCGGCATCGTCGTGCGCTTTTGGCCGAAGCGGGGCTGAAAAGGCTGGCACCGGCGCTGCCGCGCTGCCATGGGGCGGCCATGGCTGCCGATCCCAAAGCCCCGCGCGCCGGCGGCGTGCTGCTCGCTTTGGCGATCCTCGCCGGCGTGGCGGTCGGCCTCTATGCGCGCCAGCCCAGCATCGGCTTCCTCGCCGGAGCCGGCATCGGCCTGCTGCTGCTCCTGCTGGTCTGGCTTCACGACCGCCGGCGCTAACCACGATTCACTGACGTTGAAGCACCTGTTCCCCGGCGAAGGCCGAGGTCCAGTCGTGCCGCCCGTGCCGCTGGACCCCGGCCTTCGGGGTCCCCGCAAAGTACTCCTTTGCGGGGTGCCGCTTCGCCGGGGAACGATTCAGTGTGAATGAAACTGAGTTTGCGCCCCTCAGCCGATCCGCCGCCCCGTCCAGACCACGCGCCCGACGATGTCGACCGCGGCCGGATCGCAATCGGGCCAGCCGGGATAAGCCGGATTGTCCGAGCGGATCGAGACGCTGCGCGCCGCCGGGCTCACCGCCAGCCGCTTCACCACCAGGGCATCGTCGATCCTGAGCACATAGATCCCGTCGCGCAGCCGCGCCGCGCCGTCGCCGCGGTCCACGAGGATGTCGTCGCCATCTGCAAGCGTCGGCGCCATCGAATCGCCGGCGACGCGGATGATCGACAACTGGTCCGGCGCGCCGCGCGCGACCCGCCTCAGCCAGGCGGGGTCGAAAGCGATATGGCTGGTCCCGCTCTCGTCGCCGTCGAACGCGCCCGCGCCCGCCGAGGCGTCGACGTCGAGCCGCGGCACCGGTGCCAGGCCCCGTCCCGGCGCGGGCGCCGGCGCACCGAGCAGTGACTCCTCGACGTCGAAATAGCGGGCGAGCAGCCGCCGGTCGGCCTCGGCCAGACGCCGGGGCGTGCCACGCTTGATGAACTGCTGGATGTAGCTGGCGTTGCGCCCGATCAGGCGGGACAGGCCGGCATAATCCTCGCCCCGTTCCTCGATCAGCCGCTCGAGTGCCGCCCGTCCGTCCACGTCCGTCATATTCCTCCATTACCGATAGGATTTTTCCTAGACAAGTAGGAAATGTCCTTCGAATGAAGGAACAGACCCAGTACATCGATTCGGAGGACAAGGTGCATATCCGGCGGCGTATCGAGCTTTACCTGCGGCGCACGCGCACCGCGCCGACCCGCTTCGGGCGCGAGGCGGTCGGCGACCCGCGCTTTGTTGCGGATCTGAGGAACGGCCGGGAACTGCGTGAAAAAACGGAGAGCCGCGTCGCCGCATGGCTCGACGCGCGGGAGTGCGAGGGATGAGCGCCCCCACGGCCGGCGACGAGCTCAAGCGCGTCCTTCGAGTCAACTTCGTCCAGTTGGGCGCGGCCGTCGCGATCGAATCGCAGGCCAGCCGCTCCTGGGCAAGCATCACCTTTTCGGGCGAACGTCATCGCCTGGTTCTGTGCGTGCCCGGACCTGGCGCGGCGGCGGCCGCCGACGCCTTTCTCGACGGCCTCGGCGAGCGCGACTTCGCGCTGCGCGGCCATGTCCTGGCCGATATCGTCCTGGCCGACAGGTCGGACGAGGACGAGCAGGTCCGCCTCATCCTGGAGGCGCTGACCGTGGAAGAGAGCTAGGAAAATGGGGACAGGCTAGGAAAATGGGGACAGTATATATTTTTCCAGCAAGGCCAGAGGGCCAACCCTCACTTCTCCGGGAAAAATATATACTGTCCCCATTTAAGGGCTGGCGTCGTCAGGACTGGCGGGCGGCGAGGCGCTGGAGGCTGTCGATCGCGCTTTGCAGCCGGTCGTCGGGCGCCTCCGGGAAGACCTGCGGCGCGGGCGCCGGGGACGCCGGGGAAGGCTGCGAGGGCATAGCGCGCGCGTCGTGCCGGGGCTGGCGGCGGGCGAGGCCCTGCTCCAGCCGCTCCATCAAAGCGGCGAGGCTCGTCGGCATCTCGGCCGGCGGTGCTGGCTCCGGAACGGGCTCGGACGCGGCTTCGGGCTCGGGCTCCGGTTCCGGCTCCGGGGCGGGCGCGGCTTCTACGGGCTCGGCCTCGTCCAGCCAGATCGGCACCGCCGCTTTGGGCGGTTCGGGCGGCGCGGGTTCGCCCAGCTCGCGCGCGGCGGAGATGGGCGGGCGAACCGGCGCGTCGGGGTGGCGGTCGCGGCGGCGCCGGGGCGCCTCCCCGTCCTGCGGCCAGGCGCCCGCCCTCTCCTTGCCGCTGTCGAGCCCGCTCCTGTCGAGCAGACGCAGCAGGAAGAAGACCAGGCCGAAGGTGATCAGCGCCCCGCCGACCGCGATCACGATGCGCGCGGTCAGGCCGAGCGGCGGCTGGGCGGCGGCGAAGAGCGACGGCAGGCCTGTGGCGCTGACGACCCCCGAGAGAACTTCCTGCGGCATGGCGAAGGCGAAGAAGACCGCCGCCGCCGCCGCGAGGCCTGCCACGGGCAGATCTATCGCGTTGCGGCCGACGCCGCGGAACATGGTCTGGAAGGGCCTCGAAGCCATTAGGGAGCCTTGCCGGTAAGCCGCTGATAGAGCGGTGCATAACGGGAAATGTTTGACGACCAGTTACGCTCGCGCTCGACGAAGCGGCGGGCGGTGTCGCGGCGGGCGTCCCATTCGCCGCGCCGCTCGAACAAATCGGCGAGCGCATCGGCCAATGCCACAGGGTCGCCGGCCGGGAACAGGGTCCCGGTGACCTCGTCCTCGATCAGCTCGCGATGGCCGCCGACATCGGAGGCGGCGACGAGCTTGCGCTGCGCCATCGCCTCGAGCGGCTTCAGGGGCGTGACCAGCTCGGTGAGCCGCATCGCCTTGCGCGGATAAGCGAGGATGTCGATCAGCGCATAATAATGCTCGACTTCGCCGTGCGGCACGCGGCCGGCGAAGCGGATCCGGTCCGCCGCCGGCGAGGCGGCGGCCTGCGCCTTCAGCGCCTCTTCCATCGGCCCGCCGCCGACCAGCAGCAATTGCGCCTTCGGGCGGCGCGCGATGAGGGCCGGCATCGCGGCGATAAGGTCGTCCAGCCCCTCATAATCGTAGAATGAGCCGATGAAACCGACCGTGTCGGCGCCGGTGAGGCCCAGGCTGTCGGCGAAGCCCGCGTCGGCGGCGAGCGGGCTGCCGAACAGCTCCATGTCGACGCCGTTGGGCGAGACGATGATCTTGTCCGGGTCGATGCCGCGGCCGATCAGATCCTGCCTGAGCCCCTCGCAGATCACCGCCACCGCATCGGCCCGGCGCGCCGCATAGGTCTCGATCATCCGGGTCAGCCGGTAGCGGGCCGAGCCCTGCCGGCCGGTGCCGTTGCCGACCGCCGCATCCTCCCAAAAGGCGCGGATCTCGTAGACCAGAGGCAGGCCGCGCCGGCGCGCCACCGGCAAAGCGGCGAGCGCGCTGAGCACGGGCGAATGGGCGTGCAGCTGATCGGGCTTCCATTGTTCGACCAACCTATCAAGCCGGTCGGACAAGGCCCTGATCTCGCGCCATTCGCCCAGGGGCGCGGGCGCCGGGTCGGGCTTCGGCGTGCGATAGAAGGTGATGCCGTCGACCACCTCCGGATCGGGACCCTCTGCCGCATGGCGGGGACCGGTAAGGCAGGCGACTTCCCAGCCCATCGCCAGCTGCGCCTTGACGATGGCGCGGGTGCGGAAGGCATAGCCGCTGTGCAGCGGCAAACCGTGGTCGAGGACGTGCAATATCCGCATGCCCTACCCTCTGCCACGGCAAGCTTAACGGCGCGTCAATTGCTTGCCGCTATTGGGTCCCGATGCGGGACGACGGGTTGAGCCAGAGATGATCGACAATTTCGCGCTCGCCTTGAGCCACGGCCTGCTGATGCTCGCCGCCTGGCGGCTGCTCTCGCGTCCCGATCTCGAGGACGACGGAGCGCCGCGTACGGCCAAGGGCGGCTGGTTCGGCAGGCAGCGGAGTGAAAGCGAGGATGCGTGACCTCGTCCTCTTCGCGTTCGTCGGGGCGCTGCTGCTGTTCGGGCTGAAGCGGCCGTTCCTGTTCACGCTCGCCTACATCTATGTCGACACGGTCTCCCCGCAGCGCATCTCCTATTCGCTGCTCGCCTGGATCCCGATCTCGATGGTGGTCGCCGCGCTCGCCATAGCGGGCTGGCTGGCCGCCGACAGGAAGGAGTGGCGGTTCGGCCCGCGCCAGGCGCTGATCGCGTTCCTGCTCCTCTACGTCACCTGGACGACCGTCTATGCCGATCTCCCGGTCGAAGCGTGGAGCAAGTGGGAGTGGGTCTGGAAGGCGATGCTGTTCGCGATCTTCCTGCCCTTCACCCTGCGCACCAAATTGCGGCTCGAGGCGGCCTTCCTGTTCCTCTGCCTGTCGGCGGGGGCGATCGTCATCGTCGGCGGCATCAAGACGGTGGCGGGCGGCGCCGGCTATGGCGTGCTCAACCTGATGGTCGACAATAATAGCGGCCTCTACGAGAGCAGCACGATCTCGACCGTCGCGATCGCGCTGATCCCGCTCATCTGGTGGTTCACCCGCCACGGCACCATCTTTCCGCCCGACTGGCGGGTGAAGCTGTTTTGCGGCGCCCTGGTCTTCGCCTGCCTGCTGATCCCGATCGGCACCGAGGCCAGGACCGGCCTGGTCTGCATCGGCGTGCTCGGCCTGCTGCTGCTGCGCAATACCAAGCGCCGCTTCCTCTATATCGGGGCGGCCTGCGCGCTCGGAGCCGCGGCGATCCCCTTCCTGCCCTCCTCCTTCACCAGCCGGATGGATACGATCCAGGGCTTCAAGGCCGACGAATCCGCCGGCACCCGCCTCGCGGTGTGGGGCTGGACCTGGAATTACGCGCTCGATCATCCGATGGGCGGCGGCTTCGAGGCCTATCGCCAGAACCGAATCCAGGTCAGCACGGTGAACCAGCCCGCAGGCGGCGACAGCCAGCTCTCCTCCGTGCAGAGCCTCGCCGACGAGGGCCGCGCCTATCACAGCGCCTATTTCGAGATGCTCGGCGAGCAGGGCTTCCCCGGCCTCATCATCTTCCTTCTGATCCACGGCATCGGCCTGGTGCGGATGGAGGTGATCCGCAGGCGCTACCGCCGCGCCGAGGGCGAGGACGAATGGATCTCGCCGCTCGCCACAGCCCTGCAGAATTTCCAGCTCATCTATCTGGTCGGCGCCCTGTTCGTCGGCATCGCCTATCAGCCGTTCGTCTATCTGATGATCGCCGGCCAGATCGGCTTCGACACCTGGCTCACCCGGCGCGAGCGCGGCGCGCGCAGGCAGGCCCACGTCTTCGCCCCCCATTCACCCCCGGAACGAAGCGCGATCCCAAGCCTTTAAGCGCGGATGGGCGGCGCGCTTCGCTATGTGGATGACAGCCAGCCGGGCATCACGCGCCGGCGGCATGGGCGCTATTGGCAATATTTCGACGCCGACGGGAAGCGCATCAGCAACCGGGACGAGATCGACCGGCTGAACGCGATCGGGCTGCCGCCCGCCTATCGCGACGCCTGGTTCTGCCCCACACCGGACGGCCATATCCAGGCGATCGGCTATGACGACAAGGGCCGCAAGCAATATCGCTACCACATTGGCTTCCGCGAGAGGCAGGAGGCGGCGAAATATGACCGCTGCGCCGATTTCGGCAAGGTGCTGCCGAAGCTCCGCAGGCGCGTCGAGGCGGACTTGAGGAAGCGCAGCCTCAGCCGCGAGACCGTGGTCGCGGCGGTCGTCCGCCTGCTCGACACCGGCAGGATCCGAGTCGGCAACGAAGCCTATGCGCAGAGCAACAAGAGCTACGGCGCCACCACCCTTCGCTCGCGCCACGCCAAGGTGCGCGGCCGTACCGTCAAGATGCGCTTCAAGGCGAAGAGCGGCATCGAACGCGAGCTTTCGATCACCGACGCCACGCTCTCGCGCATCGTCCGCAGGTGCCAGGACCTGCCGGGCCAGAACCTCTTCCAGTTCATCGACGAGGCGGGCGAGGCTCAGCCGGTCAGCTCGACCGACGTCAACGACTATATCCGCGAAGCCACCGGCGAGGATTTCACAGCCAAGCATTTCCGCACCTGGAGCGCCAGCGTGATCGCCTTCGAACGGATCTGCGCCGCGGGCGAAGAGGGCGTCGGCCTCAAGGCCATGCTGGAGCCGGTCGCCGAGGCGCTCGGCAATACCCCCGCGATCAGCCGCAAATCCTACGTCCACCCTGCCCTGATCGACTCGGTCAAGGGCGGAACCGGGAAAAGGCTCTCCTTGCAATGCCCCCGCTCCTCGAAATATCTGTCTGGCGCCGAGCGCGGGCTGATCGCCTTCCTCGACAAGCCCAAGCGCGGGAAAGCAGCCTGACCTGATGAACCAAAGCCACACCCTCGACGGCCAGGCCCAGCGCCTGTGGGCGGATGTGACCGCCTGGCTCGCCAGCCACAGCGTCCAGATCCTCCTCAGCCTCATCGCCGGGGCGGTGATCGTCGCCTTGATGCTCGGCTTGAGATGGCTCGGAGTCCGCATTTGCGGCTCGGATCCCAGCCACACCCATTGGCGCTCGGTGGTCGGACGGGTCCTCGCCGGGACCCGATTGTGGTTCATGATCGCGGCCGCGGCCAGGCTGGTCGCGAATTATTCGCTGGCGCCCGAGCTGGTTGCGAACACGGTCGTCGTATTCTTCACCATCGCCACCACGCTCCAGGTGGCGCTCTGGGTCCGCGAGCTGGTGCTCGGAGTGATCGAGCATCGCGCCGGCTCGCTGGACGAGAATAGCGGCCTCGGCAGCGCCATCGGCATCATCCGGCTGCTCGTGACGATCGCCATCTTCGCCATCGCGCTGGTCGTGGTGCTCGACAATCTCGGAGTCAACGTCACCGGCCTCGTCGCCGGCCTGGGCATAGGCGGCATCGCCATCGGCCTTGCCGCGCAGGGCATCTTCTCCGACCTCTTTTCGGCGCTGTCGATCATCTTCGACAAGCCGTTCCGCCGCGGCGATTCGATCCGCTGGGACAAGACCACCGGGACGGTCGAGCAGATCGGGCTCAAGACCACGCGGGTACGCTCGATCACCGGCGAGGAGGTGGTAATTTCAAACACCAATTTGCTCGGCAAGGAGCTGCACAACCTCGCCCGGCTCAACCGCCGCCGGATCATCCAGCCATTCGGCATCGTCTACCAGACGCCGCCCGAGGTCTGCGCGCGCATTCCCGCGATCGTCAGGGAGGTGGTTGCGGGCTGCGAAAAGTGCGTGCTGATCCGCTGCGGCATGACCGGCTATGGAGATTCCAGCCTCGATTATTCCCTGGAATTCGACGTCAAGTCGGAGGTCTGGCAGAAAATCTTCGACGCCCGCCATATGGTCCTCGTCGCCCTGCTCAAGCGCTTCAACGAGGAGGGGATAGAGTTCGCCTACCCGACCCAGACCAGCTTCACCGCGGCGCCGGACGGGACCCTGATCATGCCCTATCCGCCGGAGGAGACGGAGACGAGCGCGACCGAGACCCGGTAGCGGCGGCGATACCACAGCCAGCGATGGGCCCGGGCGGCGAAGCTTCTGGGGCGGGCGAAGAAGATGAGGCCGAAGAGCGCCGTGCGGCCGAGCTCTCTCCAGAAGCCGGAGCCTTTGGCCTGCATATCCTCCTTGTAGGTCCGCCCGGCGATCTCCTCCGTGAGCAGCGCCCGGCTCCCCGTGAACGCGGCGGCGAGCGCGGCCGGCCTCGGGCGGTAGCCGGTGTCGATCGGATCGGCATGATAGGGAAAGCTCGACGGAACCGTCGCCAGGATCAGCCCGCCTTCGCCAAGGATCTCCTCGCACGCCGCGGTCACCGCTGCGCGGTCGCGGACATGCTCCAGCATGTTCGCGATCAGGATCGCGCGGAAGCCGCGCGTCTTGAGCGCCTCGCGCACGGCCGGGTCGAGGATGTCGCCGGCAAGGTCGACGCCGTCGCCCTGCTTGAGGTCGCTGTGGAAGACGGCGATCCCCGCCTCGGCGAGCGGGGCGAACAACTCCCGCTGGATATGCGGCTTGTCATGCTCGCGAAAGGCGCGCGTCGAGGAGCCCAGATTGAGCAAGGGCGAGACCCCCTCGCGGGCGAGGAGGATCTCGCGCAACCGGATCGCTTCGGCCTCGAACATGAGGCGCAGCAGTCATGCCGCGTGCGCGCCCGTCAAGGCCCTTATTCCCACCCCCTCAAGGGGGAGGGTAGGGAGGGGGTGTCGGGCGTCCGGAGTTGTTCTCGGAAACCGAACCCCCTCCCCCTACCCCCTCCCCGCTGGGGAGGGGAGCTTGGGTCAGGCGGCCTGCTGCAGGCCGCCCGCCTCGATCATCGCCATCCAATTGTCGATGGTGATCGCCGAGACATATTCGCGCTGCATCTTGTCGGTCAGCACTTCCAGCATCTGGCAGCCCTCGACGAAAATCTCGATGACGCCGAACACGCCGCCGCGCTTGCGGTATTTGGCTGGAAAGCCGTAGCGGCCGCAAATCTCGGCGATCTCGGCCTCGCTGCGCCTGGTGCCGATCGCCATGTGGGTGGCGTTGTGGCGGCGCGGTTCGACGCGGATGCCGGTCGCGTCATTGTCGCCGGGAACGGCATGGATCTCGGTGCCGCGCGGGTAGATTTCGATCATCGTGCCGCGCTCGTCGCCCGACAGCGCGACCCAGCTTCCCGGCGTCACCGACGGAAAGGGCGCGGCGGCGCCGTCCCAGATCTCTGCGAAGAAATCGGCGACCAGACGCGGATCGTCGGCCTCGATGGAAACGTGAAACAGCATTGGAAATTCTCCTTTGGAAGACGGGATCAAATGGCCGCCGCCGGCCGGAAGGCCTGGCGGAGGAGCTGGACGAGGAACAGGAGGACGCCGGCGAACCAGAGCAGGGCCGCGACGATTGCGACCAGCGGCCGGCCGGCCAGAACCGACAAGGCGATGCCGATCGGGAACATCACCGCGGCGGGCGCGGCGAGGATGAAATGCAGGCCGGCGAGCGGACTCGCCGCCATCTCCGGGTAGAGCCGGTAGACGATTCCGAACAATGCCAGCGAGGTCCACCCGACCAGGTTGATATGGGCATGGACGGGCGCGAGCCGGAAATCGTGGGCGATACCCATGTGGATGCCCATGCCGACGCCCACGGTGAGCATCAAAGCGGCAAGCAGCAGGAATTTGAGATCGAGATGTTTCATTCGTCGTCCCCCGACGTTTCGTTTCGGTGGCGCGACTAATGTGGTGGCGGTGCGGGCGGGAGCGGGAAGCGATGAAGGCGGGGAAGCGGGCGACGCGGCGACGAAAGCGGCAGGGGGTGCGACGAAACCGTCAATCTCCGTTCGTCCTGAGCCTGTCGAAGGACTTTCTTCTTTCGACCTAAGAGAAGGAAAGGGCTTCGACAACCCCGGATCAAGTCCGGGGCCGAACGGAGAATGGTTTCCCCGAAGCCAAACCTAAAACCCGACGTCCTCCAGCGACAGCAAGGTCGCATTTCCGCCGGAGCTGGTGGTGTCCGTGCTCGTCACCCGCTCGGCGCAGAAGCGGGGGAGATAGTGGGGGCCGCCGGCCTTGGGGCCGGTGCCCGACTGGCCCTCGCCGCCGAAGGGCTGCGAGCCGACGATGGCGCCGATCATCGAGCGGTTGACGTAGAGATTGCCGACCGTGGCCGCCTCCTCGACCGTCTCGGCGGCGCGGGCGATGCGGCTGTGCAGGCCCATGGTGAGGCCGAAGCCCGAGGCGTTGACGCGGCGCACCGTCTCCGGGAGCTGGCCGCCCCGCCAGGTGGCGACGTGGAGGAGCGGACCAAACCATTCCTCCTCGAGGTCCTCGATCGCGTCGAGACGGATGAGGGTGGGAGGAACGAACAACCCATCTTGTGCTCCTGCGGAAGCAGGAGCCCAGTCCTCACTGCCCGACTGGGTTCCTGCTTCCGCAGGAACGCCCACGGTGTGGATCCAGCGCTCCTTCATCGCCTCGCGCCGGCCCATCAGCTTCTCGAAGGACGGCTTGTCGATCACCGGGCCGACATCGGTCTTCGGATCGGCCGGGTCGCCGACGATCAGGCTGTCCATCGCGCCCGCCAGCATCTCCAGCGTGCGCTCGGCGATTTCCTCCTGCAGCACCAGCAGCCTCAGCGCCGAGCAGCGCTGGCCGGCGGAGCGGAAGGCGGACGTGATCACGTCCTGGACGACCTGTTCGGGCAGAGCGGTCGAATCGACGATCATCGCGTTGATCCCGCCGGTCTCGGCGATCAGGGGAATGATGTCGCGGTCATCGTCGGCGACGAGGGTGCGCGCGATGGTCTTGGCTGTTGCGGTCGACCCGGTGAAGGCGACGCCGGCGATGCGCACGTCCTCCATCAGCTTCTGGCCGAGATCGCGGCGGCCCGCGGCAAGGATCAGCGCGTCTTCGGGAATGCCCGCATTGTGGGCGAGGCCGACCGCATAAGCGGCGATCTGCGGCGTCTGCGAGGCGGGCTTGGCGACGACGCTGTTGCCGGCCGCGAGCGCGGCGGACACCTGGCCCAGGAAGATGGCGAGCGGGAAGTTCCAGGGCGCGATGCAGACCCAGACGCCCCTGCCCTCCAGCCTCAGCACGTTGCGCTCGCCGGTCGGTCCCGGCAGCTCCAGGGGCTGCAGATGGGCGCGCGCCTGGGCGGCGTAATAGCGGCAGAAATCGACCGCCTCGCGCACCTCGGCGAGCGCGTCGGGGATGGTCTTCTTCGCCTCCTGCACGGCGATCCGCATCAGCATGTCGCGGTCGCGTTCAAGAAGGTCGGCGAGCCGCTCGAGGGCCGAGGCGCGCTCGTCGACGCTGCGCTTCGACCAGTCCTCGAACCCGTTCAGCGCCCGCGCGACCAGTTCGCCGGCTGGCGGGCTGGTCATCGGCGCGAAATCAAGCGGCGGCGCCACCGCTTCGGCGACCCGCTCGAGCTCGGGCCGGTCGTTGAGATCGAGGCCCCGGCTGTTGGGGCGTTCGGGCATGAACAGGTCATTGGGCAGCGGGATGGAAGGGTGACGCGTTCCCCCGACGGCGGCGATCTTGGCGACGGGATCGGCGATCAGGTCGGCGTCGGTCAGGCGATCATCGGCGAGCTGGTGGACGAAGGAGCTGTTGGCGCCGTTTTCGAGCAGCCGCCGGACCAGATAGGCGAGCAGGTCGCGATGGCCGCCGACGGGCGCGTAGATGCGGGTATGATAGCCCTGCTCGCGGACCAGGCTCTCGTAGAGCCCCTCGCCCATGCCGTGCAGGCGCTGGAACTCGAAGTCTCTGGCCTCCCCCGCCCATTCGAGCAGGGTGGCGACGGTCAGCGCATTGTGCGTGGCGAAGGCGGGGTAGATGTTCTTCGCCTGCAGCATGTCCTTCGCACAGGCGAGATAGGAGACGTCGGTCGCCGCCTTGCGGGTGAAGAGCGGGTAATCGGCAAGTCCCTGCTCCTGCGTGCGCTTGATCTCGGTGTCCCAATAGGCGCCCTTGACGAGGCGGGCGGCGATGCGGCGGCCCGTCTTCGCCCCCAGCGCGTCGGCCCAGGCGACGGTCGGCCGGGCGCGCTTGCCATAGGCCTGGATCGCCATGCCGAGCCCGTCCCAGCCCTTGAGCGCGGGCAGGCCCGCCACCTGTTCGATGATGTCGAGGCTCATTTCGAGCCGCTCGGTCTCCTCGGCGTCGATGGTGAAGGGGATGCCGAGGCCGGCCGCCAGCGTCGCCAGCGCCTCGACCCGCTCGATCAAATCCGGCACGCAGCGCTGGTACTGGGCGACCTCGTAGCGCGGGTGGAGCGCGGAGAGCTTCACCGAGATGCTGTGGCCCCCGCCTGCCTTGCCGACCGCGCGGATCGCGTCCTCATAACTCTGAAAATAGCGTTCCGCGTCCGGGAATGTGCGCGCCGCCTCGCCGAGCATGTCGAAGCTGGCGGTGAAGCCTTTGTTCTCGCGCTTCTTCATGCGCGCGATCGCTTCGGAGATGTTCCGGCCCATGACGAAAATCTCGCCCATCATCCGCATCGCCGCGCCGACTCCCTGGCGCACGAACGGCTCGCCCGCGCGGGACATGAGGCGCTTGAGCGCGCTGGCATGCTCGCTGTCCGAGGTCAGCGCGCGGCCGATCACCAGCCCCCAGGTCGCCGTATTGACCAGGGTCGAATTGGCCTTTCCGCGGTGCGCGCGCCAGTCGCCCTCGCCGAGCTTGTCGGCGATCAGCGAATCGGCGGTTTCGGGATCGGGAACGCGCAGGAAGGCCTCGGCGAGGCTGAGCAGGGCGACTCCCTCCTGGGTGTTCAGCCGATATTCCTGGAGGAACTGGTTGACCCAGCCCTTGCCCTGGGCGTCGCGCAACTCGGCGAGCATGGCGAGCGCGCGCGCCTCGACGCGGGCCCGCGAATCGGCGTCGAGCGCGGCGGCTTCCAGGAGCGGCGCCAGCACCTCTGGCTCGGGCGCGCGCAGCAGGGAGCGAATGTCTCTGCGCGCGGTTGCCGTGGCGTCTGCCATGAATGTCTCCGAAGGGCTTGTTTATCGCCGCGTCGCGGCCCTATGCCGAGCGCCGATTAGCGCCAGACAGTGGGAGGCTCAATGCCGGTCGCCAGCATCGAGGAAATCCAGGAGCGGGTGGGGACCGAGATCGGCATGTCCGACTGGATCCTGATCGATCAGGGGCGGATCGACGCCTTCGCCGACGTCACCGAGGATCATCAGTTCATCCATGTCGACCCCGAACGGGCGGCGAAGACCCCGTTCCGCGGCACGGTCGCGCACGGCTTCCTCACCTTGTCGCTGCTCAGCCGCATGGCCGACGGTGTCATGCTCCACCCGGAAAGCCTGCGCATGGCCGTCAATTACGGCTTCGAGCGGGTCCGCTTCATGGCGCCGGTCCGGGCCGGCAAGCGCGTCCGCGGCCATTTCAAGCTCGCCACCGCCGAGGAGAAGCGCGCCGGCCAGTGGCAGATCACCTATCAGGTCACGGTCGAGATCGAGGACGAGGAGAAGCCCGCTTTGATCGCCGACTGGATCGGCTACATGTTCATCTGAGAAATGGGGACACGTACTCTTTCGCGAAAAAGTACGTGTCCCCCTAGAGGAGGAAATTCATGACCCGCGACGCCGTCATCGTCTCCACCGCCCGCACGCCGATCGGCAAGGCCTATCGCGGCGCGTTCAACGCCACCCCGTCGCCGACGCTCGCCGCCCACGCGATCCGCGCCGCGGTCGAGCGCGCCGGAGTCGATCCGGCCGAGATCGACGACGTCGTCATCGGCGCCGCGCTCCAGCAGGGCGTGCAGGCGACGATCGGCCGCACCGCCGCCCTGCGCGCGGGCCTTCCCGTGACCGTCGCCGGCATGTCGATCGACCGCCAGTGCGCTTCGGGGCTGATGGCGATCGCCACCGCGGCCAAGCAGGTGATCGTCGACCGCATGCCGATCTGCGTCGCCGGCGGCGTCGAATCGATCTCGATGGTGCAGACCGCCGAGATGCGATTGGGCGGCGATCCCGAGCTCGTGGCGATGCACAAGGACGTCTACATGCCGATGATCGGCACCGCCGAGATCGTCGGCAAGCGCTACGGCATCGCCCGCGACCGCCAGGACGCCTACGCGCTCCAGTCGCAGCAGCGCACCGCCGCCGCCCAGGCCGCCGGCCGGTTCGACGACGAGATCGTGCCCGTGACCGCCACCATGTCGGTCAAGGACAAGGCGACCGGCGAGGTCTCGACGCGCGAGGTCACCCTCACCAGAGACGAGGGCAATCGCGCCGACACCACGCTGGAGGGCCTGCAGAGCCTGCAGCCGGTCATGGGCCCGGACGCGATGATCACCGCCGGCAATGCCAGCCAGCTCTCCGACGGCGCCTCGGCGGTGGTGATCATGGAGGCCGGCCTCGCCGCGCAGCGCGGCCTCACCCCGCTCGGCCGCTATATCGGCATGGCCGCGGCCGGCACCGAGCCCGACGAAATGGGCATCGGCCCGGTGTTCGCGGTGCCCAAATTGCTCGACCGGTTCGGGCTCAGCGTGAGCGACATCGACCTGTGGGAGTTGAACGAGGCCTTCGCCGTCCAGGTGCTCTACGTCCAGGACCGGCTCGGCATTCCCGACGACAGGATGAACGTCGATGGCGGCGCCATCTCGATCGGCCATCCCTACGGCATGTCGGGCGCGCGGATGACCGGCCACGCGCTGATCGAGGGCAAGAGGCGCGGCGCCAAATATGTGGTGGTGACGATGTGCGTCGGCGGCGGCATGGGCGCGGCTGGGCTGTTCGAGGTCCTGTAATTGGGGACAGTATATATTTTTCCCGGCGAGGCCGCGCCGCGCATCCGCCGCGGCGCGTGGGAAAATATATACTGTCCCCATTTTCCGCAGGTCCGTCTCAACGCCGGAGCACCGGGGTGAAGCGCGCCAGCAGGAACAGGATCGTCGGCCAGAGCATCGTGTTCCACAGATCGTGCCAGCTGTTCGCCCAGGCGAGCGCGCGGCCTCGCCGGTGCGTATCGACCAGGTCCCAGGCCTCGCCGGCGAGGGTGACGGCGAGCACCGCCGCGATCGGGCGCCAATCGCGCAGGGACAATTTGAACAGGCCCGCGATGCCGAGCAGGATGAAGAGGCCGACATCGATGTGGAGCGCGTCCCTGGGCAGCCCGGTCTGCGCGACCAGCCAAATCTTGGCCGACTGGAACCCGCTCACCGTCAGACCTCCGCGCGGAAGGGCGTGAAAGCGGTTCCCCGGTCGTAGACGTCCACGCCTTCAGCGCGCTTGAGCCAGCCGACAATTGCATAGGTGACGGGCGTCAGCACCACCTCCCAGCCCACCTTGAGCGCCCATTGGGTGAGGAGGACTTTGACGACCAGATCCGCTGTCCAGCCCTCGGCACCCAGGAAGGCGGCCGGATAGAAGATCAGGCTGTCGACACCCTGCCCCACGACCGTCGACCCGATCGTCCGCGCCCACAAATGCCGGCCGTGGGTCCAGATCTTCATCCGCGCGAGCACGTAGGCGTTGACGAATTCGCCGGCCCAGAACGCGATGATCGAAGCGAAGACGATTCGCGGCACCTGGCCGAACACCCGCTCATAGGCTTCCTGCCCGTGCCAGCTGCCCGCGGGCGGCAGCGCGACCACGACCCAGGCCATGAACGCCATGAAGACCAGCGCAGCGAACCCGGCCCAGATGCAGCGCCTCGCGCGGGCAAAGCCGTAGACCTCGGTCAGCACGTCGCCGATCACATAGGCGATTGGGAAGAAAAGGATGCCCGCGCCGAAGGGCCACAGGCCGACGCCCGGCAGTTCGACCTCGGCGACCTTGCCCGCGCCGATGACGTTGGAGAGGAGGAGGATGGTGACGAAGGCGGCCATCACGAAGTCGAAATAGCGCAACGGCCGTCCGGTGAGCGCGCTCGCGTCCACGGTCTTCACATCGTCGGCCATCCCTCAGCCCTGGAAATGATAAAGGCCGGAGCCGGCCAGGTTGCGATCGAGCAGCGCCCGGTCGGCGCCGCGCTCATAATGCTCCACCATCTGCGCCTGCGCTTCCAGAGTCGCGTCGGCGAAGGCGGTCTCGCCCGGCTGGTAATCATAGAGCGCCTCCCGGCTGAATCCGCGGGTGGCGAACTCCCAGAGATAGCGCAGCGCGAAGCGGAGCACGCCCAGCTTCTGATACTGCCAGACATGGGTCATTTCGTGCAGAAAGAGGGCCCTGTTCGGGCCTTTCGAAAAGTCGTCGGCCAGCCTGCCCTTGAAGAAGATGGTGCGGATCAGCGTGACCGCGCTCACATCTTCCAGGCCCAGCGCGACCTCGGCGAACGGGTTCAGTCCCGGGCCGGCGCATAACCGCACCCGCTCCAGCGCCAGCGCCCCGAACGTCGCCGTGACGAGCGTCATCTCGCCCTGCGTCAATGGCCTGCGCCCGTTTTCGCTCATCCGCCGCTCCCCCGATCCGCCGCCAAGCATAAGGCCGGACGGCGGGATTCGGAATTCCGATCTTCACCAAAGCGCGTTAGGAGGGCGCCCACGCGCCCGTAGCTCAGTTGGACAGAGCACGAGCCTTCTAAGCTTGGGGTCGCAGGTTCGAATCCTGCCGGGCGCGCCACCCACTATCCCCCGCTATTTGCGCAGCCATGAGCTTACTTATTTGCAACAAGCTAAGTTTGACCATGTTGCAAACCACGGATTGTAGGGTCATGATGTCAAAGGCAAACCGAAGCATCGTAACCGTCTATAATGCGCACCTGTCAAATCCTCTCATTCTGGGCTCGGGGACTATTCGCTCGGTGGGTGAGGGGTACGGGTTCTTCAGGAGGGGAAGATGGCGACCAAGGAAGACGATAACGTCGGTCCCTGTCTGGAGGATCGTACACAAGGGGGCGCGGCGTCTCCCCCAAGAGTCTTCATTCTCAGCAATGTCCGGTTGTTGCGAGAGGGGCTGGTCCTTGCCCTTTCCCATCAGACCGGCATTGAAGTCGTCGGCTCGTCCGATGCAGCGCTGCTCGGTGAAGTGGCCGATTCTCATCCCGATGTGGTGCTTCTGGATGTTTCCAGCCCGGCCATCCTGGAATCCGCAACGTTTCTTCGCCGAATCGTTCCCGACGTCAAGATTGTCGCGCTCGGAGTCGCCGAGGTCGATCAGGTCGTCCTGGCCTGCGCCCAGGCCGGCGTCTCCGGCTTCGTCTATGCGCAGGGTTCGGCGAACGACGTGGCGGCGGCGGTGCATTCGGCGGTTCGCGGCGAACTGGTCTGCTCGCCCCGCACCGCCGGCATGCTGCTCAACCGAATCAGCGGCCTCGTGGCGCCGGCGAAAGACATTTCGGGCGACGCGCTGACTCCGCGCGAGCACGAGATCATGATGTTCGTGAATGAGGGACTGTCGAACAAGCAGATCGCGGCCCTGCTCGGCATTCGCGACACGACCGTCAAGAATCATGTCCACTCCGTCCTCGGCAAGCTCAGGGTCCGCCGCCGGGGCGAGGCGGCTGCGCAGCTGCGGCAGCGCCAGCGGCGCGGCGAGGCGCCCGCCGGCTGGAGGGCGCGTCAGGCGCCGTCCGGCGGCAACGGCCATGGACTGGACCATATGGCCTAAGCCTCATGGCGCCGCGAGGTCATTTCGCCGGCCGCCTCTCTGACGTCCCAGAACCGGGCCGCAGCCGATCGCTCCGCCGCGGGACCGACGGCCTTGCGGGGTCTGCACCTTCTTCGCAGATCGCCGATGGACCGTTCGGCTCAAGCGCACCGTCGCCGAACCTGCCATAGTCCCTTGTCTCCTCGGCCGTGCAGCGCTCGCATTCCGGCGGCGCCGCTGCCCGCCGGGGAGCGCGAGGAGGTGTCAATGCCCCAAGCCCTTCTGCATCCTGGCGTCTACATCCAGGAGGTTTCGAGCGGCGTCCGCACGATCACCGGCGTCGGCACCTCGACGGCGCTATTCATCGGCTGGGCGCCGAAAGGTCCCGTCGATAAGGCGCTGCGTCTGACCAGCTTTGCCGATTACGAGCGCGCTTATGGCGGTCTCGATACCCGCTCGCTGCTCGGTTACGCGGTGCGGCAATTCTACGACAATGGCGGATCGGACGCTTATGTCATCCGCATCGTCGGCGCGGGCGCGGTGGTGGCGACCTGCTCGATCGGCACTCTTGCCATTCAGGCCAGCTCACCCGGCGCCTGGGCCAACAACCTCAAGGTCGTCCTGACCCGGCGCACTGACGACATCACCCGGTTTCAGATCGACGTCACCGATCCCGCGAACAACAATGCGGTCCTGGAAAGCTTCGCCAATATGTCGATGACGCCGTCCGATCCCCGGTTCGTGCAGACGGCCGTCAACGGCAACTCCGCCTACATCGACAAGCTGGTCGCCGGTTCGACCACGACGCCCGCCAATGCGGCCGCGACCCTCGGCGTATTGCCGGGGACCGCCGGGGCGGACGGCACGGTTCTGGATCCGAGCATTGCGGCCTTCCAGTCCGCCCTGGTTGCGCTGTTCAATCTGGGCGCGCCGGCCGACCGTATCGACCTTTTCAACATCATTTGCGTACCAGGCCTCACCCACGCTGCGACGATCGCGACCTTACAGCAAACCGCGCGGGGAAGGCGGGCGTTCCTGCTGGTTGACTGCGCGGACGATGCCACCGTTGCGAACGTCGTTGCTTCGCTGGCAGGGAAAACCGGAAGCGATGCCAATTACTCTGCTTTCTATTTCCCGTGGGTGCTGGCGCCCGATCCGAAAAAAGAAGGCGCGCTGCGCGCCTTCCCGCCCTGTGGGTTCGTCGCAGGGGTCCTCGCCAGGACCGATGCATCGCGGGGAGTCTGGAAGGCGCCGGCCGGGACCGATGCCAGCCTGAACGGCGCCGATGGGCTTACCGTCACCATGAGCGACGCCGAGAACGGCCAGCTCAATCCGTCCGCCGTCAACTGCCTGCGGACTCTGCCCGTCTACGGCAATATCGTCTGGGGCGCGCGCACCCTGCATGGCAGCAACGACCGCGGCTCCGAGTGGAAGTACATCCCGGTGCGGCGGATGGCCCTGTTCCTCGAGGAGAGCCTCTATCGCGGCACGCAATGGGTGGTGTTCGAGCCCAATGACGAGCCGCTGTGGGCGCAGATCAGGCTCAATATCGGCGCGTTTTTGCAGGGGCTGTTCCGCCAGGGCGCCTTCCAGGGAACGACCCCGAAAGAGGCCTATTTCGTCAAGTGCGACCGGGACACGACGACGCAGGCCGACATCAACAACGGCATCGTCAACATCCTAGTCGGCTTCGCGCCGCTCAAGCCCGCCGAGTTCGTGGTCATCAGCATCCAGCAGATCGCCGGCGACATCCCGACATAAGCTGCCGAAAGGTCAGGTCCATGGCTCAGTTTTCCGCAAATCCGCAGCGTTTCGATCCCTATAAGAACTTCAAGTTCAGGGTGAAATGGGACGGCCGCTACGTCGCCGGGGTCAGCAAGGTTTCGGCGCTCAAGCGCTCGACCGAGGTCGTCGAGCATCGCGAGGGCGGCGACCCGTCGACCGGCCGCAAATCGCCCGGGCGCACCAAATATGAAGCGATCACCCTGGAGCGCGGCGTCACCCACGACCCCGAGTTCGAGAAATGGGCGAACAAGATCTGGAACTTCGGCTCCGGACTTGGCGCGGAAGTCTCGCTCAAGGACTTCCGCAAGGACCTGATCATCGAGCTCTACAACGAGGCCGGCCAGCTGGCGATCGCCTACAAGGTGTTCCGCTGCTGGGTTTCCGAATTCCAGGCGCTGCCCGACCTGGATGCCAACGCCAATGCGGTCGCGATCCAGACGATGAAGCTGGAGAACGAAGGCTGGGAGCGCGATGTCGACGTGACGGAGCCGGCAGAGCCGACGTTCACCGAGCCCGCATGATGGGACGATCGTGACCCCGACGGCTTATGCGGATCGCGAAAGACGCATCCTGTCGCTGTGGGAACGCGCGGTCGGCCGGACGCGGCGGGATCGCGACGAGGCGCTGCTCGCCGATGCGGGCCGCCCGCGTGCGCTCGGCGAGCGCAACCGCGCGCTGCTCGCCCTCCGCACCGCCCTGTTCGGGCGGGACTGGCCGCTGATGAGCGAGTGCCCGGCCTGTGGCGGCGCGTGCGAGTTCACGATCGACGGTATCGCCCTCGCCGAGAGCCTCGGCGCCGCGCCGGCGGCGGGTGGGGGCGGAATCGAATGGAATGGCCGCGAGCTCGCTCTGCGCGCGCCGACGGCGGACGATCTCGACGACATAGCCGGCGAGGCCGACGTCGCGAGCGCGGCGCAGGCGCTGCTGGCCCGCTGCCTGCCGGGCGATGTCGACCCGGCTGCGCTGACCCAGGACGAGATCGACTTGCTCGGGGACCGGATCGAGAGCCTCGATCCGGCGGCGTCGATCCGCCTCGCGCTCATTTGCCCGGACTGCGGCCACCAATGGCCGGCGCCGGTCGATGTTGCCGGATCGCTGTGGACGGAAGTGCAGCGCGCGGCCGAGCGCTCGCTGACCGAGGTCGACGCTTTGGCGCGGGCTTATGGATGGAGCGAGGATGAGGTCGTCAACCTCTCTCCGGTCCGCCGCGCCGCCTATCTGCAGCTGGTGGCGGCATAATGAGCAGGTTCCTCACCCATCTCGCCGGCATCGCGCTGGGCCGACCGGTTGAGGGTGCGGCGCACCCCTTGCTGCCGCCGCGCTACGCCCGCCCGGAGGCCGGCGGCCTTGGCCGGGAGGCCATTCGGGCAGGCGAATTGTTGGACGAGCGGCCGCCGATCGAGACCTTCGCCGCGACAGAGCCCCCCGACCGCGAGCCGCGGGACCCCGGTGGCGGCTCCGACTGCCCGGTTGCGCCAGCCGGCGAGCCCGCATCGCCGCCGCCATCCGAGGCGTCCGCGGATCTGGTCGCGGTGGCGCCCGCCCCACGCTCATCGCGCCCGCTGGCGGCCCGGCCTGCGAAGCAGCCGCGGCGGCCGCATGAGGTTGCCGCGCCATCGGCGGTCTGGCCCGACGCCCCGCCGGAGCTGGACGCGGCCTCGCCCCCGCCCCTGCCCGAGTCCGCCCCGGCCCCCGCGCAGGCATCGGTCCTTGCCGTCCAGGCAAGCCATGGCCGCGCCGCGGCTGTCCCAGCCGCGCGGCGGGCGGCAGCGCCGTCCGACCCGAGCGAAACGCCGTTCGCGCCACTGAGCGACGGGGCGGTCGCCAGCCGGAGCGCCGCTGCCCGTCAGGTCGCGCCCGCCGTCCATGTGACGATAGACCGGATCGACGTGCGCGCTCCCGCTCCGGCCCGGCCCGCGCCGGCGGCCCGGCGCGCTCCCGTCGAGCCTAGATTGTCGCTGTCCGATTTCCTGGCCGCCGGACCGCCAGGCCCCCGGCGATGAGCTCTCCCCTCGCCATAGGCGCGGTCAGCGCCGTGCTGCGAAACCTGCTGGACAACGGGCTCATCCAGACTGGGCCGGTCGGCGCGCCGGTCAACGTGACCGCAGTTGCGCCCGACACGATCGACCTCGAAGCCGCGGCGCCGCGGCTGAACCTCTTTCTTTTCCAAGTTACGCCGAACGCCGGCTGGCGCAACCACGGCCTGCCCTCGCGCGGTTCCGCCAGCGGCGAGCGGCTGACCAACCCGCCGCTCGCGCTGGACCTGCACTATTGCCTGACCGCCTATTCGCGGTCGGACTGCGAAGCCGAGATCCTGCTCGGCTATGGGATGCATCTGCTGCACGAACGGCCGGTGCTCGACCGGCCGGCGATCCGGCGCGCGCTCGATCCGAGCCCGCTTGACCTCTCCATGCTGCCGACGCCCTTTCAGCAGCTGGCGGCTTCCGACCTCGCCGACCAGGTCGAGCAGATCAGGATCACGCCGGCCGCCTTCAGCGGCGACGATATGTCCAAGCTGTGGTCCGCGATCCAGACGCACTACCGCCCGTCGGCCGCCTATCTGGTCTCGGTGGTGCTGATCGAGGCGACCCAGCCGGCGATCTCGCCGCTGCCCGTGCTGTCGCGCGGGGAGGTCGACCCGGCGACGCAGCGCGACCGCGGCGTGGCGGTGTATCCGGAAGTGCTGCCCCTGCCGACCTTGTTCGCCGCCCAGCCGCCGCTCAAGCAGATCGCGGCGCGCGTCGAGGAGGAGGTCACCCTGACCGGGCTGAAGCTTGCGGGCACCGGCCACGTCGTCCGTCTCGACCACCCCTTGCTCTCCACCCCGCTCGAAATCGATCCGGCAACGGTCAAGGCCGACGGGACCGGGCTGACCTTTTTCCTCACCGGGGCCGTTCCCGCACCCGGCGAGCTCGTCGCCGGCCAGCTTTCCACCACCGTCCGCCTCATCCCGGCCGGCAAGACGGCCGCGACCGAAACCAATGCAGTTCCGCTCGCCATCGCGCCGGATCCCGCGCTTGGGACCGCCATCGCGATCCGCGACGCGGGAACAAGCGTCGTCGCCGTGACCCTGCGGCCGGACCCTCCGGTTCGGCCCACGCAGCGTGCGACGCTCATCCTGGGCAGTGTCGAAGCGCAGGCGGAGCCGCGCGCGCTAAGCAACGACCCGCTCGTGTTCACCTTCCCCGCCAGTCTGGGGGACGGCACCTACCCGGTGCGCCTGCGCATCGACGGCACCGAGAGCCTGCTGATCGATCGGTCCGGACCGACGCCGATCTACGACCCGGGCCAGGTTCTGGAGGTGCCGACGCCGCCATGATCGCCCCCGAGCCCTCCGTGGCCGCCATGCCGGTCCCGAGCTGGGCGGAGCTCAACCGCCAGTGGCTGGCCGCTGCGATCGGCCGCCTCGCCGACCGCATAGAGGCCGGCGACGCCGGCGGCAGCGGCGGCGAAGCCGCAGTGGAGGATCGCGAGACCGAATTCACCCCGGCGCTGGTCCGTTGCGCGGCGACGTTCGGCCTGTCCCGATTCGAGCGGGAGCTCCTGTTGCTTGTCGCCGGCCTCGAGCTCGATGCGCGGCTCCGCGCCGCGGTGGCCGACAAGACCGCGGACCGGCAGGCGAGAGCAAGCTTCCGCCTTGCCCTGGCGCTGCTGGCGGAACCGCATTGGGATGCGCTCGGCCCCGATGCGCCTCTGCGTTTCTGGCGCATGGTCGAACTCGAGCCGGGGCATGTCCTGGCGGAAGCGCCGCTGCGCATCGACGAGCATATCCTGCACTTCCTGGCCGGCTTGTTCGCGAGCGACGCGCAACTCGCGGGCGTGGCGACGCTGGTGGAGGCGCGAACTCCGGACGGCGACGAGCCGCCGCTTCCCGAGGCCATGGTCCGGGCGCTTGCGGACCCCCATGAGCCGCGGACCGTGGCGCTCCGCTGCAGCAACGGAGATGAAGCGGCGTTGCGCGATGCCGCGCTCGCCGCGCTGGCGCGCCTCGGCCGGCCGGCGCTGTGGATCGCCGCGCGCGACCTGCCCGCCGATCCGGCTGCGCAGGCGCTGCTGGCCCGCCATGTCGACCGCCAGGCGGCGCTGAGCGGCGCCGTGCCGGTCCTGGCCCTTGGCGCCGAATCGTCCGAAAGCGTCGCCGCCGCCTTTGCGGGACGCCTGCGCAGCGCCATCGTCTGGCTCGGCTCGGCGGGCGAGTCATTGTCGTCGCTGCCGGCGGCGAACAGGGTGCTGCGCTTCGAGCTGCCGCCGCCGGACGCGCGGCGGACGCGAAACCTGCTGATGCGCAAATGGGGCCGCGAGACGCCCTTGGCGATCGCCGGCGGCGAGCCCGTCCGCGCCGCCCTTGCCCGCGCGGCGGAACAGTTCCACGCCGGCCCCGCCGCCGTCGAGACGGTGATCGAGACCTTGCGCGCGATGCCGGCCGCCGATCGCGCCGCCGCGGCCTGGGGGCTGATGCGCGAGGCGGCGCGCGGCGGGCTCGACGCGCTGGCGCAGCGCATCGACACGCGGGTCACCTTCGACGATCTCGTCCTGCCGCCGGGGCATATGGCAATGCTGCGCGACATCTCGCGCCACCTGCGGCATCGCGAGCGCGTCTACCGCGACTGGGGTTTCGGGGAAAAGCACGCACTCGGCCAGGGCTTGGTGGCGCTGTTCGCCGGGGAATCGGGGACCGGCAAGACGCTGGCGGCGGAAGCCATCGCCACCGCGGTGGAGCTCGATCTCTACCGCGTCGATCTCGCCACCTTGGTCAGCAAATATATCGGCGAAACCGAGAAGAACCTGAAGAGCCTGTTCGACGCCGCGGAAACGAGCGGCGCGGTGCTCCTGTTCGACGAGGCGGACGCCCTGTTCGGCAAGCGCAGCGAGGTCAAGGACAGCCACGACCGCTACGCCAACATCGAGGTCGCCTACCTCCTGCAGCGGATCGAGGCCTATCGCGGCCTGGCGGTGCTCACCACCAACATGAAGAGCGCGCTCGACCGCGCCTTCCTGCGCCGGATCCGCTTCGTCCTGACCTTCCCCTTCCCGGATGCGGCGGCGCGCGAGGAGATCTGGCGGCGCCAGTTTCCGGCGGAAGCGCCGCTCGGGGAGATCGACTACGCCGCGCTGGCGCGGCTCAACCTCGCCGGCGGCAACATCCGCAGCATCGCGCTCGGCGCCGCGTTCAAGGCGGCGGACGCCGGAGCGCCTATCGACCAGGCCATTCTGATCGACGCCGCGCGCGGGGAGTTCGTGAAGCTCGAGCGGCCATTTCAGGAGGTGCGGTGATGGCCGACAGCTCCCGCCCGGCGCTGGCGTCGGTGACGATTCGGCGGCTGGTCCTGCCCGCAGCCGAGTCCAGCCCAGCGCTCCGCGATGCCATTGCCGCCGCGCTCGCGCGCGAGCTCGGCCCCGGAAGCGCGGACTCGCCGCCGGGCGTGGCGCAGGCGATCGCGCGCGGCATCGCCCGCCATCCGGACATTGCCGGAAGGAGCAAAGATGGCCGCCAGTGAACGCCGCGCCGCGCCTCCGCTCGCAGCCACCGCCGCGCGGGTGCAGCGCGATCTGACCAGGAGCGTCGGGCAGCCCCTTGACGGCGCCTTGCGAGGCCGGATGGAAGCGCGCGTGGCGGGGACGGAGCGAGCCCTCCCGGCGGGCGCCGCTTGCGGATTTCACGGCCTGGAGGCAGCGGCCGACCAAGCGGCCGCCGATGGGAGCAAGACGGAGGGCAGGGCAAGGAACGGGGCAGAACGCGATTTCTCAACGGTGCGGCTGCACGTCGATGATCACGCGGCCTCCGCGGCTCGGCGTCTCCGCGCCCGCGCCTTCACGAAGGGAGAAAATGTTTATGCCGATTCCGCTTTGCTTCCTGCCAGCCGGGTCGAGCGGGACGACTTCCTTGCCCACGAACTCGCTCATGTGGTCCAACAAAGGCAACTAGGTCGAAAGCGGATCCAGCCGCGTCTTCTTGCCACCGGCTATGCACCGGATATTGCGCGCTTTATTGCGCTGGCCGAGCCCGGCATGGGCGAACAGCTTCAACATGACCCCATAACTCATGAGATAACCGCCGTCGCGTCGCTCGCCGAACCCGTCACGTCGGACGTCTTCTCCGCTCCTCCGAGATCCTCGGCATTCCTCGCCGCCATGCACCGAGTCATGGATGATCCCGCCCAACATGCCGAAGTCAATTTTGGAACTCGCCAGCCGAAGGTTGCAGTCGGCGGTTTCCCGGCGACGGGCTTGAGCACCCAACAAGTCGACATCGATGATGTCGAGGCGATCGCAGCCGAGTCGCCGGGTCACGCACTTGCGAAACTGGCTCACGAGATCACGGAGAATTACGAAGCGCACGCCTCGTTACCCGTGGCGGGTAATTTCGGACCTTCACATAAGCTAGCCATTTCGGTCGAAAGCGACGTGGCGGAGGAAACAGTAGGCCCCGGCCGTCGTGTCGCGGAAGTGGACGTCCGGGCCACCGGTTACGACCTCACACGCATCCAGGACTTCGAAAATTATTACCTGGTGTTCAATCTTACGCCGGATTTTGCGACTACCGGACCAAGCGTTTCCAAAGTGCGCAAGGCGCCCCGGATCAACGTTCAGACGGTGACGATCGACAAGTTCGACGCCAGCTCGTCAATCATTCCGGAGGGAGGTCCGCCGACAATCGCTGCCACCGCCGCGGCCGCCAACGCCAATCCGACGGCGACGGTCAGGGTGGAAGGGTTTGCCGATTTGAACGACACGCCCGTTCTTCCGATTCTACTTTCACAACGTCGCGCCGATCACGTGAAGGCGGCCTTGATCGGTGCTGGCGTGGCGGGGCCGCGAATTCATTCCGTCGGTTTGGGCGCGGCGCGCCCCGTCGCCGCAAGCGATACCGAGGCGAACCAAGCACTTAACCGACGCGCGGTCATTATCATCGATCGACCGGCGCCATGACCCTCACCGCCTCCCCCAGGCTCACCAAGGGCATGCTCGTCGTGATGGCGCCCGGCGGGGGGCCGATCCGCAACACGATCACCGTGCAGTACAACCCGGACCAGATCAGCCACACTTACCAGGTGCAGGGCGCCGGCGGCGACGGCGGCGGCGAGAAGGCCCAGCCCTTCCGACTCAAGGGGCCGGCGGTCCAGTCGATCAAGCTCGACGTCGAGATCGACGCGTCCGATCAGCTCGAATTCCCCAGCCAGAATCCGAATGCGGCCCAGTTCGGCATCGGCCCGCAGCTGGCCGTGCTGGAATCGCTGATCAATCCCAGCGTCGACGAGCTGCTGACGCTTGCCGCCAAATCGGCGAACGGCACGCTCGAGATTCTGCCGCCCGAAGCGCCGCTCGTCCTCTTCCAATGGGGTCAGAGCCGCGTGGCGCCGGTGCGCGTGACCGAATTCTCCGTGACCGAGGAGGCCTTCGATCCCGCGCTCAATCCGATCCGCGCCAAGGTCAGCCTGGGCCTGCGCGTGCTGAGCTCCGACGATCTGGGCTTCACCCACAAGGGAGGCACGATGTTCATCGGCTATTTGCGCGGCCGCGAGGCGCTGGCCGCAAAAGCGAAAGGAGGTTGAGCGTGACGAGCGACCCTGTCCAGGCACTGCTCGACGCGGGAGCGATTCCGTCGACGCCGTTCGGGCCCGGCAGCCGCTATCAGGGGGTCGGGGTCGGATGCTATCAGCCTCCCGGCGGCGGCCCCGCCATCGCCTATGTCCTGCGCCGCTTCATTCCGCAGATGCGCGACATCGGCACCGCCGCCGAGCATATCGTGCAGGGCGGCGAGCGGCCGGATCTGATCGCCGCGCAGTTCCTGGGGGACAGCGAATATTATTGGCGGATCGCCGATGCCAACGCGGTCACCGATCCGTTCGAGCTTTCCGACACGATCGGGCGCCGGGTGAGCATCCCGGCGCCGCCGGGGCAATAGGGGGCGGCATGATCCAGGGCGTCGACCTCACGCTTAAGATCGGCCCGGTGCCGGTGGCGGCGCCGCGCGAGGTCGTCGAGGCCCTGGTCGCTGCCAAGGTGGAAAGCGGGTCCGGCGCCAGCCAGAGCGGCTTTGAGCTGACCTTCGAGCTGCCCGCGCGCTCGCCGCTGCGGACGCTGTTCCTCCTCACCGGCGGCGGCGCCCTGCCGTTGATGCGGGTGGTGCTGGTCGTGACGATCAACGGCCAGGCGCAGTCGATCATCGACGGCGTGACCACCCATGTCGAGACGCAGCCCGGCGAGGGCGGCGTTTCGCGACTGGTCGTCAAGGGCAAGGATCTGTCCGCGCTGATGAACAAGATCGAGATACCGGGCTTGCCTTTCCCGGCAATGCCGCCCTCCGTGCGCGTCCTCCTGATCTTGGC
This sequence comes from Allosphingosinicella sp., assembly GCA_035629975.1. GTDB lineage: Bacteria > Pseudomonadota > Alphaproteobacteria > Sphingomonadales > Sphingomonadaceae > Allosphingosinicella. The sequence continues at coordinate 21,138 of DASQLN010000033.1, read as the reverse complement.
CAAATATGCGGCTTTCGGGGTGATCCCGATGGTCATCCCCAGCCTCAACGATATCCCGCCTTTGCCGATCGACCGGATCCCGCAGCAACACGGCACCGACTATGCCTATGTGAAGAGCCTCGCCGACGAGGCGGGCTATGTCTTCTACCTCGAGCCGGGCCCGACCCCGGGGACGTCGACAGCCTATTGGGGCCCGGAAATCCGCGTGGGCGCGCCGCAACCTGCCCTGACCACGAACATGGATGCCCAGACCAACGTCGAGCAACTGTCCTTCACATTCGAGAAGGAGAGGAAATGGCTGCCGATCGTGTCGTTCCAGGAGCCGTTCAGCAAGGCAACGATCACCGTTCCCATCCCCGACGTCACGCCGCTGAACCCGCCGCTGGGCCTGGTGCCGCCGCTGCCTCCGCAGATCGCCAAGATCAACCGGACCGGCCACCTTTCGGCCCCGGAGGCGATCGCGGCGGGAATCGCCTTCGTCGGGCAGAACAGCGATTCGGTGTTCGGCCGGGGAACGCTCGACGTCGCCAAATATGGCCGTCTGCTGCGATCACGCTCGCCGGTCGGGGTGCGCGGCGCGAGCATTCCGTTCGACGGCCTCTATTACGTGACCAACGTCACCCACGAGATAAAGCCGGGAAGCTATAAGCAATCCTTCGCGCTCGCCCGCAACGCCCTTATCTCCACCGTCCCGACGGTGCCGACATGAGCGCCGGGCCCTTCTTCGGCAAATATCGCGGCAAGGTCGTGAACAACATCGATCCGAAGATGATCGGTCGCATCCTGGTGTCGGTTCCGGACGTCGGCGGGTCAACTCCGCTCTCATGGGCAATGCCCTGCCTGCCACTATCCGGGATCAATGCCGGCTTCTTCACCGTGCCGGCGATCGGCTCGGGCGTGTGGGTCGAGTTCGAGCGCGGCGATCCGGGGCATCCGATCTGGGTGGGCGGCTATTGGGGAAGTGCGGCCGAGGTCCCGACCTACGCGAAAACCCTCCCGCCGGGGGTGGCCGCGATCACCCTCCAGACGGCAGGCCTCAACGGGCTCGTGATTTCCGACGTTCCGGGCCCGCTCGGCGGCATCATCATCAAAAATAAGACCAAGGCCCAAATCTCGGTCAACGAGATCGGCATCACCATCGAAAACGGCCTGGGCGCCAAAATCGAGCTGATCGGTCCGCAGATCAAGCTGAACGGCACCGCCCTGACCGTGACCTGAGGAGGCGACGCGCATGCCCGGACCAGTCCTCCACCTCGGCGCCACCGTGCTGTGCTCGCATGGCGGCCAGGCCACCGCGACGTCGCCTTTCCCGCGCGTGACGCTCGGCGGCCAGGCCGTGGTGACGCTGAGCACCATCTACGCGGTCGCCGGCTGCGGCCTGAGCGGATCCGGGAGCCCGCCCTGCGCCTCCGCGCAGTGGGTGGTGGGGGCAACGCGCGTCATGGCGGGTGGGCAGCCGGTGGCAATCGTCGGGGGAACCGCCGTGTGCGTGCCGACCGGCGGCCCGCTGCTGCCCAGCGCGCAACAGGCCCGGGTGCTGGCGACATGAGGCGGATATGATGAGCGGCAACCTCGATTTCCCTTACCATTTCTCCGGTTTCGGCCGCACGGCGACGACCGGGCGCGACGATCACATCCGCGACCTGATCGAGCAGGTCCTGTTCACCGCGCCGGGCGAGCGGGTGATGCGGCCGGACTTCGGGTCGGGCCTGCTCGATCTTGTCTTCGAGCCGAACAGCGCGCCGCTCGCCGCCACCACCCAGATGCTGATCCACAGCGCCCTGCAGCTCAACCTGTCGCACCTGATCGCCGTCCAGGCGGTCGACGTCGAGAATGACGATGCCGCGCTCAAGATCAATGTGCGCTACGTGGTGCTGCTCGACCGCACCGCGGGCAGCGCCACATTCGCCGTTGCGGGGGGCGCGCCATGAGGTTCCACTGCTGCGACCTGCGCCGCCTCGAAGTGATCCGCAAAGCGGGCAGCGCCAACGGGATCGAGTTCCTCGAGGTGCTGGACCTCGCCGCGCCCACGGCCGCGCCGCGACAGCAGACCTTGTTCGTCCGGCTGCTGGCCGTGCCCCCGGTGCCCCTGACGCCGGACAATCTGCGCATCACCGGCGGAGAGCGCATCCGCGACGTCGGCATCGTCTGGTGCGCCATGGCGGATCAGCTGCCGCCGTCCGCCGAGCCCGGCCTTGCCGCCGGGGTGGACCTCCCCGCCCTGACCCTGGTGATCCGAACCGACAGCAGCGGCGACCATTCGACCTATAGTTTGAGCATCCTCGCCGGCTCGGGCAGCCTAGAGCCGCCCGCCGGCTTCGACCCGGTGCTGTCGTCGGTGCGATTCTCGTTCAAGATCGAGTGCCCGAACGATTTCGACTGCGCACCGGCCCTGATTTGCCCGCCCGAGGCCCCGGTTCGCCCCGACATCGACTATCTCGCCAGGGACTATCAGACGCTGAGAAGGCTGATGCTCGATCGCCTGAGCCTGCTCAGCCCCGGCTGGACCGAGCGCTCGCCCGCCGATCTCGGCGTCGCGCTGGTGGAATTGCTCGCTTATGCGGCCGACAATCTTTCCTACCGCCAGGACGCCGTTGCCAACGAGGCCTATCTCGCCACCGCGCGCCAGCGCATATCGGTCCACCGCCACACGCGGCTGGTCGATTATGGAATGCACGAAGGCTGCAACGCCCGCGCCTTCGTCCACTTCGAGGTGGCGGCCGGCCAGAGCCTGACCCTGCCGAAGGGGACCCAGCTCCTCAGCCGGGTGGCGAGCCTCGGCAATACCATCGCCGTCGTGCCCGGCAGCCGCGAACTGGACGACGCCCTCGCCCAGGGACCGCTTGTGTTCGAGACCGCGCTCGACGTCGCGCTCGACGGCGGGCTCAACCGCTTCGATTTCTACACCTGGGGCGACGAGGCGTGCTGCCTGCCCCGGGGCAGCACCCGCGCCACCTTGCGTGGACACCATCCCTTGCTCAAGCCGGACGGGATCAAGCCCAACGCGATCCTGGTTTTCGAGGAACGGCTCAGTCCGACCACGTTGCAGGCGGCGGATCGCGACCTCGCGCATCGCTGGGCGGTCCGGCTGACCGAGGCGGAGCTGTCGAGCGACCCCTCGGGACGCCTCTTCGACAGTCCGGCGGCCGCCGGCGCGGTCGCGGTGACCGAGATCGCCTGGGACGCCGCCGACGCCTTGCCTTTCTCCCTCTGCCTCTCCGTGGCCGAGCGTCCCGGTGAAAAGATCAGCGTCGCGCTGGGCAACATCGTGCTCGCCGACCACGGCCAGACGATCCCGCCCGCGCCGCTCGGCACCATGCCCGAGCACAGGCTCGAACTGGCCGGGGCGACCCCCGACAGCTGCTGCGACAAGCCCGAAAGAATTCCGGTCCCGCCCCGCTTCCGCCCCGTTTTGGCCAAGGCGCCCGTCTCGCAGGGCTTCGGCCTCGACCAGATGCTGGCGGTTCCCTTCGGGACCCTCACGCCCTGGTGGCCGGCCAGCGCGCTGCTCGCCATCGACCCGCGCTGCGCGATGCCGCGCTTCGCCGGCCTGACGGGGCAGCTGGGCACCCTTCCGGCGGAGGATTGGAAGCCGCGCCGCGACCTGCTGAGCAGCCGCGCCTACGACCGGCATTTCGTCGTCGAGGTCGACGACAATGCGCGCGCCCACCTGCGCTTCGGCGACGATCAGCACGGCAAGCGGCCCGATCCCGGCACCGTCTTCACCGTCAGCTACCGCATCGGCAACGGCCAGGTCGGCAATGTCGGAGCCGACGCCATCGCCCATGTCGTGAGCGGCGCGAGCGGCGTCTTCACCGCGATCCGCAATCCGATGCCGGCCGCCGGCGGCGTCGACCCCGAGGAGGTCGAGGCCGTCCGCCGGGACGCGCCGCAGGCCTTCCGCACCCAGAAAAGAGCGGTCACGGCCAGCGATTATGCCGAAGCGGCTGAGCGCTATTACGAAGTTCAGGGCGCGTTCGCCAATTTCCGCTGGACCGGCAGCTGGCGCACCGTTTTCGTCAGCGCAGACCGCTTCGGCGGCGGCCCGATCGACGCGGCGTTCAGGGCGCGGCTGCGCCATCAGCTGGAAAGCGTCCGCATGGCGGGCTACGACCTCAACGTCGTCGCGCCGCGTTTCGTGCCGCTGGATATCGAGCTGCATGTCTGCGCGCGCACCGGCTATTTCCGGTCGGAAGTCCTCAAGCGGGTAGGACAAGTCCTGTCGAGCGCGGCCTTGCCCGACGGCTCGCTCGGCTTGTTCCACCCCGATCGGCTCGAGTTCGGCGCACCGGTCTATCTGAGCCGCATCATCGCCGCGGCGCAGGCGGTCGAGGGCGTCGATTCGGTCCATGCGGTGCGCTTCCGGCGGCTCGTCGATCCCGATCCCCTGTCGCTCGAGCTCGGCGTGATCGAGATCGGCGCCATCGAGATTGCGCAGCAGGCCAACAATCCGACGTTCCCCGAGCGGGGCACGCTCCACCTTTCAGGAGGAGGCGGCAAATGAGCGGCCCCGTCCCCGATCTCAAGCGGAACGTGTCGCCGCCGGTGGCGGGCAGCGAGTGCTGCGACTGCTGCGAGGGGATTGAGTCGCAGACCCCGCGGGCGATCGGCAATCCGGCCGGGCTTTCGCGGATCGCCTATCGCGTCGGCGATCACGCGCAATTCCGGGCGAGCCTCCACGCCGCGCTTTCCTCTCTCGACGTCGGGCAGCCGGCGGGCACGGCCAGCCCGCTGGCGCGCCTGCTGACCCGCGACGATGCCGATTTCACGATCGGGCTGATCGACGCCTTCGCCTGCTCGGCCGATCTGCTCACCTTCTACCAGGAGCGGATCGCCACCGAATCCTATCTGCGCACCGCCGTCGAACGGGTGTCGGTTCAGGAGATGGGCAAGCTCGTCGGCTACGAGCTCAGGCAGGGCCTGGCGGCGGAGGCCTGGCTCGCCTTCGCGCTGGAAACGCCGCCGGTCCCGCCCCCGGATCTGCCGCCCGAGCCTGGCAATTTCGTCACCGGCGTGCCGGCGAGCCTGCGCCTCGAGACCGGCCTCAAGGTCCAGAGCGTTCCCGGTCCAGACGAGAAGCCGCAGACCTTCGAGCTGGTCGAGACGCTCGAAGAGGCGCGGCCCGAATGGAATGCCATCCGGCCCTGGCTGAGCGAGGCCCGCGACCCGGCGCCGGTCACCGACATCTGGCTGGACGGGACCGATACGCTGTTGAAGCCCGGGGACGGGTTGCTGTTCGTCGGCCCGGGCGTCCTCTCCAACGGCAATCCCGCGCTATGGCAATTCGAGCCGATCGCCGTCGTCGAGCCGCACGAGGCAGATGGCCGCACGCGAGTGGCTTGGGTGAGGTCCCTTGCGGTGGGGTTGCGGCCGTCCGACCCGGCCAGCAACACCGTGGTCTACGCGCAGCGTCTGCGATCGGCGGTGTTCGGTAGCAATGCTCCGGTCTGGCGCGCCATGAGCCAGGAGTTTCGCGATGCCTATTCGGCCAAGTTCGGTACCGAGGTAAATTTCGACTGGCCACAATTCGAGATCAGCGACATTGCACCCACTGAGACCGCCGGCACGGTTGACCTGGATTCGTTGCAGCCGACAATCGCCGCCGACGTGGCGGCCGAGCCCGACAAGCGCAGCTTCGCGGTCCTCGCCAGGGACAATTTCGGTACGGTCGACCTGTATCGCGTGACCGCCGCTTCCGAGGTGTGGCGGGGCGAGTTCGCGATCTCTGCGAAGGTAACTCGGCTGGGCCTGGCCGGGCCAAATCTCCAGAGCCAGTTTTTCACCCACGTGCGGGCAACGACCGCCTATGCGCAATCGCAGCGGTTGCGCGTCGCCGAACGGCCCGTGCCCGACCTCGTCGGCGGCGACAGAATTCCGATCCGGCTGGGCGGTGAGGGGCTGCTGAAGGGCCGCCGCCTGATCATCCGCGGAACGCCGGGGGGAGGCGCCGGCGAAATCAGCGTGCAGGCGACGCTCGTCGCCGCGCACGCGGTCGGGCCCGGCCGGACCGAGATAGAGGTCGTACCGGCGCTCTCCCCGCTGCTCCGGCGCGAAAGCGTCGTCGTGTACGCGAACGTCGCGCTCGCGAGCCATGGCGAATCGGTGTCCCAGATCCTCGGATCGGGGGCGGCCGGGCAGCACTTCCAGCGATTCGAGCTCAAGCAGCTGCCGCTCACCTACCGTGCCGCCGCGGCCGCGAGCGGCGCGGCCGCCGAACTCGTCGTCAGGGTCGGCGACATCGCCTGGCGGGAGCGCCCGACCCTGTTCGGCGCCGCGCCCACCGACCGCGTCTACACGCTGAAGGTCGACGAACTGGGGCGGACCTTCGTCGCCTTCGGCGATGGCGTGCGCGGCGCCCGCCTGCCCAGCGGCATCAACAATGTCGTTGCGAGATATCGGCGCGATTTGGGTGCGCAGGGCAATGTCGCCGCCGACACACTGACGCAGCTGATGACGCGGCCGCTCGGCCTCAACAGCGTCAGCAATCCGCTCGCCGCGGACGGCGGCACCAACGCCGAGGGCGCGGAAGCGGCACGGGACGCCATACGCAGGGCGACGCGGACGCTCGGCCGCGTCGTCTCTGTGCTCGACTATGAGGATTTCGCCTTGGCCTTCACCGGCATCGCCAAGGCTCAGGCGCGGGTCCTGAACCTCAGCGCCGGGCCGACCGTCGCCATCACCCTGGCCGGCCCGGCGGGGAAGCTGGTGCCTCCGGCCGGTCCGGTGGCGACCAGCCTCCTCGCGGCCCTGAAGGCCGGCGGCGATCCGCACGTCGCGGTGTCCTTGCTGTCCTATCTGGACAGCGTTTTCCATGTCGGCATCCGCGTCAAGATCGCCGCGGATCATGAAAGCGAAACCGTGCTCGCCGCAGTCGAGGCGGCGCTGCGTTCGGCCTTCTCCTTCGATGCCCGGGCTCTGGGCCAGCCGGTCCAGCAGTCGGAAGTGATCGCGGTCGCGCAAGCCGTGCCGGGCGTCGTGGCGGTCGATCTCGAGCATCTCTACGGCGGCACCGAGCCCGGCCAGCAGGCTGTGACGCCGCCGTCGAAGCGGCTGCTCGCCAAGCACATGCATGTTGGCGGCGGCGCGGCCCGGTCGGCCGAGCTGCTGAGGCTCGATCCGGGTCCGCTCGCCTTGCTGGAGGAAATGCCATGAGCACGCTCACCGCCGAGCGCCTCTATGCCTTGCTGCCGTCGGTCTATCGCCTGCGCGACGCCGAGCAGGAGGGCGAGCCGCTCCGCGCGCTCATCGCCGCGCTCGCCGAGCAGTTCGCGGTGCTGGAGGAGAATATCGAGCAGCTTTACGACGACCAGTTCATCGAGACCTGCGCCAATTGGGCAGCGCCCTATATCGGCGACGTGATCGGCTACCGGCCGCTGCACGGAATTCCCGCCGATCTCTTTTCCGCGCGGGCCGAGATCGGCAACACGATCGCCAATCGGCGCCGCAAGGGCACCGCCCTGGTGCTCGAAGAGCTGGCGAGCAACGTCACCGGCTGGCCCGCCAGCGCGGTCGAATATTTCGAGCGGCTCGCGACCACCCAATATATGAAGCACAGCCGCCTGCACGCGCCGGCGACGGCGAACCTGCGCAACCTCACCGGCTGCCTGCGCGAGGGCAGCGCCTTCGCGCCATTCTCCCACACGGCCGAGATGCGCAGCCCGGAAGGCGGCGCCGGCCGCTACAACATCCCCAATGTCGGCCTGCATCTGTGGCGCCTGCTGCCGCTCCGGCTGACCGCCGTGCCGCTGGTCCCGCATCCCGGCGACGCCAGCGGCCTCAAGTTCCGGGTCAATCCGCTCGGCGCCGATCTGCAGCTCTTCCGTCGCCCCCGCGCCGAGGAGGATATCGCCCACCTCGCCGAGCCAATCAACGTCCCCGAGCCGCTGTCGGTCCGGTTGATGGCGCTTGCCGTCAAGGCCGCCCAGCTCAGCCTCGGCCCGGCGCCCGACTTGATCGCCCATGACGATTTTGGCCCCGAGGAGAGCATTGCGCTGCTCAGGCCCGCGCCGCCCTCGATACCGCCGGCGCCGCCGATCCCGGTGTCGGTGGAGGATATCGTCATTTGCGACCTGCGCGACATGCCGGGCACGGGCGGCGCCGTCTGGAACCACGAGCAATCCCTGCCCCAGCTTCGGCCGCCGCTGCCGCCGGGTAAGATCGGGCTCGATCCGGAGCGCGGCCGAGTGCTCCTCGAGAACGCGTCGCTCGGTCCGCTGCTGGCGACTTTTCACTATGGCACGACGAAGTGGACCGGGGGCGGCGACTATGAGCGCACCCCGCCCGGCCAGCACCTGCCGACCCAGGCGACGATCAAGGGCACCGGGGCGCTGCCTCCCCTCCTCAACGACCTGCAGACCAGCCTCAACGCCATCGCAGTCGGCGGACGTCTGCAGATCGAGGACAGCCTCAGCTATGCCGCCACCGCGTTTACGGTCGATCCGGCGACCCCGCTCCACCCCGAGCTCGAGGTCGTCGTCGCCGCGACGAATTCATGCAGGCCGCTGGTTGTCGGGCCAAAGACGGGCATTACCCTGACGATCGCCGCGCGCGGCCGGCTGGTGCTCGACGGAATCGTGTTCGGCGGCGGCCCGCTGACTCTCGCGGCCGCGGCCGACAGTGCACCGCGCGAGCTCGTCCTGCGCGACTGCACGCTCGTCCCGGGGCTGTCGCTCGACCGGCACGGAAGCGCGCTTTCGCCCGGAGAGCCGAGCCTCCGCTTCGACCATCCGTTCGGAAAGGTCACGCTGCTTCGCTGCATTACCGGTCCGCTCATCGTCGCGCCCGACGTCGAGGTGGAGATGAAGGATTGCATCGTGGACGCCGGAGCGACGGACAGTGTCGCGTTCGCTGGGGATTTGGCGGACGGTGCGGGCGCCAGTCTGACGGTGCGCGAGTCGACGATCGTCGGTCGGGTTCATTGCAAACGGATGGACCTGGCGTCGAACAGCATCTTCTTCGCGTCGCTCGATGCGCCGCCTGCGATACCCTGGCTCGGGCCGGTGGTCGCGCAGCGCCGCCAGGAGGGCTGCATGCGCTTCTGCTACGTCCCCGCCGGCTCGGTCACGCCGCGTCGCTTCCGCTGCGTCCCGGGCAAGGAGGATCCCGACGCGATGCCGCATTTCACGTCGTTGCGCTACGGCGACGCCGCTTACGGCCAGCTGCGCCGCGTCACCGGGCGCTCGATCCGGATGGGCGCCGACGACGCCAGCGAAATGGGGGTCCTGCACGACCTCTATCAACCGCAGCGCGAGGACAATCTGCGCGTCCGGCTCGATGAATATATGCGGTTCGGCCTGCGCGCCGGCATCTTCTACGCCACCTAGGATCTGTCTGGAGAAGCACCATGGGGACCGATTTATCGCGAGTCAGGCACGATCCGCTGAAGAATTATGCCGCCGTCGAGCTGAAGCAGGGCGGCCTGTTTCTCGACGCCGACGCCAACGAAGGGACGGACATCCTCGACCGCCGCCTCCGCGCGCTCGGCGCCGACCTGATCCGCCGGGTGACGGTGTCCGAGACCACGCCCGACGCTTTCGAGATCAAGGCCCCCTCGCCCGGAAGCCTGACGATCGGGATCGGGCGGATGTACGTCGATGGGCTGCTCGCCGAATGCCATGGCGGCGATCCCACCGTCGCCGGCGACCGGCGGTTCGACGCCGTGCTCGCCGAGCCCAAATTCGCCAACCCGCTGCCTTACGACGCCCAGCCCTACCCTCCACAGCCGCCGGCCCTGCCGACGAGCGGGCGCCATCTGGTCTATCTGGACGTCTGGAACCGGGAGGTGACCCATCTCGAGCAGCCCGATCTGGTCGAGATCGCCGTCGGCGTCGAGGCGAGCTCGCGCATTCAGACCGTGTGGCAGGTGCGCGTCCACGAGACCAACGCCGGCAGCGACGCGACCTGCGCCTCGCCCGACGACGAATTCCGCGGATGGCCGAACCTCATCGCGCCATCGACGGGCACGCTGACGACGGGCACCTTCGCTGTCGATCCGCCCACCGATCCGTGCGAGCTGCCGCCGACCGGCGGCTATCGCGGGCTCGAAAACCAACTCTACAGGGTCGAGATCCACGATCCGACGGCGCCGGGCGGCGGCGGCGCCACGTTCAAATGGTCGCGCGAAAACAGGAGCGTGGGCAGCCGCGTCGCCAGCATCGTGTCCGCCACCGAGCTGGAGCTCGAATCGCTCGGCCGCGACGACGTGCTCTCATTCAAGACGAACGATTGGGTGGAAATCACCGACGACTTCAGGGAATTTGCCGGGCTGCCGGGCGATATCCGAAAGATCACCCTCGTCGATTTCGCGCGGCGGCGCATCACCCTCGCAGCTGTGCTCAAGCCCGACCTGCTGCCTTCCCCGCAGGCCTTTCCGGACAGCAACTTTCCCAAGGACCGCAACCAGAGGGTGCGCCGGTGGGATCAAAGCGGCGCCGTGAAACGCACCGACCCCAGCGGCACTCCGGTCCAGGTCGACGATCTGAACGCCGCCACCTCGACCGGCCTGATCGCAGTGCCCTCCGCCACGACCTCGCTGATCCTGGAACATGGCGTGACGGTGCAGTTCGATCCCGGCCCGGACGGATTCCACTCCGGCGATTATTGGGTGTTCGCCGCCCGCACCGCCGATGCCTCGGTCGAACAGCTCGACCACGCGCCGCCGCGCGGCATCCATCATCATTATGCGCGGCTGGCAATATGGGACGCCGGCGCGGGCACGATCAGCGACTGTCGCCCGAAGCGGTCGGCAGGCTGCTGCACCTTCGTCGTGAGCCCCGGAGAAGACATCCAGACCGCGATCAACAACCTGCCCACCGCCGGCGGCTGCGTCTGCCTCAAGGCGGGCGTGCACCCGATCACGGTTCCGATCATAATCGAGCGCGACAATGTCACCCTGCACGGCGAAAGCCTGGGCGCCATCGTCGACAATCCGCGCGGTTCGAGCCTGCTCGAGATAAGAGCGGACGCCGAGCATGTGCGGGTCCACACCATCGTCTTCCGGCAAATCGAGGCGGCGGTCGCGCCGGCGATTCGCGTCACGCACGCGGAAGATGTGGTGATCGACGATTGCCGCCTCGAAACCGCGGATCGCGGGGACTCCATCGGCGTACGCGTCGAAGGCTCAGCCGACGTTGCGATCTCGGGATGCGCCTTCCGTTGGCAGGCGCTCGGGGTGTGGTTCGACGGCGGCTGCCGCGACGTGTCGGTGTCCCGATGCGAGTTCATGCTGGCCCGCCAGATCGGGCAGGTCCCCGCAAATGCGGCGATCCTCGCCCGGGCCATGAGCGGCCCCGTCACCGTCGAGGGAAACAGCATCGACGGCGTGGGCGACGGCATCATCGTCGACGACGATCCGAACGGCCGGCCTTTCTCGCGCGCGGACGGGTCCCGGATCTGGGCCAACCGGCTGCGGCTCCACGACGCGGGCAGCGAACAGGGCCACACCCTTTACGGCATCGACGCCGCGGCCCGCGGGTCGAGCGTCGGCGACAACCGGATCGACCATGACGGCCACGGGATCACCGCGATCCGGCTTGGCGGCACCGGATCAAGCGCCTGCGGCAACGTCATCAGGAGCGGGCAGCGCAGGTCGAGCTCCTCGATCGCCATCGTTGTAGGCCATTTCGGCGCGGAAGACGATCTGTCGGCGCTCGATCGGGTCGTGGTCGCGGACAACATCGTCGAAGGGAGTCAGAGCGGGATCCTGCTCGTGGGGGCGGCGCGCAGCCGCGTCGCCGGCAACCTCCTCGGGGGAAGCTCGGGCGCCACCTTCGGCATCGCGCTCCTCTTTTCGCTGGACTGTTCGGTGACCGACAACGCGGTCGAGGGCGCGCAATTCGGGATCGTCTGTGTGGTGGGCGCCCGCAGCGCCGTCTGCGGCAACCGCGTTGACCGCGGAGGCTTCGGCATCGTCTTCCTGGGCGAACAGGCGCCGACGGTTAGCGGCAACCGGGTCATCGGCCTCGATCAGGGCGGGATCGTCATCATGGGGACCACGGAGCGCTGCAACGTGATCGAGAATCGCATCCTGCGCTGCGGGGGCGCCGCCGATGTCGCCGCCGGCCTGAGGGTCCTGTACATTGCCGGCGAGCTGCACGTCGAGAGCAACGAGATAGCGGACACCGGCCAGGCCGACGGCGGCGGCAGGGCTCCGCTCGCCTACGGGATCGTCGGCGAAATCATCTGGGAAGCACGGATTGAAAACAATTTCGTCACCTATCACGACCAGACGGAGCTCAACCTGCAGGCCGAGTATCGGGCGTTGCGCCTGCTTGGCGTCCTCGATTTCCAGGTGAGCGACAATGTGACGGTCGGCAACGCGGTGCAGATCACCAACAACAAGTTTATCGGCCCCGGCGCATCGGCCCTGGTCGAGCTTTGGAGCTTGACGTTGGCCGACGACGCCTTCCTTCGCTTCGCGTGGGTGCTGTTCCATGGCAATTATTGCCTGCATCTCGCCCAGCTTCCGCAAGGGGCGACGCCAGCGGTCGGGTTGGGGCCTGCGGCCACCGTCTCGCTGGTGGGGCGGCATTGCAGCGTGACCGGAAATCACGTCAAGGCGATCGCCCACGGCTATCCGTCCTACAATCTGCACGCAATGCCGGGACCGTTCATCGCCAACGTATCGCACATAGGCCATTCGAGGCGGGCCACCCAGATGCCGAACCCGGAAGCGAACTTCAACACCAACGCCTGAGGAGGAAAGCAGTGGACCTTCAAAAGCTGATCGAAAGCCAGGCCAAGCTGGCGACCGAAGCCCAATTCAAGCCGGACGAGCGCACCGCCGGCGCCGATGCCGTCAACCGTCCGGTCGAGCTGCAACAGGCGCAGGCCGATCGGGTCAGGAACCGTATCGCCAGCCTGGAAAAATCCAAAGCGGCGCTGATCGAGAGCATCGACGCCGAATTGAACGAGCTGAAGGGCGAACACGAGCAGCGAACGCGCAGGATCAAGACCGAGCGCAAGAACCTGGAGGCGGCGGCGAAGGCTGTGGCCGCGGCCGCCGCTACCAAAACCAAGAAATCCGCGACAAAGGACACGGCCGCAGCGACCGATTCGGAAGAAAAAAAGACGCGAGCCTCTTCGGCCAAGGGTGCCAAGCCCGCCTAGCTGCCGGGCATTAGCTGGTTCACGAGCCGGCGGACGGACCCGTGGATGAAGCCGAAACCGAAACTTCGTTAGAAGCGCCGAGCGTCCGCTATGCGCCCTATCCGAGGTTCAAGATCGGATTACCGCTGCTTGAAAGCGGGCCTTCGTTCGACCGTATTTGTCTATCTTTTCGCAGCCGGGGAGCAGCGGCTCAGATCACGATGAAGTCGCTGGCGCTGAGCGCCAGGCCGGTGCTGAGCGTCGCAAACTGCACGGCCGCCCCAGCGCCATTGCCGTCGGCGTCGTAGAAGAGCTGGCCGGTCGCGCTGTCGTAGACGATGCGGTCGTCGGCATCCGCCGCCGCCGTCCCGGTCACGAACGCATTGCTATTGAGCGCGCCGGGGCCCCCGATCGCGGTGAACAGGGCATCGTCCAGCGCGATCTTGTCCGTTCCTGCGGCGAAGTCGTGCACGGTGTCGACATTGCCGGCGCCGAGTGCGGCGGTGAACGCGAAGGTGTCGCCGCCCGCGCGCCCAATCAAAATGTCGCTGCCACCCTTGCCGTCGAGGATGTTCACGCCGTCATTCCCGAAGATCGTGTTGGCGAACTCGTTGCCCGTCAGGTCGATCGCCGTAGCGCCCCCATTGAAGTCGGTGGTGAAGAGCTCGACCTCGGCTCCCGCGGCAAGCGTGTAGCCGACGCTGGTCAGCACCCGGTCGCCGCCCTCGCCGGCGGCCTCCTGGACCAGGTCGGCCGCGTCGTCGACATAGTGGAGGTCGTCGCCGGTGCCGCCGTTGGTCGTATCGATGCCTGCGCCGCCGATCAGGACGTCGTTGCCCGCCCGGCCGACCAGGCTGTCCGCGCCGGCGCCGCCGTTCAGCGTGTTGACGCCGTCATTGCCGAAGATCGTGTTCGCCAGTTCGTTGCCGGTGAAGTTGATGGCGCCCGTGCCGGCATGGAAATCCGTGGTCATCAGCTCGATCGAGGCACCCGCCTCCAGCGTGTAGCTGACCGCCGAGAGGATCCGGTCATTGCCCTCGCCGGCGTTCTCCAGCGCGCGGTCGCCGATATTGTCGACATAATAGATGTCGTCGCCGGCAAAGCCGACCATCGAATCCGCGCCGCCGCCGCCGTTGAGCGAATTGGCGCCGGCATTGCCGAAGAGAGCCTGGGCAAAAGCGTTCCCAGTCAGGTTGATCGCCGTAGTGCCCCCGTTGGAGTCGGTGGTGAAGAGCTCGACCTCGGCTCCCGCGGCAAGCGTGTAGCTGACGCTCGCGAATACCCGGTCGGTGCCTTCGCCGGCGGCCTCCTGCACGGCGTCGGCGGCATTGTCGACAAAGTGCCAGTCGTCCCCGGTGCCGCCATTGGTCGTATCGATGCCGGCCCCACCGATCAGAATATCGTTGCCCGCCCGGCCGACCAGGACATCCGCGCCGCCGCCGCCGCTCAGCGTGTTGACGCCGTCATTGCCGAAGATCGTGTTCGCCAGCTCGTTGCCGGTGAAGTTGATCGCGGCCGCGCCCTCGTGGAACGTCGTGGTCAGCAGCTCGACCGAGGCGCCCGCCTCCAGCGCGAAGCCGACCGCCGAGAGAATCCGGTCATTGCCCTGGCCCCCATTCTCGATCACCCGGTCGCCGATATTGTCGACATAATAGATGTCGTCGCCGGCAAAGCCGATCATCGCATCCGCGCCGCCGCCGCCGTCGAGCGAATTGGCTCCGGCATTGCCATAAAGAGACTGGGCAAAAGCGTTGCCCGTCAGGTTGATCGCCGAAGTGCCCGCGTTGAAGTCGGTGGTGAAGAGCTCGACCTCGACGCCGGCCGCGAGCGTATAGCTGACGCTCGCGAACACCCGGTCGGTGCCTCCGCCGACCGCCTCCTGGACGACGTCGGCGGCATTGTCGACATGATACCAGTCGTCGCCGAGCAGGCCGACCAAAAGGTCGCTGCCGCCCCGGCCGTCCAGGACATTGGCGCCGTCATTGCCGATCAGCGTCTGCGCGAACTGATTGCCGGTGAGGCCGATTGCGGCAGTGCCGGCCGCGGCCTCGAGAGTCTCGACTTCGGAACTGGTCGCGAGGACATGGCTCGCCGAGGCAATGATCCGATCGTTGCCCGCGCCGGCCGCCTCGATGACCAGATCGCCGGCCTGACCCACATGATAGAGGTCGTCGCCACCGCCGCCAGCCAGGCGGTCCGCGCCGGCGCCGCCAAAGAGGATGTCGGCCGCGGCGCCGGTGGTCAGCGTGAACCGGTCGACAGCGTCGAAATTGAGCGCGATCATGTTGTCGATGAGGATCGCGCCCCAGACACCCAGTCCATCGTAGTTGGGCGGGGCGGCGAAGGTGATGCCCTGAGTCGCGGCGGAGAAATCGACGATCAGGTGATCATCGTCCTCGATGCCGCCGCCCATGTCGACGATGCTGCCGGCGGCGGTCGTTGCCGCGGCGGCGCCGCCATAATAGGTTACGGCGTCACTGCCCGCGCCAGTGAAGATCGCGTTGCGCAGGGTCGCGTCCGTGCTGAGCGTGATCACGTCATTGCCAGCGCCGGTGGTGAAGTTGGTGAGCTGTTCGATCCCGCGCAGGTAACGCTGGCCCGCGCCCGCTCCGATGGTCACGCCGGCCGAGACGTTCGCATCGTAGACGACCGCCTGGCCGGCCGCCAGATCGCTCCAGTCGACGTTGAGCGCGCTATCCGTGCCGGTGCCGCCGTCTATGCGGTCGATGGCGGCCCCGAAGCCGGAGTAGATGGTGTCGTTGCCGCCGCCGGTCGAAATCTCGTCAAGCAGGGAGACGCTCGATGTCGCGATGCCGTAAACCACGTCATCGCCCGAGCCGGTCGTGATGGTGAGCGCCTCGATATTATAGGCTGAAAGCCTGGCCGCGCCGCCGACCTCGAAAACGCTCTGGGCTCCGAACTGGCTGTAAGCCGGGTTGGCCATGACCACCGCTTCGGTGATGAGCGAATAGTCGACGACCAGGCGGTCGAGGTCGGCGCCGAGCTCCACCTGATCGATGTCGGTGTCGGCCTTGGTGGTGCCGCCAACGACGGTCGCGGTGTCGTTGCCCGCATTGCCGTTCACCACATCCGCGCCGCCGCCGCCGTAGAGCAGGTCGTCGCCGCCGCCGCCGTGCAGCACATCATCCCCGCCGAGGCCGTCCAGCCGGTTCGCGCTGTCATTGCCGCGAATTATGTTGGTGCTGCCGTTGCCCGTGCCGTCGATGTTCGCCGATCCGGTGAGCGTCAGGTTTTCGAGGGTCGCGCCGAGGACGAACGCGATCGAGGATTCGACCGTGTCGGTTCCCTGTCCAGCGGCCTCGACGATCTGATCGCCGGCATCGTCGGCGACATAGGTGTCGTTGCCCAGCCCGCCGGCCAGCGTGTCGGCGCCCCCGTTTCCGTTGAGGCGATCATTGCCGTCGCCGCCGTCGAGCCGGTTGACGAAGGAATCGCCGATCAACTGGTCGTCGAACGCCGAGCCGATCGCGTTTTCGATGCCCTCGAACGTGTCGAAGCCGTCGGCGCCGGTCGCGTTCGGCAGCCCGCTGTTCATGTTGACCGTGACTGCCCCGCTCGCATGCGCGTAGGTGACGGTGTCGATGCCGGCGCCGCCGCGGATGGTGTCGTCGCCAAGGCCGCCTTCGAGAAGATCGTCGTCGTCGCCGCCGTCCATCGAATCGGCGCCGCCGCCGCCGATCAGCGTGTCGTTGCCCAGGCTGCCGTCGAGCGCGTCGATCGCCGTGCCGCCGGTGAGGATGTCGTTGCCGCGCCCGGCGAGGAAATAGACGCTGGTGGTCGTCGCGGTCAGCCGGTCGTCGCCGTCGCCGCCCGAAACCTGCACCCGGTCGGTGAACGCGCCGATGCGGATCGTGTCCGCGAACGCGGTGCCGGACAGCACGTCGAGCCGCTCGAAATTGACGATGTTGCCGATGCCGCCAAAGCCGCTGCCGGCGATGTTGACGTCGAGCGTCACGCCGCCCGGCGCGCCGTCGAGCGTGATCGCCAGGCTGTCGAAGCCGTCGCCGCCGTCGGCATCGTCGCCATAGCCGATGATCACGCTGTCGTCGCCCGCGCCCGCATCGATCACGTCATGCTCGGCGCCGCGGTCGAAAAAGTCGCCGGTGCCCTGGGGAAGCGTCGCCGAATAAATGGTGTCGGCGCCGCCGCCGCCCTCGATCGTGTCGGCGCCCTCGCCGCCCGACAGGACTTCGCCGCCTGACGAGCCGGTCAGATCGTCGACGCCCGCGCCGCCATACACGAACGCGCCCCCGGGGGTCGCGGTCAGCGTGTCATCGCCCTCCTCGCCGAAGAGCCGTCCGCTACCGGTGATCGTGTCGTTGCCGATGCCGCCATAGGTGAAGCCGCTGCCGGCGAGGATGATGTCATTGCCCGCCTCGCCATAAACGGGCCGGCTATAGAAGTTGTTCGAGGCGTCGATAGTGTCGTTGCCCTCGCCGCCCCAGATCTCGCCCATGCCGCCGGTCGCGACGATATGGTCGTCGCCGCCCAGGCCGTGGACTGGCGCGGACGGATCGCCGTTGGACATGGTTATGGTGTCGGCGAACTGGCTGCCTTCCACCCAGAGCAGGCGTTCGATGCTCGTGATCGTGCCGCCGCCGATGGTCAGCGTGCCGCCCGCCACCAGGGTCGCGAAATTGGCGGTGACTCCCGCCGATGCGCCGCGGAAGCTGATGAACAAAGTGTCGTAATTCGCGCCGCCGTCGACGAAATCGCCATAGCCGGCAAAGAGGACGTCGTCGCCGGCCATGCCGCGCAGCACGTCGATCTCGGTCCCGACATCGAGGATGGGAACGACGTTCGGGTTGTTCCAGTTTGGCGAGAGGGTGCCGGAATAGAGGACGTCGTTGCCATCGCCGCCGTCGATCGTGTCGCCGCCGCCGCTGCCCGCCAGCGTGTCGTTGCCGCCCAGGCCTTCGATCAGGTCGTCGCCGCCGGTGCCCACTATCGTGTCGTCGCCCTCGGTGCCGGCGATGTCGACGCGCGGGGTGAGACCGTCCAGGTTGAAGGCGGTGAGCGTCGTCGCCGCGACGTTCTTCAAAGTCACGAAGGAGACGAAGCCGCCGGGTCCGGCGGCGCCGTCCCGATCGATCCGCACCAGCAGGTCGGCGCCGCTCTGGACGAGGCTCAGATAGCGCGCCGCGAAGAGATCGTCGGTGCCGTTCCAGCCGGTCAGCCAGCCTTGCAGGAACGATGTCCAGGAGAGCCGGTCGCCGTTGGCGCCCGCGAGGAAGTCGGTGACGGCGAGCGCGCCGCCGGGCGTATAGCCCGAGAAAGCGAGCACGTCCTGGCCGGTGCCAAGGGCGAGGGTGGCGGTGCCGGTGAAGGCGCCGAAGGTGATCGTGTCGCCATCCGCGCCGCCATCGACGATGAGCGCTGTCGCGGCGCCGGCGATTGCGATCGCGTCGGCGCCGCCGCCGCCGGAAAGGCTGTCATTGCCGTTGCCGCCGAACAATTGGTCGTCGCCGTCGCCGCCGCTCACAAGGTCGGTGTCGGCGCCGCCGTCGAGCCAGTCGTTGCCGCCGCCGCCGATCAGATTGTCATTGCCGGCGCCGCCCTCGACATGGTCGGCGCCATAGCCGCCGTCGACCTGGTTGTCGCCCGCGCCCATCAGGATCGTGTCGTCGCCGGCGAGGCCGTAGACGGTGCCGGCGACGGTGCCGGCGCTGCTGTCGAACTGGTCGCTGCCGAGGAACAGGATGACGTTGCCGCCGATCGCCCCGCCATTGGCGAGGGTGACGGACCTGGTCTCGTCGGCCGCCTGGATCGACGCATAGCCGGCCAGGGTGGTCGAGCCGTTCGCCGCCGTGATCAGGCCCACGACGCTGGTCGTTTCGATCACGAGCGTCGCTTTGCCTCCCATCGACACCGTCGCGGTCGGAGAATTGCAATGATCGAGGACGAGCTTGCCCGGGGAAAGAGTGATGCTCACGAAATTGTTGGCATTGAGCAGGCGCATATCGCTGACGACCGAGGAGCCGCTGGCGCTGAAGCTCTCGAAGCCGCTGAAGCTCGCCAGGTCCAGCGTGCGCCCGCCTGTCACGGTCGCGGTGAAGCTGTCGGTGCCGGCACCGCCGTCGACCACGCCCTGAACCGACGGCGCGGCGCCGTTATAGGTCCAGCTGAACCGGAAGCGGTCGTTGCCGCCGCCCAGATCGACGTCGCCGAAGATTTCCCCGCCGCCGCCGGTCAGAGCGTCGGCCACGATGACCTCGTCGATGCCGCCGCCGCCGGTGATGTCGCGGATCTGCGACTTGTTGCCGATCGTGACCGAAGTACCCTCGAGGGTCAGGTCGACCAGCGGATTGCGCGAAACCAGGAAGTTGAAATAGCCGCCGGCGGCGAGCAGGATCGACTGGAAGCCGCTGAAATTGTTGAGATTGGCGAAGCTGCCGACGAGATCAAGCTGCTCGAAGCCGTCGGTGGCATGGTAGATGTTGGTGACGCCTCCGCCGATGACGACGCGGTCCCAGCCGGCGCCGCCCGACGCGAACATCTGCACGCTGGACTGCGTCTCGATGCGAAACTCGTCGTCGCCCTCGCCCATCAGGACCCGGTGGATCTGGGTGGCGCTGCGCTGGGTGAAGCTGTCGGCGCCGCCGCCGAGTTCGACGTCGCCGTCGATCCTGCCTTCGTTGACGATCGTGTCGGTGCCGGCGCTGCCCAGGATCGCGTCGCCGAAGGAATAAGGATAGCGCTGGCTGCGGATGATGCCGGTGGCGGCGTTGAACAAATAGGTATCCGCGCCCTCGAGGATGATTGCGGCGGAGCCGTCGGAGCTCGACAGGAGGGTGCCGCTGTTGGTGAAGCGCACCCGGTTGCCGGTGATCCGGACGGCGGGCGCGTCGGTCAGCGCATCGCTGTTGCTGACGACGGCGTCGTCCTGGCTGATAAGCAATGGCAACGAAAAGCCCCCCCCGGGGTCGAATGGCGCCGTCTCGCATATCCTAAACTGCTGGGAAACCAAAGACAAATGACGGATCATTCGGAGCGACCGAAAAAGCCGGCGCCTCCGGGGCCGGATTGCCGTTGGAGTCGTAGATGAACGCGACGCTTCCGGCCGTATTGGGCTGTCCCGTCCTGCTATACTGGTTGAGCCCGTTGGCCGCATAGGGCCGGGCGGCGTTGTAGGCGCCGGTCCAGGCGTAAGCATCAGCCTGCCGCGGACCCGATCCGGGGTTCGTGCGCGTCGCCGAGGCGATCTGGCCGGCCGGATTGTGGGCGAACCCCCAGAGCATTTCGAGCCCGGGGGCGAGATAATGCGACAGGCTGATCAGCCGGCCGTCGCCCGTGACCCAATAGCCGGTGGCCGCGCCGGGCCGGCCGAGCGAGACCGGCGCCCCCATCGTGTCATAGGCGCTCAGCGTGATCCCGCCGCCGAGCGGATCGGTCATCCAGGTCGGCCGGTTCAGCCCGTCATAATCGGTCGAGAAGAAGGCGCCGTCCGGATGGGTGAGGCGAACGCGGTTGCCGTTGCGGTTATAGGCATTGCCCAGCGTGTGCGCCGTGCCGCCCATGTCGATGCTGCTCGAGGCGAGCCGGCCGAACCCGTCATAGACGTTGGTGAGGCCCTCGCCCGTCGTTGAGCCGAACCTGGCAGAGAGTTGGAGATTCCTGAGGTCGTAGCCGTAATGGACCGCGGTGGCGCCGCCCTGCGGATAGGTCTTCGCCGTCACCCGGTTGAGATCGTCATAGGCAAACGCGATGTTGCGCTCGTCGCGCTTGCGCAGGTTGGTGCGGTTGCCGTTCGGGTCATAAGTATATTCTTCATAGTCGGCGGGGTTGACGGCGCCGGCGGTGTCCAGCGCCGTCGTGTGGGTGGCGTCGTTATAGCCCGACAGCGGTGTCGCCGAGGGGAACGTCCAGCGGTCCTGGCGGCCGTGGCCGTCATAGCGAAGCGCGGCGCGGTTGCCATTGCCGTCGATCACCGTCGTGACCTGGCCGTTCTGGTTGTAGGCCCAGGTCGCTTCGGCCGCCTCGACGTCGCTGCCGACGCCTTCGCGCAGCTGCAGGCGCTGGTCGGCCACGTCG
>DASQLN010000032.1:0-27302 GCA_035629975.1 Allosphingosinicella sp. | reverse complement strand
GCCCGCATTGCCGTAAATGGCCTGGGCCAGCGCGTTGCCGGTCAGGTTGATCGCCGCGGTGCCGGGGCTGAAGTCGGTGGACAGGATCTCGACTTCCGAGCCGGCCGCCAAAACGTGGCTGGCGCCGGCGAAGATGCGGTCATTGCCCCCGCCGGCCGCCTCGGTCACGACGTCGCGGACGTCGCCGACGAAATAGAAATCGTTGCCGCCGAGGCCGATCAGCACATCCCCGCCGCCGCCGCCGCTCAGCTGGTTGTCGCCGGCATTGCCGCGGATCGTCTGCGCCAGTTCGTTACCGGTCAGATTCATTCCACCCGTCGAGGCGGGATCGATCGCCGAAAGCAGTTCGACCTCGGAGCCCGCGGCGAGCGCGTAGCTCACCACCGCATAGACCGTGTCGGAGCCGCTCCCGACCGCCTCGACGACGTCGTCGCCCGCTTCCTCGACGCGGTAGACGTCGTCGCCGGTCCCTCCGATCAAGGTGTCCGCGCCGCCGCCGCCGATCAATGTGTCGTTGCCGCCGCCGGCATCGATCCGGTTGGCGCCCGCATTGCCGGTGATGGTCTGCGCAAGGTCGTTGCCGGTCAGATCGAGGGGATCGGTGGACGCCGCATCGGCAAAGGTGAGCATTTCGACATGCTGGCCCGCGGTGAGCGCGTAACTGACGCTGGCCCAGACTGTGTCGTTGCCCTCTCCCGCCCCCTCGAGGGTCGAATCGCCCAGGTCGTCGACGAAAAAGCTGTCATTGCCCGCCCCGCCACCGGCCGTGTCGGCTCCCTCGCCGCCGTAGAGCAGGTCGTCGCCTTCGCCGCCGTTCAGCGCATCGTCGCCGGCCCCGCCCTCCAGGCGGTCGTTGCCGCCCCGGCCGTGCAACTCGTCATTGCCCTCGCCGCCGTCGAGAACATTGCCGGCCGCATTGCCGGTCAGCCGGTTGGCCAGGGCATTGCCGGTCAGTTCGATCGGGCTGGATCCGAGTTGGTTCGACGTCTGCAGATGCTCGATCTCGCTATCTGCCGCGAGCACATAGCTGACCGAGGTGGTGACGGTGTCCGTGCCGCCGCCGAGGGCCTCGACCACGACATCGCTGGCCGTATCGACATGGTAGCGATCGTCGCCGGCGAACCCGGTCATGACGTCGGCGCTCTGATAGCCGATGATCACGTCATTGCCGGCGGTGCCGGACAGCGAGTCGATTCCCGGCGTTCCGGTGATCGCGTCGGCAACCGTCGGATTGTCGATCCGCATCAGCATGCCGCCGGCGAGAATCATGAAGTAGCGCGCGTCCGGGCCGATAATCAGCTCGTTGCCGCGATGCGAATTGTAGGTGAAGGCGCCGTCGGGCAGATCGAAGGACTCCACCACCTGCCAGCTATCGGTGGAGATCTGCACGATCGAGCCGGTGGAGCTGTGCACCAGGAACAGGTTTTCGCCGTTCGAATCGAAGGCGAGGCCGGTGGCGTCGTTCATCAACAGCCGCACCGCGTCGGGGACCGTAATCGCATGCAGAGCGGTGTCGTAGATTTTCGATCCCGGACTGGTTCGAAGGGCGATCAGCCCGGCCTCCGCACTGAACGCCTGGATGCCGAACCCTCCGGCAAGGGGAGACGTCGATGCGGCCACCGCCGGCACGCCCCCGCTGATATCGACCAGTATCTGGTCCCCGCCGCTCGAAGCGGTGATGCTGAGCAGCAACTGCTCGGCCGAATCGGGGTCGCTCGTCAGCGCGGGCGGCGCCGCAAACTTCTGGTTGCCGAGAATCGCCTGATATTGGCCCGTGGAGAAATCGAGCGCCCATATGCTGGTGAAGCCGGACCCCGCAAAATACTGGCTGAAATAAGCGCGCCCGTCGGCGAGAATTTCCACGTCGGCGAAGGCGTCGTCATAGCCGGTGGCGACGAACGGAAAGCTCGTCACCGCTCCGGTCCCCAGATCGATGCGATGCGCGACGACCGTTGTCAGCCTCTCCCACTGGCTGCCCGTGGACGACACTGGGGTCGTCTCGACGACGACGAGAAAGCCGCCGTCGGGCGAGAGAGCGAGCCCGCCGGGATTGGTGGTGATCGCCCAGCTCTGCAGCAGGGTACCGGTCTCGGCATTATAGGCGCGGATCGTGCCGTCTTGCCCAGCGACATAGGTGGTCAGGCCGTCGGCGCTGAGGACATAATCACTAAGATTGCCGCTATAGACGACAGCGCTGGCGGCGGGCAGCGCGGCCGCCTGCGGCGTTCCCGCGATGTCGGCCTGCGTTGCCCCCGCTCCGGGCGCCGAGGCGTTCGCGCCGAGCAGCTTGGCGAGCCGGGCAAGATGGACATGGTCGCCGGGCTGGTCGCCGGCGGCGGCCGTGTCGTCGAAGACCCCGCCCTTGCGCTTGTGGAGCTGTGCCATGTCGACTTCCCCCCGGAAGCTGGAGCGGCGGCCTCGGCCCGCGCGCCCAATTCCATGATTGCGCAGGCGTTCGCCCGCGCGTCAACGTGCTTTTCGCGGGCGCGATTTGGCCGGCCCGCTTTTGTGTTCGCGTTATTTGGAAAAGAGGCTTGCAAAGGCGGCGTCGCTACTGTCGATAGTGTCGATATGGCGGCTCTCGGGGCGCCGTCATGAGAGCGTCACGCACAAGAGAGATGACGCCTCGTACCGGGAGGGAGAATTCAATGAATCGCGCCGCCATGCTGACCGCCGCCAGCAGCTTCGCGCTGCTCGCCTCGCAACCGGCCTTCGCCCAGGACGAGCAGCCCGCCGCCGCGGCGGCGCCGGCGGCCGCCGAGGACGAGAATGACATCGTCGTCACCGCCCAGCTGCGCAGCCAGAGGCTGAGCGAGGTGCCGATGGCGATTACCGCTTATTCCGGTGAGTTCCTCGAAGAGCTCGGACTCAACGATTTCGAGGACGTGGCCCGCTTCGTCCCGGGCTTCGAGGTGCAGAACCAGTCGCCCAACAATCCCGGCTTCGTGATGCGCGGGGTCACCTCCGACAGCGGCGAATCCTTCGTCGAGCCGCGCGTCTCGGTCTTCCAGGACGGCGTCTCCATCTCCAAGTCGCGCGGCTCTTATGTCGAATTGTTCGACATCCAGCGGGTCGAGATCGTGCGCGGCCCGCAATCGACCCTCTACGGCCGTGGCGCCCTGATCGGCGCGGTCAACATCATCCAGAACCGCGCCGATCCATCCGGCTTCGCCGGCTTCTTCGAGGGCGGCTACGGCAATTTCGATTATTGGAGCCTGGAAGGCATGCTCAACGTGCCGATGGGCGAGACCGCGGCCTTTCGCGTCTCCGGCCGCTACCGCAACCGCGACGGCTTCATCCCCAATCTGCTGGGCGGGGCGGATTTCAACTCGGTCGACACCGGCGCCATCCGCGGCACCTTGCACTGGGCGCCGAGCGAGCGGGTCAGCGTCGACATCTTCGGCAATTACCAGGAGGACCATCCCAACGGCACCTCCTTCAAGTCGATGAGCTTCAACCCGACCGACCCGACGACGGGTGCGGTGCTCGGCGACGGCAGCCCCAATACGGGCGCCGCCCTGGCGCCGGGCGCGGGCTTCGAGGGCGGCGCGCCCTTGGGCCTCGACCGCGAGGTCTGGGGCGTCACCGGCATCGTTCGCGCCGAGCTCTCCGACGCGTTCACCCTGACCTCGATCAGCGCCTATCGCCAGTTCGACGGCATCGAGATCCTCGACGCCGACGGCATCTCGCTCGGCGCGCTCACCGCCGCCGCCGACGAGAGCGGCGAGCAATGGAGCCAGGAGCTGCGGCTCGGCTACGACAATGACGGCCCGGTCACCGCCTTCGTCGGACTCTCCTATTTCAGCGAGGAGGGCGACCAGCGCACCCCGGCGCAGTTCGACGAGCGGGTGATCCTCGCCCGGCTCGCCGGCGCTCTGAACGGCGGCGGCCTGATCCCCGGGCGTCCTGCGAGCGATCCGGCGCCGCTCGCGGTCTTCGGCAACCCGGCCTTTACCGGCGCGCTGCTGCAGGGCGTCGCGGCCTCGCGCGGCTACGTGCTGGCGCCCGCGCTCGCCCAGGCGATCGCCGCCAACCTCAAGGCGAACCACACCGAGACCACCACCAATTTCTCCGAAACCGAATCGTTCGACATCTTCGGCGACGTCACCTTCCGCCTCTCGGACCAGTTCGAACTGGGCGTTGGCGCCCGCTACAGTCGCGACAGCAAGACGACCTCGCTCAGCTCGGCGGTGCTGAACGGCCGCTCGATCCTGGGCGGCTTCATCGGCGCGCTCGGCCTGCCCGAGCCGACCCGCACCGGCTTGCTCACCGCTTTGGCGGCGCCGGGCGCGGCGACGATCCCGCCGTCCGCAATGTATCCGGTTCCCCTGTTCGGCCTGACCTTCCAGCCGACCAACGGCAATGGCAGCGTCGAGAGCCAGGAGCTCGACGACACGAGCTTCACCTGGCGCCTCACCGCCCGCTACGCGCCGTCGCCGAACACCTCCTTCTATGCCAATTATGCGCGCGGCCGCCGCCCCGAAGTGCTCTCCGCGCTGCCGCCGGCGGCGCCGTTCGGCCCGGCCCGCTTCAGCATCGTCGACGCCGAGACCGTCGACAGCTTCGAGGTCGGCGCGCGCACCCAGCAGGGCGGGCTGATGCTCGACGGCGCGCTGTTTTACTATCGCTACGACAATTTCCAGACCACCGAGCAGGTCGGCACCATCTTCGTCACCACCAATGCCGGCGAGGCGGAGGCCTATGGCTTCGAGGGGCAGCTGCGCTGGCGCGCCAGCCCCAACGCCACCTTGTTCGCGACCTACGCCTGGAACCACAGCCGCCTCACCACGGGCGTGCGCGATGGCAACCGCTTCCGGCTGTCGCCCGACCACACCATCTCGCTCGGCGCGCGCCTCGGCGTCGATGTCGGCCCGGGCCGGCTCACCTTCGTTCCGAGCGTCACCTATCAGTCGCGCATCTTCTTCGACGACGACAACGATCTGCCCGCGCTGCAGCAGCCGCCAAACGCGCTCGTCCCGGACAACATCCAGGACGAGGTCCAGGACGGCTATGCGCTGGTCAATGCGCGGCTCGGCTATACGTTCAGCGAGCGCTTCACCATCGAGGCCTTCGTCAGCAACCTCTTCGACGAGGAGTATATCAAGGACGCGGGCAACACCGGCAATGCCGCGGGCCTGCCGACCTTCATCGGCGGCGAGCCCAGGATGTACGGCCTGCAGGCGAGCGTGCGCTTCTGATCTGAAAAAAGGGGACAGTTACTCGCAACTGTCCCCATCCGGCGCCAAGAGGGGACAGTTGCAAGCCATTGTCCCCGGGAGATCCGCATGAGCATCGAGATCGACCGCCGTTTGCTCCTGAAAGCCGGCGTGCTGGGGCTCGGCGCGCTGGCTGTGCCGGGCGTGGCCCAGGTTTTCAGCGCGCGTGGCTTCACGCACGACGTCGCGAGCGGGGAGCCCGGGCAGCGCGGCGTGATGCTGTGGACGCGCTATCAGCCAGCGGCGGGGGAGTCGGCGCAGCTGAGCTGGCAGGTGTCGCCGTTCGCGGATTTCGGCCGGATCGCCGCCCAGGGCGCCGTCACCGCGCAGGAGGAGCACGATCATTGCGTGAAGCCCGTGGTGACCGGCCTCGCGCCCGGGCGCTGGTATTTCTACCGCTTCCGCGACGCGCGCGGCCGCTTCTCGCCGGTCGGGCGGACGCGGACGCTGCCCGAAGGCCCGGTCGGGGGCTTCACCATCGGGCTATTCTCCTGCTCGAACCTCGGCTTCGGCTGGTTCAACGCCTACGGCCATGCCGCCGCGCGGCGGGACATCGACCTCGTCGTCCATGTCGGCGACTATCTCTACGAATATCAAAGGGGCCGTTACCCGCGGGAGGCGGAGGCCGTTGCCGGCCGGAGCCTCGAGCCGGCAGGCGAGATCGTCCATCTCGCCGACTATCGCCTGCGCTTCGCCGCCTATCGTGCCGATCCGGACCTCAGGCGCCTGCACCGGCTCTTCCCGATGATCTCCATGTGGGACGATCATGAGAGCGCCAACGACAGCTGGGAAGGTGGCGCGCAGAACCACCAGCCGGCCAGCGAAGGCGACTGGGCCGACCGCAAGGCGGCTTCGCTGCGCGCCTATCGCGAATGGATGCCGGTCTCGGACGATCCCTGGCAAGGCTATGAGATCGGCGACCTCGCCACGCTGTTTCGGCCCGAAACCCGGCTGACCGCGCGCAGCCGCTCCAATTATCTGCAGGCGATCCTGCGCAACCAGCCGGACCGGGCCGCCGCGCTCGCCGCCTTCCGCGACGGCCCTTGGCAGGATCCGGCCCGCACTTTGATGGGCCCGCGGCAGGAGGCGTGGCTGGCGGATGGCTTGAGGCGCTCCGTGGGGCGCCGTGCCAAGTGGCAGGTGATCGCCCAGCAGGTGATCATGGGGTCGCTCGCCGCGCCGCCCGGAGCCGCGGCCTGGCTTGGGCCGGACGCGACGGACGGCAACCGCGCCTTCCTCGCCAACGCCATCGACGCCGGGCTCGCGGGCCTGCCGTTCAACCATGACAGCTGGGACGGCTATCCCCAGGCGCGGCGGCGGCTGCTCCGGTCCGCCCTCGACGCGGATGCGAACCTGGTGATCCTCTCGGGCGACAGCCACAATGCCTGGGCGTTCGATCTCGATCTGGACGGCCACGCCGCGGGCATCGAGATCGCCGGGCAGAGCGTGACCTCGCCCGGCAATGAGAGCGAATTCCGCGCGGTCGCGCCGGACGAAATGGTGCGCGCGACCGTGGCCAGAAACTCGCAGCTCAAATGGGCGAATTTGCACCAGCGCGGCTATGCCACCCTCAGCCTGACTCCGGAGCGCGCCACCTCCGAGTGGCTGTTCCTCGACACCATCCGCCAGCGTTCGACGCGAATCGCGGGGCGGCACCGGATGACCGGCCGGCGCGGCGCCAATCGGTTCGGCTAGCCTCATACCCCGGCCTAAATCTCCGTCATTCCAGCGAAAGCTGGAATCTCTTTTCCTTTCCGGCAAAAAATGAGATTCCAGCTTTCGCTGGAATGACGAATTGGGAGGCTTTCACGATGCAGATATTGCTCCTCGCCGCCGCCCTCGCCTTTTCCGCCCAGCCGCAAGAGCCCGAGGGCGACAGCATCGGCGGCCGCGAGCTCGCCGAAAGCTCGGCCAATCTCGATTTCATCATCGTCAACAAGACCGGCCAGACGATCACCGAATTGAACATCTCGCCGCGCGGGGAGGAGAGCTGGAGCGTCAACCTGCTCCACCACCGCGAGGTCCCGCCGGACGAACGCGCCGCCGCGGGCTATACGCGCGACGTCGAGCTCTGCCGCTGGGACATCCGCGTCACCTATGAGGGCGGGCATCGGCAATCCTGGCCTGCGGTCAATCTGTGCGACACCGTCAGGGTGGAGCTGCGCTAGCGGCGTTCGCGGCCGGCCGGGCTAGAGAATGAAGTCCGCCGCCTGCAGGCCCGGTGCGGTCAGGACGAGGTGGAAGTCGCCCACGCCGTTGCCGTCGGTGTCGGCCAGCATCAGCAATTGCGCGCCGCGCACCTCGTAGCGGAGCTCGCCGGCATGGCCGGTGAAGGCGCCTGTGCCGATGAAGGTGAAGGCGTCGTTCGATGCGGTCCCGGAATTGGCGTCGATCGCGGACAGATCGATACGGTCCTCGCCCGAGACGAAGTCCCAGATCATGTCGGGCAGATATTTCTTGCCGTCCGACCGTATCGCGCTGCGGCTGTCGCCCCGAGCGAAGACGAAGACGTCGGCGCCCGCGCCGCCGAACAGATGGTCGGTGCCGAGCCCGCCCTCGATCCGGTCGCTGCCGGCGCCGCCCTCGATCCTGTCGTCGCCGGCGCCGCCGTAAAGCGCGTTGGCGCCGGAATTTCCGATGATGCGATTGTCGATCTCGTTGCCGCGCAGCGTGATCGCCGCTGTGCCGGCGTCGTTGTCGGTGCCGAGAGTCTCGACGGACACGCCGTCGGCGAGGCTGTAATCGGCCTTGGCCGAGACGCGGTCCGCGCCCCCGCCCGCAAGCTCGACGACGATATCGGAAGCATCGTCGACGATATAGACGTCGTCGCCGGCCCCGCCGCGCAGCGTGTCGGTGCCGCCGCCGCCGTCGATCAGATTGTTGCCGGCGCTGCCGACGATCAGCTGTCCGAACGCATTGCCGGTGAGGGTGATGGCGAGCGTCGGACTCATCGTCTCGGCGGTCAGGGTCTCGATCTCCGCTCCGGCGGTCAGCACGTAGGACGCGCTGGTGATCTGGAAGGTCTGGCTCGCATAAGCGATGTCGTTGCCGCCGCCCACGGCTTCGGCGAGGCTGTCCGCGCCCTCGAGATAGAAAATGTCGTCGCCGGCGCCGCCCGACATCGAATCGGCGCCAGGCCCGCCGAAGAGCCTGTCGGCCCCGTCGTCGCCGAACAGCTGGTCCTGGCCGAAATCAGCGTAGATCAGGTCGTTCCCGCTGCCGCCGTGAAGCTCGTCGTCGTCTTCGACGCCGAAGATCGTGTCGTTGCCGCCGTCGCCGAAAATCCGGTCATTGCCCTGGTCGCCGGCAAGCCAGTCGCTGTCGCCTCCGCCGCGGATCGTATCGTTCCCCAGGCCGCCATTCACGGTATCGACTCGGCTGCCGGTCGTGATGACGTCGTCGCCGCCGAAGCCGAAAATGCCCGCCGACAGGAAGGACCCCATATTGGGCGCATCGCCGGTAATGATCGTATCGGCATAATCGGTGCCGTAGATTTTGTCATAGGCTTCGACCCCGGTGATGGTGCCGCCGCCGATCGTGATCGTGCCGCCCGCGAAGACGGCCGAGAGATCGAGCACCGCGCCGGTCGTGCCGCTGCGCAGGGAGATGGAGAGCCGGTCGGTGCCGGTGCCGCCGTCGGCGCTGTCGCCATAGCCTATAGAGAGCAGGTCGTTGCCGGCGCCGCCCTTTAGCGTGTCGATCTCGGCGCCGTCGTCCACGCCGATATACGAGTTATAGGCAGAGAGCTCGTCATTGCCGTCGCCGCCCTCGAGATGGTCGCCGCCCGATTGGCCTTCGAGGATGTCATTGCCAAGCATGCCGAGAATCCGGTCGTTGCCCTCCCCGGAGGCGACCGTGTCGTTGCCGCCGGCCAGGACCAGGTCGTCATTCCCGCTGCCGAGATCGAGATCGAACTGCTCGATGTTCGAAAAGGCGAAATTGGCATTGCCGATCGAGGTCGCGGCATCGCCGACGAGGGCCGCATGCTGGCCGAGCGAGAGATTGAGCGTGAGCAGATCGAAGCCAGCGCCGGCGTTTACGGCAATCATGTAGCCGGCGACCGTTCTGTCGAAGAACAGATAGAATTGATCGGCGCCTGCGCCGCTCGTGTATGTAATTTTCTCCATGGCGTAGAATTCGGTCCGCCAGTTCGTGTCGCGGTCGCCCAAAGTCCCCTTCAGGCCGAATTCGTCCACGGAGAAATTGCCATAGGCATTGAGCGCGGCGGAAAAGTCCGCGTTGAGCGTATCGAACCCCGCCAGGGCGGACAGGATGTCCTGGCCCCGGGACGTATGGAAAATGTCGTCGCCATCGGTGCCGATGATGGTTTCGCTGGCATCGGTACCATTGAACACCGGCATGTCATTGTCCCCCCAGACAATTCCAAGCTTCTCCGCCTGGGGATTGTCTAGCCGGGCAGTGGCGAAACTCAAGGCGAATCGGGCGCAGGCGGCCGCCGCGCCGGCCGCTCATGGCTCCGGCGTCAGCGGCTCCACCCGCGGCGGGGCTGGGAGGGTGACGGCGTTGGCCGGCGCGGTCGGCTCGGGGATGGGCGGCGTGTCGGGTGGGGGCTCGATGCCGTTGACGGGCGCAATGCCGTTCTCGTCGCCGCGGTCGGCTCGCGACAAGGGCACGGGCGGAGCGGCCGCGCGGGCGCCGAGCGCCTCGGTCATGAAGGCGCGCCAGATCCGCGCCGGCGCTCCGCCGCCCGAGGTGCCGGGGAGCGGGCTGTTGTCGTCATTGCCGATCCACACGCCGACGACGAGATCGCCCGCGAAGCCGACGAACACGGCGTCGCGATAGTCCGACGTGGTGCCGGTCTTGCCGAAGGTCGGGACCGAAAGGTTCGCCGCGCGCCCGGTGCCGCGCCGGACGACCCCGTAAAGCACTTCGCGCATATAGGGCATGGCGGGATCGCGGCGCAGAGCGGATTCGGGCGCGGCGTCGCCCGGTATGCCGTGGGCGCGTATGGGGAAGCGGCCCGAGGCGATGCCGGCATAAGCGGCGGTCAGCTCGAGCAGGGAGACGTTGTTGACTCCAAGCGGCAGGCTCGGGTCGGCGCGCAGCGGGGTGGTGAGGCCCAGGTCGCGCGCCGCGCGGATCACATTGTCGCGGCCGACCCGCTCGGACAGCTGCACCGCCACCGAATTGCTCGAATAAGCGACCGCGTCGCGCAGCGTGATCGGCCCACGATAATTGTTGTCGTAATTGCGCGGCCGCCAGTCGCCGAGGCGGACCGGCGCGTCGTTGACGATCGTGTCGGGCCTCAGGCCCGCGCGGAAGGCCGCGAGATAGACGAACACCTTGAACGCCGAGCCCGGCTGGCGGCGCGCCTGGGTCGCGCGGTTGAACACGCTGCGCGCATAATCGCGGCCTCCGACCATCGCCACCACCCGCCCGTCGAGCCGCATCGCGACCAAGGCGGCCTGGGTGCGGCCGAGGCCCGCGCGGCGGACGGCGCGCACCGCCGCGCGCTGGAGGTCGCCCTCCAGGGTCGTGCGGATGCGGCGCTGGCCATAGCCTTCGTCGTCGAGATTGTTCGCCTCGGGCAGCACCCAATCGGCGAAATAGGTGCCGGTCGGGACATTGTCGCGCGGCCCGAGGCGTAGGCGGGCGGGGCGGACGGCGGCGCGCTGCGCCTCGGTGATGAAGCCGGACTCGACCATGGTCTGGAGGACCAGGCGGGCGCGGGCGCGGGCGGCGGCGAGGTGGCGGCTCGGCGCGAGCCGGCTCGGCGCGTTGACGACGCCGGCCAGCATCGCCGCCTGGGACAGGGTCAATTGCTCGGGCGCGACGTTGAAATAGTGGCGGGCGGCGGCGCGCAGGCCGTAGACGTTGTCGCCGAAAGCGACGTTGGAAAGGTAGCGGCTGAGGATTTGGTTCTTGCTCAGCCGCGCCTCGAGCCAGAGCGCGATCAGCGCCTCCTGCGCCTTGCGGACATAGGTGCGGTCGGGCGAGAGGAAGCTCGTCTTGGCGAGCTGCTGGGTGATCGTGCTGCCGCCCTCGCGGACCGAGCCGGAGCGGGTGTTGCGGACCAGCGCCCGGCCCATGCCCCAGGGATCGAGCCCGCTATGATAATAGAAGCGCCGGTCCTCGATCGCGACGAAGGCCAGGCCGACATGAGGCGGCAGCTGGGTGACGTCGACCGGTTCGGCGATGATGGAGCCCCGCCGGGCGATCGGCTCGCCCTCCGCCGAGAGGATGGTGAGGCTCGGGGCCGCGATCGGCCCCAGCGATTGCGACAGCGGCGCCGTGATCATCAGCCAGATCAGGATCAGCAGGAAAATGAGGAGCAGGAGCTTGATCCCCTGCTTGATCATCCTCAGCCGCGAGGCGCGAGCGGGGGACGGCCGCTCGGGCGGAGAGGGTGGCGCCGCTCCCGCGAGGTCGCTGTCGGCGATGGCGTCCGCGGTCATGGCGCCTTAGTCCGCACTTCTTCCGGCATTTTCAAGCACCGAGCAGGCGTTCGGGGCGGATTTGTTCCGGCGACGCGGCGAGCCCGGCGGGCCAAGGCGCGCCGGTGATCAGGGTTTCGACGATCTCCGCCATCGCCGGGGCGGTCTGCAGGCCGTAGCCGCCCTGCCCGGCGAGCCAGAAAAAGCCGGGCGCGCCGGGCGCGAAGCCGGCGGTCGGCACGCGATCGGCGGCGAAGGTGCGAAGCCCCGCCCAGCGGTGGGCGATGCGGGTGACGCGCAGGCTCGTATAATGTTCGAGCCGGTCGGCCGCGAGCGCGACATCGTAATCCTCGGGCTGGGCGTCGCAGGGATCGTCCGCGACCTCGTCGACCGGCGAGACGAGCAGGCGGCCGGCTTCCGCCAGCATGTAGAAATCGCCAGCGACGCTGTGCGCGAACGGCCAGGCGGCGATCTCCATGCCCGGCGGCGGATCGACGGCGATGATGGTGCGGCGCTTGGGCTCGAGGCCGAGGGGGGCGACGCCGGCCAGCGCCGCGACCGCGTCCGCCCAGGCGCCCGCGGCGTCGATCAGGATCGGGGCCGCGATCTCGCCGTCGACGGCCCATTTCTCGCCGCGCCGTTCGATCGATTCGATGCGGCGGCCGCTCCTGATCTCGCCGCCTTGGGAGCGGACCGAGCGGGCATAGCCCTGCAGCAAGGCGTCGGCGTCGAGCTTGAGGCCGGTCGGATCGAACAGCCCGCGCACCGCGGCGCCGGGTCCGGTCTTGAGGACCGGGCAGAGCGCGGTCAGGTCGTCCGCGTCGAGCGGCCGGATCGCGCCGGTGACCTGCGCCATCGCCGCCGCCAGCGACGCCAAGGCGGGCAGCTCGTCTTCTCCGGCGAAATAGAGCGAGGCGAAGGGCTGCGCGACCGGAACCTCGCTGAAGCCCTCGGGCTGCCGTTCGAAAAAGGGCCGGCTGTGGGCGGTGAGCGCGCGCACCGCCTCGCCGCCAATGCCGTAATGGCTGAAGGAGACGCTTCGGCCGGAGCTGTGATAGCCCAGAGCCTCCTCGGCCTCGATCACCACGACCTTGCCGTGCCGTGCCAGCCGCGCCGCTGCGGAGAGACCGGCAATGCCGCCCCCGATGATCAAGAAGTCCGCGCCGTCCATGGCGCCGCAGCTAGCCGATCCGGCGCATGCTCTCAATGCGCGGCCAATCGCGCGCGAATTCGTCGACGGGGCGGCCGAGCAGGGCGGCGGTGATCCGTTCGGCGGCGCGGCCGTCGCCATAAAGGTGCGAGCGCACCTCCGGCGCCGGCGGCGCGGCGAGCATATGTTCGGCTGCGTGGAGGATACGCGCAGGATCGGTGCCGACGCGCAGCGCCGCGCCCGCCTCGACCCCTTCGGGCCGCTCGGTGGCGTCGCGCAGAACCAGCAGGCTCTTGCCGAGCGCCACCGCTTCCTCCTGGACGCCGCCCGAATCGGTGAGGATGAGCCGGGCGCGCTTCATCAGCCGGACGAAGTGGGGGAGGCCGAGCGGCGGCAGCAGGTGGACGTTCGGGAGACCGCGCAGCGCCGTCTCGGCCGCCGCGCGCAGCACGGGATGGGGATGGAGCGGGAAGAGGATGCCGACGTCGGGCCGCTCGCCGAGCGTCGCCAGCGCCGCGCAGATCGCGGCGAAGGGTGCGCCCAGGCTCTCGCGGCGGTGGGCGGTGACCAGGATCTCCCGGCGGTCGGCCCGGATCGGCGGCAGCGCGGCGTCGATCCCGGCGCGAAAGACCGGGTCGCCGTCGAGCCGGGCCAATACCAGGTCGAGCGAGTCGATCCCGCTATTGCCGGTGACGAAGACCTCGCCGCCGAGCCGCTCGGTGAGCAGATTGTCGCGGGCGGCGCGGGTCGGCGCGAAATGCAAATCGGCGGTCAGGCCGATCGCGCGCCGGTTATATTCCTCGGGGAAGGGCTGACCGCCGCGATAGGTGCGCAGGCCGGCCTCGACATGGGCGACGGGGATGCCGCGGTGGAAGGCGGCGAGCGCGGCGGCGAGCGCGGTGGTGGTGTCGCCCTGGACGATTACCCGGTCGGGCTGCTCTCGGACGAGCACAGGATCGAGCCGCTCGATCAGCTTTGCAAGCAGCGCGTTGAGCGCCTGCTCGGGCGCCATGACCTGAAGGTCGAAATCCGGTCTCAAAGAGAAGAAATCGAGCGCGGCATCGAGCAGCTCGCGATGCTGGCCGGTCACGCACAGGCGCGTTTCTACCGAGGACTCGCGCTGGAGAGTCTTGATGATCGGGGCGATCTTGACGGCTTCAGGGCGCGTACCGAAAACCGCCAGAAACTTCATCGTCCGCCCCCTGCATTACGCAGGCAGATAAGCACATGGTCCTAAAGCCGTACAGGCGAATAATGCTCGGAAGTGGTTACAGTTACTTTTTCGCGAAAAGCAACCGTCCCCCCTTGCGCTTTTCAGTAGGTGCCGCCCGAGCCGCGGCGGGCGTCGGCGCGGCCTGCGAGATAGGCGGCGCAGCTGGCGCGAAGCGAGACGCTGTCGTCCGCCGACAACGAATAGGCGCTGCTGAGGCGGGCGAGGAAGCGGGCGGGATCGTCCTGATCGCCGGCGGCGCGGCAGATGGTGGTGATCTGGGCGAGA
This sequence comes from Allosphingosinicella sp., assembly GCA_035629975.1. Classification (GTDB taxonomy): domain Bacteria; phylum Pseudomonadota; class Alphaproteobacteria; order Sphingomonadales; family Sphingomonadaceae; genus Allosphingosinicella. The sequence continues at coordinate 13,043 of DASQLN010000032.1, read as the reverse complement.
TCGAGCGGGCCGCCGCTGGTGGCGCGGCGCGGCGCCGTCCGGCGGGCCGGGCCAGGGACCAGTGCACGGGCCGGCGCCGAGGCGACCCTGACCGGGCCGCGGGCGGCGGGCGTCGATGCCTTGTTCGAGCGGGTCGGCGTGCCGGCGGCGGTGCGCGGCCGGGCGGCCTGCGTCCGTGCCGGCACAGCGGCGCGCTGCCGTACCGGGCGCGCCTGAGTGCGGGCGCCCGGCTGCAGCGCTTCGGCGCGCGCCTGAAGGTCGAGCGCGGTCCGGTCGATCTGGGGCAGGGGGCTCGCGCCTGCCAGGAATGCCGTCAGCAAGATGACCATTTCAATTCCCCTCGGGAAATTTCCCGTGGGACCCGTATTAATACCCGGATGGTAAACAAGGCGTTAACCTTGTTCGCGGGCGTCCGGCTTGTGCCGGGGCCCGGCTGGAGGCATCAGGCGCAATGACCGACGAGGAGCTAGCGGCGCATTTGGCTGAAGGAGCGGGGCGGCTGCTCATGGAGCAGCGCTGCGGCTCCTTCCTCGAAGGCGCCGCCCTGGGCCATGCCGCCGACAGGCTCGCCAACGCCTTCATCCTGGCCGGCCTCACCCAATGGCGGCCGGGCGATGCGGTCCTGTCGGAGGAGAGCCCGGACGATCAGGCGCGGCTGGGCGCCAGCCGGGTGTGGATCGTCGACCCGCTCGACGGCACCCGCGAATATTCCGAAGGGCGGCCGGATTGGGCGGTCCATGTCGCGCTGGCGGTCGACGGCGCGCCCCGGCTGGGTGCGGTGGCGGTGCCCGCGCGCGGGCAGCTCTTCCGCTCGGACCGGGTAGAGATGCCCGCCGATGCCGTCCGCGCCCGCCCGATCATGCTGGTCAGCCGGACGCGGCCCCCCGCCGAAGCCGAGGAGATCGCGACTTTGCTCGGGGCCGAGCTGGTGGCGATGGGCTCGGCGGGCGCCAAGGCGATGGCCGTCGTCGCAGGCGAGGCCGACCTCTATTATCATGCCGGCGGCCAGCATGAGTGGGACAATTGCGCTCCGGCGGCGGTGGCGCTCGGCGCGGGGCTGCACGCCAGCCGGCTCGACGGCGCGCCGCTCGTCTACAACCGCGCCGACACGCAGGTGCCGGACCTGATCATCGCGCGCCCGGCGCTTGCGGCTCCCATATTGAGATTCTGCAACTCCCGCTGACTTTCGTCCATTTCGGACGGTTCTTTCCTCCTCTCAGTCGCGACTGTAGACAGGATTGGTCCATTTCGGACGAATCGCTGATCTTCCGAGGTATTTTCGGGTCTTAGCGTTCCCTCCAGCGCTGGACTCGGCGCCGTGAGGGGAAAAATCATGAAATATGCCATGCTTGCTCTGGTTGCTGCGGCTGCCGCCGCGTCGCCCGCTTTTGCCCAATCCGACGCCCAGATCCGGCAGTCGATCATCCGCCAGTCGATCGCCGCCTATCCCGGCCCCTGCGCCTGCCCTTACAATCGCACGCGCAATGGCAGCCAGTGCGGCGGGCGCAGCGCCTATAGCCGGCCCGGCGGCCACGCGCCGATCTGCTACCCGCGCGACGTGAGCGAGGCTCAGATCCGCGACTGGCGCCGGTCCAACAGATAGGGCGCCAGCCGCATCCAGGCCGCGCGCTTGCTCTCGAAGGAGAGGCTCGCATAAGCCGGGCTGCTCGAGGGCAGGTCGATCAGGTCGAGCCCCGCCACGCCGGCCAGCTGGCGGCGCCCGATCCGCGCCGAGGTGGCGCCGTTGAAGGCGATCGCGCGCAGCTCGGGGAGGGTCGCGGCGAGCGCGGTGAGGTCGCTCGCCGCATGCAGGCGGATGTCGGCGTCGAGGCTGCCCTTGCGCGTCGCCGCCGCGACCGTGTCCCACAGGCCCACGCGCGCGTCGAGCAGGGCCTCGAGCCGCGCCTCATAGTCGAGTGAAGCGAGGTCGCGGCCGATGACCGGGCCGATCAGCCGCCAGAAGAGATTCTGCTTGTGCGCATAATATCGGCCTTGCGCGAGCGAGACCGCGCCCGGCAGGCTGCCGAGCACGAGCAGGCTGGTGTCGGGCCGGGTGACGGGCGGGAAGCAGTGGTGCATAGGTCGCGCTTATGAAAGTCCAGGGCGGCTGCCATTGCAAGAAGGTGCGGTTCGAGGCGGAGGTTCCCGGGGTCGTCCGGGTGCTCGACTGCAATTGCTCGATCTGCGCCGCGACGGGCTTCCGCCACCTGATCGTTCTGCACGGGGATTTCCGGCTGCTCTGCGGCGGCGACGCGCTCACCTCCTACCGCTTCGGCAGCGGCGCGGCCGAGCACCTGTTCTGCGCCACGTGCGGGGTGAAGAGCTTTTACCAGCCGCGCTCGCATCCCGAAGCGTGGAGCGTGAACTTCAATGCGCTCGACGACTCCTCCGCGCTGGAAGTCGTCGCCACCGCCTTCGACGGGCGCAATTGGGAACAGGCGCGCGCCGCTCTCGACTAGGCGTCCGGAGCTCCGCGCCGTCCAACCAGATAGCGTAGCAGGATATAGAGAAGCAGGCCGGCCGGGCCGAAGATGAAGGTGAACGGCAGGCAGATGAAGATGGCCGGCAGCGGCATGTTCCGCTCGACGCCGTCGCGGACCATCCAGGCGCCGGCGAACAGGTCAAGCGCGAGAAAGTGGAGCCAGCTCGCCGTCAGCGGCCCGAAATTCGCGTAGAGATCCCTGATCCCGCGCAGCTCGGTGAAGCTGGACGGCAAGTTCAGATAGGGCCAGCCGTCCCACACCATCAGGATGTAGCAGAAGCAGAGGAGACCCGGAGCGACGAATTGCGTGACCGGCCAGATCATGCGCCGGGTCTTCGGCACGAACAGCGAGACGAGCACCAGGAACCAACCTGCCAGCGCAAAATACTTGCTAACGTTGAACATGAGAAACGGATCAATCATGAGTCGGGCCCTCCCCCATCTACAAATATAACGCGATTCGTGTGTCGAATACAGATGGCGGACTTAACGCCTCGCCGGTGCCGCGCGGAGCCGCTTGCCGGTCTCCGCCGCCGGGCCTAGTCTCGTCCAGGAACGGGGGAATGCGAGGATGGACGAGGCAGCCGCGCCCATGGCCGGAGACGATGCGGTTGATCGCAAGCGCACGCGGCTGGTGATCGCCGCCTCGTCGGTCGGCACCGTCTTCGAATGGTATGATTTCTTCATCTGGGGCACGCTCACCGCCTCGGGCATCCTGCAGCGCAGCTTCTTTCCGCCCGGCGACGAATTGCTCGCCACCCTGCTCGCCTGGGCGACCTTCGCGGTCGGCTTCGCCTTCCGGCCGCTGGGCGCGATCCTGTTCGGTTATCTCGGCGACCGGCTGGGGCGGAAATATACCTTCCTCGTCACCATCACGCTGATGGGCGTCGCGACCGCCGGCATCGGCCTGATCCCGAGCTATGCCGCGATCGGAGTCGCGGCGCCGCTGCTGATCATCCTGCTCAGGATCCTGCAAGGGCTGGCGCTCGGCGGCGAATATGGCGGCGCCGCAATCTATGTCGCCGAGCATTCGCCGCCCGGGAAAGCGGGCTTCTACACCAGCTTCATCCAGGCCAGCGTCGTCGGCGGCTTCATCCTCAGCCTGGCCGTCGTCTTGTTGTTCAAATCTCTGGTTTCGGCCGAGGCGTGGAGCGCCTGGGGCTGGCGCATGCCGTTCCTCTTCTCGATCCTGCTGCTCGCCGTCTCCCTGTGGATGCGGCTCAAGCTCTCCGAGAGTCCGGTGTTCAAGGCACTGAAGGAAGCCGGCGAGACAGCCGCCAACCCGTTCAAGGAGGCCTTCACCTATCCCGGCAATCTGAAGCGGCTGTTCGTCGCCTTGTTCGGGATCGCCGCCGGGCTGACGGTGATCTGGTATACGGCGATGTTCTCGATGCTCGACTTTCTCCAAAGATCGATGCGGATCGAGGCGACCACCTCCCAGCTGATCGTCGGCGGCGCCGCCCTGCTCGGGCTGGTTTTCTTCGTCGGCACGGGCGCGCTTTCCGACCGGATCGGCCGCAAGAAGCCGATCGTGATCGGCTATGCGCTGACCCTGATCCTGCTGTTTCCGATTTTCTGGCTGGTCGGATGGGCCGCGGGCGACGGCGCCGGCGCGGCGGCCGGCGCGACCTTCGTGCCCGAGGCCTGGCGCATCGCGATCATCGTCGGCGCGATCCTGGCGATGATGTGCCTGTCCGGGATGACCTACGGCTCCGTCGCCGCTCTGCTCTCCGAGATGTTTCCGGCCAGGATCCGCTACAGCTCGATGTCGATCCCCTATCATTTCGGCACCGGCTATTTCGGCGGCTTCCTGCCGCTGATCAGCGCCTATATCGTCTCCAGGACCGGCGACCCTTATTCGGGCCTGTGGTATACGTGGGGCGTGGTGGCGATGGCGCTGGTGGTGACCGTGCTGTGGCTGCCGGAGACGGTGGGCAAACGCCGGGATGACTCGGAAGGGCCGCCGGGCTAGCAGCTGCCCATGGTCCACGTTCCCCTGCGGCTGAGGCTCGACGGCGCCGCGCTCGTCTCCAACTGGCACTGGCTCGCGCACAGGAGCGGCGCGGCCGCCTGCGGCGCGGCGGTCAAGGCCGACGGCTATGGGCTGGGCGCGCGCGAAGCGGTGAAGAGGCTGCAGGACGCCGGCTGCCGCGACTTCTTCGTGGCCACCTGGCGCGAGGCCGAGGCGCTGACGCCCTGGCCGGGGGACCTCGAGCTCAGCGTGCTGCACGGCGTCCTGCCGGGCGACATGGCGGTGGCGGTGAAAGGGCGGGCGCGGCCCGTGCTGAACAGCCCCGAGCAGGTGCGGCGCTGGCGCGAGACCGGGCTGCCCTGCGACGTGATGGTGGACACCGGGATGAACCGGCTCGGCCTGACCCCGCAGGAGGCGCGCTCGGGCCTGCTCGACGGCCTCCATATCCGGACGCTGATGAGCCATCTCGCCTGCGCGGACGAGCCCGACCATCCAATGAACGAACGCCAGCTCGGGCTCTTCCGGACGCTCAGGCAGGACATCAAGGCGGCGCGCTACAGCCTGGCCAATTCGGCGGGCATCTGCCTTGGCCCCAAATATAGCTTCGGGCTGACGCGGCCGGGCCTGGCGCTCTACGGCGGCATACCGGTGGTGGGCAACACCGCGCAGGAAGCGGCGCTTCGCCCCGTCGCCAGCATCGAGGCCCAGATCCTCCAAATCAGGGACGTGCCGGCCGGCGGATCGGTCGGTTATGGAGCGACCTTCGCCACCCCCTGGGACATGAAAGTCGGAATCCTCAACATCGGCTATGCGGACGGTTATCTGCGGATGCTGGGCGAAGGCGGCTATGCCTTGGCAGGCGACCGGCCTTGCCCGATCGTCGGCCGGATCTCGATGGATCTGCTGGCCGTCGAAATCCCGCAAGCCGGGATCATGAAGCACATTCAGATACTGGAGAGCGGAAAGGCCGAAACGAGCGAAGTGGCGATTCCCGCCGTGGATGCCGGCGAAGGCGATTGGCTGACCATGAACTTCCGCCTGCCCGACCTGGCCGGACCGCTCAGCCAATATGAGCTGCTGACGACTTTGGGGTCGCGGTTCAAGCGGAGCTGGGTCTGACGCATGCCGTCATCCTGACGAAGGTGAGGATCCATGAACACCGGGCCGGATCCGTTCTCGCAATCCGTGTTCATGGATCCCGGATCGAGTCCGGGATGACGACGGAGGGACTCAGCCCATCACTTCATATTCGCCGATGCGGTGCTCGCAGGCGGTCCAGCCTTCAGTGGAGCGGTCGAGCGCTTCGTAATCGTCCCGATGGGCGGCGAGGAAGGCGTCGAAGTCTGCGCGCGAGCGCCAGATGTCGAGCGTCAAATAGGAGCCGTCCTCCGCGCGGAACAATTCGGTGCCGCGATAGCCGTCGGCGCGGGCGAAGAGCTGGGCCCAGGCGCCGGTCGGCGCATAGGTCGCCTCGAACGCGGCCCGCGCCTCCTCCAGCACCTCGTAACGCCACACCAAAGCGATCATGCCCTTCGCCCCTTCGAGGGCGGGCAGATTAAACCCATGGGCGCCCGCGGACAAAGGCTCGGCGCCGCCCGCGCGCGGCCTGTGTCGGAATGGCACGCCTCCGGCGGTAGGCCGGCTCACTGGCGTGTCGCCGGCATCTTGCGGTAGACCGCCTCGGTCAGGCTGAAGAGGCCGAACAGGATAACGCCGGCGGCGACCGCGGTCTGGACGGAGCGGGGCAGCGAGCCGAGCGCGTCGTCGATGCCGCCCGCCGCCGCCGAGCTGTGCGACCGCGCCGCCTGCACGAAGAGCCATCCGATGACGAGGAAGACGATCCCGCGCGCGGCGAAACCCACCCGACCGAGCCAGGGGATCCAGGAGCGCCTGGCGGCCTCGGGCTTGAGGTGCTTGAGGAATTTCAGCGACAAGGCCTTGCGGAACTGCTGGATGCCGACCGCGGCGAGGATCGCGGCGCCGATCCACAGCAGTCCCTCGCCGCCGGGCAGGCTCAGCGCCATCTTCGCCCCCTCTTCCGGAGCGCCGCCGCCGCCGCCGCCGCTCTTGCTGTGGAGCGCCGCCAGCACGGCGACGATTCCGAGACCCAGATGGACTAGGCCCGAGCCGGCTCCGGCGAGGCGGGCGCCGATCGCCTTGCGATCCTTGCCGCGGCCTTCGGAATCGATCCACGCCTCGAGCAGGCGCCACAGGCCGTAGCTGAAGAACCCGGCCGCCATCGCTGCAACCAGGAAACCGCCGGCGCCGGTCGCGAGATAGTCCATCGCGCCGCCCGCATCCTCGGTGCGGCCGCTGCGCAAGGCGAGATAACCGATCGCCGCGTACATGACCCCGCGTGCTGCGAAGCCGAGCCGGGTCACTGCCTCGAATGCTCTCATGCCGGCCGCCCCCTTAGGTCATGCAGCGGATAACTTCTGTGCGAGCGCGACCGTTCCCTCGCCCCGCTCATCGCGCCGCCGCGCGGGTGGGGATAGGCGAGCGCGCGACGATCCGAATTGGTGTGAGGATCAGCTCGAGCGCCGGCAGGCGATAGCCTTCGCTGTCGAACGAGCGGGTCACATAGACGCCGGGCTCGCGCTCCTCATAGACCTGGCAATATCCCCGCCGATCGAGCGCCGGCAGCGTGCGCAGCCCGAATAAGAGGGCGATGGTGTCCGCCTGGGTGGCCGGCACCGCCGGATCAGCGTAGAAGCGCGCCTCGGATCGCACGCGGCATAGAGCGTTGCGCTGGCGTCTATAGGCGACCCGTTCGGCCAGAAAGACTTTGGGCCCAATCTTGCTGATTTCGACTTGGACGTCCTCACCGTGGACGGGCTGGCCGTGCCGTCCGATTAGAACCCATTCGCGCGGGACAAGAGTATCGAAGGGCTCATCGGCGAAATAGGTGCGTTCGAAGCCGAACTCGTTGCTTCCCAGCGCCATATTTGCGGTCAAGCCGCCGTCCCGAGCACGCACGGCCTCGCGCAGATCGACGCCGAGGCTCTGCCAGCCGGAGACCTGCTCGCCCCGCGCCAGAATCTGATCGGTGAAGGCGTCAAGGGAAGCGGCGATCTCGGCGGAAACCCCGCTCATATCCTCCAGAGAAATGGGGCGCTCCGCCGCGCTCTGCAGGATCGCGGCGGCTTCCTCGTCCGGAGCCAGAACCTCGGCGGGGATTGGGGGAAGGGCGGACGGCGCGGGTTGCTCTGGTTGCGCAGGCTGCGCGGCGCCGGCCGGCGCCGCGAGGGCCGCAAGCGCGGTGGCCGCGAGCCGGCTCAGTCCCGCTCGACGCACAATGCGATCCCCATGCCGCCGCCGATGCAGAGCGTGGCGAGGCCCTTCTTGGCGTCGCGTTTCTCCATTTCGTAGAGCAGGGTGGTGAGCACGCGCGCGCCCGAGGCGCCGATCGGGTGGCCGATGGCGATCGCGCCGCCGTTGACGTTGACCTTGCTCGCGTCCCAGCCGAGCTCCTTGCCGACCGCCAGCGCCTGCGCGGCAAAGGCTTCATTGGCTTCGATTAGGTCCAGGTCGGCGATCGTCCAGCCGGCTTTCTCGAGCGCCTTCCTGGAGGCGGGGACGGGGCCGATGCCCATGATCGAGGGATCGACTCCGGCCGAGGCCCAGCTCGCGACGCGGGCGAGTATGGGGGCGCCGCGCCTCTCGGCTTCCTCGCGGCTCATCAGGACGAGCGCGGCGGCGCCGTCGTTGAGGCCCGAGGCGTTGGCCGCGGTGACGGTGCCGTCCCTCTTGAAGGCGGGGCGCAGGCCGGCGAGGGCGGACTGTTCGACGCCGTCGCGGATATACTCGTCATTCTCGACGATTGTCTCGCCCTTGCGGGTCTTGACCGTCACGGCGGCGATCTCGTCCCGGAACCGGCCCGAGGCGCGCGCGGCCGACGCCTTGTTCTGGGAGGCGGTGGCGAAGGCGTCCTGGTCGTCGCGGGTCACCTGATATTGTTCGGCGAGATTCTCGGCGGTGATGCCCATGTGGTAATTGTTGAAGACGTCGGTGAGGCCGTCCTTGATCATCGTGTCGACCAGGCCGACGTCGCCCATCTTGGTGCCGCCGCGCAGATTCTGGGCGTGGGCGGAAAGGCTCATATTCTCCTGGCCGCCGGCGACGACGATGATTGCGTCGCCGGTCTGGATCGCCTGGCTGGCCAGGGCGACCGCGCGGAGGCCCGACCCGCAGACCTGGTTGACGCCCCAGGCCGGCACCTCCCTTGGGATGCCGGCGGCCATCGAGGCCTGGCGCGCCGGGTTCTGGCCCTGGCCGGCGGTGAGGACCTGGCCGAGGATGACTTCGGAAACGTCTTCGGGCGCGACACCGGCCTGCGCCAGCGCGGCCTCGATCGCGACTCGGCCGAGTTCGTGGGCGGGGGTGGCGGCAAAGGCGCCGAGGAAGGCGCCGACCGGGGTCCGCTTGGCGGCGGTAATGACGACGTCGGTCATGATGTGCGAGTCTCCGATTTGGGGTCGGCGGCGCTCTAGCAGCTTGCTGCAGTGCGGGAAAGCCAGCCCGCCAGGGGCTCCCAGAGCATCCGGGGCGCGCGCGAGCCGACCACCATGCCGACATGGCCCAAGGCAAGGTCGAGGCGCTCGCCGGCACGCGCCGCGGTCGCGGCTGGGACGATCCGGTCGGTGGTCGAGACGATGTTGAGCAGGGGAATGCCGAGCGAAGCGGGGTCGATCGCCGTGCCCGCCACTCGCCAGCGGCCCGAGCCCGGAAGATCGTCGCGGAACAGGCCTTCGAACATCTCGCGCGCGGCGCCTTGCGAGATGGGCGGCCCGTCATTGGCCCAATCCTCGAGCATGACGAAGGTCGCGGCCTCGGCGCCCTCGAGCGCGACGAAGGCCTCGAACTTGGCGATCGTGCGGGCCGGGTCGAGATTCCAGAAGGCGCATTGCAGCACCTCCATCGGCAGCAGTCCAAGCGCGGCCACGGTCGGCTGGGCGCTCTGCCAAAGCGCCGCGAGGCTGGCGCGCGCATCGTCGGGAAAGCCGGCGAAATGCCAGGGCGCGGCGATGGTGGCGACGCTGCGGGCGGGCGCGACCTGGGCGGCGGCGAGCGCCATCGTCCCGCCCAGGCAATAGCCGACCAGGTCGACCGGCTCGCCCGCCTCCCGCATGAGCGGAACCAGCAGATGCTCGACATGGCCGGCGACCGACATCTCGCGCCGGTCCGGCCCCGGCCAGCCCCAGTCGAGCAGCAGCACGCGGCGCCCGCGAGCGGCCAGCCAGCGCAGCAGCGAGCGCTCGCCCATGTCGAGAACATTGGGGGGATTGATCAGCGAGGGCACGAACAGCACGCTCGGGCCTTCGCCGCCATAATCGCGCAGGCTTGCGCCATGCGCCTGCGCGAGCGCAGGCATCGGCGCGGGCACGGGCTCGCGCGCGGCCTCCTGATACTTGCGCAAGCCCGCCAAAGCGGCCTGGGTCCGCGCCGGATTTGCTGCGGTCTGCGCGCGCAGCAATTGCAGGAACAGAGGGAGCGGCCGGGGGCGATGTTGCGGTGCGGCAAACTTTGGTGCTAGAGCGCTGTTCCCAGCGGAGAATGGTTTCATGGCGGCGTCCCGGTCCGATGACGATGTGATCCTCATCAAGAAATATGCGAACCGGCGCCTCTACGATACCGAAAGCTCATCCTACATCACTTTGGAACGGCTCGCCGAGATGGTGCGCCAGAAGCGCCAGTTCAAAGTAGTGGACGCCAAGTCCGGCGAGGATCTGACCCGCGGCGTGCTGACCCAGATCATCATGGACGAGGAATCGCGCGGCTCGACCATGCTGCCGGTCAATTTCCTGCGCCAACTCATTTCGATGTACGGCGATCAGATGCAGGCGGTGGTGCCGCAATATCTGGAGGCCTCGCTCGAGGCGTTGCAGCGCAACCAGAGCCAGTTCCGCGAAGCCGTCGCCGGCGCCTTCGCCGCCAATCCCTTTTCGGAGATCGCCCGGCGCAACATGGAGATGTTCACCGCCGCCGCGCAGGGCAAGGCCGGGGAAGCCCCCAAGCCGGCGGCCGAAGGCGCCGCCGCCGAGCTCGACGATCTCAAGGCCCAGCTGGCCGAACTCCAGAAAAAGGTCGACCGGCTCAGCAGCTGAGCGTTACCTCGGCTTCACGAACCTGAGCGTCATCCGGTCGCTTTCGCCGATCGCGAGATAGCGGTCGCGGTCGCGTTCGCCCAGGCGAAGCGCGGGCGGCAGCGTCCAGACGCCGTCGGGCCAGTCGGCCGTGTCGCGCGGATTGGCGTTGACCTCCGAGGCGGCGACGAAACGGAAGCCGGCGGCTTCGGCGAGGCGGCGGACGGTCGAAACCTTGAGATAGCCGCTGGCCCTCTCGCGCGCGGAATCGGCGCTTTCGGGCAGGCGGTGGTCGACCACGCCGAGCGTCCCGCCCGGACGCAGCATCGCATACATCTGGCGGAAGGCCTCCTCGGCATAAGCCTGGCCGTTTCGCTGATAGCCGCTCGTCCAATTGTGGACGTTGCGGAATGTGAGGACGACGTCGGCGCTGCCGTCGGGGACGCGCGCCTCGGCCGCCTCCCAGGCCGGGAAGGCGGCGGTGCGGATCCGGCCGTAGAGCGCCGGATTGGCGGTCATCAGCCGGCGCGTGCCGTTCAGCCCGTTCGCGCCCATGCCGGTCGCATGATAGGTGCCGCTGCGGGCGAGGTAGGGGACGAGGATCTCCGTGTACCAGCCGCCGCCCGGCCAGATTTCGACTACGCTGTCCGTCGGCCGAACGCCGAAGAAGGACAAGGTTTCGTAAGGATGGCGGTAGCGGTCGCGGGCGGCGTTGGCCGGGGTACGGGTCGGCGCCGCGATCGCCGCCTTGAGCGCGTCCTGCTGCGCGGCGCTGAGGCGGGCGGGCGCGGCGCGCTGCGCGACGCTGCCGGCCGCGCCGAGCGCGAGCGCCAGGCCCAGAAAAATACGCAAGGCGGGCTGGCGGATCATGCTTCTCTCCCTAGATAGCGGCTTGTTCGGACGCGCTCATGGGACAGGCGGGATAACAGTGCAACAGTGGATGTGGGGCGCGGGCGGCGCGGCTTTCGCGCTGGCGATCCTGGCGGGCGTCGCCGAGTCGCGGCGAATCCGGCGGAGGGACCTCGACCGGACCGGCTGGGTGCCGTGGCGGGGAATCCAGGTGGTGGCGTTCTTTGCGGCGCTCGCGCTCGCGATCCTCGCGCTGAAGGCGTCCTGACGCTCCCTCAGCCCGCCCGCGCGGCGAGCGCGCGCGCCTGGACGAGGCTGGCGCGGATGCCCTCGGCGGCGTCGTCGCTGAGCGTGACGAAGGTGGCGCGCTTGCCGTGCGGCGCGGTCTCGCCCGACAGCAGGCCGCGGGCGAGGAGGCGGCGGGTCCAGCGATAGGCGGTGGTGCGGGTGATGCCGCCCGCGGCGCCGAGGCTGGTGGTGGCGAGCGGGCGCCCCTCGCTGCGCGCGGCGAAAGCCTCGAGCAGCAGCACCCAGGCGACGTCGCCTATTTCCAGCCCGAAGCGCAATTGGCACTGCCGGCGCGCGGCGATGATCGCGCGGGCATCGGCGGCGGCCGAATCCGCGGCGGCGCGCCCCTGTGCGGCGGTGCCGGCGATCCGGCGCAGCGTCCGGTTGACCCGCTCCAGCTCGCGCGTCGCGGCCGTTAGCGTGCGCGCGCGGCGCAGAATCTTGCCCTTTGTGGCCGATTCGTCGCTGATAAGCTCCTCCTCGCAAGAAAAGTCAGAATCATCGATTAGCGCAACTTGTGAGGAATTAACATCCATTTTAGATGATAATCGATGATTATCGGACCCTCCTCAAACCTCGGGCGTCGAAGCGGCCCCGGCATAGAATAGCGACACGAGGATTACCTACGCGCGTTGCTCGCCGCATGGAGGCGCGGCAAGTGGCCCGGCGGCTTTCTCCTTGGGCTCAGTTCTTCATAGGAATGAGAAGACGGGATACACATAGCCTTAGGCTTCTGAATCATGATCTCAGGTTGCAAAGGCTCTAAAGTGCTGCTGATTGACCGTGCGAGCGGCGGCCGCTCCACCCTATTCCCAAAGGCCTGTCGCAACCGCCATGGGCGTCAACCGGCAGGTGCTGATCGAACGTTCAGGCATCGAGCCTCGGCAGCTCGAATATGGATATTTAGCGGACCAGAATCCGATAAATGCCTGCCGGGCATGTAGGGCCGGAGCCCCATCGACCTGTACTCGCCGATGATCCTGCCGTCGGGGGATCTCGTCCGGATGTTCGATCTTGAACAGCTCCCGGGTGACGATGCGTTGCCTTACAAGCCATATCCGGACACGTAATTCTTGCGACGAAGTAGGTGTTCCCGCACGGCACGTCCGCCGGTCGATGCAAGCATGGACAGAGGTCGGGCTGGACGAGACGTGGAAGTGCAGCCCGGATCGTGAAAGCTGACGCCGTCCGGCCGGAGGAAAATCTCGCAGGGACGGGTGAGGGCCCATCGCCCCCACCTGATCCGGTCGAACCTATATCGACGCCGTGGGATCCGACAAAGGAATTGATGCCATTAAAAGGCACGCGCCCGGCGCTAGAGGCACGCCTCGAGATAGGGCGAATCGAAGCCGAACATCTTGGCCTTTTC
>DASQLN010000031.1:0-47497 GCA_035629975.1 Allosphingosinicella sp. | reverse complement strand
CCGTCGGCTCGTCGGCGAAGAGGATCCGCGGCGCGCCGACGATCGCGCGCGCGACGGCGACCCGCTGCTGCTCCCCACCGGACAGCTGGTTCGGCCGGTGGCCGAGCCGCTGAGCGAGCCCGACGCGCTCGAGCGCCTCCCGTGCGCGCGCGCGCCGCTCACCGAGCGGCCGGCCGCTGTACAGGAGACCGTCGGCGACGTTGTCGAGCACAGAGCGACCGTCCTGCAGGAAGAACTGCTGGAAGACGAAGCCGATCGCACTCGCACGCAGGGCGGCGAGCGAGCGCTCCGAGAGCCGTTCGGCCTCGTGCCCGGCGATGTGGAGCGTTCCGGCCGTCGGCCGCTCGAGCGTGCCGAGCACGTGGAGCAGGGTCGACTTGCCCGAGCCCGACGGGCCGAGCAAAGCGACGATCTCGCCTTCGCGTACGGCGAGGTCGACGCCGCGCAGCACGTCGATGCGCACGTCGGCCTGGACGAAGCTGCGCTTCAGGCCGGCGACCTCGAGCACCTCACTCATAGCGCAGCACCTGCACCGGATCGGTCTTCGAGGCGCGCCAGGCCGGGATCAGGGTCGCGAGGAAGCTCAGCACCAAAGCCATGGAGACGATCGCGACGACCTCGAACGGATCGATCCGCGCCGGCAGCTCGGTCAGGAAGCGGACCTGCGGATCCCACAGATTCTGGCCGCTCAGCCGCTGGATGAGATCGACCACGGGCTGGCGGTATTGGAGCAGCACCATGCCGAGCACGAGGCCGGCCAGGATGCCGAGCACGCCGATGGTGAGGCCGACGGTCATGAAGATCTTCATCAGCCCCCGCCGCGTCGCGCCCATAGTGCGCAATATGGCTATGTCCCGATGCTTGGCGCGGACCAGCATGATGAGCGAGGAGAGGATGTTGAAGGCGGCGACCAGGATGATGATCGAGAGCACGACGAACATCACCACCCGCTCGATCTGGATCGCCTCGAACAGCGCCGAATTCATCGAGCGCCAGTCCCTGAGCACCGCGCGGCCCGCGAGCGAGGCGCGCAGCGGCGCGAGGATGGTATCGACCTGGTCGGCGTCGGTCGTGGTGACGTCGATCATTCCGATCGCCTCGCCCATCAGCAGGAATTCCTGGGCGTCCTCGAGCGGCATGACCACGAAGGCCTTGTCGAAATCGTAGAGGCCGATCTCGAAGATGGCGACGACGTTGAAGTCGACGATCCTCGGCACCGTGCCGAACGGCGTGGTCCTCCCCTCCGGCGAGATGATCGTGATCCGGTTGCCGACGCTGAGCCCGAGCCGCTCGGCGAGGTGCGAGCCGAGCGCGACATTCTCGCTGCCCGGGCGCAACTCGGCGAGCGAGCCCGCGACGACGTTGCGGGTGAAGCTGGGATTGGAGAGGATATCCTGCCGGGGCATGCCGCGCAGCAGGATCGGCTCGACCCGTCCCTCGCGGCTCGCCACGAGCCCCTGCTCGATCAGCGGCTGGGCCGAGACCACGCCCGGGGTGCGGCGGACCTGGGCGAGCACCGGCCGCCAGTCGTTCAGGCGGCCGTTGGCGCCGTGGACGATGGCATGGCCGTTGAGCCCGGTCACCTTGTCGAACAATTCGGCGCGGAAGCCGTTCATCACGCTCATCACGATGATCAGGGCGGCGACGCCCAGCATGACCGCGGCGAGGCTGATCCAGGCGACCAGGAAGATGACGCCCTCGCCCTTGCCCGGTAGCAGATAGCGCCGCGCGACCATCCGTTCGTAGCGGTTGAGGATCACGCCCTCACCCTCCCACCCGGCTGCGCCGGGCGGGCCCCTCCCTCTCCCCAAATGGGAGAGGGGTCGGAGCAGCGCCGGCCTGAAGCCCTCTCCCATTTGGGGAGAGGGTTTGTGTGGGGGTCCTTCTCACGACGTCAGCCTCGCCAGCGCGCTCTCGATGCTGAGCTCCTCGCGCTCGCCGGTGGCGCGGCGCTTCAGCTCGACGAGTCCTTTCTCCAGCCCTCGGGGCCCGAGGACCAGCTGCCAGGGCAGGCCGATCAGGTCCATCGTCGCGAACTTGGCGCCGCCGCGCTCGTCGCGGTCGTCGTAGAGCGTGTCGACGCCGGCTTGCGTAAGGCGGCCGTAAATCTCGTCGGCGGCGCTCGCGCAATTGCCGTCGTCGGCGCGCATGTTGATCAGGCCGACCTGGAAGGGAGCGACGCTTTCGGGCCAGATTATCCCGGCCTCGTCGTGGCTGGCCTCGATGATCGCTCCCATCAGCCGCGACACGCCGATGCCGTAGCTGCCCATCTGCGGATGGACCTGGCCGCCGTCGGCGCTCTGCACGGTGAAGCCCATTGATTCGCTGTACTTGGTGCCGAAGGCGAAGATGTGTCCGACTTCGATGCCGCGGCGGCTGCGCAGGTGCTCGGGCGGCACCGGGCAGTCCGCGACCTTGGCATGCTCCTCCTCCTCCATCGCGTAGAGGCCGGTGAGGCGGGCTATGGTCGCGGCGTCGGCGGTGAGCAAATCGTCGCGGGTCACATCGTCGAGCGCCGCGTCGTAGAAGATCGCACTTTCGCCGGTCTCCGCGAGAATGTGGAATTCGTGGCTGAGGTCGCCGCCGATCGGCCCCGTCGGCGCGCGCACCGGCACCGCCTGCAGGCCCATGCGGGCGAAGGTGCGCAGATAGGCGACGAACATCGCCTCATAGCTCGCCTTCAATCCCGCCTCGTCCAGGTCGAAGCTGTAGGCGTCCTTCATCAGGAATTCGCGGCCGCGCATGATGCCGAAGCGCGGGCGGACCTCGTCGCGGAACTTCCACTGGATATGGTAGAGCGTGCGGGGCAGATCGCGATAGGAGCGGGCGGCGTCGCGGAAGATGATCGTGATCATTTCCTCGTTGGTGGGCCCGTAGAGCATCTCGCGGTCGTGCCGGTCCTTGAAGCGCAGCATCTCCGGACCGTAGGCGTCGTAGCGGCCGGATTCGCGCCACAGCTCCGCCGACTGGATGGTCGGCATCAGCAATTCGACCGCGCCGGCCTTGTCCTGCTCCTCGCGCACGATCGCCTCGATCTTCCGGAGCACGCGGTGGCCGAGCGGCAGCCAGGCATAGATGCCGGCGGCGGTCTGGCGGATGAGCCCGGCGCGAAGCATCAGCTTGTGGCTGACGATCTGGGCGTCGGCGGGAGTCTCCTTGGCGACGGGCAGGAAGTAACGGGAAAGGCGCATGGCGATCCTCTAGGGAGGGCGATGCCGCAACGCAACACGGGGCGGCGCCTGTTGCCGGTTCGCAACAGGCGCGGCGCAAACTGGCAACGCCGCGCATTCGGTCCATGACAAGGCCGGCGGGGGTGCATACCGTGATTCCCACGCAACCAAGGACTTAAAGGCCTGGTTCGGGGAGGCTTCGGCCCCGCTTTCCTCTGGCGAGGTGAGGAAAGCGCGTGGGCCGGAGCGTTCATCAAGGGGGTAGACGGTGTCAAAGCCGTCTTACGGGTGCCCGGGCGGAAACGTCCGGGCACTTGTCTTTTCAGCCGCCCTCAGCCCGCTCCGAC
The DNA here is from genome assembly GCA_035629975.1 of Allosphingosinicella sp. Taxonomy (GTDB): domain Bacteria; phylum Pseudomonadota; class Alphaproteobacteria; order Sphingomonadales; family Sphingomonadaceae; genus Allosphingosinicella. Next base: position 43,980 of record DASQLN010000031.1, on the reverse strand, counting down.
TCATGCGAAAGTTGCGCATCCAATTTCGAATTGCTGCTATGCCGCGTGAGCGAGGAAGGGAGCGGGACGATGATTCAAATCTGGCGCTATCTTGCACTCATTGCCCTGTTCACCCTCTCTTCGACCGCTCCCGCGCAGCCCGGGAGTTCGGCAAGCCGCGAGCGCATCCTCTCTTATTCCAGCGACATCCAGATCGGCCGCGACGCCGCGCTGGACGTCACGGAGACGATCCGGATTGCCGCCCGGGGCGATGAATTCCGACACGGCATCTATCGCGATTTCCCGACTCGTGCGCGGCGGTCGGGCGGCATCGCGGAGGCCGGCTTCGAGGTCGCGGGCGTCACCCGCGACGGGCGTCCCGAGCCATGGCGGAGGGAGCGGATCGACGGAGGCGTCAGAATCAGGATCGGCGATGCCAACGTGTTCCTGAGGCCGGGCACGCACACCTATCGCATTCGCTACCGAACCACCCGCCAGATCGGCTTCCTCGAGGACCGAGACGAACTCTATTGGAACGTAACCGGCAATGATTGGGCCTTCGCGATCGACCACGCCGAAGCACGGGTTCGACTGCCGGCGCGGGTCCGGTTTGGAAGCCGCTCGGTCTATACCGGCGCGCGCGGATCGAGCCAAGCCGACGCCCGGGTCACCACCGAACGGCCGGGAGATATCCGCATCGCCACGACCCGCCGGCTCGAGCCCGGTGAAGGGCTCACGATCGCAATCGCATGGCGCAAGGGGGTCGTCCGCCCGCCGCGCCCTTGAGCGTTCAGCAATGCCGCGTTGTAAGTTAAGGCTGCTTGCCCTATATCACAGGGGCTGACGTCGCCTGCGAGCGAAACTGACGCCTCCGGGCCTCTCCTTCCTTTCAAGCTTCACTGGCCCCGCCGCGCCTTTTGCGCGCGGGTATTTTTGCATGCGAAAGGACCCGATCATGGCTATCGGCACCGTAAAATTCTTCAACATGGACCGCGGCTACGGCTTCATCACCAACGAAGCCGGCGGCCCCGACGCCTTCGTCCATATCAGCGCCGTCGAGCGCGCCGGCATGGGCAGCCTCAAGGAAGGCCAGAAGGTCTCCTACGAGCTCGAGACCGGCCAGAACGGCAAGAGCTCCGCGGTCAATCTCTCGGACGCCTCGTAAAGCGTGGCCAAAGAGGAATTGATGGTCATGGAGGGGCAGATCGACGAGATCTACCCCGATGGCCGGTTCGGCGTCATGCTCGACAACGAGCACCGGATCATCGCCTACACGGCCGGCAAGATGCGGCGTTTCCGCATCAAATCGGTGGTCGGCGACCGCGTTCATGTCGAGATGACGCCCTACGACCTCAGCAAGGGCAGGATCATCTTCCGCGAGAAGATCCCGGGCCAGGGTCCGGGAAGCGGTCCCAGGCGGCGCACGTTCCGGCGATGACGCCACCAACTCCAACACGAATTAACAATGGCGGCTACGGCCGCTCAGGAATGAAATGAACTACGAAACACGACCGAAACTTTATCTGCCGCTGGCTCTGCTGGCGGCTTCCAAGGCATCCAAGCAGACCCCCGCGCCGACGCGGCATGCGCCCCCGGCGCTTCGCCGACTGGTCGCCGCGATGGTCGACTGAAGCCACAACCTTCGCCCTCCCTTCACAAGGGAGGGCGTTCTGACGAACGGATCCGACCGATGTCGAGAGAAATTGTGAAACCCTATCTGATCGCCAAGAAGGAGGACGGCAGCTTCCGCCTCACCGTCCGCGAGACCCGCTACAACAGCCAGGGCTATCCGCTGGTGACGGCCACCCCGGTCGAGGAAAGCTTCAAGAGCGCGACCGCCGCGCGCACCCATGCCAAGGAGCATTTCGGCGCGGAAGCTGGACAGTTCGCGACGCGCTGAGGCGCCTCGCCTGACCTCGACCATGATCGTCTCAGGCTGCCTCAGCCTGAAACGTGAATCATGGTCTCGATATATGATGAGCCTGATTCACGCCCTACGCCGAAACGCCACGGGCGTTTCGTCCCAGGACGACCCAGGCGCTAGAATTCGAAGGCGGCGCTGGCGACGATTCCGCCCCGCACGTTGCGGCCGAGGCCCGACGTGACGCCGTTCAAATCCGTGTCGAAATAGCCAAGGCTCGCGGTGAACGGGCCGCGGGTATATTCGGCGCCGAACGACCAATCGTGCTTGCGGCCATAGAACGAACCGCGCTCGCGCCCGGCCTGGCCGAAGATCGTGAACGGCGTTCCTGGAATTCCCGCCCTCGCCTCTAGGCTCAGATAGAGATTGTCGCCGGCCAGATTCTCCTGGTCGGGCGCGTAGAAGGCGCTGAGCTTGGCGGTCACCGGGCCGAGCGTATAGGAGAGAGCGGCGGTGCCCTCGTAGACGTCGGCGGTGCCGTCGCCGCCGGGATAGAGATAGGCGATCGCGCCCACTTCATATTCGATCGGGCCCGCCGTTCCCGAATAGCCGGCATAAAGGTCGAGCTCGACATTGCTGTCGGCGGTGCGCGAGATCGAGGAGGCCCAGGCGCCGACGTAGAAGCCGCGATAGCTGATATCGACTGCGCCCTGCAGAGCGGGGTCGCGGTCCGACAGCGAGACTCCGCGGAAGCGATAGTCGGAAACGCCGGTCAGGGTCGCGGTGATGTCGAAGGCGCCATCGTCGGCCGCCTCTTCCTCCGCCGCCGGCGCGGCCTCCTCGTTCTGCGCGCGCGCGGGCGCGGCGGAGAGGGCCATGAGGGCGAAGGCGGCGAGCGCGCTGCGGCGCAAGAAATGCTGGGTCATGGCACGCCTGTAAGCCGGAGCTGGTTAGCGGACCGTAAACCAGCGGCCCGCACAGACCCTATACCGAGCCGAAGGCGCGCCAGGCGAGGCTGTAGCTCCCTGCCCTTCGCGCGCGCAACAGGCGCCGCCGCGTCGCCGTGGCGGGCAGCACGGAATAGCGGCGCTGATAGGCATGTACGGGCTCGAAGCGCGGCGGCAGGACCGGCGCCGGTGCCGGAACGGCCGCGGGCGCGGGAACCGGAAGCTGCGGGAAGGCGCTGGCGGCCGCGGCCGCGCGGCGGTTGCGCCAGACCAATTGCATGACCGGACTCGCCGGCGGCGGCTCCTCCTGGTGGGCGAAGGCATATTGGATCGAATAGAGCATCTTGCGGCAGCCCTCCGCGCCGCAGCTGCAGGCCATCGCCCAGCCGGCATCCGCCTCGGTGGTCGAATAGTCCATCGTCACTTCTTCATGCGCCGCGATCGGGCGCAAGGCGACCAGCTGGCGGCGCGGGCCGAAGGCGGCATTGGGCGCGCAATGATGGTTGATATGGTCGAACGGCAGATCGGGGTCGATCCACACGTCCGGGCCGATGCCGATATAATTGGGCCCGCTGTGCGTGACCGCGCCGAAGACCGGCTTGCCGGTCAGCTTCCAGACGGCCTCGCCCGGCTCGAAGCGGCGGCCGGCGATCATGCCGTGGCCGTGGATCGCGCTCCTGCCGATATAGATGGTCTGGGCGGCGTCGACCCAGCGGCCGATATTGGCGCGGCCGCGCAGCGACATCAGGGCGATCGAGCCGTGCAGGACCATCGAGAGCAAGGGATAGACCATCAGCGCCGGATGCCGGCCCTGGTCGGCGAGCAGGGTGACGACGGCGAGCACGCCATAGGCCGCGGTCCACACGATCCAGGGCTCCGGCCGCTCGCGCTCCGGGGTCTTCCAGGTCGAGCGCAGCACCGGGAAAAAGGCGGTGAGCGTGGTGACGTTGCCGGCGAGCAGGAAGCCGGTCGAGAAGGTGTCGATGCTGCCATAGCCGAAGGCGATCGCCGCCCACAGGACGGTCAGCCAGACGTCGGCGGAAAAGGCGGTGGCCTCGACCTTGTCGACGCGCTCGGTGGCGCCCTTGCGCAGGCAGAGCAAGGCGATGAAGATGCTCATGAACGCGCAGGTCGCGGGGAGCGCCAGCATCACCCAGGAGGCGCCGTCGCCATATTCGAGAAGGACGAGCAAGGCGGTGCCATAGGCGAACATGAAGGAGCTCGCGGCGTTCGGGCGGATCACCTTTTTCAGGAACAGGCGGGCGTAGAGAACGTAGCCCAGAGCCTGGAGCAGGGCGGCTAAGATGGCCAGTTGGACGATCACGGAGCACCCCTTGCTGTTCGCGAAGGCCGGATCCGCATCCCCGCCTTCACACCCCTAGTCTCTTGAGAGGGTGGGAAAATGTCGCTTGGTTAAGAAAAAATTTACCAGCGGGCGCAATCGTAGCTTGCGGGCAATAGCAGGCCGCACGGCCCAGGCGCCGGCAACACGGTGAAATCCCGCGAGAATGTGGTCAGCATTTCGTTAACTTCGAGCCGCTAGAGCCTGGCCTGCAACATGGCGAGGATATGGCGATAACCCGCGAGCATAACGGCGTCAGCGCGACACGGAGGTTCATCGTTCCGGTGGCCGGGCTGATGCTCGTCGCGGGCGCGATGATGATCGCCGTCATCCTCTATTCCGCGCGCAAGATGGACGAGAATATCGTCGGCTCGCAAACCGAGCTGATCGACAATTCGATCAACGCCCGGCTGACCCGCTCGCTCTCCGAGCTGCGCAGCGTGGCCTGGTGGGATGAGGCGGTGACGAAGAGCCGCGGCACCACTTTCGACCCCGCCTGGCTCGACCTCGAGGTCGGCGTATTCATGACCGAGAGCTTTCATCACGACCGGATCATGATCCTCGACGAGCAGGACCGGCCGGTTTACGGCTTCGCTGGCGAGAGCCGCACCCAGATTGCGCAGCAGCGCGCCGATCTCGCCGCGGTCATACCGCTGGTCCGCCAGGTGCGCGGCGGCCGCAACGCCTCGCCCAGGATCACCGACGCCGCCTTCACCGGCGATGCCGTCGAAAGCGACTTCAGCAACCGCCGCTACGGCCTCAGTGCCGCCGCGGTGGTCCAGATCGGCAATCATGGGGAACTCGCGTCGGTAATGACGATCACGCCGTCGGTCGACATGGCGCTGCAACGGCCGCGCCCGCGCATTCTGGTCAGCTTCATCAAGCTCGACAACGCCTATTGGCAGGCCGCCGGCCGCGACATGCTGCTCCCCGACCTCGGCTTCGGAAGCCCCTCGGGCGAGCGCCGCGGCAGCTATGAGCTGAAAACCGATAACGGCCGCCCACTCGGGAATCTGGCGTGGACGCCCCGCCGCCCCGGGCTGATGCTGCTCAAGAACGTGCTGCCGCTCGTCCTGGTCGGTCTCGCACTCTGCGTCATCATCATCTCGGCGCTGGCCCGCCGGCTCTTCTCGGCCTCGCGCGCGCTCGAATTGAGGGAGTCCGCGGCCCAGCATCTCGCCAATCACGACGCGCTGACCGGCCTGCCCAACCGGCGCCTGCTCGAAACGGAGCTGGTCACCTTCGCCGCCGAAGCCGAGCGCAGCGGCGCGCGGCTCGCCATCGCCTGCGTCGACGTCGACCGCTTCAAGGATATCAACGACACGCTCGGCCACCATGCCGGCGACCAGCTGATCTGCGGCCTCGCCGACCGCCTGCGCGAGGTCGTGCGCGAGGACGATTTCATCGCCCGCCTCGGCGGCGACGAGTTCGCGGTGGTGCGCAATTGCCGCGACGACAAGGATGCGGACGCCTTGCTGGCGACCGTGCGCGAATGCTTCGGCACGCCGTTCCGCGTCACCGGCCATCTGCTCGAGGCCAATGCCTCGGTCGGCATCGCCTTCGCCGAAGCGGGCCGCTCGTTCGAGGATCTGATGCGCGAGGCCGACATCGCGCTCTATGAGGCAAAGGCGTCCGGACGCGGCTGCGACGTGCGTTTCGAGGAGTCGATGGCGCAGAAGATCGAGAAGCGGCGCATGCTCGAGGTCGACCTCAAGACCGCGATCGCGCAGGGCGAGCTTTCCGTCCTCTACCAGCCGATCGTCGAGGCTTCGACGGGCCAGATCAGCTCCGTCGAGGCGCTCTGCCGCTGGACCAGCGCGCGCCATGGCGTGGTCCCGCCCGACGTCTTCATCCCGATCGCCGAGGAAGCCGGGCTAATGGCGGATCTCGGCCGCTTCGTGATCGGGCGCGCGATCGAGGACTCCCTGCGCTGGCCCCAGCTCCACACCGCGATCAACGTCTCGGCGGCGCAGCTCCGCTCGGTTTCGATCCTCGAGGACCTGATCGCGCCGACCCAGCGCTTCGGCGTCAGCCCCGAGCGAGTCACCATCGAGATCACCGAATCGGTGCTGCTCTCCAACGACGGCCATACGACGCGGATGCTTCAGACGCTCAAGGATTGCGGCTTCGCGCTGGCGCTCGACGATTTCGGCACCGGCTATTCCAGTCTCGCCTACATCCGCGACTTCCCCTTCGACCGGCTGAAGATCGACCGCAGCTTCGTCCACGGCCTCAAGAATAGCGAGCGCGCGCTGGCGATCATCGAGGCGGTCGCCAATTTCGGCCGCATCCTCGGCAAGGACGTCGTCGCCGAGGGGATCGAGACCGAAGCCGAGATGCAGGCGATGCAGAAGGTCGGCTGCACCCACCTGCAGGGCTGGCTGTTCTCCAAGGCGCTCACCGCCGAGCGGATCGAGGCGATGGTCGCGCTCGGCCGGCTCAGCGCCATCCGCGGCGACCGGGCGGTCGCGGGCGAGGCCGAAGAGGCCGAAACGCAGACCAATGTCGCCGCGCGCGGGATCACCGGGCGCCGCGGCGGCCGCGGCAGGGCCGCCTGAGCGCCTGGCGCTCGCGCCTTTCCCCAAAACCGCTTTCTCGCCTGCCCTCCTCCGCTTATGAGCGACGCTCGGGGTGGGAGGTTTTCGGGCATGTTCACTCGGCTGAAGGCGCGCTTCGCCCGGACCGCCCTCGGGCCGGTCGTGGTGATCTGGGGTTTCGGCTATCTGCTGGTCGACATCTTCGCCTTTCTGATGGGGCGGACCGGCCCCGGCGTGCAGTTCCTCCTCACCCTCCCCTTCCTCGTCTCCGGGGTCGCGCTGACCCTGCTGCTCGATCGCCTTCGCCGACGGTCGTGGGAGGTCTTCCCGTCGCTGCGCTGGGGCGCGCTCATCGTCGCCCTGCTCGTCGCAGCTGCGGTCCAGGCCCGGCTCGACCTCCAATGGTTCCGCTGGCTCGGCCAGGTCTTCTTTCCGCATTGGCTGCCCTGGGCCGACCAGGTGACGATGCAGCGCTTCCTCACCACGTTCGTCCTCTATCTATGGACCTTCTGCCTCGCGCTCACGGTGATCTGGGCGGCCGGCCTGAGCAAACGCGCGGAGGCCAATGAGGCGCGGGCCGAGCAGGCCGAGGCGGAGGCCGCTCGGGCGGAGGCGGAAGCGGCGCGGGCCGAGGCGGCGGCGCTGCGCCTCCAGCTCAACCCGCATTTCCTGTTCAACACGCTGAACTCCCTCTCCAGCCTCGTCACCTTGGGGCGCAAGGACGAGGCCGAGGCCATGATCCAGGCGCTGGGCGACTTCCTGCGCGCCTCGCTCCATGCCGATCCGATGGCGGACGTCAGCCTCGACGAGGAGATCGAGACGATCGACGCCTATCTCGGCATCGAAAGCATGCGCTTCGGCGACCGGCTCGGCATCGAGATCGACATCGCGCCCGGGCTCGGCGAGGCAAGGGTGCCCAATTTCATTCTCCAGCCCCTGGTCGAGAATGCCATCAAGCACGGAGTGGCCGCCGCGGGCGGGCGCGCCAAGCTGAAGATCGCCGCGGCGCGCGTGGAGGGCGGTGTCGTGCTCAGCGTCACCAACGGGCGTGACGGGGCCGCCGGCGACGCGGAGCCGCGGCCCGGGACGGGCATCGGCCTGGCCAATATCCGGCAGCGCCTCGCCATCCGCTATGGCGCGCGCGCGCGGCTGGACACCGGACCCACGGCCCACGGCTGGCGCGCCGAGATCAGGCTGCCGGAGGAACGCGGTTGAGCCGAGGCGCGAAAAGCCGCTGGTACAAGCGGCGCGGCGCCCTAGATTGTACGCGACACCGACGATTCCGCGGAGACGCGCCATGGCCGACGAGCTCGACCCCGCCCTGAACCAGCCGCCAGGCTATGTCCCGCCGAAGGTGTGGACCTGGGACAGGCCGAGCGGGGGCCAGTTCGCCAATATCAACCGGCCCATTTCGGGCGCGACCCACGACAAGCCGCTGCCGGTCGGCCGGCATCCGCTCCAGCTCTATTCGATGGGTACGCCCAACGGGGTCAAAGTCACGATCATGCTCGAGGAGCTGCTCGCGCTCGGCCATGCCGGCGCGGAATATGACGCCTGGCTGATCCGCATCGGCGACGGCGGCCAGTTCGGCTCGGGCTTCGTCGCGATCAACCCGAACAGCAAGATCCCCGCGATGGCGGACCACTCGACCGACCCCGTCACCCGCATCTTCGAGAGCGGCGCGATCCTGCTCTATCTGGCCGAGAAGTTCGGCGGCGCCTTCCTGCCCGGCGAGCATCATGCCCGCGCCGAGACCTTCTCCTGGCTGATGTGGCAGATGGGCTCGGCGCCCTTCGTCGGCGGCGGCTTCGGCCATTTCTACGCCTACGCGCCGTTCAAGATGGAATATCCGATCAACCGCTACGCGATGGAAACGAAGCGGCAGATGCACGTGCTCGACACGCATCTGGCGGATCACGAATATATGGCCGGGGCGGACTATACGATCGCCGATATGGCCATCTGGCCCTGGTACGGCGCGATGATGCGCGCGGCTTATGGGGCGCAGGAATTCCTGTCGGTGCAGGAATACAGGCATCTCGACCGCTGGGTGACCCAGATCGCGGAGCGACCCGCGGTGAAGCGCGGGCAGATGGTCAACCGGACGTTCCCGCCGGTGGAGAGCCAGTTGCTGGAACGGCATGAGGCCAGCGATTTCGAGACCAATCGCGAGGATCTGGTGCAGGCGCGGGGCGGCGCCCGAGTCTAGATCGTCGAGCCGCGGCGCCGGAGCTATCCCGGATCTATACACTAGACGCGAAGGAGGGCCTGTTTGGGCTGATCCTTTCAGCTTGGGAGCCTCATAGCTGAATGAAAGTGGCGGAAGGTTCGAAAGTTCGGCTTCCATGGGAGAGAAACCTTCCGGTCATGAAAGTGACCGACGAGGGTGGTGGCTGCGAAAAGTTGCGATCATGGTCCATGACGCAGTCGCAAGAGATTGAGGGCGAGCAGCCGGAGGGACCCCTGAATGCGAGTTCCCTGGATCGGCGCCCAGGACAGGCAGGGCAGGCAGAGGCCGGCGGAGCCGGAGGCGTGGTGACGGACGCTGCGAAAGAGCCGGGCGGCGCGAGGCGCCGAGTCGCCTCAGGCTGGCAGGCGAAATCCTATTTGTATCCAACAATCGCTCTCTTGACTATTACGCGGTTGGCTGGGCTTGACTACTTGACCGGCTGAGAGATGATCTGGATACTTAGGCCTTTGACCAGCCGACTTCATCGGAAGGCAGCAGACCGGATTGAACGATGGCAAGCGCGTGGATCGAGCTTCGTGGTACGGACGTGTACTGCTCCGCGCCAAAAAACGGCGGCGAGGTCCGATTCCCGCTCGAAGATGCCTCAGCCCGGCTGCGCGATTGGGCGCTCCGCTATGACGCCGCGTCGCGCCAGGTTCAGGATGATGATCTGCTTGCGGTCGGACGCGAGATGTTCGCATGGCTCGATGAATCCAAATGGGCATCGCGTTGGTGCGTGGCGCCCAGGGATCGCGAACTTGAAATCCGCGTGCCGGGCGACGGCAACGAAGAGGAAGCGATGCTGCTCGACGCGCCTTGGGAGTTGCTGGCGACCGAACGCGGGCCGCTCGCACAGGATCCTCTACAATTGTTTGTCGTCAGCCGGCGAGTCGGGCCGGCTTCGGAATCATGGCAGCCGCATCACGACGACCTGCAGTTGATCTTCATGGCCGCGGCGGTCGAAGGTCAATCGCAGCTCGACTTCGAGGGCGAAGAGACCGCAATCCTGAAGGCGACCGACCGCGGGCGCACGCACCTGATCGTGGAGGAAACCGGGGCGCTCGGGCCCCTCAGTGAACGGCTGACCGCAGAAGGTCCATTCGAGGCGCTGCACCTTTCCTGTCATGGCGACATCGATCCGGAAGTTGGACCAATCCTCTTGCTCGAAACCTTGGAGGGGGATGCCCATCATGCGACTCCGGGCGACTTGGCCGATGCATTCGGACCGTCGCCGCCGGCATTGGTAATGCTGTCCGCTTGCCGCACCGCCGAGCGCGCCGAGGGTTTCACGGCGCCCTTTGCTCGGCAAATGGCAACGATCGTGGCCAATGTTGTCGGCTGGGATGGGTCGGTCTACGATCCTGACGCCACCGATTTCGCCGCCGAACTCTATCGCGAGCTGGCACGGCGTTCATCGGTGCCGCGGGCAGCGGCGCAAGGTCGACGCACGCTCCTTCAAATCCGGGCCAAGACTCCGCAGCGCGGGGCCCATTGGCATCTAGCACGAGTCTATCTCGGCGAAGGCGGTGGCGGCGCGCTTTGCGCTTCCGGCAAACCGCAACGACGACGCTCCGCAGATGCGCCGCCGCCCGCATTCCTCGACAAGGCGCGGGGCCGTGTTCCGGTTGCGAGCCGCGAGGCATTCGTGGGCCGCCGACGGGCGCTTCAGGCGATCCTGAAGGCGTATCGCAATGGTGCGTTCGGGGTGCTGATCCACGGTATGGGTGCCCTCGGCAAGTCTAGCGCGGCAGCGCGTATTACCAACCGCCTGTCGCGCTCGGCCTGCGTCATCTTCGAGCGCTATGACGGGCTCGCGATCTTTGACGCGCTGTTAGAAATGCTCGCGCCACTCGACCGATCGGAGCAGCGCGCCACCTGGCGCGCGCTAGTACAGAACGACGAATCGGCACTCGCAGAGGCGCTCGAGAGCTGGCTCACGGGCCCGTTCGACGCCGAGCCGATTTTGCTGATTATCGACGACCTCGAACGCATCCTCGAAAACCCGAAACCGGGCGACGTGCTCACCGCTGTCCAACAGGAATATCGTGCGCCGCTTAGCGCGATCCTCAAGGCGTTCGAGCGCTCGTCAACCCGATCTCGGCTACTATTCACCAGCCGCTATGACTTCACGCTTCCGGATGGGCAGGGGGGAAACATCGCAGCGGGTCTCGTTCGCCAACAGCTCATCGCGATGCCCGCAGGTGAGCGTATCAAGCAATTGCGCGCGGCAGAACGAATCGCTGGCCGCGAGGATATTGCGGCGGACGGGCGGCTGCAGGCGCTACTGAGCGAGGCGCTTGCTGCCGGAAGCGGCAATCCTGGCCTCCAGGCCGCGTTGACCAAGCCGATTCTCGGTGGCGAGCTGGACGCGGCCGAGGAGGCCTTGAACCAGATCGCCTTCTATAAGGACCATGGCGCGCCGCCGGCCGAAATTGAGACGATCATCCAAGCCGGGACCGCCCGCGATTCGAACAATGCCCTAATCGCCTTTCTCGCCCGGGTTTCGTTTCAGACCTATCGCAACGCATTGACCGAGGATGAAGGGCGTCAGCTCGCCGCGGCGACATTGCATTCCGAGGGGGTGCCGATCCCGCGGGCGGCGTTGGCCGCCGCGGGCGCCGCCAACGACTGTGCGGAGCCGGAGCGCGCGATCGACCGCTTGATAGCGCTTGGCCTTCTCGACGACTGGGGTGAGATCGACGGGAACCCACATGCTGCCGCGAACGCGCTCGCCAGACCGCTGGCGCCGCTTGACGAGGCACGGAGACCGCGCCTCGCCCAGGCCGCATTCCCGAAGCTCGCGGCGATGTGGCGGATTGCCGAACGCGATCTGTATATCGGCGCACGTTGGGTGGAGGCCGCCAATCTCGCGCTGGAGGCAGATGCTGAGCCCGAACTATTGGAAAGCGCGGTATTTGCCGGTGCCGCGTGGCTCGGGCGCGTCAATCACCACGTGAGGGAAGCCTTCGATCTGATCTCAAAAGCCTTGGAAGCCGCGCCGGCGGATCATGTTTTTCACCCGGATTTCCTGCGACTGGGCGTGGAATGCGCCACGCTCCTGGGTGAAGTCGGGGCGCTCGACGCACTCTTTTCGCGAACGCAAAGCCGGTCTCCCGCATCCGATGGCGACACGGAGGTCGCGCACGCGCAGCTCCAGCTGAGGCTCTCGGAACGCATGCTATCGACAGGAAAGATAGCCGAGGCCGAATCGCTCGCTCGGACTGCATTGGAAACATTTCGTGCATGGAAGCACGAACGAATGATTGCCTCCGCCTTAGGTGAGATCGCGAATATTCACTACCAGCGCGGCCAATTGGACGAGGCAATGCAAGTCTATTCCGAAGAAGTGCTGCCGATCTACCAGAAGCTCGGCGAAAGTCGCGAACATGCTGTGGTCATGGGCCAAATCGCCCAGATTCTCGATGATCGCGGAGAGCGTGACGAGGCGCTACGCATTCATGAGGAAATCCTGTTGCCGACCTATCGTGAGCTTGGCGACCTGCGCGCCGCAGCTATCACCATGGGAAGAATTGCACATATCCTCCACAGGCGCGGCAACACCGCCGAGGCACTACGTATTGCTCGCGAAGAGCAACTCCCTGTCTATGAGATGCTTGGCGACGTCCGGGAGCGCGCCACCACGATGGGCAGTATCGGCGACATTCTTCATGATCTTGGCGAGTTTGACGAAGCCTTGCGAATTCGTCGGGAGGAGGAGTTGCCCGTTCTAAGGGCGCTCGGCGATGTCCGCGCCTGCGCCATCATTATGGGACGCATCGCCGACACACTCGAAAAACAGGGAGAACTTGAAGAAGCCTTGCGGATTCGCAGGCAGGAAGAGCTCCCGGTCTATGAAGCGCTCGGCGACGTGTATTCACGAGCGGTAACGCTTCAGGATATAGCGCGGCTGCTTATCGCCAACGGGGGCTTGGCAGACCAACGGATTGACGAAATATACGATGCTTTGACTGAGGCCTTCCAACTTGCTCAAAAGCTCGCAGTTCCGGACGGAATTGGGTTCGTGGGTGTCATGCTCGCACAAGTCATGCTGATCATGAACCTGAAGCAAGCGGCGACGCCCGTGCTCGATGCCTGCGAGGCGGCCTTTACGAAGCTGCGGGACGAGAGGAACTTAGCGACCGTTCGACAACTGCGAGAACAATTCGACGCACTCTGACGAACCCGGCATCGCCAATTGAAACACAGCTGGCCCGCTCCGATCGCGGCTTACGCACGATCTCAAGCTGACCGGCCTCTGCTTCACGGTCGCCTTAAGAAGCTCGCGCATAAGGGGTGTGGCTCAAACGCTTCGACCTCACCTCAGGATGAAATTGCACCCCGATGAACCAAGTATGGCCCGGCCGCTCGACGATCTCCGGCAATTCTCGGTCCGCAGGCGCAACAGCTCCCTCCCCAGCCTAATCCACTCGCCTAATCACCGACTCCACCGTCGCCACCGTCACCCCGAACCGCCTGAACACCATCCGATTGTGCGCCGTCCGCCGCCCCGGGTGCAGCGTGATCCATTGTTCCACGCTCGGCCCTTCCGCGCTGCGGTAGCGGAGGTGGAGGACGTTGCCTCTCACCACGCCGGCCTCCGGGCCCCTCGCGTCGCTGATCGTGCCGGCGATGCGGTTGCCGGATGTTCGGGTCAGGCGCCAGGTTCGGCTGCGGGCGGGCTTGCCTTGTTCCTGCACGTTCTGGTCGAGGATCAGGACATTGCCCCGCTCGATGCGGCCGCGGCTGCGGTCGCGGACGGCGTGGCGGCCGCTCATGATGACGTTGACGGTGCCCGTGCTTTCGGTGCGGCCGACGAAAAAATGCTCGGGGCCCTGGGCCGCGGGGGCCTGGACGAGGACGAGCAAAGCGAGGAGGGCTGAGGCTAACATAGGTGTCGAACGTTCCTTTGCTGCTTCGTGTCCCGCCGGCGGCCTTGCCGAGCCGAATTATACGAGCCGGCTCTGCTTGACCGCGGCTTCGATGAAGCTCGCGAACAAAGGATGCGGGTCCTTCGACCGGACCACTCGCTGCGCTCGGGCTCCGCTCAGGACATTCGGGTTTTGCGGCAAACCCTTCAACCCCGCCGGCCGAGCCTAGACCAGCCGACTTTGCTTGACCGCGGCCTCTATAAAGCTCGCAAACAGAGGGTGGGGATCGAAGGGTTTAGACTTCAATTCCGGGTGAAACTGCACCCCGACGAACCAGGGATGGTCCGGCCGCTCCACGATCTCCGGCAATTCCCCGTCCGGGCTCATCCCCGAGAAGACCAGCCCGCCCTGCTCCAGCGCGTCCTTGTAATGGGCGTTGACCTCGTAGCGGTGGCGGTGGCGTTCGCTGATCGTGTCGGCGCCGGCGTAGATGGTGCGCACGACGCTGTTGCCGGCGAGGCGGGCTTCGTAGGCGCCCAGGCGCATGGTGCCGCCCAGATCGCCTTCGGCCTCGCGCCTTTGCAGGCCTTCCTGGCTCATCCATTCGGTGATCAGGCCGACCACCGGCTCTTCGGTCTCGCCGAACTCGCTGCTGCGCGCGGCGGCGAGGCCGGCGGTGTTCCTGGCGCCTTCGATGCAGGCCATCTGCATGCCCAGGCAAATGCCGAAATAGGGGACGTCGCGGGTGCGGGCGAAGTGGACCGCCTGGATCATGCCCTCGGTGCCGCGCTCGCCGAAGCCGCCGGGGACCAGGATGGCGTGCATCGGATCGAGCTCGGCGGCGATGTCGGCCTCGGGATGCTCGAACAATTCGCCCTCGATCCAGCGGATGTTGACCTTGACCCGGTTGGCGAGGCCGCCATGGACGAGCGCCTCGGTCAGGCTCTTATAGGCGTCCTGCAGGCCGGTATATTTGCCGACCACGCCGATCGTGACCTCGCCTTCGGGATTGAACAGGCGGTCGGTGACGTCGTCCCAGCGCGCCATTTCCGGCTCGGGCGCGTCCTCGATGCCGAAGGCGCGCAGCACTTCGGCGTCGAGGCCGGCCGCGTGATATTGGGCGGGCACGGCGTAGATGCTCGGCGCGTCGAGGGCGGGGATGACGGCTTCGGTGCGGACGTTGCAGAAGCTGGAAATCTTGGCGCGCTCGGTATCGGGCAGCTCGCGGTCGCAGCGGCAGACGATGATCTCGGGCTGGATGCCGAGCGAGGTGAGCTCGCGGACCGAATGCTGGGTCGGCTTGGTCTTCAGCTCGCCGGCGGCCGCGATATAGGGGACGAGCGTGGTGTGGATGCTCACGGTGGAGCCGCGCGGGCTTTCGTTGCGGAACTGGCGGATCGCCTCGACGAAGGGAAGCGATTCGATGTCGCCGACGGTGCCGCCGACCTCGCACAGCAGGAAGTCGCACTCCTCCTCGACGTCGGCGCGGATGAAGTCCTTGATCGCGTTGGTGACGTGCGGGATCACCTGGACGGTGGCGCCCAGATAGTCGCCGCGCCGCTCGCGGGCGATGATGCCCTGGTAGATGCGGCCCGAAGTGACGTTGTCCGACTGGCGGGCGGGGACGGCGGTGAAGCGTTCGTAATGGCCGAGGTCGAGGTCGGTCTCGGCGCCGTCGTCGGTGACGTAGACTTCCCCGTGCTGGTAGGGGCTCATCGTGCCTGGATCGACGTTGAGGTAAGGGTCGAGCTTCCTCAGGCGCACCCTGTAGCCGCGCGCCTGCAGGAGCGCCGCGAGGGATGCGGCCATGAGGCCCTTGCCAAGGCTGGAGACCACGCCGCCGGTGATAAAAATGAACCGCGCCATGGGAGTTGAGGCTTAAGCGGCTCCGGGGCCAAAGGGCAAGCGGGCGAATCGCTTTTTTTCGCGGCCTACCTGGCGCTGTTGCCCTGGGCGGGGCCAGCGGGCCGCGCGGTGCCGGCGGGTGGCGCGGCCTGGCCGGCGGGCTGGGCCGGGGGACGGGCCGGCGCCGTCGCCGGCGCCTTGCTCTGGAGGGCGGCCGACGGGCCGCGGCCGCCGCGCTGGCCGGCGGCGAGGCCGGCGAGCAGGATCGACAGCGCAACGAAGATGGTCGCCAGGATGGCGGTTCCGCGGGTCAGGAAGTCCGACGCGCCGCGCGCGCTCATCATCCCGGCCGGGCTGCCGCCGCCGGCGAGCCCGCCGCCCTCGGAGCGCTGCATCAGGATGAGGGCGATGAGGGTGACCGCGACGAGCGTCTGCACGATGAGGACGAAGGTGAAAAAGCCGGACATTTCGATCTTTCAGGAAGAGGCAGACCGGCGATCTAGTGGATTGCGTCGCGCTTCTCAAGGGACTGGATCCCGGCCCCTTCGACGCCGCCTGCGGCGTCGTCCAGGACATGCTTCCCCGGGACACGGCCTCCTTCGGAGGCCTAACTGGCGGCGGCGGCCTCGACGATCGGCACGAAGGCGGCGGCGGTGAGGCTGGCGCCGCCGACCAGGGCGCCGTCGACGTCTGGAACCGCGAACAGCTCGGCGGCATTGTCGGCCTTGACCGAGCCGCCATAGAGGATGCGGATGCGAAGGCCCCTTTCGCCGTAGCGGCGGACCAGCACGACCCGAACATACGCGTGCATCTCCGCGACGTCGCCCGGAGTCGCGACCTTGCCGGTGCCGATCGCCCAGATCGGCTCGTAGGCGACGACCAGCTCGCCATCCTCCCACTCGTCCGGCAGCGAGCCGAGCAGCATCGCCTCGACGATCGCCAGGTGGCGCCCGTCCGCGCGCTCGGCGGCGCTTTCCCCGACGCAGACGATCGCGACCAGCCCGGCGGCGAGCGCGGCGGCGGCTTTGGCGCGAACCTCGGCGTCGCTCTCCCGCTGGCCGGCGCGCCGCTCCGAATGGCCGACGATGACGAGCTTCGCCCCCGCCTCCCTGATCATCGGCACCGAGATGCAGCCGGTATGGGCGCCGCTCGCTTCGGCATGGCAGTCCTGCGCGCCGACGATCAGGCCGCCCGAGCGGGTGACCGCGGGGGCGATCAGGGTGAAGGGCGGGCAGATGGCGACGTCGGCGCCGCCCGCCTCGCGCGCGGCGTCGGCGATGGCGGCGAGCTCGGCGAGCGCGGCCCGGTTGCCGTTCATCTTCCAGTTGCCGGCGACGAGCTTGCGGCGAAGGTGCATCGAGTTTGTCCCGGTTCAAAGGTTGCGGGGCGCCTAGCGCGCTTCTATGACCCGCGCAAACCCACATGCCATTGGACCCCAAATGATCTCCGGATTCCGCAAGTCTCTCCGTTCCTGGGCCACGTTGCTGCTGCTGTTCCTCGCTCTGGTCGCGATCGTCGTGACCGGCTTCGGCACGAGCGGGGGCGGCGGGCTCGGCGCGCTTGGCGGCGGCGGCGCCAGCCCGACCGAGGGCCAGCTGGCGACCGTCGACGGCCAGCCGATCACCGCCGAGGCGGTGAGCAACGAGGTCAGCAAGAACTTCCAGGCCCTGCGCCAGCGGCTGCCGAACGCGGACATGGCCGAATATCTGCGCCAGGGCGGCTTTGACGGATCGGTCTCGGCGCTGATCAACTTCGCGGCGATGCGCAGCTATGGCGAGGCGCGCGGGCTCGTCGCCAGCCAGCAGATGGTCGACCGCTTCCTCGTCAACCGCCGCGAATTCCACAATGCGCGCGGCGAGTTCGACCCGGATCTGTTCCGTCAGTTCATTCAGTCGAGCGGAGTCAACGAGCGTGTGCTTCGCGAGGATATCGCGCGCGATCTCATGCGCCAGCAATTGCTCGATCCGGTCGGGCTCGGCATGCGCGTGCCCCAGGGCGTCGCCCGCGCCTACGCCACCGCCCGGCTCGAGCGGCGGCGCGGGGCGATCGGAGTGGTGCCGATCGGCGCGGTCGAAGCCGGCATCAACCCAAGCGACGCCGAGATCGCCCGCCATTATGCCGCCCATCGCACCGTTTTCACCGTGCCCGAGCGGCGCGTGATCAAATATGCGGTGATCGGATCCGAGCAGGTCACGGCCGCCGCGCCGACCGAGGCGGAGATCGCCGCCGTCTACCGCAACACGCCGCGCTACCAGCAGCGCGAGGCCCGCACGCTCCAGTCGATCACCTTCACCGGCGCCAATGCCCAGGCGACCGCGCAGGCCTTTGCGCAGCGGGTGCGCGGCGGCACCGCGTTTCTCGACGCCGCCCGGCAGGCGGGCTACGCGCCCGGCGACGTCACCTTCGCCGACCGGAGCCAAGCCCAGTTCGCCGGCCTGACCAGCGCCGACGTCGCCGCCCAGGTCTTCCGCGCCGCGCGGGGCAGCCTCACCGGCCCGGTCCGTTCGCCCCTCGGCGTCCATGTGATCCGCGTGGAGAGCGTCACGCCGAGCGCCGGACGGCCGCTCGAAGCGGTCCGCGCCGACATCGTCCGCGAGATCGAGCGGCGCAAGCGCGGCGCCGCCGTGCTCGCGCTCGCCACCCGAATCGAAGACCAGATCAGCGAAGGCGGCAGCTTCGAGGAGGTCGCGCGCGCCGCTCGCCTCACCATCGTCACCACGCCGCCGATCACCGCCGCCGCCAGGCTGGCCGACGGCCGGGCCTGGGCGGTGCCGGCCGACTTGAGGCCGCTGCTCGCCCCCATGTTCGAAGCCGATGCCGAAAATCCGGAGCCCACCGTCGCCCCGATCCAGGAAGATGCGCGCTACGCCCTGATCGCCATCGACAGGGCCGAGCCTGCGGCTGTGCCGCCGCTCACCGAGATTCGCGACCGAGTGCGCAGGTCGCTGGTCCGCCAGCAGGCCCTGGCCCGCGCGCGCCAGCTCGCCAACGCGATCGTCGCGCGGATCAATGCCGGCGTGCCCCCCGCGCGCGCCTTCGCCGAAGCGCAGCGCGGGCTGCCGGCGCCCGAGCAGATCGCGCTGCGCCGATTCGATGTCGTCGGCAACAACCGGCAGGTGCCGGCTCCCATCCTCGCCTTGTTCCGGCTGCGGCCGGGCACGGCGGAGGTCCTCGCGGTGCCCAACAATGGCGGCTGGTTCGTCATCGCCGCGCAGGAGAGCGTGCGCGGCGATCTCGCCTCGGCGCCGCAGGCGCTCGCCCCGACCCAGCAGCAGCTCCAGGAAACGGCGAGCACCGAGCTCCAGCTGCAATTCCTGCGGGGCATGCGGCTGCGCGCAAACGTCCAGCGCAACGAGGCGGCGATCGCCGCCGAGCGCGCCCGGCTGGCGGGCAATCTGCCGCCGCCGCAATAGCGCCGGCCGCGGCGGTGATCCTCGTCGTCGACAATTATGACAGCTTCACCTGGAACCTGGTCCGCTACCTGCGGGAGATCGGCGCCGAGGTCGAGGTCGCGCGCAACGACGCGCTGACACCGGCCGAGGCACTGGAGAGCGGCGCCGGAGCGGTGCTGATCTCCCCGGGCCCGGGAACACCGGACGAAGCGGGCATCTCGCTGGCGCTGGTCGCGGCCTGCGCGCAAGCGCGCCGGCCCCTGCTCGGAATCTGCCTCGGCCATCAGGCGATCGGCCGGCATTTCGGCGGCCGGGTGACGCGCGCGCCGGCGCCGATGCACGGCAAGGTCTCGGCCATCGCCCATGACGGCAGCGGCGTCTTCGCCGGCCTCCCCTCCCCCTTCGAGGCGACCCGCTATCACAGCCTCTGCGTCGCCTCGGCGGGCCTGCCCGACGCGCTGATCGTCAATGCGCGGGCCCAGGACGGCACCATCCAGGGCGTCCGCCATGCGAGCCTGCCCATCCACGGCGTGCAATTCCATCCCGAGAGCATCGCCAGCGCGCACGGCCATGCCCTGCTCGCCAATTTCCTGGCGCTCGCCGCGGCCGAACGGGACGCCGTTCCCGCCCCCGCTTGACACCTTCCGTAACGTTCCTTACACGTTCCGGAAACGTTCCAGCGGGAGACCTTCACATGCTGACTCGTAAGCAACATGAGCTGCTCCTCTACATCGATTCCAGGCTCTCTGAAACTGGCATCTCACCCTCGTTCGAGGAGATGAAGGAGGCGCTCGACCTCAAGTCGAAGAGCGGCGTCCACCGCCTGATCTCGGCGCTGGTCGAGCGCGGCTTCATCCGCCGGCTGCCCAATCGCGCGCGCGCGCTCGAAGTGCTGAAAATGCCCGAGGCGAAGAAGACCGCGGCCGCCGGCGCCGGCGCGCCGCCGGCCCCGCTCAGGGCCGCGAACGACGACGTCATCGACATCCCCCTGCACGGCCGGATCGCAGCCGGCACCCCGATCGAGGCGCTGCAGGGCACCGACATGCTGCCCGTCCCCGCCGCCCTGCTCGGCCCGGGCGAGCATTATGCTCTCGAGGTGGCCGGCGATTCGATGGTCGAGGAAGGCATATTGGACGGCGATTATGCGCTGATCCGCCGCCAGGAGACGGCGCGCGACGGCGAGATCGTGGTCGCCCTGATCAACGACGAGGAGGCGACGCTCAAGACCTTCCGCCGCGAAGGCCAGATGATCCGCCTCGATCCGGCCAACCGCCGCTACGACCCGCAGCGCTACCGGCCCGAGCAGGTGCAGATCCAGGGCAAGCTGGCGGGGCTGCTGCGGCGCTATTGATGCACCGGAGTGCGCGCGCCGGTCCTCTCGCCGTCCTTTTCGGCGCGGTGCTCGTCTCGAGCTGCGCATCGGCGCGGGCCATGGAGGTGCAGACGGGCTGGACCGGTGAGCCCGGCGGGCGCTGCACGATCCAAGTCGAAGGGCGCCGAATCGCGGAGCGGGACTTTCTGGCCTTTGCCCGGCGATGGAGAGGTCGCGAGGCGCATATTCGAGGCGATCCGCAGACCCCTTATCGCTGCGTGGGCGGCGTCATATTCGAGCTGCAAAGAGCGGGTTTCCGGCAAATCGGCTTCATTTCCGAGCCGGCGCTGGAGGCTGATCGATGAGCGGAGAATTGCGATGGCGCGATTGAACTATGTCGAGCTGCCGGTGCGGGACGTGGCCACCGCCAAGGCCTTTTACGAGCGCGCGTTCGGCTGGGAGATGACCGAATTCGGGCCGACCTATGCGGCGACGCTGACCGGCGACACCGATATCGGCCTGCAGGGCGATTCCTCCGAAGCGACGCGGGCGCCGCTGCCGGTGATCGAGGTCGAGGATCTCGAGGCGGCGCTCGATGCGGTGACCCTGGCCGGCGGAATGATCGTCCGCCCCGTCTTCGCCTTTCCCGGCGGCAGGCGCTTCCAGTTCCTCGATCCGAGCGGCAACGAGATCGCCTGCGTGAAACCCGATTGAACCGCCCCGCCGCGTTCAATCGCCGAGATAGACGGCGTCGCCCAGCCTGATGATTCCGGGCCTGGCGGGCAGCGCGTAGATTCCGATCAGATTTGCGAATTGCCGCGCGACCGTGCGAATGACGGCCGCGTCGCGTACCCCGGTGTCGGGGTCGATCGTGATCAGCGCGCAACGGGGAATTGGATCGGCCACGAGCAATTCGGCGCCGTCGCGCCCGCTGCCGAAGCGCAAGCGAGCGCCGCGCCATTCGCTCTCCCGGACATCGCTGTCGATGAGGATGTTGCCGCGGAAGCGGCGCCGGTCCAGGGGAGCGCCGTGCGCCTCGCCGAGCGCGCCATGGGTTGCCGTGCTGACGATTGAGACGGGCATGGCGTCGGGCAGGCCGCGGCCGGACTGGAGAAGCCCAAGCGCGCAGCCCGCGCCGTCCGCGATCTCGGCGAGCAGGGAGGGGTCGCCTAGCGACAGGGCCGACCCGCCGGGCGTGATCACGTCGACCTGCGAGGAGCGCGGATCGGCGGGATCCCGGAAGCGCGCGCGATAGGTGACCAGCGCGGAGAAGTCGCGGCCGGACAGCCAGGGGAAGCGGCCCTTGTCGGCCATTCGATAGAAGCAATATTGGCGGTCGCCTTCGATCCCCTGCCAGTCGAGCTCGGCGGAGGACAGGGGCTCGCCCGCCATGGATTTGACCGGATAGCGGGTAATCTCGATGACGGTGCCGACGGCGACGCTCATCGCGTCACGATAGACGCTGCGCTGGACCGCGCAACCGGCTCGGCCAGGGCCCAGGGATGGCGGCCCACCCGCTCGGCGACGGTTGCGACGCTTGCGCGTTCGCCGAGCGTGATCGAGAGGCCGCCGGTGCGGCGCAGGAAGGCGCGGTCGGCGCGGAGCCAGCGCGGATTGCAGCCGCGCGGCAGGCGGCGGTCGGCGACGACGATGTCGGCCTCGGCGCAGGCGCGGACCATCTCGGCCCAGGCGACGATGTCCGGCGTGCGCGTGACGAGCAGCCGCCAGCGTCGGCCGCCGCGGACGATGTCGGCGGCGCACAGATCGGGGCTGCAGGCGGCGTTGGGGAGCGATTCGAGGTCGAGGAAATCGGGCCCGGCGCCGCCCGCTTCGGCGAGCGTGTCGCGGACATAGTCGCCCGCGCGCGAGCGCAGCAGGGCCAGCTCGCCGTCCTCGGTACGCAAGGCGAGGTGGCGGCCGTCGCCGGTGACGATGAGGTCGGGCATCGGCGTAGCCAGCGCCCAGAGCGCGCCGATCACGACCGGGATCATCCCCCAGCGCCGCCATCTCGTCCGCCACAGGCAGATCCACAGGCCCCCCGCGACCATCAAGGCGAAGGCGGCGGGCGCCATGGCCGGAAGCAAAGCGACCGCGCCGGGCGCGCCCGCCGCGGCGTGCGCGAGCCCGAGCAGGAGGGACAAGGCCTGCCCGGTCAGCCACCAGAAAGGCGCGCCGAGCCCGACCAGGTCGAACAATAGCGCCAGCGCCTCAAGCGGCATGATGATGAAGGTGGTGAGCGGGATCGCGACGACGTTGGCGAGCGCGCCGTAGAGGCCGGCCTTGTGGAAATGGAAGAGCGCGATCGGCATCAGGGCGAGCTCGACGACGAGGCCGGTGAGGACGAGGGCGAAGAGCAGGCGGCCTATGCGTGATGGCCAGCCCTCGTCGCGCCGCGAAACCCAGGCCTGGACGCGGGGGTTTTCATGGAGGGCGATGATCGCGGTGATCGCGGCGAAGCTCATCTGGAAGCTCGCGCCGGGCAGGCTCTCGGGCCAGAGCAGCAGCACGACCAATGCGCCGACCGCGACCAGGCGCAGCGTCAGCGCGTCCCGGCCCAGCGCGATGCCGGCGAGGACCAGCAGAGCGGCGATGCAGGAGCGCACGGTCGGCACCTCCGCCCCGGTCAGCAAGGTGTAGGCGACGCCCGCAAGCGCCCCGGCGGCGGCGGCGATCAGGATCAGGCGGAACCGCAAGGCGAGGGCGGGGCTCAGCGCCAGCAGCTTCAGCGTCAGCAGCATCACCGCGCCGACCACCGCGGTCAGGTGCAGCCCGCTGACCGAGAGCAGATGGGCAAGGCCCGAGCGGCGCATCGCCTCGGCGTCGGCCTCCGGGATGCCGAACTGGTCGCCGGTGGCGAGCGCGGCGGCGATTCCGGCCTCGCCGCCCCCGCCAAGCCGGTCGCGGATGTGGCCTGAGAGCCGCTGGCGCCAGCCGGCGATGGTGGCGGAAAAGCTCTGGCTCGAGGCCGGCGCGACCACCGCTACGTCGAGAACGCGTCCGCTGCCGCCGATCTGCTGGAACCAGGCGCTGCGGGCGAAATCATAGCCGCCGGGCACCGCCATCGGCGCCGGCGGCATCATCCAGGCCCGCAGGCGGATCGTGGCGCCCGGCGTCAGGCCGGGCACGATCTTGTCGTCTGCGACATTGACCCGCAGCCGCACCGGCTGGCCGGCCCCGAGCGGGCGGACGACCAGCCGGACCGCCTCCTTGGCGGCCAGGGTCTGGACGCTCTCGATCACCGCGTCTCCCTCGAGCAGGCCCTGCCGCTCGATGCGCGGCGCCGCCGCCTCCTGCGCCTTCCACCAGGTGAGGCCGCAGCCCAGGGTTGCGGCGAGGCCGAAGATGGCGAGCGCCCTGCCCCAGCGCGTCCCCGGCGCGAGCGCCAGCAGGCCGAGACCCAGCCCGGCGGCGAGCAGCAGGAAGGCGATCCATTGCGGGGCGTCGGGAAGCCAGAACCAGGCGGCGATTCCGAGCATCAGCCCGACCGGGAGCCACAAGGGCAATTGCGCGCGCTCCGCCTCGAACAGGCGTTCGAGGTGGGCGGAGAAGCGCCGCCCGCCGCGCTTCACAAGAGTCATCCCGGACTGGATCCGGGATCCATGAACAGCCGAGTCCGAGGCAAGGTCGACAGCGCCCGCGTTCATGGGTCCCGACTCTCGTCGGGATGACTCCCTTGGTGCAGGCCTCTTCCTTGCATAACTTCGCCTATGCTAGGGGCGCTCGCGTGACCGGTGCGCCCCATGTTTGGAGAAACCCCGCGTGAGCGCAAGTGAAGTCGTAACCCGGTTCGCCCCCTCCCCGACCGGCTTCCTGCATATCGGCGGCGCCCGCACCGCCTTGTTCAACTGGCTCTATGCGCGCCATCATGGCGGCAAATTCGCGCTCCGGATCGAGGATACCGACCAGGCGCGCTCCACCCAGGCGGCGATCGACGCGATCCTCGACGGGATGACATGGCTCGGCCTCGACTGGGACGGCGAGACCCATTTCCAGTCCGAATATGCCGCCCGCCACGCCGAGGTGGCGCGGCAATTGCTCGCGGCCGGCCACGCTTATCGCTGCTGGATGAGCCAGGAGGAGCTGGCCGCCGGGCGCGAGGCTGCGAAGGCCGAGCGCCGGCCCTTCCGCACCCGCAGCCCCTGGCGCGAGCGCGGCGACGGCCCCGACGCGCCTTATGTCGTCCGGCTCAAGGCGCCGCAGGAGGGCGAGACGGCGATCGACGATCTGGTCCAGGGCCGGGTCACCGTCCAGAACGAGGAGCTGGACGATTTCGTGCTGCTCCGCTCGGACGGCAGCCCGACCTATATGCTGGCCGTGGTGGTCGACGATCACGACATGGGCGTCACCCATGTCATCCGCGGCGACGACCATCTCAACAACGCCTTCCGCCAGCTCGCCATCATCAGGGCGCTGGGCTGGCGGGAGCCGGTCTACGGGCATCTCCCGCTGATCCACGGGTCCGACGGGGCGAAGCTTTCCAAGCGCCACGGCGCGCT
Source organism: Allosphingosinicella sp. (assembly GCA_035629975.1). GTDB lineage: Bacteria > Pseudomonadota > Alphaproteobacteria > Sphingomonadales > Sphingomonadaceae > Allosphingosinicella. The sequence continues at coordinate 19,171 of DASQLN010000031.1, read as the reverse complement.
CGGCGTGGAGACTTACCGCGAGGAGCTCGGCATATTGCCCGAGGCCCTGTTCAACTATCTGCTTCGCCTGGGCTGGGGCCATGGCGACGACGAGATCATCGGCCGGGAGCAGGCGGTCCAGTGGTTCGACATGGATGCGGTCGGCAAGTCGCCGTCACGCTTCGACCTCAAGAAGCTCGAATATCTCAACGGCCATTACCTGCGCGAGGCCGACCCCGCCCGCCTGGCCGCTTTGGCCGCCCCGAAGCTGCCGGGGATCGACGAGGCCCTGCTCGCGCGCGCCATGCCGGTGCTGACGGTGAGGGCCAAGGACGTGAACGAGCTGGTGGAAGGCGCGGCGTTCCTCGCCAAATCGGTGCCGCTTGACATGGACGAGAAAGCGGCTTCCCTGTTAGCCGGAGACGCAAGGGACCTGCTCGGCCGCGTCCGCCTGTCGCTGGCCGCGCTCAGCGACTGGACGGCCGAGGCGACGGAGCAGGCGGTGCGGGAGGTGGCTGAAGCGTCCGGCGTCAAGCTGGGCCAGGTGGCGCAGCCCTTGCGGGCGGCGCTCACCGGCCGGGCGACCTCGCCGGGGATTTTCGATGTGCTGGCGTTGCTGGGGCGGGAGGAGAGCCTGGCCAGGATCGCCGACGCGGAAAACGGGAAGGACTGACGATGGCGGGGAAGGCCACTCTCTCGATCGGCGGCGGGAGCCACGATTACGAAACCTTGTCGGGCTCGGTCGGGCCCGACGTGATCGACATCAGGAAGCTCTACGCCGAAACCGGCGCCTTCACCTACGATCCCGGCTTCACCTCGACCGCGTCCTGCCGCTCCGAGATCACCTATATCGACGGCGACGCCGGCATCCTCCTCCACCGCGGCTATCCGATCGACCAGCTCGCGGAGAATTCGACCTTCATGGAGGTCTGCTACCTGCTGCTGAACGGCGAATTGCCCGACGGGAACGAACTCGCCGGCTTCACCCGCACGATCAGCCGCCACACCATGCTGCACGAGCAGCTCGCCACCTTCTACCGCGGCTTCAGGCGCGACGCCCATCCGATGGCGATCATGTGCGGCGTGGTCGGCGCGCTCAGCGCCTTCTACCACGACAGCACCGACATCACCGATCCCAAGCAGCGGATGATCGCCTCGCACCGGCTGATCGCCAAGATGCCGACGATCGCGGCCATGGCCTATAAATATTCGATCGGCCAGCCGATGGTCTATCCGCAGAACAGCCTGAGCTACACCGGCAATTTCCTGCGCATGACCTTCGGCGTCCCGGCCGAACCCTATGAGGTCAATCCGATCATCGAAAATGCGATGCGGCGGATCTTCATCCTTCACGCCGACCATGAGCAGAACGCCTCGACCTCGACCGTCCGCCTCGCCGGCTCGTCGGGGGCCAACCCCTTCGCCTGCATCGCCGCCGGCATCGCCTGCCTGTGGGGGCCCGCCCACGGCGGCGCCAACGAGGCGGCATTGAACATGCTGCGCGAGATCGGCCGGCCCGAGCGGATCCCGGAATATATCGCGCGGGCCAAGGACAAGGACGACCCGTTCCGGCTGATGGGCTTCGGCCACCGCGTCTACAAGAATTTCGATCCGCGCGCGAAGGTGATGCAGAAGACCGCCGAGGAGGTGCTGAAGGAGCTCGGCATCTCCGATCCGGTGCTCGACACCGCCCAGGAGCTCGCCGCGATCGCGCTCAAGGACGATTATTTCATCGAAAAGAAGCTCTATCCGAACGTCGATTTCTATTCGGGCGTGATCCTCTCGGCGATCGGCTTCCCGACCTCGATGTTCACGGCCCTCTTCGCGCTCGCGCGGACGGTGGGGTGGGTCGCCCAGTGGAACGAGATGATCGCCGATCCCGACCAGAAGATCGGCCGCCCGCGCCAGCTTTATTGCGGCTCGCCCCAGCGGGACTACGTGCCGGTCGACCAGAGGTAGGCGCCCGTGGCGGACGACCCCGCCTTCGACGATCTCCCGCCCCGGTTTTTTCGAAACGTGCTCGTCGCCGGGGTTGTATTCGCCGGCGTCGCGATCGCGGCCGCGGGGCGATCAACAAACCCTTGTGGTGGTGGGGCGGTCTCCTCTTCCCTTATCCGCTCATCGTGCTGGCCGCAGCGCCACTGACCGCCTGGATCGCCGCCTGGCTGCGGCGAGCGCCCGCCCGCAGTCGGGTTGGGCGCCTTATCCCCTGGTCGTGGGTGATTGCGCGCTTCGCCGTCCTGGCCGGGGCCAATTACCTGATGGTGGCGTGGGTCGTTGCCGCGCTGATCGGCGCGCCGGCGGCCGGCACCCTCGTCAAGGCATTCCTCCTTGCAGCCCTGGCCCACATCGCCTTCTTCGTCGCGGAGCGATGCGCGATCCACATCGAGCGCGCGTTTCGCGGGCCCGCGAAGGCCGAATCGTGACAGTCTGGAAGAGCGGACGCGACGCGCTCGGCGCGCTGAAGCCCTTGCTCGGGCAATGGGCGACGGAGACCGAAGGGCCCGGCGATTTCGGCACGATCCGGGCGACGCGGAGCTTCGAGACCGTGCTCGGCGGCGCCTATGTCCGGCTCGACGCGTGCTGGGAGCTGGGCGGCGGAAAGCGCTATGAGGAACTCGCCTTGTTCGGCAAGGGCGAGGATGGCGGCCTCGCCTTCACCTCCTTCACCTCCGACGGTAAGCAGTCGCGCGGAATGCAGGCGGACGGCAGCGACGTCCATCCCCAGGCGATCGCCTTCGAAGCGGCCATGCCGGCCGGCCTCGCCCGTTTCGTCTACTGGCCCGCCGACGAAGGCGAGGGCTATTATTTCGCCGTCGAGAACCGCACGAAGAAGGGCTGGAACCGCTTCCTGCGGCACCATTACCTCCCCGCCTGAGCGGGCGCCGTTTTTTTTCACGCTCCCCAGCGTCGCCGGCGGGGCGCGAGCACGTCGAACACCATCCGCACGCCCCTGGCCTGGCCGCGCGAGACCAGCGAACCGCTGCGCGTTTTGCTTGTCCGGCGCCCCGCCCAGCGGGGACAGGTCCGGCGCGCGGGCCCGTCGCCCTACAGATCGATATCGAAGAAGCTGGTGGCGTGGAACGTCGCCTTCATCTGGCCGCCCGATCCCGCGGCGAGCGTCGCCATCAGCGTCTCGATCTTCTTCATGTGGCCTTTGCGCGTCGTCGTGTTCGGATCGGTCGAGGTGTGGTTGAAATGCATCTCGAACGGAGCCCCGGCCTTGGCATGCGGACTGCGTTTGGCCGGGTCGAGCCGCGATTCGGCGATCAGGCGAAGCACCGCCTCCTCCGGATTGCTGTGGGAACCGTTGCCGCAGAAGACGTAATGATCGGCGGTGACCGCCTTGACGAATTCCTCCGAGATATTCGCGCCGGCGCCGTGATGCTGGACCTTCAGCACGTCGACGTGGATGCAGCCCTGGCTATCGAGCTTGCGCGCCTGCTCCAGGCCCTTGACGATGTCCTGCCCGGCGGCGTCGCCGGTGAGCAGAACGGTCCGCTTGTTTTCCGCGGCGAGGATGATGATCGATGCCAGGTTCGGAGTGGTGACGGATTCGCGCTTGCCGAGCTTGCCCGTAGATTGCGCGATCCCTTCCATGGTGCGCAGGAAGATATCCCCTTCGCCCAGCTGAAGGCGGCCGGCGTCGCGGTCCATCTCCTCGCGCACATCTTCGATCGCCTTGGTGTTCGCCGCCAGCCATTCGCGCCACTGGGTCTGCAGGCTGTCCAGATCCTCCTGGAACGGCCCGAGCACGGTGAGAGTCGTCTTGCCGAGCTTGAAAGTCGACTTGGCCATGCCGGCACGGATCAGCTTGCCGCCGAATTGCTTGTTGAGCGGAATGCCGAGCTGCGCTGCGCCGAGCCGGTGGGTGAGCGTGATCGCCTGCTTCTCCCCGAGCGCGAGGTCGGCGAGGTAGTTGTGGCGGGGGATGGCGTCGGGGTTGGCGAGCGAGAGCTGGCTCGACGCGGCGAGCGAGAGCATGCTGCGCACGTCGCCGGCGACCGTGCTGAGCTGGTCGCCGAAGCCGTTGTGCCAGACCTGAAGGATTCTCGGCGGCTTGGGCGAGGAGGGTTGCGGAAAGGGCCGCCGCCCCGTCGGCGGCTTGCTTGCCTCGGCGAGGTGCACCCGCCAATCGACCTCGACGTCGAGCAGCTCGAGCACGCCGGTGATATGGTCGGCGTCAATGTGCGAGATGCAGAGCACGTCGAGCGTCTTGCAGTCGGAGACGCTCTGGGCGACATGCTCCCGGAAGGTTTCGCTGCGCCCGCCATCGACGAGCATGTGGTGATTGTCGCTGCTCGACAGCAGCAGGCTGTCGCCGTCGCTCGCCTTGAATGTCCTCAGCCGCATTGCATCAGCCTCACTTCAGATCCTTGCGTTCGTTGATTTCGGCGGCTTCCCGGAGGCAGGCGGGCGGATCGATCAGGCCGAAGCCGACATCGTCCTTCCAGACATAGTCGCCATCCTCCATCGGATGCGCCGTCCGCCGCATGATTCCGATCACCTGTGCCGCGGTGAGATCGGGCTGGACCGCCAGCATCAGGCCGGCGACGCCGCACACATAGGGGCTCGCCATGCTGGTGCCGGTCATCCCGATCCAGGCGTCGCCTGGGCCGGCGAAGCCGTTGGCGGCGACGATGTCGGTGCCTGGCGCGAGCACCTCGGGCTTGTTGCGCTCGTCCCGCGTCGGCCCCTGGCTGCTGGAGATATTGGCACGCCTGCGCGCCACATCGTAATTGCCGACCGACAGGATCCGCTCGCCGCAGCCCAGCGTGCTGATCGAGTTGCGGTCGACATTGCTGCGCGCGCTGAAGAAGGACGGAAAGGCCATGAAGCTGATTCCGTTGCGGAGCTCGATCGGCCGCGGGTCGTCGCGCTCGAGCCAGGCGTGATAGCGGCCGTCGCGGATATCCATGCCCTGGAGGACGACCCGCCACTCCCCCGATTTGACGCCGATGAACGGCCGCTTGAGCCGGGGCGTGAGATAGATCGAGATGTAGTTGGCGCCGTTGGCCGGGCTGTAGAGCTCGTTATAGACGCTGACGAAGGTGCCGTCGGTGAGCTGGCGGTTCTCGACATATTCGCCCGGCTTCACCGGCCCTATGCGCTGCGATCCGGGGTCGGGCGAGACCAGGGTTACTGCCATGCGGTCCTGCGGCTCGTACCAGATCTCCATCTCGTTTTCGGACAGGTCGGCCTTGCCGTTGCCGACGACGATCCAGTCCATGGTGTTGGCAAGGCCGCTCGCGGCGATCCGCCCGCTGGAATGGATCCGGCCCATGACGAAGCCGAGATCGCCGCTATGGGCGGGCGCCTCCTGGCCGGCATTGCCCGCCGCGACGCAGACCGCGCGGCCGGGCTTGACCAGCGCGTGATCGATCCAGCGGTTGACCGCGCTCGATCCGTCATGGGCGTGGCCGTTCGTGCCGAGGCTGATGTTGATCGAGACGGGCAGCGGGCGATCGAGGCCGCGCTGCTTGCCGAGCTGGGCGGCAACGGTCAGCAGATATTCGACGGCATGGGCGATGCGGGTCGAATCGTAGAAGGAGCGTCGGCGATCGACATCTTCGTCCTTGTTCAGCGCGAGCATGACACAGGCGATGTCGGCGCGACGGCAAACGCCGTCGTTGCCTGCCGCGATGCTCGCGACATGGGTCCCATGCGACCCCGGCGACTGTTGCGACTGCCGCTCGATCGCGTAGGGCGAGACGCCGATAGTCCGGGCCTGGGCGATCGCGGCGTCGAGATGCTCCCGGTGAAATTCGGCTCCGTAGGAAAATGACGCAAAATCACCCCCCGAATTGGCCTTGGACGGCGGGTCGCGGAAGCTCCCGCCCATATCCCAGATCCGCGCGATCCGAGTCTTGTTGCCATCGAGAAAGTCGGGATGGGCGAAGGCGATGCCGGAGACATCGATGATTCCGATCAGCACGTTCTCGCCATATTTGTGCCGGGCCGCGAGCGCGGTGACCTTGCGCTGGGTCGGGCCCGGCGCGGCGGTCGCGGAAGGATCGCTGGTGACGAGGACCGGTGGAACCCGGACCGGGTCGCCCGGCTCGACAAGGGTGATGTCGCCGCGCCGCGACAATTTGGCCAGCTTGTTGAGCGGCACTTCCGCCATGGCGATATTGCCGCGCTGGCCGACCAGGCCGGCGATTGCCCCCTTGCCCTTGTTGAACGCCGCCTCGGAGGAGAAGTGGACGAACACGCTGGCGCTGGCGGAGCCGGTGACATTCCCGAGCTTGGGTTTCTTGTGGCGCTTGCGCGGCGCGTCGACCTCCAGCGCGGCCGTTGCCGGATCGCGCAGCGGCGCGTGTGTGGAGGCGCCAGTGACCGCCAAAGAGGCACTAAATTCGGCGCGCGCCTGGCAAACCAAGACGTCCCCATTTGCGAAAAGCCGAAGTTTCGGAGCGATCTTTCGGTCGACAAGCGCCTCGCGGCCGCCATTTTCGTCTCGTTCCGACATGATCCCCTTCCCATGCGACAAGTCATCAGGAGAAGGCTTTACGTATCTTATGCTGGGTAGCGCGGGCAAGCACGACGACCAACCATTTGCCCCGGCAGATTCAACCCCCCCAGCGCGCCGGGAGTGTGAAGGTGAAGCGCGCGCCCTGCCCCGGCGCGCTGTCGACCGCGATATCGCCGTGCATGGCGCGGGCGAGGTGGCGGGCGATGTAGAGGCCAAGGCCGGTGCCGCCGGGTTCGGTCGGGTCGACTCGCTCGAACTTGTCGAAGATCCGGTCCTGGTCCGCCTCGGCGATGCCCTTGCCCTGGTCGGCGACGATGATCGCGGCGAGATCGCCCTCCTGCTCGGTGCGCACCCAGACCTGGCCGCCTTCGGGCGTGTAGCGCACGGCGTTGGTGATGAGGTTCATCATGATCTGCAGTGCGCGGGTGAAGTCGCCGATCGCCGGAAGGGTCTCGCCGGCGCCGGGCGCGTCGATGCGCACGCCGCGATCGGCGGCGCGGACTCCGAGCAGGCCGGCGGCGCGCCGGGCGATGTCGGCGAGGTCGATCGCCTCGATCTCGGGCCGGAATTCGGGGCGCTCGACCGCCTGCAGGTCGACCAGGTCGTCGACCAGGGCGAGCAGGTGCCGGCCGGCCGAGGCGATGTCGTCGGCATAGCCGGCATAATCGCGGCGCAGCGGGCCTTCGGGCTGGGCGCGCAGGCGCTCGGCATGATCGATGATGTGCGCGAGCGGGCCGCGCAGGGCCTGATCGAGCCGCTCGCCGAACGCGGCGCTGTCCACCCCAGCAGGCGCGGCGTCGGCGGGACCGTCCGCGCCGGCCGCGACGGCGGCGCCGCGGAAGCCGGCGAAGCGGCCGGCGCCGTCGATCAGCGGCACGCCCGAAAGCGCGAAGCGGCCCTCTCGGCCGCCGCGCAGCTCGGCGGCCTGGCCGTCGAATGCCTTGTGCTCCGCCAAAGCGGTGAGGATCGGCAAGCCGCCGTCCGCATTCTCCTTGAAGCGAAACAGGCGGGTAAGCTGCTTGCCCAGGAAAGCCGAGGGCGAACTGCCGATCGCCGCGGAGGAGCCGGGCGACAAAGCGGTGAGGCGGAGCGTGTCGTCCGTCTCCCAGGTCCAGTCGGCGGCGGCGCGCAGGAAATCGGCCTCGCGCTCGCGCGGCGGAACCGGCGCGGGCGGGCGAGGCGGCCGGCCGGACCAGCCCGAAATGGCGAGCGCGACCTCCTTCCCGTCGGGCGCGGCACGCACCCACAGATCGACGTCGCGGTCGCCGTCGGCGGCGACGGCGGCGCGCGAGATGGTGATCCCGAGCCGCTGGGCGAGCCGGGCGAGCGCGGCGATCTGGGGCACGGCGAGCACGCCGCCTTCGCTCCCGCCGGCTTGCTCGTGCAAGGCGGCGAGCGCCGGATCGGCGGCGATCAGGCGGCCGTCGGCGTCGAGCCGGCCGGCGACTGTGTCGAGCTCGGGCGCGCTGCTCATGCGGACTCCGCGGACGGTCGGGCGCGGGTCGAGACCCTTGCGACGGCGGCGCGGTAGCCGGGATCGGCGCGCCACAGGCGCAGAACCTCCTCTGCGCTGGCCTCATCGAGGCTGTCGTAAAGGTTGAGCTGGGCGGCGGTGGCGTCGCCCTCGGCGCCCGAAACGAGCGGGCCGCGGCTGTTGGCGACGAGCAGGATGGCGGCGGCCGCCTCGCGTTCGACGCCGGCGGCGCGCAGCAATATCGCCGGGCCGCGCCCCCTGGGGTCGGCGATCACCTCCCAGGCCGCGGCATAATCGAGCCCGGTGAGAGTCGCGGTGCCGGCGATGAACAAGGGCAGCATGCCCTCGGACAGGATGCGCTCGAGCGCCGCGCCGTCGAGGCGGCCGAGCCGGCGCAGCCTCTGCGCCATCCGCATGGCGCGCGATTCGAGGATATTGCCCTCGTCATGAGCGGCGATCAGCGCGCTGCCCGCCTCCTCGATGATGCCGTCGACCGCGGCGAGGCCATGATGCTGGATGATATAATGGCGGAGCGACGCGGCGACCAGCCAGACCAGCTTGTACTGGAGCTCGGCGGGCAACTCGATCTGGCCCAGTTCGGGCTCCTGGAAGCGGTCGAAGCGGCGCGCGCGGGCGATCACCAGCTCCATCGCCTCGGCGGCAACCTCGGCATCCTTGTCGCGGACCAGCTCGAACAGGAAGTCCGCGCCCTCGGCGGGATGGTGCGCCTTCCAGAAACGATGCTCCTCGACGCGGCGGACGAGGACGTTGCCGAGATCGGCGTCGCTGAGCACATGCGCGCGCTCGAGGATCGGCAGCGCGATCGGCACGCGCGCCGAGGACAGGGCCGCATGCAAAGCGGGATGGTGCTCGAAGCGGGGCGCGAGGCGGGCGCGCAGCTCGTCTTCGAGCCCGAGGATCAGCCGGGTCAGCAAGGCGGCTGCGGTGACGCGCTGCCACTCGGTCAGGCGGGCGCGGTCGGGCAGCAAAAGGTCGGTCGCGGCAACGGCGAAACGCTCGCGCGCCGCTGCCAGCAGCAGGCGCGCGGCGTCGCCTTGAGTCCCTCGCTCATTCGATCCGGCTTCGGCCATGTTTCGTCTTAGCCCGCACAGGGTTAAAGCGCCGCTAATCCTGACCCAAATGGCGCAGGCGCGCATGGACCTGCTGCTGCGCCCAGAAGAAGGAGAAAGCGGCATAAGCGAACAGGAAGGCGAAGGCCGCGTTCCACAGGCCGAAAAGGGCGAAGGGAAGGATCAGCCAGCTCATCCCCTTGCGCTCGGCGAGCAGGACCGCGCCCTGGATCTCCTGCCCCTCGCTCTCCACCGCCAGCGCGGCGAGGTATGCGAGCGTCACGAAGGCGAGCAGCACCATACCCCAGCCGTGGGCCGGCACCAGGCGATAGGAGAGGATGACGAAGGCGGCGGCGGCGAAGAGCAGCACCAGATAGGCCCACCAGCTCTGCCGGACGCCGCTCTGCATCCTGAGGCGCGCCAGCCGCGTTGCGATACCCTCGAGCGGCGTGGCGGCGAGCAATTTGGCGAGGCCGATCCAATACCAGCCGACATAGAAACTGGCCGCCGCCAAAGCGGTGAGCAAGGCGGCGGCGAGGCCGACGATCTGCGGCGAGACCGGGCTTCCGATCAGCACCATGGTCGCCGCGCGCTCGATCGGGGCGAGCAGGAAATCCGCCCAGCCGCGGCTGGCGGCGTCGGCGCTGGCGATGATCCGGCGCTCGAGCGCGTCGAGATCGGCCTCGCGGTCGAGGATGGCGACGGCGGCGGCGCCATCGACCGGAACGTGGCCGGCGCCGGCCTGGAGCGTGCGCCGCAGCAGCGTCGATTGCAGGTCCCAGTCGCGCAGCATGGAGCAGGTCTCGCGCAGCAGCGCGCCGTCGATCGCGGCGAGACCGGCCCAGCGCGATTCGGCGTCGATCCGCTCGTAAAGCTCGCCATAGCCGCCGTCGGGAACGGTCAGCACGGCGGCGCCGGGCTCGGCGGCGAGCTTGACCTGCTGCGCAGCCGGCACAATCGCGCCGTCCGCGACCAGCAGCAGGCGGTCGAACGGGTCGACCGCCTCGGCCGCTTCTTCAGGGGTGCGGACGATCTTCACCGGCACGCGGTCGCGGCGCAGGCGCTCGATCGCGGCGCTGAGGGCCGCCGGGAGGCGCTCGACGAAGATCAGCACCGGATTGGCGCCGGCGGAAGCGGCGAGCCTCGCCTGGCGCTCGATCACGGTGCGGCCGGCGAGCGGCAGCGTCGCGCGCAAATGCCCGGCCTCGCCCGATTCGTGATAAGCCGCGATCAGCGCCGCCAGCGCCACGTCCTGTTCCTCCGCTTGGCGGGGGACGGTACGGATGTGGAGGGCCTATTGCAAAGCCTCGCTGCGCCCACATGCTCCCCCCTCCCCGTCATTGCGACCTCGCAATGACGATTGTGGGAAATTAGGCGCCGAAATCCTCGATCGCGGCGGCGATCTTCCTGAGCACGACGGGATCGCCGGGCGCGCCGTCCTGGGCTTCGTCGGCGAGCGCGATCAGGCCGACGGCGCCGAAGCTCGCGGCGATGCTCTTGAGGCGCGCCGCCGCAATCTCCCAATTGGCGTCGCAGCGCGAGCGGCCGAGCAGATCGAGCTGGCGCGCGATGCTCTCGATGAAAGCGGTCTTGAGCTCCGCCATCAGCGCCGGATCGCTGCCGACGGCAGCGGCGAGCGACGCGTTCAATGCTCCGGGGTCAAAGGCCATCCAAAGGCGATAAGACCAACGGCGTTAACGAGACGTTTCATCTCTGGCCCATTCTGGTACAATGCGGCGATCAGATGGGGGCGGGTATGAGTGTCGCAAACGCCGAGACGCAGCCGCAAAGCGGCGAGACCGAGTGGACCGCGCCGGAGGCGTGGGACGCTGGGGCACCCGCCGAAGACTTCCGCATCGAGGAGATCGAGGCCGCGCCGGAGCCCCGGCGCGCGGGCGGGAAGATCCTCGCCGGCTTGCTGATCCTGCTCGCTCTGGGCTGGATCGGCACGTCCGTTTACGCGCTCACTTTGGCTTGGCCGGGCCCGAGCCTGCCCGCCTGGATCGGCTGGGCGGGGACGTTCAGCGCGCCGCTCGTCCTGATCGGGCTTGGCTGGCTGGTGTTCGGGCGCAGCTCGCGGCGCGAGACCGCGCGCTTCACCGAGCAGGTGATTGCGATGCGGCACGAGAGCCAGGCGCTGGAAAATGTGCTGGCCCAGGTGACGGCGCGGATCGCGGACAATCGCGCGGCGCTGAACGAGGAAGCGGCGCGGCTGATGAGCCTCGGCGACGAGGCGTCTGACCGGATCGGCCGAGTCACCTCGGTCCTCTTCCGCGAGAGCGCCGAGCTCGAGCGCAAGGCGCAGGCGCTGGATCTGGCCGCCGAGGCGGCGCGGATCGACGTCGGCGTGCTGCTCGCGGACCTGCCCAAGGCCGAGGCGCAGGCGCGCGCCGCCGCCGAGGCGATGAAGCAGGCTGGCCTCGCCGCGCATGAGCAGGCCGGCGCGCTCGAAGGCCAGCTCGCCGCTCTCGCCGCCAAGGGCCGGGAGGCCGACGAGGTCGCAGGCGGCGCGGCGCAGCGGCTCGGCGCCCATGTCGCCCGGATCGAAAGCGGCGCCGGCGCCGCCGCCGAGCGGATGGCCGAAGCGGCGCAGCAGATGGAAGCAGCGGTCGACGGCTCGATGGCCAAGGCCGCCGAATCGGTCGACATGGCCCGCGCCGGCCTCGAAGCGCAGGGCCAGGCGATGCTGGCGATGATCGAGCAGAGCAAGGCCGCTTTCGAGGAAGCCGGCGCGGAGGCGACCAAGTCGCTCGCCGAGCGGCTCGACATGGCCGGGCGCAAGATCGAGATGCTCGCCGGCCGCCTCGCCAGCCAGGATGCGGCCAGCCGCACCCTCTTGGGCGGGATGGCGCGCCAGCTCGACGAGATCGGCGCCCAGATCGCCCATGTCGGCGACAGCGGCGACCAGCAGAATGTTCGGCTCGCTTCGTCGATGGGCGCGCTGCGCGAGACCGCCTCGGGCCTGCAGAGCGAGATCGAGCGGGGCCAGGCCCAGTCGGACGCGCTGACCGCGCGCGCCGAGGCGATGAGCGCGGTCCTCGCCCAAGTGACGGCGCAATTGCGCAACGAATTGCCGCCGGCCATGGCCGGGATCGAGATCCAGTCGGAGCGCACGGCCGCGTCCGCCGAAGCGGTGGTCGCGAAGATGGAGCGGATGGAGGCGGCCGCCGCCAATGCCGCCGCGCACGTCGCCGGCGGCGAGGCCGGCATCGAGCGCCAGCGCGAGGCGCTCGATACGCTCCTCGCCACCCTGAATGAAGGCGCCCGCGAGGCGGAGGAGAAGATGCGCGCGCTGGGCGCGGCGGTCGGCGAGGCCGACGGCGCGGCCGCCCAGCTGGTGCGGGACACGGGCCCCGAGCTGGTCGACGCTTTGGTCAGGGTGCGCGACGCGGCGACGCAGGCGGCCGCCCATGCCCGCGAGGCGATCGCGGCGGTGATCCCGGAAAGCGTCGCCGCCCTGGTCGAGGCGAGCCGGGAGGCGCTCGGCGAGGCGCTCGACGCGCCGGTCGCCGAGAAGGTCGCCGAGATCGGCAATGCCTCGCATCTCGCTCTCGCCACCGCCAGGGCGGCGAGCGAGCGGCTGACCCGGCAATTGCTCACCATCGGCGAGACCGCCGGTGCCATCGAGGAGAGGATCGCGGAGGACCGGGCCGAACGCGAGCAGCGGGACGCCGCGGACCTCTCGCGGCGGGTGACGCTGATCATCGATGCGCTCAATTCGACCGCGATCGACGTCTCCAAGATCCTCTCCAACGAGCCCGGCGACGCCGCCTGGGCGGCCTATCTCAAGGGCGACCGCGGCGCCTTCACGCGGCGCGCGGTCAGGCTGCTCGAATCGGGCGAGGCGCGCGAGATCTTCCGCCATTATGAGGAGGAGCCCGATTTCCGCGACCAGGTGAACCGCTACATCGCCGATTTCGAGATGATGCTGCGCGGCATCCTCGCCGGCGAGGGCGGCAGCGCGCTTGGCATCACCCTGCTCTCCTCCGACATGGGCAAGCTCTACGTGGCGCTGGCGCAGGCGATCGACAGGTTGCGGAAGTAGGCCCCGCCGTCATTGCGAGGGGAGCGAAGCAATCCAGTGCTGCGTCTCCGCCCGCTGGATTGCCGCGTGGCCCGGCCTTCGCCGGGGTCCTCGCAACGACGTTGATCGCTCAATGCACCCAGTCGAGATGCTCGACCCGGATCCAGCCATATATGTAATTGGCCACGTAGAGCGCCGTCAGCACCGCGCTCAGCATCGTCGCGCGCAAGGCCGCGCGGCGTACGCTGAAGCGGTGGGGCGCGCTCTCGGCCGTACCCGGCTGGGGCTTGACGCCCTCCTCCTCGGCGGTGCGGACTCCGAAGGGCAGGACGAGGAAAAGCGAAAGCGTCCAGAACAATATGTAGATGGCGAGGATCGAGGTCCACTTCATCCATTCAGATCCGGACCAGCAGCACGCTGACCACCGGCTTCTTGCCGGTCCAGTCGGTGGCGCAGCGGCGCACCGCGAGGCGGATCGCCTCGCGCAATTTGTCCTCGCTGCCGGCGCCCTTGGCGATCGCGGCGGCAGCCGCCTCGCCGGCTTCGCGCAGGAAGGTCTCGCGATCCTCCTCGACCGGAATGCCCTGCATGTCGACGGCGACCTCGCCTTGCAGGCGATCCTGGCCGTCCAGGGTTACCGCGACCGAGATCAGCCCGGCGAGGGCGAGCCGGCGGCGCTCGTTCATCGTGCCGCCGTCGGCATTGAGGATGACGTCGCCGTCGAGCACAAGCCGCCCCACTTTCTCCTCGCCGATCTTCTCGGGACCATTGGGGGCGAGGCGGACGAGGTCGCCATTCTTCTGGACGATGCCGTGCGGGATGCCGCGCGCCTTGGCGAAGCGCGCCTGCTCCATCATGTGGCGCATCTCGCCATGGACGGGGACGATGATTTCGGGCCGGATCCAGTCGTACATGGCGGCCAATTCGGGGCGGCCGGGATGGCCGGAGACGTGCACCGGCGCCTGGCGGTCGGTGATCATCTCGATGCCCTTTGCGGCGAGCTCGTTCTGGATGCGGCCGATGGCGATCTCGTTGCCGGGAATCTGCTTCGACGAGAAGATGACGAGATCGCCCGAATCGAGGGCGAGCTTGTGCTGGCCGAAGGCGATGCGGGCGAGCGCGGCGCGGCTCTCCCCCTGCCCGCCCGTGGCGATGATCATGACCTCGCGGCGGGGCAGCTTCATCGCCGTTTCGAAGTCGATGACGGGAGGAAAATCAGTGAGATAGCCAACGCTCTTCGAAACCTGCAAGATGCGGTCGAGCGAGCGGCCGGCGACGCAAACCTGCCGCCCCGTATCCTGCGCGACATGGCCCAATGTCTTCAGCCGCGCGGCGTTGGAGGCGAAGGTGGTGACGAGGACGCGGCAGTCGGCGTCCTGGATGACGTCGTCGAGGCCCTTGCGGACTCCGAGCTCCGAGCCGGACGAGGCCTCCTGGAAGACGTTGGTCGAATCGCAGACGAGGGCAAGCACGCCGGCATCGCCGACCGCTCGCAATTCGGCCTCGGTCGACGGATCGCCGAGCTGGGGGCTGTCGTCCAGCTTCCAGTCGCCGGTGTGGAAGATCGCGCCATAGGGCGTCTCGATCAGCAGCGCATTGCCCTCGGGAATGGAATGGGCGAGCGGGAGGTAGCGGAAGCCGAACGGCCCCAGGCGGAAATCGCCCTCCATCTCGACCGTGTTGAGCTTGACCTGGTTGGTCAGCCCCTCCTCCTCGAGCTTGCCGGCGATCAGGCCCGCGGTGAACGGAGTCGCATAGAGCGGCACGCCGAGATCGTGGGCGAGATAGGGGATGGCGCCGATATGATCCTCATGGCCGTGGGTGAGCACGATGCCGAGCAAATCGGCGCGGTTTTCCTCGATGAAGGCGAGATCGGGCAGGATCAGCTCGACGCCCGGATAATTGGGATCGGCGAAGGTCAGGCCGAGATCGACCATCACCCATTTGCCCTCGCAGCCGTAGAGATTGACGTTCATGCCGATCTCGCCCGAGCCGCCGAGCGCGAGAAAGAGCAGTTCCTTGCCGGGTTTCATATTCCTCCGTCACCCCGGCGCAGGCCGGGGTCTCGTGGAGACGAGCCGTGACTTCTCGTCCTGAGATCCCGGCCTTCGCCGGGATGACGGGGGTTAGGCCCTCGCTGCTCTCTCGTAAAGCATCGCAAGCCCCTGGATGGTCAGATCCCCCTCGATCGCGTCGAAAATCTCGGTGTGGGTGTCGAACAGGGTGGCGAGGCCGCCGGTGGCGATGACGGTGGCGGGGCGGCCGATCTCCGCCTTGAGGCGCGCCACCAGCCCCTCCATCATCGCGACATAGCCCCAGTAGATGCCGATGTGCATCTGCTCCTCGGTGGTGCGCCCGATCACCGTGGTGCTGTCCGGCGCCTCGATGGCGACGCGGGGCAGCTTTGCGGCGGCGTTGACGAGGGCGTCGAGCGACAGGTTGATTCCGGGCGCGATGATGCCGCCTTTATAAGCGCCGGAATAGTCGACCACGTCGAAGGTGGTCGCGGTGCCGAAATCGACGACGATGAGGTCGCCCCGGTGAAGCGCGTGCGCGGCGATCACGTTGAGCACCCGGTCGGCGCCGACCGATTTGGGCTCGGCGACGTCGAGCTCGATCCCCCAGGCCGCCCCCCCCTGCCCCGCGATCAACGGCTCCTTGCCGAAATATTTGGTCGCGAGCACTTCCAGGTTGTGGAGCGCGCGCGGCACCACCGTGCCGATGATGACCCCCGAGACATCGGCTTTGGTAAAGCCCTCGAGCGCCAGCAATTGGTGCAGCCAGACCGCATATTGATCGGCCGTGCGCCGGGGATCGGTGGCGATCCGCCAGCGCGCGCGGATCACGCCGTCCTCGACCAAGGCGAAGACGAGGTTGGTATTGCCGGCGTCGATGGCGAGCAGCATGGCGCCTTCCTAGCGGCGGGCCAGAGGCGGCGCTAGTCGCTCACCAGCCCGGTGGGCTGAGGCAACAGGCCCCCGACCGGGATCGGCAGGATCGCGACGGTCCCGGCCGCGGCGGGCGGGTAGCGCGCGGCGGCGAGGTGCTCGACGAGCGCGTCGACCAGCGCGTCGGCGCTGCCGCCATCGCTGCGGGCGACGCGGTGGAGCAGCACGCGGCTCTCGCTCACCCGCCCGTGCGGCGCGATCTCGAGCCGGACGGTGAGCGGGCCGTGGTGGAGCGAAAAACTCTCGGGGAAGGCGCCGAGCGCCGCCTCGAGCGCCGCCTTCAGCGCGGCCTCGAAGATGCGCGCGGGCAGCGGTCCTTCCAAAATCGGTCCCGCCTCGCGGATATGGCCGTGCAGGACGATACGGGCATCGGCCGGATCCATCGATCCTTCGATCCGCTGCACGCCGTGCGGGATACGGTCGTCGAACAGGACCAGGCGGTTGAACAGCGGCGCCACCAGATCGTAGAGGCCGATGCCGGCATCGGCCTTGCTCAGCCGGCTGCGGTAAGGATCGGCTTCCTTGAAGATGATCGTCTCGCCGCCGAAGCCGCGCCGGTCGTCGCGGGTCAGCGAATAGACGTAGCCGAACCGCCCGTTATGGCTGTCGTTGTGGATGCCCTGGCCGCAGCCCGGGACGTAGAGGCTGAGCATCGGCCAGGTCACCTCCGCAAGGCCGAGCGTCCCGCCCGCCCAGCGCGTCAGAGCGTCGTGGAAGCCTGTGACCAGATCGAGCGGGATCACCATTTGCGGGTCGGCCCGCAAATAAGTGTAGAGGCCGGGCACATACCAGTAATTCCAGACGAAGGAGTCGTCGCGCTGCTTGTGCGGCTCGCTGAAATGCGTATCGATGGCCGCGCGCATCGCCTCGGCCTCGTCCCGGGCCAGGAAATCGTCGAAGACGTCGAAGCGCGCGGTCAGGGCGCCGGGATAAAGGTCCGCGGCGAGCAGCTCCTCCTCCTCTTCCGTCGGCCGGTCGGGCGGGCGCGTTCCTGCTCCGGTCTCCATCGCGGCCACCTTTCGGCGCGCCGGCGGAGAAGTCAACGCGCAGCGAGGGGGCCGAGTACCGACCCTAAATCAGGAGAACGTCGCCGGCATGGATGACGCGCAAGCTCCCGTCGGCGAGTCGAAGGCGCAGCGCGCCGGTCTCGTCGAGGCCGTCGAAGCTCCCCTGCGCGCCGCCGGCGGCGAGCGCGGTGCCGATCGGATGGGCGCCGGCGAGCCAGGCGGCGCCGACCGGGGCCAACCCGTCGACCCGCCAGCGCTCGAGCCAGGCGGCGAAGGCGGCGGCGAGGCGCTTCAGGAAGGGATCGGCCGGCACGGGCGGATCGAGGCTGGCCGCCGGGCGATCGAGATCGGCGGGATGGCGGGCGAGGTTGACGCCGAAGCCGATCACCACCGCATCGCCCTGGCGCTCGAGCAGGATGCCGGCGAGCTTGGCGCCGTCGACGAGCAGATCGTTGGGCCATTTGATTTGCGCGCGCGGCTCGTGGCGAACGGCCGCCTCGTGGAGCGCCACGGCGGCGACCAAGGCCAGGGTCGGCGCGGGCGGATCGCCGGGCTGCAGCCACACCAGCGTCGAGGCGTGGAGGTTGCCGCGCGTCGAAACCCACGCTTTGCCCTGCCGCCCCCTGCCCGCATTCTGCCGCTCCGCGCGCAGCCAGAAGCCTTCGGGAGCGCCGTCCCGCGCCAGAGCGGCGACCTCGTCGTTGGTGGAGCCCGTCTCGGCGACTGTGCGGATAGTTTGTGCCACCGTGACAACCTATCCGTTCGTCCCGAGGATAGTCGAGGGGCGTATGTGATGAGCCCGTGCAGCGCCCTTCGACTTCGCCCGGGACGAACGAGATGGGTTAGAACAATGCCCGTGCCGCGTTGGTCGCGGCTGCGCCGAGCCACGGAATCGCCAGATAGCCGAGCGGCGACACGAACAGGGCCGCGGCGAAGATCAAGGCGGACCCGACCGGCTCCTTCGTCTCCGCATAGGCGGGCGCGGGCTCGTCGAAATAGATCAATTTGACGATCTTGATATAGTAGAAGGCGCTGATCACCGAGGTCGCGATCGCCACCGCGGCGAGCCAGGTGAGGTCAGCAGCCACCGCCGCGTCGAACACCAGGAATTTGGGCCAGAAGCCGAACATCGGGGGGATGCCGGCGAGGCTGAACATGAAGAAGAACATGGCGAACGCGAGCATCGGCCGGGTGCGCGACAGGCCGGCGAGCGAGGCGATCGATTCGACCGGCCGCCCTTCGGCGTCGCGCATCCTGAGGACGACGAGGAAGGTGCCCAAGGTCATCACGATATAGACGGCCATGTAGGAGAGGACCGAGGCGACGCCCGCCACCCCCGCCGCGGCAAGACCGACGAGCGCGAAGCCGACATTGTTGATCGAGCTGTAGGCGAGCAGGCGCTTGATGTTGCGCTGGCCGATCGCGGCGACGCCGCCGAGCACGGTCGAGGCCAAAGCCGCGAAGATCACGATCTGCCGCCATTCGTGCATCGCCGGCGCCATCGCCTCGACCGCGACGCGGACCAGTAGCGCCATGGCGGCGACCTTGGGCGCGGAGGCGAAGAAGGCGGTGACCGGGGTCGGGGCGCCCTCGTAGACGTCGGGAGTCCACATGTGGAACGGCACCGCGCTGGCTTTGAACGCAATTCCGGCGAGCACGAAGACGAGGCCGAACAGCATGCCAAGCGAGCTCATCCCGTCGCTGGCGAAAGCCGCCGACAGTCCGGCGAAACTCATGGTCCCGCTGAAGCCGTAAAGAAGCGAAATGCCGTAGAGCAGGATGCCGCTGGCAAGCGCGCCGAGTACAAAATATTTCAGGCCGGCTTCGGCCGAGCGGTCGTCGGTGCGGCGGTAGGAGGCGAGCACGTAGGCCGACAGGCTCTGCAGCTCGAGGCCGACGTAGAGCGTGATCAGATTGGTCGCCGAGACCATCACCGCCATGCCGACGCAGCTCAACAGGATCAGCACCGGATATTCAGCGCCATGTTCGGTACCGCGTTCGAACCAGCCGTGGGCGAGGATGATCGATACCGCCGCCGCGGGGAAGATCATCGCCTTGCCGAATGCGCCGAACCAGTCGGCGGCGATCAACCCGCCGAACACCGGCCCTGAACTGGACGGTGCGCCAACGAGCGCCACCGTTGCGCCGATCAGCAGTGCGACCGCGATCCATGTCGTCGCGCCCGCGCCGCGGCGTC
>DASQLN010000030.1:0-76435 GCA_035629975.1 Allosphingosinicella sp. | reverse complement strand
GGCGCGCGATCATCTGCCTTACGCCCTGCGTCGGCTGGCGCGCCGCGCGGTCATCAGGCTCGACGCCGGGGCCTTTCCAAGACTGGCGCGCGGCGGCGCCGAACCGGCGCGAGGGAAATATTTGTATCTGGTGCGGGCCGGAATCATGACTCCGGTGGACCTTCCCGACCGGGATTTCCCCGAACATGCCGAGCGCTCGCGCTATATGGCCGCCGACTATGTGCCCGGCAGACTGAATATCGTTTCGCTGCACGCCTCGGCGATCGAGCAGCGGCCGAGGAATTATGCGATCCTCATTGCTTCGCCCAGGCCCGTGCCCGACGTGCTGGTCGCGTGTATCGGCGGGCGCTAGAATTCCGGTTACGGTGACAGTGCACTGATTGAGGCAGCCGGCGCCGGTCGCCGGCTCTTCGTTTGCCATTCCGGATAACGCTTAGGGTTCCGCCTGCTTCACCCTGGCCAACGCGAACGTGACGAACACGGTCAACGGCCTCAACCAGGTCACCGCCACGAGCGGCAGCTCGCTCTCCTACGACGCGCGCGGCAACGTGATTGCGGTGCCGGCGGCGGCCTCGGCGACGGGGACGGCGGCGACCTACGACTATTACGCCGGGAACGGGCTCGTGCACGGGCCCGGCGGGTCGGCGTTCATCCCCGATCCGCTGGGGCGGCTGTTCGTGAGCTACGCGCCGGCCCCGGGCGCGACCTACTACCTGATGGACGGCGAGACGATCGTGGCCGAGCTCGACAGCGGCTCCAACGTCACCCGCCGCTACGTCCACGGGCCGGGCACGGACGAGCCTTTGGTCTGGTACGAAGGCTCGGGCGCCACCACCCGCCGCTACCACCATGCCGACGAGCGCGGCAGCGTGATCGCGGTCTCCGACGGCTCCGCCGCGCTGGTCGGCAGCGCCCCCAACCGCTACGACGAATATGGCAATTTCCGCAGGGTCCCGCGCGGCAATATTCGGCCTCCTGCGCCCTGGCCGCCAGCGCCGGGACAAGCCGCGCCTGTACTCGGGCAGGCGGGAGGATTAGGGAGGCGGGATGACCGCTCCCGCCGCCGATGCAGCCCCCGCCGTCACCGTCCGCCAGATCACCTCGAAGGCCGACCGCAAGGCGTTCGTCGAGCTCGCTTATGCGCTGAACCTTGCCGATCCCAATTGGGTGCCGCCGCTGAAGAGCGAGGTCCGCTCGCTGATCGATCCCAACGAGAATCCCTGGTTCCTCCATGCCGAGGCCGCCTTCTTCCTCGCGGAGAGGGACGGCCGGCCGGCCGGGCGGATCTCGGCTCAGGTCGACCAATTGGTGCAGACGCACATGGGCATGGGGCTCGGCCAATGGGGGATGTTCGAGGCGGCGGACGAAGCGGCGGCGCATGCGCTGCTCGGGGCGGCGGAGGACTGGCTCCGCGGCAAGGGGATGACGCGCGCGATGGGGCCCTTCTCGCTCGGCATCTGGGACGAGCCCGGACTCCTCATCAAGGGCCACGATCATCCGCCGATGGTGATGATGGGGCATAACAAGGCGGCCTATCGGGGCTGGGTCGAGCGCGCCGGCTATGCGGGGGTCAAGGACCTCTTCACCTACGACCTGGCCGTCGACGTTCCCTTCCCGCCGATCGTCCAGCGGATCGTCGCCTCGGGCGAGAGGAATCCGCGCATCCGCATCCGCGACGTCGACAAGAGCCGCTTCGACGAGGAAGCGGCGCTGCTGCTCTCGATCCTCAACGAGGCCTGGTCGGACAATTGGGGCTTCATCCCGCTGACCGACGCCGAGACCGCTTATGTGGGCAAGAAGCTGAAGCCGATGGTGCTCAACGACATGATCAAGGTCGCCGAATATGACGGCGAGCCGGTGGCGTTCATGATGTCGGTGCCCGACCTCAACGAGTTCATCGCGGATCTGAAGGGCGAGCTCTTCCCGTTCGGCTGGATCAAATTGTTCTGGCGGCTGAAACGGATGCGGCCGCACGGCGGGCGCGTGCCGCTGATGGGGGTGCTGAGCAAGCTGCACGCGACCCGGCTCGCCAGCCAGCTCGCCTTCATGATGATCGAATATATCCGCCGCGCCGGCAACGGCCGTTACGGCATAAGGCGCGCCGAGGTCGGCTGGGTGCTCGACGATAACGGGCCGATGATCTCGATCGCCGAGGCCATAGGAAGCAAGAGCAACCGCACCTACCGAATCTACGAAAAGGCCCTGTAAGCGCCTGCGGCGCGGCGCGGGCCGCGACCGTCCCGGAACAAGCCGTTAATCACGATAGTCTTTTCCAGCCCTTTCGCTCGGGCCCACGGATCGTTATGTATCCCCTTTCAGGCATTCGGGGACACGTTGATGAAGGCGATTGCGACCATGGCCGCGGCGGCCGCCCTGCTCGGACTTGCGGCCTGCAACCAGCTCGCCCCCAGCAGCGGCGCCTCCAACGACAAGGCGAAAGGCGCGCCCGCCGACAAGGCCCGCGCCACGGGTCGAACCGCCGGTGTGGCAGGCACGACCCCCGGCAACACCACGCTCGCCTCCGGGGAGCAGCGCGGCCTCGCCGGCAATCCCAACGTCATTCCGGCCTCGTCGAACCTCGCCGTGCCGGCGGTCGACCGCGCTTTCCTGATCGGCCGCTGGACCGATTCGCGCGACTGCGAGGAGGCGGGCGAATTCGCCGCCGACGGCCGCTACACCAACGCCGCCGGCGTCGGCGCCGGCTGGACGCTCGAGGGCGATCGCCTGACCATGGCCTTCGCCGGCGCGGCGCCGCGCATGCTGCGGGTCAGCGCGCTCGACCAGAATACGCTCAACGTCGTCAATCCCGACGGCTCGATCGGACGCTCGACGCGCTGCTGAGCGAAGCGGGCGAGGAGGGGGAGGACAGTGAACAGGACCCGTCCCAAGCCGCTCCGCCTCGCCACGGCCGCTGCTTTGGCCGCCTTCGCCCTCGCCGGGCCGGCCGGCGCCGCCCAGCCCCTCCCCCAGACCGGCGCGGTCCGCGCGGCAGTCGACCGGGACTTCCTGATCGGCAGCTGGTCGGACCTGGGCGATTGCGACACCGCCGTCGCCTTCGTCGGCGACGGCACCTTCGCCACGGCCGACGGCGACCAGGGCCTGTGGACCCTCGAGGGCGATGCGCTGACCCTGACGGGCGCGGCCGGCACACGCACCGTCACCATCATTCCGATCGACCGCGACACGATGGAAGTGGTCGGCGAGGACGGCGCGCACGACCGCTCGACGCGCTGCGCCGGCGATCTCGGCACCGTCCGCTTCGCCAGGCCCCGCATCGCCTGACGATCCGTAGGCGGGCCCCGCCGGCGACGGGGCGCCTCTCCCGCGAGCCCAAGGGAGGCCGGACCGGGCTTTCCGCATTTCCGGCCCGGCCCGCTTCTGTTATGCTCTGCCCCGGCGCGCGTGACACGGTGAATCTTGCTGCCGTAGCACGGGTCCGGCCCCCAGGCCGACCGAACGCATTGTGGGGAACGCAAGTCCCACCGCGCGCCACCATCCATTGCGGCCGGCGTGGGGGCGAGCTTTCCGGGGAGATGACGGGCGGGCTCCCCTTCGCTATGAAACTATTGTACTTTCCGAATCGGCGCTGTCGATGCGGGAGCGGAGAAGGAGAGTTTAGTATGAGTGTGAAATCGTTTGCGGCAGCGTCCGCGCTTGCGGTGGCGTGCGGCGCATTGTGGGCCGTGCCCGCTTCGACGCAGGACACGTCGGCGCAATCCCAGACCAAATCGGCTCACCCCGACACCAGCCGCAGAATCTGCCGGAACGTGGTGCTGAGCGGGACTCGCCTCAGCCGCCGCTCCTGCCGCACGGTGACGTCGTGGGAGGAGGACGCCGAGGCCGCGCGGCGGGCGCATGAGGATGGCAACCGCGACGGATCGTCCCGCGATGCCCAGGATACGGGTGCCCGGCCGATGGGTACGCATCGCTGACGGTCGAGACTCGGGAAGGGGAGCAGCGAAGATGGGTGTGAAGCCGATGGCGGCCGCGTCGGCCCTGGTGGTGGGCTTTGGCATGTTGTGGGCGGGCCCGGCCCTGACCGCGGGATCGCAGTCGGGCTCGAGCGAGGCGCAAGCGAAGTCGAGCAAGGCCGATACCAGCCGCAGGATTTGCCGGAACGTCGTGCTGAGCGGCACGCGCCTCAGCCGGCGCTCCTGCCGCACGGCGCGGGCGTGGGAAGAGGATGCGGAGGCCGCGCGCAGGGCGCAGTCGGATGCCGCCTATGACGGGCAATCTCGCGACGGTACCTTGCCTCGCCCCTGAGGAGCGCGGCCCGCCGACGCGGGCCGATCCCAGCCGAGCCTGGATTCGCCGGGAGATTTCGTTGGTTGGGCGTTGAGCCTGGTGGCCGCCGGCGTGGCGGTCGATGGCGGATGACGCGCGCGATCCCTTTTGCTATGAGCTTGTTGTACTTGACGAAACGGCGCTGTCGGGATGGCAGGGAGTGGGGAGAATCAAGATGGCTGTGAAGCCGATGGTGGCCGCGTCGGCCCTGGTCGTGGGCCTTGGCATGTCTTGGGCGAGCCCAGCCGTCGCCGCGGACCCCCAGACGGGCACCCCTGCCGAGGCGCAGCCGAGATCGGCGCAGCCCGATTCCAGCCGCAGGGTCTGCCGGAACCTGGCGCTGAGCGGAACCCGCCTCACTCGCCGCTCCTGCCGCACGCAGACGGCGTGGGAGGAGGATGCCGAGGCCGCGCGGCGGGCGCATGCGGACGGCAGCTCGTCCCAGGATTCCCAGAATATGGACCCGGCCGCCAGGCCCCTGGGCGCGCCTCGCCGCTGATGGCGGCGCCGGGGACTCGGAGACGCGAAGATGAGCATCAAGCCGATCGCGTCCGCATCCGCGCTGGTCATTGGCTTCGGCGTGCTTTGGGCGGCCCCCGCCTTGACCGCCGAGTTCGCCCCGGCCGCTGCCCAGGAGGCGCAGCCCAAGACGAGTCAGGCCGACGACAGCCGCAGAATCTGCCGGAATTTGGTGCTGAGCGGGACTCGTCTCAGCCGGCGCTCCTGCCGCACGGCGCGGGCGTGGGAAGAAGATGCGGAAGCGGCGCGCAGGCTGCAGGAGAATGGCAAAGGCTATCCCGACGGTGAAGGCGAAGACCGGCCTCAAAATCCTCGCCGCTGAGGACAGGCCGACCGAAAGGGAGGATGGAAGATGGGTGTGAAGCCGATCGTGACCGCGTCCGCGCTGGCCATAGGATTTGGCGCGCTTTGGGCCGGCCCGGCGCTTACCGCCGAATCCGCGCCGGCCGCGGCGCAGGAATCGCAGCCGAAGACGACTCAGGTCGACACCAGCCGGCGGATATGCCGCAACCTGGTGCTGAGCGGGACTCGCCTCAGCCGGCGCTCGTGCCGCACGGCGCGGGCATGGGAAGAGGATGCGGAGGCCGCGCGCAGGGCGCAGTCGGACGCCGCCTATGACGGGCAATATCGCGACGGGCCCCAGGGGGCCGGGAAGCCTAATCGCTGAGGAGGGTGAGCCGCCGGTGCCTGGCCGATCGGCATCCCAGCCGAGAGAGGAGGATTGCGGTTCAACGGTTCCTACCCCGACGGCACCGGCCCCCGGCCCTCGACACTGGATTGTTCGCCGCCGAGAATGAGGCCGCAGCAAGGGGAGAATTATAAAATGAGCTTGAGGCCGATCATGACCGCCCCGGCGCTGGCCGTCGGTTTTGGCGTGCTCTGGGCGAGCCCCGCTTTCTCCGCCGGTACCGCGCCGGCCGCGGCGCAGGAGTCCCAGCCCAGGACGAGTCGGGCCGATACCAGCCGGAGGATTTGCCGAAACGTCGTGCTCAGCGGAACCCGCCTGAGCCGCCGCTCGTGCCGCACGGAACGATCGTGGGAGGAGGATGCGGAGGCCGCACGCAGGCTGCAGGGCGAATCCGCGATCCACGGAAACGGAAATTATCCCGACGGTTCGAGCACCCCGACGTTCACGCCTCGCTGACGATCGGTGGGCGACTGCCGGCGAGCGCCGGCGGCCGCCCGCTCACGTCAGTTGTTTGCCGCCAGCACGGTGGTGACCCCGCGGTAGAGCGCGGTGGAGGTCAGCGCGCGCAGCGCCTGCAGGTCCACCGTCAGCCGCTCGCCTTCACCGGTGCAGCGCTCCACATAGCCGGCGACCTGGCTTGCCGCCTGCGCCTCCGCGGGGCTGCCGGGCTCGCTGAGCGCGAGGTCGCGCGCCACGGCCGGATTGCGCGCCGCCACGCACAAAGCGAAATCCTCGGTGACGTTGAGCGGCGCCATCGTGGAGAGGGTCCTCGACAGGCGCTCGAAATCCGCCCTTTGCAGCTCCGTCTCGAGAAAATGCTCGGCCAGGCTGCCGACAAGGCTCGAGGTGCGGAAGGTGACGTCGATTCCCTCGGGGCCGCGAATGCAATTGTCCGTCCCGGCGAGCGCCTGCGAGGCGAGGCTCGCCTGGGCTTCGCTCAGATAGGCATGCGCAAGCGTCTGGCGCGCCCAGCGCGGCCGCGCCTGGGCCAGGCAGGCCGTCAGGCTGCGCAAGGCCTGCCTCTGCGCGGCGGTATCGGGGGCCGGCTGGATGGGCACCGAGGTCGAGGACGGCTCCGCCTGTGCGGACACGGCGCCAAAAGCGAGCAGCGCGGCAACGAGAAACCTGGCCATGGGAACCTCCAGCTACGATCGGGCACCCATCATGCCCCCTTCGCGGCGGAAACGGAAGAGCCGAGATTCGGAACCGCCGCCGGGGCGCGAAACAAGCTGTTCTCCCGCTTTCGCAAGAACGCGCTTTGCAGAATGCGAAAAGAGCCTAAACATCGGTCGGGGACTGCTTTTCGAGGGGGAATAATATGTCCGATCTTACACGCGCCGCGTTCTTGTCGACTCTGTCGTCCTTCGCCTTGCTCGCCTCGCCCGCTCTGGCCCAGGACCCCGCGCCCGCAGATCAGGCCGCGGCCGCGGGCGAAGATCCAGCCCCCGACACCGCGATCATCGTCACCGGCACGCGCCGCACCGACCGCACGGTGGCGGACAGCCCGGTCCCCGTCGACGTGTTCGGGACCGAGGCGATCGCCAATTCGGGACAGGTCGAGACCAACAAGATCCTCAACAATCTCGTGCCCTCGTTCAACTTTCCGCAGCCCTCGATCGCCGACGGCACCGATGCGCTGCGCCCTGCGACACTGCGCGGCCTCAGCCCGGACCAGACGCTGGTGCTGGTCAACGGCAAGCGCCGCCACGTCTCCTCGCTGCTCAACATCAACGGCACGGTCGGCCGCGGCAGCGCAGCCGTCGACCTCAACCTGATCCCCGGCCTCGCGATCAGCCGTATCGAGGTGCTGCGCGACGGCGCCTCCTCGCAATATGGCTCGGACGCGATCGCCGGCGTGATCAACATCCAGCTGCGCGGCGCCAATCATGGCGGGCGCATCACCGCGATGTACGGCCGCTATCACACCACGTTGAGCGACGTCGCCGACATCACCGGCCTCCAGACCAATGCCGGCCAGCCAGTGCTCGATCCGACCGACACCCGCGTCTTCGCCGCCACCGCGGACGGAGAGCGCCGCGCCCGCGACGGCCGCATCTACACGTTGGGCGCCAATATCGGCCTGCCGCTCGGCCCCAACGGCTTCGTCAACATCACCGCCGAATATCGCGACCGCAACCCGACCAACCGCGCCGGCTACGATTTGAGGCCCAACTACAACCGGCCCGCCCCGCCCGCCTTCGATCCGCGCGAGCTGAGCTTCGACCGGCTCGAATTCCGCTATGGCGACGCCGACACGCAGGACGTCAATCTGTTCGTCAATTCCGAGCTGGAGGTCGGCGGCGGCTGGGAGCTCTACGCCTTCGCCTCCTACGCCCACCGCAACGGGCTCAGCGCCGCCAATTACCGCAACCAGAATGCGGTCGCCAACCGCGACTTCGGGACGCTCTTGCCCAACCAGACTCCCAATGCCGCCAATTTCGTGCCGCTGACGCCGGACGGCTTCCTGCCCTTCATCGACACGACCCTCGAAGATTATGCGGGCACGGGCGGGATTCGCGGCGAGCTCGGCGGATGGAACGCCGATTTCTCGATCGGCTACGGCCACAACAGCTTCGACTATACGGTCAGGAACAGCCTCAACACCTCGTTCGGCACCGCCAGCCAGTCCGAATTCGACGCCGGCGGCCTTCGCTACGGGCAGACCGTCGCCAACCTCGATTTCTCCCGCCAGTTCGAGATCGGCCTGGCCACCCCGCTCTCGATCGCGGTCGGGGGGGAATATCGCAACGAGAATTTCGGTATCCGCCCGGGCGACCTCCAGTCCTTCGCGACCGGCCCCTTGTTCCGCCCCTCGGTCGCGACCACGGCGGCCGACTGCACCACGCAGCAGGGCGTCTACAATGCCGGCACCGGCATTTGCAGCTTCCCGGGCCGCGCCGCGCCGGCCGGTGCCCAGGGCTTCCCCGGCATCCCCACCGCCAGCGCAACGGACGAGAGCCGGCACAGCTGGGCCGCCTATGTCGAACTCGACGCCAATCTGTTCGAAGGCTTCACCGCCGTCCTCGCCGGCCGCTACGAGCATTTCTCCGATTTCGGCGATACCGTGAACGGCAAGCTGGCGCTGCGCTACGAGCCGGTCGCCGGCTATGCGATCCGCGGCTCGATCTCCAACGGCTTCCGCGCGCCCTCGCTCCACCAGCAGTTTTTCACCACCACCTCGACCAATTTCATCAACGGCCTGCCGGTCGACATCTCGACGCTCGCGGTCAACAGCCCGGTGGCGCGCGCGCTCGGCTCGCGCGACCTCGAGCCCGAAAAGTCGCTCAACCTGAGCTTCGGCGCGACCGCCAACCCGGTCAGCGGGCTGACGCTGACGATCGACTATTACCGGATCGACATCGACGACCGAATCGTGCTGACCGAGAATCTCGGCGCGGCCGGCAGCGGCACGGCGGCGGTCAACGCGGCGGTCAAGGCGCTGCTCGACGCCAACGGCTTCCAGAGCGTCGGCGCCGCGCGCTTCTTCATCAACGGCCTCGATACGCGCACCCAGGGGATCGACGCGGTCGCCAGCTACCGCTTCCGCCCCGGCTTCGGCACCTGGACGCTGACCGCGGCCTACAATCACAACCGCACGAGGATCCAGAGGCGGCTCAACAATCTGGGGCCACTCGCCACCATCCCGGGCATCGTCCTGTTCGGACGAGTCGAGGGCATCCGCTTCACCGACGGCCAGCCGCGCGACAAGGTCGTGCTCAGCGCCGACGGCGATTTCGGCGATTTCGGGCTCACCGTCCGCACCACCCGCTTCGGCGAGGTGATCGCGCCGGGCGCGACCGCGCCGCTCGCGGACCCCTTGAGCCTCACCCTGCTCGGGCCGGACGACATCCGGCTCGGCGCCAAGTGGATCACCGATATCGAGCTGCGCTACCGCGCGTTCGGGCATCTCGACCTGGCGATCGGCGCCGACAACGTATTCGACATCTATCCCGACCGCTCGCCGTTCGGAGCGCGGCCGGCCTCGGAAGGGGGCGGCTTCTACCCGATCAACCAATATTACCTGCCTTATTCGGGCTTCTCGCCCTTCGGCTTCAACGGCCGCTTCCTCTATGCGCGGGCGTCGGTCGAGTTTTAGGGCGCGCCCCCATCCGGCTTTGCCGCTAAATGGGGACAGTATATATTTTTCGCGTCCGGGCGCGCCGATTGCGTCCAGGGCGGCCGGAAAAATATATACTGTCCCCATTTAAGGAGGCGCGCCGTGACCCTGACCCGCAGGCTTTTCCTGGGCGGCCTCGCCGCCACCGCCGGTGGTGCCGCGCGGGCCCAGCATCAGGACCACATGATCGCCAGCCTGCGCGAGCCCGGCCCGGCCACGCTCCCGCAAGGACATGAGGGGCAGCGTTATACTTTCTCCTCCGCCCCGGCCTCGGCCCGGCCCGGCCGCTGGGCGGCGCGGGCGCCTTTGCCCTTGCCGCGCAGCGAGATGGCCTGGGCGACCGTCTGCCGCGGACGGATGCACGTGATCGGCGGCTATGGCGAGCAGCAGGTCAACCGCAACTACCACCATGTCTACGACCCCGCCGCCGACCGCTGGCGCGCCGCCGCCGCGCTGCCGCACCCGGCCAACCATGTCGGGGTGGCGACGATCGGCGAGCGGATCTACGCGATCGGCGGCTTCAACGAGCAGAACCGCGCGCCCCATTCGCAATGCTTCGTGTGGGATGCGGGGGCCGATCAATGGCAGCGGATCAGGCCCCTGCCGAGCCCGCGCGGCGCGATTTCGGCGGTGGCGCTCGCCGGCAGGATTCACGCGGTCGGCGGGCGCGATGCCGATTCGGTCGACGTCCACCAGGTCTACGATCCGGCCGCGGACCGCTGGGAGACGCTGGCGCCCCTGCCCGACCGGGTCGACCATATCGGCTGCGTCGAGGCGCAAGGCCGCATCCACGCGATCGGCGGGCGCAAGGACAATTTCCACTTCAACACCGGGCTCCACCACGTCTTCGAGCCCGGCCCCGGGCGCTGGCGCCAGGCCGCGCCGCTGCCGACGCCGCGCTCGGGCCAGGGCGCGGTCTTCCATGCCGGTCGGATCTTCGTGATCGGCGGCGAGGGCACTTTGCGCGTGTTCGGCAACAATGAAAGCTGGGACCCCGCCCGCGACGCCTGGGAGGCGCACGCGCCGATGCGCACCCCGCGCCACGGCATGGGCGCGGCGGCGATCGGCGAGTGGATCTACGTGGCGGGCGGCGGGCCGGTCCAGGGCGGCGGCTTCCAGAGCGCGTATAACGAGGCGTTCACGCTTGGCTGAATGGGGACAGTTACGAGTTGCCGTCCCCTAGCTTCACCCAGGTGGGAGTGAAAATGGGGACAGTATATATTTTTCGACACGGCCGGGCCCGTTGGATGCAAGCGGCGGCTTGAAAAATATATACTGTCCCCATTTATCAGTCCTCGATCTCCACCCAGGTCGGCGCATGGTCGCTGGCTTTCTCCCGCCCGCGATAGTCCTTGTCGACTCCGGCGTCGCGCAGGAGGTCGGCGGCCTGCGGGGAGAGGAGGAGGTGGTCGATGCGGAAGCCGGCGTCGCGCTGCCAGCAGCCCGCGGTGTAATCCCAGAAGGTGTAGAGCGCGCCCTGCGGATAGCGGGCGCGGATCGAGTCGGTATAGCCCAGATTGAGGATGCGGCGCAGGGCCTGGCGGCTTTCGGGCTGCATCAGCGCGTCATGCGCCATCGCCTTGGCCGAGAAGACGTCGTCGGGATCGTCGGTCGGGATCACGTTCCAGTCGCCGGCGAGCACGGCCGGCTTCTCCTCGGCCAGCAGCTCGGCGGCATGGGCGCGCAGCCGGTCCATCCAGGCGAGCTTGTAGGCGAATTTCTCGGTTCCGACCGGATTGCCGTTGGGCAGATAGATGGAGGCGATGACGATGCCGCCGATTTCGGCCTCGATATAGCGGCTGTGAGTGTCGTCCGGATCGCCGGGCAGGCCCTGCCGGCGGAGCGCGACCGGGGTGGCGGCCGGCGCGAGGATGGCGACGCCGTTGAAGCCCTTCTGGCCGTGCCACACCCCGTCATAGCCGGCGGCGCGGATGTCGTTGATGGGGAAGGCGTCGTCGTCGCACTTGATCTCCTGCAGGCAGAGCGCGTCGGGCTTCTGCTCGGCGAGATACTCGATCAGCCGCGGCAAGCGGGCGCGGACGCCGTTGAGATTGTAGGTGACGATCTTCATGGCCCTGCCTTAGCCTTTCCCGTCATTCCCGCGAAAGCGGGAATCCAGCCTGCCTCCGCGCGGTCCCGCGCTTATGGATTCCCGCTTTCGCGGGAATGACGAGGTCTTCCGCGTTTAGGGGGCTTTTACCGGTTTGCCCTATGGCGCACGCATGGCGACGCAGGTTCTCATCACCATCGATACCGAGCTCACCTGGCGGCATTTCGCCAAGGAGGGGGGCTGGCGCGACAATTTCGCGCTGAGCTACGATCCGGCGGGGGCCGGGGTGCCCTATCAACTGGAGGTGCTGAAGCGGCACGGGCTCAGCGCCTGCTTCTTCGTCGATCCGATGCCCGCCATGGTCTACGGGATCGAGCCGATCCGCCGGATGGTGGAGCCAATTCTCGAGGCCGGGCAGGAGGTGCAGCTCCATTTGCACAGCTTCTGGCACGATCTGGCGCAGGGGCGGAAGGATGAGGCCCGCTTCGAGCTGACCGACTTCGACAAAAAGGGGCAGCGCGACCTGATCGCCACCGCGCGCGACCTCCTGATCGCGGCGGGCGCGCCGCCGCCGGCGGCGTTCCGCTCGGGCAGCTATGCGGCCAATGCCGATACGCTCGATGCCTTGAGCGAGCTCGGAATCGCTTTCGACAGCAGCCATAACGGCGCCGAGCATCCCTGGCCGAGCGCGCTGCCGCTCGATCCGGCGCTGATCGACCCGGCCCGGTGCCGGGGCGTCACCGAAATCCCGATCACCCAGATCAGGCGCCGCGACGGCGGCCTGCGTCCTTTCCAGATCTGCGCGCTCTCCCGCCAGGAGATGCAGGCCGCGCTCGACCATGCCGCCTTCAACCGGCACAGGGCCGTCACCATCGTCTGCCACAGCTTCGAGCTCGCCACCCGCGACGGCCGGCGGGTCAACCGGCTGGTGCGGGGGCGCTTCGACCGGCTCTGCGCCTTTCTCGACGGCAAGCGCTCGGAGCTGCCCACCGCCCGGTTCGACGCGCTGAGGGTCAGCGCGCCGTCGCGTCCCGCCGAGCCGATGCCCGCACGGACGCTGCGCACGGCGCGGCGGATGGCGGAGCAGGCCTGGGGCACGGCGCGCTACGAGAAGCCGGCGGTCGCGGTCGCAATGGTCGCGGCGCCGCCGATCCTCGCCATGGAGGAGCTGGTCGCCCTTGCCGGCCTCTGAAATCTCGCTTCCGCTCAGGATCGGCGCGCGCACTCTCGTCACGCTGCGCCGCCGGCTGGTGCGCCGCGGGCTCTCGCTCAAGGAGGGCCTGGAGGGCGGCGCGCCGGCGCTGCCGCCGCTCGGGCAAGGCGAGCATGGCTATCTGGTGACCGCCCTGCCCGCGGCGGCGCTCGATGCGCTCGTCGCGCGCCATGAGGGGCTGAAGCCGTTCGTGCGCCAGCTTTACCGGCGCTATTATGCCCGGCTCGATTTGGATTTCGACGCTTATCTGGCCGGCTTCTCGGCGAAGAGCCGCTCGACCTGCCGGCGCAAATTGAGGAAGCTCGCCGAGCGCTCGGGGGGGGCGCTCGACCTGCGCTGCTATCGCGGCGAGGAGGAGATCGAGGCGTTCCACGCGAAGGCCCGCGCCTTGTCGGCGAGGACCTATCAGGAGCGGCTGCTCGATGCCGGCCTGCCCGACGGGCCCGAGGCGCTGGCGCAGATGCGCGCGCTGGCCCGCGCGGGCCGCGCCCGGGGCTGGCTCCTGTTCCTCGACGGCGCGCCGATCGCCTATCTGTGGGCGCCGGCCGAAGGGGCGACATTGATCTACGCCCATCTCGGCCACGATCCCGATTTCGCCGAATATTCGCCCGGCACCGTGCTCCAGCTCGAGGCGATGCGGCAGCTGATGGCGGAAAAGGCCTTCCGCCTGTTCGATTTCACCGAAGGCGAAGGCCAGCATAAAAGCCTGTTCGCGACCGGCGGCGTCGACTGCCTCGACCTGCTGCTGCTGCGCCCGACCGCCGGCAATCTGCTCGCCGGCCATGCCCTGAACGGGTTCGACCGGGGGGTAAGGCTGGCCAAGAAGGCGGCGACGGCGCTCGGCCTCAAGCGGGCGCTGCGGCGCCTGCGGCGCTGACATGGCCTGCGAAGTTCCGATCCGGGCGGCCGCCGCGCCGTCGATAAGCCTCGAGCAAGGCCTGCCGCCCGCGATCGACGAGGCTGCTGCGGCGGCGGACCCGCGCCACGCGTTCCTCCGCCGATCCTGGTTCGCCGCGGCGGCTGGGGACTCGCCCGCCGCGACGCTCGTCGCCAGGCGCGCGGGCGGCCAGGTGATCGCGGCCCTGCCCATCGTCCGCGCCGGCCCCCGCCTGCTCGGAATACGCGCCGTCCCGGGCTGCTACTGGCCGTTTCGCAGCTTTCCCCTGGCCCGCGACATCGACGACGGGGAGCTGGCGGCCCTGCTCGCGGCGCCGGCGGCCCGCGAGGCGCTCGGCCGGGCCTGGCGGCTCGGCCCGGTCATGGACAACGACCCGACCGCGGCGCGGCTGCTGAAGCTGGCGCGGCGCTGCGGCTGGTCGGTGCTTGCGCGGCGGACGGCGACCTCCTGGGCGTTCGACATCGACGCGGCGCGCGCGGCCGAACCCTGGCCGAAGCCGTCGACCGCGCGCAACATGCACAAGCATGAGAAGAAGCTCGCCCGGCTCGGCGCGCTCGACTTCCGCTTCGTGACCGGCGAGGGCTGGGACGCAGGGGCGCTCGACGCGCTCGCCGCGATCGAGCGCAACAGCTGGGCGGGCAGCCGCGCCGGCGCCGATCCCAAATTCGTCGATCCGGCGCTGCGGCGGGGCTGGGACGAGGTGATCCGCGATCCCGCTTTGGCCGCGATGCTCAGTGCCGGTATCCTGTCCATCGGCGGCTCGCCGGTCGCGTTCAGCTTCGGGCTCGATTGCGGGCGCACCCGCTATTGCATCGCGACCAGCTACGACCAGGATTTCGCCCGGCACAGCCCGGGTTACCTGACGGGCTATTGGACCTATGCCGCGGCGATGGAGCGCGGCGTCGCGCTGCTCAGCCTTGGCGCCGGCGACGGCGGCGAGAAGAGCGGCATGGGGGCCCTGCCCGAAGCGGAGCTGATGGACTATCTGTTCGTCCGCGGCGCGGCGCGCGCGGCGCTGCTGCGGCCTCTCTGGCGGCGGAGCGGCGGCTAGACGCGGTCCCCGGCAAGGCATAGCATGGCGGATCGGACGCAAAGACACGCACGTCTCATCCGATCAGCCTGGGGGTCCAATGAAGATCGCAATGACGATGCTCGCGGCGACGGCTTTGGTCCTGGTCCCCGCTTGCTCAAACCAGCCCGCGCCCGCCAACAATGTCGCGGCCCCGACGAACGAGGCGGCGGGCCCCGGCATTGAAACCGGTAACGGTGCCGAGGCCAACCTCATGCTCGGACTGGAGAATCAAGCGTCGGTCATTCCCGAGGCCGCCGCCCTCGATCGGGCCGCCCTGATCGGCCGCTGGGGCAATAACGGCGATTGCGCGCGACCCTTCGGATTCAACGCGGACGGCAGCGGCGGCCCGCCCGAGGGCACGCGCTGGTCGCTCACCGGCGACCGGTTGAGCGTCACCCGTCCCGGCCAGGCGGGCTCGACGTCGACGCTCGTGCGCACCGGCGAAAACTCGATCAGGGCCACCAGAGAGGATGGCGCATTCATCATCATGACCCGTTGCCCGTAGCGGCCGGGCCTAGATGCTGAAGCTGGTCCCGCAGCCGCAGCCCGACGCGGCGTTGGGGTTGGTGACCTGGAAGGCCGAGCCGCCGAGGCTTTCGACGAAATCCACCGTGCAGCCGCGCACCAGATCGAGCGAGACCGGATCGACGACCAGGGTGACGCCTTCGTGGGCGGCGGTCTCGTCGTCCTGGGCGACCGCGTCGGCGAGCTCGAACCGGTACTGGAAGCCGGCGCAGCCGCCGCCGTCCACCGACAGCCTGAGAATGGCGGGCTTGGCCTGACGCGCGGCGATCGCCGCCACGCGGGCGGCCGCCGAAGGGGAAAGCGCGATCTCGCTCATGCTCCAAAGATAGGGGTTCGGAGAATGTAACACCAGAGGCAGCCGCGCGCGGCTCCCTCCCATCATGCGCGCGGAGACGCGGAGAGGGAGGCGACCGACATCATCGCCGCACTGCTCCTCCGCGTCTCTGCGTCTCTGCGCGAACCTCTTTCCTGAAAAGGGGGCAGTCACTGTGACTGTCCCCTTTCTCTCAGCGCCGTCACTCCCGCGAAAGCGGGAGCCCAGCGGGAGTCCGTGCAGGCTCCCCCGCCGGTCTGGATTCCCGCTTTCGCGGGAATGACGATGGTGAAGGTGGCCATTCTCCATTTGACGGGTTGGGCAAATCTGATCAATCAGGCGGCGGGCTGGCGGAAAGGACGCAGAGATGGCTGAGGACCGGAACGGATTCTGGCTGCTGGCCGCGGGCGCTTTGCTCTTCGCCGCGACTTTCCTGATCGCCTATCAAGGGCTCAAGCTCGGCGAGACGGAGGCGCTGGAGCCGCCGATGCTGCTCGGCCTGTGCACGATCGCATTCGGCCTGCCTTATGCGGCACGCGAGGTGATGGCGCGCAGCACGAACTGGGTGCTGGTCGCTTTCCTACTCGTCGTCATTCCGCTCTTCCACGGCCTGGCCGCCTATGTCTTCACCTATGTCTCCTCTCAAATGCAGGAGGCGGCCGCGCAGGCTCAGGAGGCGGCCGCCATGGCCACCGACCCGGCCGAGATGATGCAGCCCGCAGCGGAAGGCGCGACCACCTCGAAGATGTTCATCGGGCTGGCGGCCGGCTTCGCGGGTGCGCTTCCCCTGCTGCTCGCCGGCCTGCTGCCCTGGCTGCGCGCGCCTGGCGTGCGTCCCTGGACCTGTGTCGCCGGCCTCCTCCTGTTGGCCTGGTGGGGCGCGATGGGCGTGAGGCTGGCCGAGGTGGAGAGCGCCTACGATCTCGTAATCACCCTGTTCCTGCCCTGGCAGGTGCTGCTCGCCTTCATCCTCTCGCACCTGCTGCGAGCCTCGCCGCGAAAGGACGCGCCCGCTTTATGAAGGTCCGCGTCCACGTCACCCTGAAGAAGGGCGTGCTCGACCCGCAGGGCAAGGCGATCCACCATGCGCTGGAGGGGCTGGGCTTTGCCGGCGTCAACGACGTGCGCGCGGGGAAATTGATCGAGCTCGACCTCGCCGGCGACGTGCTCGAGTCCGAGATCGAGGAAATGTGCCGGCAGCTGCTCGCCAACATGGTGATCGAGAATTATCGGATCGAGCGGGTGGAGGAGATCGAGGCGTGAAGAGCGCCGTCATCGTCTTTCCGGGCTCCAATTGCGATCGCGACCTGGCCGAGGCGCTGCGGCTGGTAACCGGCCGGGCGCCGGCGATGGTCTGGCACCGCGACCACGATCTGCCGCCGGGGCTCGACCTGATCGCCATACCGGGCGGCTTTTCCTATGGCGACTATCTGCGCTCCGGCGCGATGGCGGCGGGCTCGCCGGTGATGTGGGCGGTCAGGGAGGCGGCGGAACGCGGCGTCGCGGTGCTGGGCATCTGCAACGGCTTCCAGGTGCTGTGCGAAGCAAGGCTCCTGCCCGGCGCGCTGATGCGCAACGCCGGCATCCGCTTCGTCTGCCGCGACGTGCCCCTGATCGTGGAGAACAGCCAGTCGGCCTTCACCGCCCGCTACGAAGCGGGCGAACGGATCACCATCCCGGTCGCCCATCACGACGGCAATTTCCAGGCCGGCGAGGCAGTGCTCGACCGGCTGGAGGGCGAGGGCCGGGTCGCCTTCCGCTATGCCGACGCGGTCAATGGCTCGGCGCGCAACATCGCCGGCATCTTGAACGCGGGCGGCAACGTGCTCGGCATGATGCCCCACCCCGAGCGGATGGTGGAGGCGGCCCATGGCGGCACCGATGGCCGGCGGCTGTTCGAGGGGCTGCTGGAGACGGTGAGCCAGCCGGCTTGAATGGGCCTTGGACATGCGCCTGCTCATTATCTGCGGGCAGCGATGGAAAAATCTCGCGTTCGAGACGGCGGTCGGCGCGCCGGCCATGACGGCGAGTCGGTCCTGTTCGGATTGAAGCGCGGCCGGTGCTCCTGCGATTCAGCGTCACCAGGACAGACTCTGGCCGACCTGCCGCGGTCCCCTTCGCTCAGCCGGGCCTGCGCAAACGGCGCAACAGGCCGGGCCGGCGGGTCAGGGGCTCGAACGTGTCGTCCGGGTTTTCGGGGTCCAGCACTTCATTGTCCGCGAGATAGAGCTGGACGGCGTTGAGGTCCGGCGGGGCGTAGCGGCGCAGCGAGCGGCCTGGCCCGGCGAGGCGCTCGATCGTGGCGATCAGCGACCCTGTTTCCGCAAGGCAGGCCTCGACCCGTTCCGGCGCGACGCCGAGATGCTCGGCGAGCAGCCCGGCGCGGAGCGCGCCGATCGCCGCGCCGGCACGCGCATTTCCCTCCGCCTCCGCGTCGATCGCGACGTCGCACTCCGTGTCGAGCCGCTGCGAGCGGTTGTTCATGTTCGAGGAGCCGACCCGCAGCACGACATCGTCGACGATCATGATCTTGGCGTGGACGTAGATCGGCGCGCCGCCCGCAGTATAGGGTATGTAGATGCGGAAGCGGCCGTGCGCGTCGATGCGGGCGAGCGCTTCGTGCAGGCGCGCCCGGGCGGTGTCCATCGCCTGCTGCTCGAGCCAGCCGTCGGCCTGCTCCGGATTGACGATGACGACCTCGGGCCCGTCTGGCTCCCGGAGGCGGCGCGAGATCGCCTCGGCGATCCGGCGCGACGCGAAATATTGGGTCTCGACGTAGAGGAAGCGGCGCGCGCGGGCGACGAGATCGAGCATCATCGCCTCGATCTCGAAAACCGGGTCGTGCCCGCCATGTTCGGGCAGGGTGCGCGCGATCGCGACGTCGACCGCCTCGAAATGGCTCGCCAGCCCGGCCGGCCAGCAATCGGCGCCGCCATCGACCGGGGCCAGATCGCCGGCCCCCGCGCGCGCCCAACGATCGCGCGCGAGTTCGCCCAGCGCTGCCGCGGCCGGCCCCTCCAGCGCCATGGTGGCGTCGTGCCAGGGCCCGTGCGGCTTGCCGCGAGGCCCGACCCGCTCGGGGTCGTCGTCGCGATGCGCGCGCCGGTCCCATCGCCCGGCGGTCATGTCGATACCGCCGCAAAAGGCGAAGCAATCGTCGACCACGACGATCTTCTGGTGATGCGACGCGGCGAACGGATGCGCGCCGTCGAGCCTCACGTGAATGCGCCTGTGCAGCTTCCAGCGCAGCGCGACCAGCGGGGTGATGCCCCGGAAGAGCGACTTGAGCGCACCCATGTCCCAGCGCAGCAGGTAGATTTCGAGGCCCGGGCGGCGTTTGGCGAGCCACAGGATGAAGCGGCCGATGGTTTCCGGGCCGCCGTCCTCGGCTGCGTTGCCAATGCGGATGCGGGCGTCGAAATCCCAGCCGATCAGCATGATCCGGTGCTTCGCCTGGAGCATGGCGCGGCGGGCATGATCGAAATAGTCGGCCGCATCGACGACCAAAGCGGCGCGGTCGGCCCACTCTATCCGCCAGCAATTCCCGCCAGCGGAGAAGAAACGCTCAGGCAAATCTGGCGATCCATTGCTCCACGATCGGCGCGATCCGGCCCCGCCACTTCGAGCCGTTGAAGATGCCGTAATGGCCGACGCCCTTGGCGAGGTGGTAGCGCTTCTGCTTCGCGCCGAGCCCGGTCGAGATGTCGAGCGCGGCGCGGGTCTGGCCGATTCCGGAAATGTCGTCGCGCTCACCCTCGATGGCGAGCAGCGCGACGTCGGTGATCGCCGCCGGGTCGACGCGGCGGCCGCGATGCATCATCTCGCCCTCAGGAAGCGCGTGGCGCTGGAAGACGACGTCGATCGTCTGCAGGTAGAATTCCTCGGTCATGTCGCAGACCGCGCGATATTCGTCGTAAAAGTCCTTGGTGGCGTCGGCGCCCTCGCCGTCGCCCTCGACGAGGTGGCGGAACATGCCCCAGTGGCTGACCATGTGATTGCCGAAGTTCATCGCCATGAAGCCGGCGAGCTGCAGGAAGCCCGGATAGACCCTGCGCCCGGCGCCCGGATAGAGATAGGGCACGGTGACGATGACGTTGCTCTTGAACCAGGCATGGGGACGCTGGGTCGCCACCGTGTTGACCTCGGTCGGCGCCTTGCGCGTGTCGATCGGCCCGCCCATCATGGTCAGCGTCTTCGGGCGGCAGGGGTTCTTGTCCGCGCTCATCACGGCGGCCGCGGCATAAGCGGGCACGGCGGGCTGGCAGACGGCGAGCATGTGCGCGCCGGGGCCGATATGCTCGAGGAACCCGATCAGATAATCGACATAATCGTCGAGGTCGAACCTGCCCTCCGAAAGCGGAACCAGCTTCGCGTCGCGCCAGTCGGTGATGTAGACGTCGTGGCCGGGCAGCATGCGCTCGACCGTGCCGCGCAGAAGGGTCGCATAGTGGC
The DNA here is from genome assembly GCA_035629975.1 of Allosphingosinicella sp. Classification (GTDB taxonomy): domain Bacteria; phylum Pseudomonadota; class Alphaproteobacteria; order Sphingomonadales; family Sphingomonadaceae; genus Allosphingosinicella. Next base: position 56,304 of record DASQLN010000030.1, on the reverse strand, counting down.
CCGACATGGGCGCGACGATGAGCAGCCGCGGCCCGCCTTCGACCCCCTCGCGGCGGAAGCGCTTCAGCTGGCCGAACGGCTTGCGGACCACGATCTCCTCTGTGACCGCAACCTCCCTGCCCTCCACGGTCGTCGTCTCGAGCCCGAATTCGGGCTTGCCGCGCAGCGCCGAGGCGTGCGCGAAGACGTCGAGCGCCGAGGCCATGATCGGCCCCATGTGCGAATAGCTCATGGGATTGGCGGGATTGTTCAGCCAGTCGGCACCGAGATTGGCCAGGGTGCTCGCGCCGGCGAGCAGCGAGCGCTGCATTTCATACGCGTCGTATAACATTCAGTCCCCGCCCCCCGCTTCGCGCGCCTTATGGGGTAGGGGAAGGCATTGGTCCATACGGTTATGACCGACCGGCCGGTCAAAGGTTCCCGCGCCGCTCCGTCATTCCAGCGAAAGCTGGAATCTCGCTTCCCCCTTTTCTCGAGTCAGCAAAGGCAAAGAGATTCCAGCTTTCGCTGGATGACGAACTAGCGCTGTCCCCATGCGCCAACCGCGAAGGATTGGCGGGCCCCCCTCCCGCTGCTACGCCCGCGCCCATGGCAAGGGGCAGGATCGACGAAGGGCCGAAGGGGAAGATCGGCAACCTCATCATGATCTGGCGCTACGCGATCCGCTACAAGGGCACGATCGCGGGGGCGGGCCTCGCCTTGCTGGTCGCGGCCGGCGCCACGCTCGCCATTCCGGACGGCTTCCGCCGGGTCATCGACAAGGGCTTCACCGACGCCGGCGACGGCGCGATCGGACCGCATTTCAACTATCTGTTCGTGATGGTGGTGGTGCTCGCCATCGCCACCGCCCTGCGCTTCTATTTCGTGTCGATGCTCGGCGAGCGGGTGATCGCCGACATACGCGGCGCGGTGCACGACAATCTGCTGAGGCTCGAGCCCCGCTTCTTCGAGGAGAACAGGCCGTCCGAAATCGCCTCGCGAGTCACCTCCGACACCGCGGTGATCGAGATCGTGGTCGGCTCGACCGTTTCCGTGGCCTTGCGCAACCTGGTGCTCGGCATCGGCGGCGTCATCTACCTGTTCACGCTGGCGCCGATGCTAACCGCGGGCCTCCTGCTCGGAATCCCGCTCGTCATCGTGCCCGTGGTGCTGCTCGGCCGCCGCGTGCGGACGGTCTCCCGCCACAGCCAGGACCGGATCGCCGATCTCGGCACGATCGTCGCCGAGACGCTGGGCGCGATGAAGGTCGTCCAGGCGTTCGGCCAGGAGGCACGCGAGAGCAGCCGCTTCCGCGCCGCGGTGATGCGCGCCTTCGCCACCGCCAGGCGGCGGATCGCGCTCCGCGCCATCCTGACCGCGATCGTCATCACCATGTTGTTCGGGTCGGTCACCATGCTGATGCGCGAGGCGGCGATCGACGTCTCGCAGGGCGCGCTCAGCGGCGGCACGGTCGCCGCCTTCGTCATCACCGGCGCCATCGTCGCAGGCGCCTTCGGGGCGCTGACCGAAGTCTATGGCGACCTGCTGCGCGGCGCCGGCGCGACCGCGCGGATCGCCGAATTGATGGCCCAGGTGCCGCAGATCCAGGCGCCACCCAATCCAGTGCCGCTGCCCGAGCCCGCGCGCGGCGCGATCGAGTTCGACGCGGTCACCTTCCGCTATCCGACCCGGCCCGAGGTCGCCGCGCTCGACGCATTGAGCTTTTCGGTCGCGCCCGGAGAGACATTGGCGCTGGTCGGGCCCTCGGGCGCCGGCAAATCCACCATCTTCCAGCTCGCGCAGCGCTTCTACGATCCGGGCGAGGGCAGCATCCGCATCGACGGCGTCGAGCTGCGCGAGGCCGATCCCGCGGCGATCCGCGCGCGCATCGCCGTCGTGCCCCAGGAAACGATGATCTTCGCCGCCTCGGCGCGCGACAATTTGCGCTACGGCCGCTGGGAGGCACAGGACGAGGAGCTATGGGCCGCCGCCGAGGCGGCGAACGCCGCCGACTTCCTGCGCCGGCTGCCCGAGGGGCTCGACACTTACCTTGGCGAGGGCGGCGCGCGCCTCTCGGGCGGGCAGCGCCAGCGCATCGCCATCGCCCGCGCCTTGCTGCGCGATTCGCCCTTGCTGCTGCTCGACGAGGCGACCTCCGCTCTGGACGCCGAATCGGAGCGGGCGGTGCAGGGCTCGCTCGAGCGGCTTGTCGAGGGGCGGACGACGATCGTCATCGCCCACCGCCTCGCCACCGTGCGCGCCGCCGACCGGATCATCGTCATGGACCATGGCCGGATCGTGGAGGAAGGGACGCACGACGCGCTCAGCGCGGCCGGCGGCCTCTATTCGAGGCTGGCGCGGCTGCAATTCGAGGGGATCGCGGCTTAGGGACCCTCACCCTCCCACCCGGCTGCGCCGGGCGGCGGCTTGGGGACCCTCACCCTCCCACCGCTCCGCGGCGGGCCCTCCCTCTCCCCAAATGGGAGAGGGGATTAGAGCAGCGTCGCTTCCCCTCTCCCGGCCCGGGGAGAGGGAGGGTGAGGGAGCGGCGCAGGATGCCCGCCCCGCCGCAGCGGCATGCAGCCTGGCGGACAATCATGCGGCGCAAGAAAAAAGGGCGGCGGTCGCCCGCCGCCCCTCAGGAGCCGGAGACTTACGGGCGTCTGAAGACGTCCGCATAATATTCGTTGCCGACGAAGCCCATCGTGGTGATCTGCGCAAGCTTGGTCTGGGCAAGCACCTGATCGACCACCTCATAGCGCGCCTCCGCATGCGGCTGGAGGTGCAGCTCGGGCTGGTTCGGCTGCAGCTTGCTGGCGTCGAGATACTGCCGCAGGATCTCCAGGGTGACCGGAGCACCGTTCCACAAAATGGTATTGTTGGGCAGGACGACGACCACGTTCTTGACCGGGTCCACCAGCGGCGGCGGCGCCTCCGTGGCCTGCGGCAGATCGAGCTTCACCGCATGGGTCTGCACCGGGATGGTGATGATGAACATGATCAGAAGCACCAGCATGACGTCGATGAGCGGCGTCGTGTTGATGTCCATCATCGGTTCGGATGATTCGGGATCTGTGACCGATGCACTCATTTAAATCGCTCCTGAATCGATCCGGCCTACAGCCGCTGGCCGCCAGTGGGTTCCGGCTCCGAAATGAAGCCGATGCGGGCATAGCCCGCGCGTTGCATGGTAAAGATCGCGCCGCCGACGCACCGATAGGGCGTGTCGATGTCGGCGCGGATATGCGCCTCCGGCAAATTCTCGTCCTGGTCGGCGCTGAGCGTCCGCCGCGCGCGGCCGAACTGCTCGGGCGTCATCCCGGTGAGCTCCGAGAACTGCTGCCTGTAATAGCCCCGCGCGCGATCGAGCAGCTCCTGCGTGTTCAGCCGAGTCACGTCCCAATAGACCTCGCATTCGCCGTTCACCGCGCGCACCGACAGGTTGACGTTCTCGGGCTTGGTGTCGGTGACCTCATAGGCGACCTTCGGCAGGCGCACGGGAATCGACTGCAGCACGATCGGCACGGCGATAAGGAAGATGATCAGCAGCACCAGCATGACGTCCACGAGGGGCGTCGTGTTGATGTCGGACATCGGTACGTCTTCGTCACCGCCGCTTTCGCCGACCTGCATGGACATGTTTCGATTCCTATTCTGCTTCGCGCCGCCTTGGCCGGCGCCGGAATGATGCGGCGGGCCGGGCCCGCCGCATGGTCCTTACGACTTCGCCGTGCTGGTCGACGCCCCACCGGTGCTTGCCGCACCCGCGGTGCCCGCGCCGGCGCCCGCGCCCGCGCCAGGCGGCCGGGGCGGCGTCGGACGGGCCGGAACCGGCGGACGAACCGCGCCGCCGGACATCATGTAGCCGTGCACGTCGTTGGCGAAGCGAGCCAGCTCCTCGCCGATCGCCTTGTTGCGGCGCATCAGCCAGTTGTACTGCATGACCGCCGGAACCGCGACGACGAGACCCAGAGCGGTCATGATCAGCGCCTCGCCGACCGGGCCTGCGACCGCGGAGATCGAGGCCTGGCCGGCCGCGCCGATCTTGATCAGCGCGCGGTAGATGCCGACGACGGTGCCGAACAGGCCGACGAACGGAGCGGTCGAGCCGACCGTGGCGAGGAAGGCGAGGCCGCCAGACAGCTTGGCGGTGATCGCGCCCTGGCTGCGCGCCAGCGAGTTCTGCATCCAGTCATGCTGGTCGATCGGGTCGGTCAGCTTGTTGTGCTGCTCCTCGGCGACCAGGCCGTCCTCGACGATCTGGCGGTAGGCGCCGTTCTTGTCGAGCTTGTTCGCGCCCTCGCGCAAATTGGGCGACTGCCAGAAGGTGGTGCGGGCGCGCCGGCCTTCCTTGATGATCTTCTGCTGGTCGATCAGCTTGACGAAGAAGATGTACCATGAGCCGACCGACATGAGGACGAGCAGGCCGAGCGTGATCCACGCGATGACGCCGCCTTCCTTGAGAGCTTCGACGAACCCGAACGCGTCGCCCCCATTCGCTGGCGCTGCTCCGTTTGCTGCTGGTGCTGCCATTTGATCAATTCCTTCTCATTCTAAAGTGCAAAACTCAGTCGGAGGGTCAGTCGGTCGGAAGCCGCCAGGTCACCCTGCCGGAATCCCTGCCGCTTGTCGGATTGCCGCTGCTGTCGCGGGCGGGCGTGTAGCGGGCCCGGCTGCGCAGGATCCGGCAGGTCGCCGCATCGAGTGCCGCCGAACCGCTGGACGCGGTCACCGAGCATTCGCTCACCCGTCCGTTGGGGCCGATGGTGAGGCTGAAGCCGGTCGTGCCCTGGTCGTTGCCGCGAAGCGCCGCCGCGGGATAATCGTCGGCCGAAAAATAGGAATTGAGGTTGGCGCGGGCGCGTTGCGGCGGCACGGTCCGCACCGGCGGCGGGACCGGCGCCGGCGGAGTCACCGCCGGCGGCGCCGGCCGGACGATGATCGGCGGCGGCGTGATCTGGGGCGGCGTCGCGATCACCGGCGGGCTCGGCCGGACGATCGGCGATTCGATCGCGGTCATCGGCGGCGAAGTCGGCTGATCGGGCGGCGGCGGCGGCGGCACTTCAGGCGGCGGCGGCGGCGCCTCCTTGACCTCCACCAGTTTCAGATCCTCGCTCGTCTCCTTGATGAACTTGTAGGCGAGGCCCGAAACGAACGCATAAGCGAGGAGCGCATGCAGAATCGCCACGGAGATGATCGCCCACAGACGGCCCCGGCTCATTCCCTGATCAACGTATGACATTAATCCGCCAGGCTCCTCTCATCCCACCTTGCCGCTTCCCAGCGCTTGACAACGCGGCGGACCGGCTTCGGTTCATCCGTGTAACGGATGTAGTCCAAGGCCGTGGTCTCTATCGTGACGTTTTGCCGGAGGCAATCCTTCGCGTGACTCTGTAACCTGGTTGTAACCCATGGCGGATTTCCGCCGCAATCGAAGGTTAATGCCCGCGCCCCTAGCGACGGGGCGACCGGATAGTGGACACGACATGAAAGCACTCTTCCTCGCCGCGGCGGCAGCCGCGCTCGCCGCCCCGACGGGCGCCGCGGATTCGCAATCTCCCCCTACTTCTCCGGGGCTTACCTATGCGGACCTCGCCGATCTCGGCGCCGCCGCGCCCGTCGTGGCGCACGTCCGGGTGCGCGATGCCGACGCGCTCGGGGCAAGCGAGGCGCCCAATGTCGCGGCCGGATACAGGCGCTTCCTGATCGACGCGGAGGTGGTCGCCCTGATCCGCGGCAGCGGCGGCATTGACGGCCGCGTGCGCTACCTCGTCGACCTGCAGAACGATTCGCGCGGCCGGCCCGCGCGACTCGGGCGGCGGGCGGAAATGCTGGTGCTGGCGAATCGGACTGCGAATCGGCCCGGCGAGCTCAGGCTGGTCGCCGCCGACGCCCAGATTCCCTATTCGACCGAGACCGCCGAGACGCTGCGCAGCATCGTGCGCGAAGCGAGCGGCGCGGATGCGGCTCCGCGAATCGTCGGCATCGGGCGGGCCTTCCACGTGCCCGGCTCTCTGGCCGGCGAGAGCGAGACGCAGTTCTTCCTGCTGACCGCCGACGACCGCCCGATCTCGCTCGCCGTGCTGCGCCGCCCGGGAGAGCAGCCGCGCTGGTCGGTGGCGCTTTCGGAGATCGTCGACGACAGCGCGGCGGCGCCGGCGCCGGGCACCCTGCTCTGGTACCGGCTGGCCTGCACCCTTCCCGCCCGGCTCCCGCCCGACGCGCTGAGCGAGGCCTCACCCGAGGAGAACCAGGCGATCCAGGCCGACTACCGGCTGGTGATGGAGGGGCTGGGCGCCTGCGTCAGGACGCGGGTGCGGCGCTGACCTTTTCGTCATTCCAGCGAAGGCTGGAATCTCTTTGCCTTCAAGAACTGAGATCCCAGCTTCCGCTGGGATGACGGCTTGGGGGAGCCGTCAGAACGAGGCGAGCTCCACGCCGACGCCGGCGCAATCGGGATAGATGTCGGGCTTGCGGCTCGAGACGCGCAGCGCGGTGACGCCGCGGCGGGCGGCGACCAGATCGTAGACCTCGCGCACGAACGTCTCCTGGAGGTTGAAGCGCCGCCCCCGTGCGAGCGCGCCGATTTCGGAGCGGAGGAAATCGTAATCCCAGGCCAGATCGCGCGCATCGCTCGCGGCGAAGCTGCGCTCGTCGACCCAGACCTCGACGGTGACCTTGAGCCGCTGCGGCTTGCCGACCTCGAAATCGTGGAAGCCGATGTCGACGGGAAGATCGTAATCCTCGAGCACGATCTTGCGGGTGACCGGCGCGAGCCGAGCGGGGACGAGGCCGTCGAGGCGGGCGATCTCGGTCATTCGGGCTCCAGGAACTGAACGTCGCGCGGCAGGGACAGGAAACGCTGGCCGCCGTCAAGCAGGATGGTGTGGCCGGTGATGCTCGGCGTGGCGATCAGGAAGCGCAGGGCGGCGGCGACCTCGGCGACGTCGACGCCCCGGCCGAGCGCGTTGAGGCCGTGCACCCGATCGAAATTGGCGCGGCTCTGCGGGCCCGAGACCATCGTCACCGAGGGCGCGATCGCGCAGACGCGGATTGCGGGCGCGAAGGCGCGGGCCGCGAGCTCGGTCAGGCCGGCGAGGCCGAACTTGGAGATGGTGTAGCTGAAGAAATCCGGATTGGGCGCGGCGAGCTTGGCGTCGAGCATGTTGACGATCAGCCCTTCGCCGGCGCGCTCAGCGAAGGCGCGCGACAGCAGAGCGGGCCCGCGCAGGTTGACGTCGAGATGCGCGGCCCAGCTTTCGGGCGTGAAGTCCCCTATGTCGTCATGGGCGAAGAGCGAGGCGTTGTTGACCAGCAGGCGCGGCGGCGGCAGGCCGTCCAGCGCCGCCACGATCGCCGCGGCGGCGGCGGGGTCGGCGAGGTCGGCGCCGATCGTCGACGCCTCGCCCAGCTCGCCCGCCAGCGCCTCCGCCTCCGCGCGGGATTCATGATAGTGGATCAGCACGTGCCAGCCGTCCGCCGCCAGCGCGCGCACCATCGCCGCGCCGATCCGCTTCGCTCCGCCGGTGACGATGGCCGTGTTCATCGCCCGGCGCATAGCGGCGCGCTTTGCGCAAGGCCAGTCAGGGGCTACAGGCCGGTCATGCCGATGCCGCCTCCTCCGGACGATCTCAGCGCGCTGAGCCTCGCCGACATCGCGCGGCTGGCCGGGGAAAGGCGGCTGCCGCCGGTCGAGAAATGGAATCCGAGCCATTGCGGCGACAGCGGGATGCGGATCGGGCGCGACGGCACCTGGTATCACGAAGGCTCGCCGATCGGCCGGCCGGAGATGGTGCGGCTGTTCTCGACGATCCTGCGGCGCGAGCCCGACGGACGCTACGTGCTGGTGACGCCGGTCGAGAAGCTCGACATCGAGGTCGAGGACGCGCCTTTCGTCGCGGTCGAGCTGAGGAGCGAGGGCGAAGGGCGGACCCGCAACCTCGCCTTCCGGCTCAACACCGGCGACCTCGTCGTCGCGGGGGCGGACCACCGCCTGCGCTTCGAGGCGGGACCGCACCCCTATCTCGAAGTGCGCGGCGGGCTCGACGCTTTGGTCGCGCGGCCGGTCTATTACGAGCTTGCCGAGCTCGCGCTTGCCGAGGGCGCCTCGCCGCCGGGCCTGTGGAGCGACGGCGCCTTCTTCGCGATGGAGCCGGCATGACGCTCGCCGCCACCCTGCGCGAGGCGCTCGAGCTCGGCCACCGGTCGAGCCCCGAGCTGATCGGCGGCGACGCGCTCGACGAGGAGTCCTCGTGGCACGGCACCACGCCGGCCGCGGTGCTGGTCGCGGTGATCGACCGGCCCGATCCGACGGTGATCCTGACGCTGCGCCCCGAGACGATGCGCAAGCATCCGGGGCAGGTCAGCTTCCCCGGCGGGCGCATCGACCCGGGCGACGACGGCCCGATCGCCGCCGCCTTGCGCGAGGCCCAGGAGGAGATCGGCCTGCCGCCCGCCCGGGTCGAAATCATCGGCATAGCCGACCGCTACCGGACCGTGACCGGCTTCGAGGTGACGCCCGAGCTCGGCATTGTCCCGCCGGACCTCGATCTCACCCCTCATCCGGGCGAGGTCGCGGCTGTGTTCGAGGCGCCGTTCCACTATATCCTCGATCCCGCCCACCAGCATGTGCGCACCGCCTTCTGGCGCGGGCGGGAGCGGACCTATTATGAGATCGAATGGGACGGGCGGAAAATCTGGGGGGCGACGGCGGCGATGATCGTCAATCTGAGCCGGCGGCTGGCGCTCGTGTCATGAAAACGGGGACAGTATATATTTTTCCGCTCATTCCCGAATGCCGCGCGGCGCTGGTGAAAAATATATACTGTCCCCATTTTTTTCCGGCGCTGCGGTCGTGAGGTTGCCCGACGCCCCCTGGCGGCTCCGGCCGGGCCTGGACCGGCTGCTCGCCGCGCTGGACGCGGGCAAGGGAGAGACGCGCTTCGTGGGGGGCTGCGTGCGCGACACGTTGCTCGGGCTGGACGCAAGCGACGTCGACCTGGCCACGAGGATCGCTCCGGAGGAGGTGATCCGGCGGCTCGGGAAGGCGCGGATCAAGGCGGTGCCCACCGGCCTTGCCCACGGCACGATCACCGCGGTGATCGGCGGCCAGCCGGTCGAGGTCACCACCCTGCGCCGCGACGTCGCCACCGACGGCCGCCGCGCCACCATCGAATATACCGAAGACTGGCGCGAGGACGCGGCGCGGCGCGACTTCACCATCAACGCGCTTTCCGCCGATCCCCAGAGCGGCGAGGTGTTCGACTATTTCGGCGGCCTGGACGACCTGAAGGCGCGCCGCGTGCGCTTCATCGGCGACCCGCTCCAGCGGATCGCCGAGGATCACCTCAGGATCCTGCGCTTCTTCCGCTTTCACGCTCGCTTCGGAATCGGGGAACCCGATCCGGCGGGGCTGATGGCGTGCGCGGCCCGCGCCAACGATCTGATGGCGCTGTCCCGCGAGCGGATCGCGGACGAATTGCTAAAGCTGCTGGCTTTGCCCGATCCCACCGAAACGGTGCGCCAGATGATCGCCCACGGCATCTTCACGCCAGTCCTGCCGGAGATCGAGAGCGCCGAGCAGCTCGCCCGGCTGGTCCGGCGCGAGCGGGACGCGCGCGTCGCGCCCAACCCGGTCCGGCGCCTTGCCGCTTTGCTTCCGCGGCACCAGCCCTGGGATGCCGATCTTGTCTCGTCGCGCCTGCGTTTCTCCAGGGCCAATCGGGCGCGCCTGATCGGCGCGAGCCTGGACCTCAATGAGCGCACGCCGCGCGAGGCCGCTTATTATCTCGGAAGCGAGACCGCTATCGACCAATATCTGATCTCGGCCGAGCGCGACGAAGAGGCCGTGGCAGCGGCGCTGGACCTGTCGAAATGGACTCCGCCCGCTTTGCCGATCAGCGGCGGCGCGATCGTCAAGCGCGGAATCGAGAAGGGGCCGCAGGTCGCGGGGCTGATGCTGCAGATCGAGGCGAGATGGGTGCAGGAGGGTTTTCCGGAGCGGGACCGCGTCAACGAGATCGCCGACGAGGCGGTCGCTCAGGCGCTGCGTTCCAGCCAGTAGGCAAGGGCCTGGTCGGCCGGCAAGGCTTCCGAATAGACGAAGCCCTGGCCGTAGGTGCAGCCCTTGTCGGTCAACGCCTTGGCCAGGTCCTCGCTCTCGATCCCCTCGGCGGTCGTCTCCATGCCGAGCGCGCGGGCGAGGCTCAAAATGGCGTCGACGATGGCGGCGCTGTCATGGTCTTCGAGCATGCCGGAGACGAAGCGCTGGTCGATCTTCAATATGTCGATCGGAAGCAATTGCAGCGAGGCCAGCGAGGTATAGCCCGAGCCGAAATCGTCCATCGCGATCTTGACGTCGAAACGCTGCAGGGCCTTCAGCGCGCGGGCGACGCGCTCGGGATCCTGGATGATCGCTCCTTCGGTGAGCTCGAGGGTGAGCCGGTCGCCGTCGATGCCGCTGGCCGAGAGCGCGCCAGAGACCGCGGCGGCGACGTCGTCGCGGCTGATCTGCACCGGGGAGAGGTTGACGTTGATATTGAGCGGCAGCCTGGTGCCGGTCTTGCGGTCCCAGTCGGCGAGCGCCTGGGTGGCGGTGTCCAGCGCCCAGCGGCCCAATTGCACGATCAGCCCGGATTCCTCGGCGACCGGGATGAACTCGCCCGGCGGGATCGGCTTGCCCTCATGCTGCCAGCGGGCCAGCGCCTCGAAGCCGGCGACGCGGCCGGTGGCGAGGTGGATGAGCGGCTGATAGGCGAGCGTGAGCAAATTGGATTCGATCGCCACCCTGAGCTCGGTCTCGATGCTGAAGCGGCGGCGGACCGCCTGGGCTTCGGTCGGCTCGTAAATCTGGACGTTGCCGGTCTTCTTGGCACCCTTCAGAGCGAACTGGGCGTTGCGCAGCACCTCGTCGGCGCTGTTGACCGTCCCTGAGAGGATCGCGCACCCGATCGCGCAATCGACGCGGATCTCGAGCTCGGAAAGGCGGAACGGCAGCGCCAGCACCGCCTTGATGCGCTCGGCGGCGCGCATCGCGTCGGTAAGGCCGCGGTCGAGCCGGAGCAGGACTCCGAATTCGTCGCCGGAAATACGCGCGAGCATGTCCGACGGGCGAAGCGCCGAAACCAGGCGGCGCGCGAAGGTGATCAGCAGTTCGTCGCCCGCGATCGCGCCCATGCATTCGTTAACCCGGCTGAAGCGGGTCATGTCGACCGCGAGCACCGCATAGCTGTTCTGGGCGAACTGGGGGTCGGCGAGGACCTGCTCGACCTTCTCGTTGAAGGCGAAGCGGTTGGGCAGGCCGGTCAGCGTGTCGCGCAGCATTTCCGAGCGCAGGCTGCGCTCGGTCTCGACCTGGGCGGTCTTGTCGATCAGCGAGACCAGGCAGCGGACCGGCTGGCCCGGCAGGATGGTGAGGCGGGCGAAGCGGACGGTGAAGTGACGGCCGCCGATGCTGCGCCCGTCGGCGGTGTCGAACTGGAAGGCCGGATCGTCCTTCTTCAGGAAGGCGGTGAAGCGGTTGCCGACCGGCCCGGAGCGAAGCATCGGCACCTGCGCGATGCGGCGCTCGCCGAGCCTCTCGTCCCATTCGGCGAGGAAGCGGAACTGGTCGTTGGCGCAATCGATGAAGCTGTCATCGCTGACCGTGACGATCGCGGCGGCGATCGGCAGGGCGTCGAGATAGCGCTGACGAACCGTCTCCAGGATGTTCTGCAATTGCGGCGCGAACTGGGGCGGCAGGCGGCCCCCCGGCGGAAGCCCCCCGGCCGGGACCTTGCCCCGCTTGCGCGTCTTTGCACCCTGCATGAAAGCGGGGTTAATGAAACAGGGTTAACGGATCGTTGAGAGAGGGGTGGGGTGAATACCCGTCCCTCAGTTGAATCGTCATTCCAGCGCAAGCTGGAAATCTGTTTCTTCCAGCGCCTGAAGAAGTGAGATTCCATTGAGGAGGCGCGAACGTCCCCCGGACGTTCGCAGCCCTGCCCGGGGGACAGGGCGACCTACTCAATTTCGCTGGAATGACGGGCCTTGGGGCGATCCGGCCGCCTCTAGAACAACTTGCGGAAGCCGATGCGGATCGAGCGGCCGAGCGGATCGAGATAGTCGCCCTGATAGTTGAGCGGGGTCGCCCCGGCCTCGTCGCGGACCCGGATCCGGCTGTCGAACAGGTTGGTCACCGACAGCGAAACCCGCGCGCCCTTGAGCCAGTCGAAGCGGCGCACCAGCCCCTGCTGCTGGCCGAGATCGGCGAACAATGTGAGGTTGACCGAGGAGAAATCCGAAAAGGCGAGGTCGCCGCTGGTTCCGCCCTGCCCGTTCGGGCCGCCGCGCACGATGCTGCCTTCCTGCCAGGTCGCGTTCATGAACGCGCCCAAGCCGTTGCGGAAGACAACGGCGGTCATTTCGAGCTCGTGGCGCGGGCGGCCGCCGCGGCCGCCGAAGGCGGAGCCGTCGAGATAGTCGAGCTCGGGAACGCCGGGCCGGATCAACACCGAATCGTTGAACCGCCAGGTGTGGAAGAGCGAAAGCTGGACGCCGCCGCCGGGGCCGCCGAACATGCCGCCGCCCGGCCCCCCGCCGCGCCTGCCGCCGCCCCCGCCGCGTCCGCCCGGACCCCGCGGACCGCCGGCGCCGGGCGGGCGTCCGCCCCGTCCCCCGAGGCCGCGCCCGCCGGGAATCGCCGCCGCGCCGGGCGGTCCGCCCGCCGCCGGCGCCACCGTGATCGGCATGAAGAAGTTGAAGCCCCAGCGCAGGTCCTCGCGCTCCGACCGCGCGAAGTTGATCGGCCGGGAATCGATCTGCACCAGCCGGCCCGCGCCATCGCGCACGAAACGGCCCGGAAAGGCAGCCTCGATCTCCGCAGTGGCCACCGGGAAGGAGGCGATCGGATTGTCGATGCGGGTCTTGGTGTAATTGGCGGTGATCGAGAGGTTGGTCGAGGGCATCATCCCGCCGCCGCCGCCCCCGCCGATCGGCCGGAAGGTGGCGCGGGCGCTGAACACGTGGCGGTTGTCGGCGACCAGCAGCGGGTTGCCGCCCTCGATGCGAGTGACGTCGACCGTCTCGCCGCGGACGAAATCGAACACCCGCGCATTGGGCGTGACGACGGTCGGATCGCCCAATTGCTGGATGCTGGGGACGCCGTCCTCGTCGGTCACGTTGACAGCGAAATCGAGCGGCTCGATCGGCTCCCAGCGCAGGCCGTAGCCCAGGGTGCGCAACGTGCCGAAGTCGGAAAAATGCTCGACCTCGGCATTGAGGTTGAGCGAGAGGTTGCCGATCGCGGCGAGGAAGCCCTCGCGCCGGCTGGTGAGTGGGAGATCGAGGCTGCTCAAGGCGGCGGCGCGGTCGCGGCTGAGGTCGCGCAGCTGCGTCACCCCGGCGCGCAGGGTCTCGCTTTCGAGGTCGATCGTGTTGCCGCCGAGCGTGACGCTGGCCATGACCGGGCCGCCCGGCAGGCTGAACGGCGAGCCGTTGAACACCACCTGCGCGTCGCCCGAGCGGCTGATCGATTCCGCGCGATCCTCGGGGGCCAGGACGAGCAGGCTCTCGCCGATCGGCGCGAACGGATTGAGTGTCGGATCGCCGGCCAGGAGGCGCGCCTGGATCGCCGCCGGATCGGCGTTGGTATCGGTACGGGTGACGGTGCGGGCGATGTCGTAATTGGCGGTGAAGGTCCAGCGCCAGGACTTGATGTTGCTGTCCAGAGTCAGCCCGCCATGGCCGGTGCGCCCGCGCGTCCGGCGCAGCAAAGGCCCGGCGGCGTCGGCGTAGCGGAACAGGGTGACGTCGTCCGAGAAGGGCGAATAGGGGTTGGTCTCGGGAAGCGTCAGGGTCAGCGAAGGCAGGCCGAGCCGGCTCTCGCTCATATTCGCCTGGACGCGCAGGTTGAAGGTCGCCGAGACGTTGCCGAATATCTTGCGGTTGAGCGTGCCGTTCAGCTGCATGGATTCGGTTTGCGGGAGCAAGGTGCGGTAGCGGCCGAGATCGGTGACGTTGGGCCGGTTGGCGCCCGGCACGAAATCGGCGAGCGCCGGCGCGCCGGTGGCGGCGGAGCCGGGCACTGCGGCGACGGTGACCGGCGTGCCCGCGGCGGCGCTGAGCGCCGGATCGACCTCCGACCCGGGGAGGAAGGGCGAGGATCCGACATTGCCGAGAAGATCGAAGGGGGCCGACGGGGCCGACTGGATCAGGTCCCGCTCGCTTTCGAGCAGCGAATCCGCGCGCGAATAACGGGCGTCGATATTCCAGCGGCTCTGGCGGCTGATCCGCAAGATCGTGCCGTTGCCTTCGAACGTGGATTGGCCGCCGCCGGTCGCGAAGCCATAGGTGCCCTGGGTGGTGACCGAGCGGAAATTCTCCTTGAGGATGATGTTCACCACCCTCTGGTCCGCGCGGAAGCCGTAGCTCAGCGCCACCTCCTCCGGCAGGATGTCGACCCGCTCGATCGCCTCGGGCGGGAGATCGCGTATCTCGCCGAAGCCGCCGATGCGCTGGCCGTTCAGGAGCACGACCGGCGGGCCGGACCCGCGGCCGCGGCCGCTGCGCGTCTGCGGCGCGAGCGCGTCGACCAGCTCGCCGATGCTCGACGCGCCATAGGCGCGGACCTGCTCCTCGTTGAGCCGGACCTCGGGCTCGACATTGCCGGCGACCTCGCCGCGCAGCCGCTGGCCGGTGACGATGACCTCCTGCCCGCCCTGGGTCGGGGGCGCGGCGGCGGCCGGCGCGTCCGCCTCGGTCTCGTCCGGCGCAGGCGCCACCGCGGCCGGCGCCGGCGCCGGCGCCGGCGCGTCCTGGGCGCGAGCGGGCGTGAGGCTGGTCCCGGCAAGCAGGATGAGCGAAAAAGTCTTCAAGAGCACGCGCCCCAATCCCCTGTTTCCCAATGCGATGCGGCGGCGCGGGTGTCGGCGGACGCGGCTGAATGCCCGATGTATCAGTAAGCGATCCGGGTCAATTGCTTAATCTTGCTAGATTTTACCTGATTTCTACGGAGCCCGTCCAAAAAAGCGGACGCGATGGTCGCCAGCCCCCTGCCAGGCCGTTTGCGGCGGAGCAGCGCACGGACTTCGCGCGCGGGATCTCCTGCGCATGCAGCGCCCATTGCCCGGTACAGACCCGCCATAAGAGGGCGCGCATCGGCATCGCGCGCCGGTGGCGCGCTGTTCGCCAAGCGGCTGTTGACCTGCGCTGCGGTATAGCCGCGCCCTTCCACCAGCGCTTCGAGTCGGGCGCGGTCGGCATCAGGAGGACGCGGCGCCTGCGGCAAGTAGAGCAGCCAAATCTTGCCGCAGTTGGCGCCATGACACTCCCTTCCGAAGATACATCCTGACCCTGCACCGAACCCGCCGTTTACGGGATGATTCCTGGACCCCGGCCGGGAAGAAAGTTATCCGCGACCTATCGGTTTCCCTGGGGGAGAACGGAACATGCGGGAAATATATAAATTCGCGGCGCTGTTGCTCGTCCTAGGCATTGCGGCCTGTGGCGGCGGCTCGGGAAATCAGGCGAGCAGCACCATCAGTTGCGCCGATGCCGATCGGCAGGACCCCCGCACGTCGTTGAAAGGGTTGCGCGCCGGGATGACGATCGCCGACGCGCAGGCCGTGCTGTCGTGCGACTCCCCGGGCGTTGAATTGACCTCCGGAGGGGTGACAATCCCACCGAGCGACAGTGCGCCCCAGCAGCAGATCAGGCTCTATACCGGCGGCGACCTTTCGCCTTCGTCGCGCTTTTACGCGGTCTCGCGACAACTCGCCTACGGTGGGCGCAACACGATCCCGACCGCCCGCAGCAGGCAGGAGATCGAAGAGCGCTACGGCCCGTTTCGCACCTTCCAGCGGCCGATCGGTCCGGGCGAGAATGTGGTGATCGCCTATAGCCGTCTGAACGGGGCCGCGCGCGATATCGGCGATGCGGTCCAGTGCGTCCAGGCCGTCGACGGTGGGCGCGAGCTTGAGCCCACGAGCGACGCGAAGATAGCGATCGCCGGCGCCGATCCCGATGGCCTGGCGAATTGCGGCGTGATGGTTTTCGTCCGGCGAGAGGACATGCCGGACGGGACCACCGTGCGGGTCGAAATGCTGCTCGTCGATTTCCCGCTGATGGCGCGCCTCGTCCGAGAAGGGCGGGCCAACCAGAACCGCCAGGACGAACAGCGGCGGCAGGACGGCCTCAACCAGGCGGACGAAAGGTTCCGGGAAGGCGGATCCGGACTGTAGCCGTCACCAGCCGAACGGCTCCTCCTTGGGGAAGCCCATGGGCGGCATGCGGCCGGCGGCACCGCGCGCAGTGCGCCAGGGGTTCATGTCCGGCTCGGTGCGAGTGCGGCCGCTCTCCCCGCCCATCGGCCAGCTCAACCCCTCGGCGAGCGCGAAGGCGGCGACCCCCGCGAGGCCGCCGTCGCGGTAGCGCTGGAGCTGGACGCCCTGGCCGCGGCCCATTTCGGGCAGCTCGGCGAGCGGATAGACGACCATCTTCCTGTTCTCGCCGATCACCGCGACATAATCCTGCCCGGCCCTGATCGGACGCACGACCTTGAGCCGGGCGCCGGGGCGCAGATTGACGATCTGGCGGCCCTTGCGCGTCTCGGCGACCGCGCCCGCCGCCGAAGTCACGAAGCCGCGGCCGTCCGACGAGGCGAGCAGCAATTTCTCCGCCGCGCCGGCGCGGAGCAAAGCGACGACATTGCCCTCGCCCTCTATGTCGGCCATCAATTTGACCGGCTCGCCGAAGCCGCGCCCGCCGGGCAGCCTGTCGGCGGCGAGCGTGTAGAAGCGGCCGTCGGACGAGGCGAGCAGGATCTTGTCGGTGGTGTGGGCGTGGAGCAGCGGGAAGGCCAGCTCGTCGCCCTCCTTGAACTTCAGCGCCTCGGCATTGGTCAGCTCGACATGGCCGCGCATCGCGCGGATCCAGCCGCGCCTGGAGAGGATCACGGTGACCGGCTCGCGCTCGATCATCGCCTCCAGCGGGATGTCGCGGGCGGGAGCGGCCTCTTCGATCAGGGTGCGGCGGCGGCCGAGCGCGGTCTCGGGCCCGTATTTCGCGCGCAAGGCGGCGAGATCCTTCTTGAGCCGGTTGCGCTGGCGCGCCGGCGATTCGATCAGCTGGCTCAAGCCCTCGCGCTCCTTGACGAGGTCGTCGCGCTCCCCCTTGAGCTGCATCTCCTCCAGCCGGCGCAAGGACCTGAGGCGCATGTTGAGGATGGCCTCGGCCTGGCGGTCGGTCAGCCCGAACTCGTCGGTCATCACCGGCTTGGGCTCGTCCTCGGTGCGGATGATCTCGATCACCCGATCGAGATTGAGGAAGGCGATCAGATAGCCTTCGAGCAATTCCAGCCGGTCCTCGATCTTGCGGACCCGGTGCTCGGCGCGCTTGACCAGAACCTCCAGCTGGAACCCGACCCATTCGCCCAGCACCTGCTTGAGGCTCATCACCCGGGGCGTGCGGGCGGCGTCGAGCACGTTGAGGTTCAGCGACACGCGCGATTCGAGGTCGGTCAGGCGGAACAGGCTTTCCATCAGCACGTCGGCATCGACGGTTCGGCTCCTGGGCTCGATCACGATCCTGATCGCTTCGTCGGATTCGTCGCGTATGTCGGCGAGTATGGGGAGCTTCTTGTCGGCGATCAGGCCGGCGATCTGCTCGATCAGCTTGCCCTTGGGCACCTGATAGGGAATTTCGCTCACGACCGCGGTCCACGACCCCTGAGCGCCCTTCTCGATCTTCCAGCGCGCCCGCACGCGGAAGGCGCCGCGCCCGGCCGCATAAGCCAGAGCGATCGCCTCGGCGCTGTCGACGAGGACGCCGCCGGTCGGGAAATCGGGTCCGGCGATCCAGGCAAGCAGCGCCGCTTCCTCCGCCTCGGGATCGTCGATCAGGTGGACGGCCGCGTCGATCAGCTCGGCGACGTTGTGCGGCGGGATCGAGGTCGCCATGCCGACGGCGATTCCGCTGGCGCCGTTGGCGAGCAGATTGGGAAAGAGGCCCGGAAAAACCTCCGGCTCCTCCTCCTCGCCATTGTAGGTGGGCCGGAAGGCGACCGTGCCTTCGTCGAGCCCGGCCATCAATTCGCCCGCCGCCGCGGTCAGCCGCGCCTCGGTGTAGCGCATCGCCGCGGCATTATCGCCGTCGACATTTCCGAAATTGCCCTGGCCGTCGACGAGCGGATAGCGAAGCGAGAAATCCTGGGCGAGGCGGACCATCGCGTCGTAGACCGACTGATCGCCATGCGGATGATATTTGCCGATCACGTCTCCGACCACGCGCGCGCATTTCTTGTAGCCGGAGGCCGGATCGAGCTTGAGCAGCCGCATCGCCCACAGGAGCCGCCTGTGCACCGGCTTCAGCCCGTCGCGCAGGTCGGGCAGCGAGCGCGCGGTGATCGTCGAGAGCGCGTAGACGAGGTAACGCTGGGACAAGGCGTCGTCGAACGGATGCTCGACAATGGAATCGAAAACGTCACTCATGGCGGTTCGTTAGCAGCCCGGATTCGAAAATGGGAAGGGTCTTGCCATTGTCTACCGAGCTGGTAGACTCATGTGATAATATAACAACGAGAGGAGAGTGACGTGCGCGCTTCCATTCCCTTCCTTGTTCTGCTTCTCGCCACCACCGCTTCCTGCGGCCAGGGCGGCCCCAATCGCAGCGACTCGCAAAGCGGGCAGCCCACGCAGCGTATGCGCGAATCGGGAGGCTCCAACGCGGGTGCAGCCGCCGAGTCGATGGCCGCTCCGGCGGCGGGTGCCCCGGCCGCCCGCCTCGCCGCCGGCCCGAACGTCTCCCCGACCGCGGCGCCCGGGGTCGCCTTCAACTATCGCTACGCCTTCGCGCTCGCCGCCCCCCGCGTCGCCGAATTGCAGGAGAAGCACGCGCAAATGTGCGAGCGGCTGACCGCCGCCAAGTGCCGGATCACCGGCGTGCATTACCAGGTGATCGGCCCCGACGACATCGAAGCGAGGCTCGAGCTCAAGCTGGAGCCGGGCAGCGCCCGCCTGTTCGGCCGCCAGGCCACCGACGCCGTGCGCGAGGCCGGCGGGATGTCGACCGAGACCGAGATCAGCGGCGTCGACGTCGGCACGCCCATCCGCCAGGCCGGCCGCGACATCGACCGCCTCAACACCGAATTGCGGCGGGTCGAGGCCCGTATCGCGCAGCGAAACCTGCCCGAATATGAAAGGGAGCAGCTCGAGAACGAAGCCCGGAATTTGCGCGAGCAGATCGCGCGCCTGGGCGAGGTACGCGAGGCCGACCAGGAGACGCTCGCGACCACGCCGATGGTCTTGCAATATGGCTCGGGCAGCCTTGTCCCGGGCTACCAGCCGCCGACCACGATCGGCGAGGCGCTGACCCGCGCCGGCAACAATTTCGCGGAAGGGGGCAAGACCCTCCTGGTCGCGCTGATCACCATCGCGCCCTGGCTGCTCGCTTTGCTGCTGCTGGTCGGCATCGGCCGGTACGTGCTCCGGCGCTGGTTCCCGAGAAAGCCGAAGCCGGCGCCCGTGCCTACGGAAGCAGCCGAGGCCTAGCCTTCCAATCCCCTCCCCCTGGAGGGGGAGGGCCAGGGAGGGGGTGTCGGGCGTTTGAGATTGTTCTGGAAGGCCGAACCCCCTCCCCCTGCCCCCTCCCCGCCGGGGAGGGGGGATTTACGGCGCCTCGTAGGAAATGGGGACAGTATATATTTTTCGGATGCGGCTCGCCCGCTCGTCTGGACGGCGGCGAAAAATATATACTGTCCCCATTTTCCCCGCCCGCTCGTCTGGACGGCGGGGGAAAATATATACTGTCCCCATTTTCCGCTGCTGGCCAGGGAGGGAGTGTCGGGCGTTTGAGATTGTTCTGGAAGGCCGAACCCCCTCCCCTGCCCCTCCCCGCCGGGGAGGGGGGTTATGGCGCGACGAAGACCTCGGGGGGTTCGCGCGCTTTCTCGGCCTCGACCTGGGCAAGCAGCCACTCGCGGAAGGCGGCGATCTTGGGCTGGTTGCGCTTATATTCGGGGTAGACGAGCCAATAGCCCGGGCCTTCGAAGCTGGTCAGCGCGAACAGCTGGACCAGCCGGCCGGCAGCGAGCTCGCCGCGCCAGAACATCGGCGTCAGCACGCTCGCGCCCGCGCCGGCGAGCGCGGCATTGCCCTCCATCGCCTGGGTATCGAAGCGGATGCCGGTCGGCACCGTCTCGACCGGGACGGCGACGCCGGCCGCGCGGAACCAGTCCGCCCACCAGATATCGTCCTGGCTGAGCCGGGGGACATTGAGCAGATCGGCGGGCGTCTCGACGGGATGGCGATCGCGGAAGTCCGGGCTGCACAAGGGCGTCGAATGGAGGCGGAACAGGAAATGCGCCTTCAGGCCCGGCCAATCGGCCGCCCCCGACGTGCTGCGGATGCCGAGGTCGATCTCCGCGCGCGCGAAATCGACGATGCTGTTGTCGGTGTTTAGCCGCACCGCCAGCTCGGGCCGGGCCAGCTGAAAGGACCCGAGCCGCGGCGCCAGCCAGTTGGAAGCGAAGGTCGCAGTGGTGCTGACCGTCAGCACGCCGCTGTCGTCGGCGACCATGGCGGCGAAGGCGTCGGCGATCGCCTCGAAGCCGGCGGAGACCGCGGGCGCCGCGCGCCGCCCCGCCTCGGTCAGCGACACCCGGCCCTTGTGGCGCGCGAACAAAGCCAGGCCGAGCCGCTCCTCCAGCAGCCGGATCTGATAGCTCACCGCCGCCTGGGTCATGCCGAGCTCGGTTGCGGCCTGGGTGAAATTCTGGTGGCGCGCGGCCGCCTCGAACACGCGGACGGCGCTGAGGGGCGGCAGGCGAGGCATCGGCAATCCATAAGCCAGGCTTATACTTCCCGTCCAGAGTTTCGTTGGCGCGCGGCGGCGCCGCCTGCCATTTCGGGGCCACGCAGGAACGCCCTCCTGGCTCGGACATGAAAGGAAATTCGAGATGCGCGATGAAATGGACGCCCGCATTTGGATTGAGCATCACAATCAGTTCAGCTTGTCGGTCGATCGCGCCCTCGCGCGGCTTGGCGCCGGCTTTTCCCGGTTGCGCTCCGGCGCTGCGGCAGGCGGGACGACGGCGCAAGCGCTCGCCCTGGCCGCGGCCTTCGCGATCACCGCCCTCAGCTTCAACACCACCGCCTGAAAGGACATATGAGATGTTCAAGCTCCTCGCCCCCCTGCGCCGCTTCGCCGCTTCCTGGTCGCTGGCGATGTGCAAGCTGAACCAGATCCAGTTCAGCGCCCCCTGGAACCCGCGCAAGTCCCCGTGCGGATGAGGCCTGAAGGGGACAGTCACTTTCATGCACCTGGCGCCTCGCTCGAGCACCGCCGCGCGTGAAAAGTGACTGTCCCCACCGGCGCATGGCGGCTATCCGCGGGCCATGCGCGCATTGCCGAAACTGCTTGCTCTCCTCTCCGGCCTCGCTCTAACCGCATGCGCAGTGAGCCAGACCTCCAATTCCAGCGGCGGCACGGCGCCGGGCCGGCTGATGACCTGGCCCGATCTGCTCGAACGGCCGCGGCCGCGACCTTCCGCCACCATCCGCTACGGCGCCGACCCGCTCCAGGCCGCCGACCTCTGGCTGCCCGCCGGCGCGGGCCCGCATCCGGTCGTGCTGATGGTCCATGGCGGCTGCTGGCAGACGGACATCGCCGACCGGACGATCATGAACTGGATCGCCGACGACCTCAGGCGGCGCGGCATCGCCGTGTGGAACATCGACTATCGCGGCGTCGACCGGCCGGGCGGCGGCTATCCCGGCACCTTCCGGGACGCCGCCGCCGCCGCCGACGCGCTGCGCGCCCATGCCACCCAATACCGGCTCGATCTCGATCGCCTCGTCGCGGTCGGCCACAGCGCCGGCGGCCACCTCGCTTTGTGGCTGGCGGGGCGGCCGAGGCTGCCGGCCGGATCGCCGCTGCGCAGCCCCGACCCGCTGCCGATCCGTTTCGTGGTCAGCCTTGGCGGCCTGCCCGATCTGGAGGAAGCGGCGCGATCGGAAAATGGCTGCGGCAACGGCGTGGTGGTCCGGCTGACCGGCGGCGTCCGGGCGGGCCGGATCGATCCCTTCACCGACACCTCGGTGCCCCGCCTCGCACCGCTCGGCGCAAGCCAGGTGCTGATCAACGGCCTCCAGGACCGGATCATCCCGACGGCCTATGCCGAAGGCTATGCGCGGCCGATGCGCGCGGCGGGCGACGACGTCCGCGTCCGCATGATCGACGCCACCGGCCATGTCGAGCTGATCGCGCCGGAGACCCGGGCCTGGACGGCCGCGGTCGAGGAAATCCAGCGGATGCTCGGGGCAAACGGGAGTCATCCCGGCGGAAGCCGGGACCCATGATCGCAATCCTTTACAGGAAAGGCGACGACGCCTTCGCTCACTCCCGCATGCGGGTGTTCATGGGTCCCGGCTTCCGCCGGGATGAGGCGGCAAGATGAGCTTCACCCTCGCCGAGGCGCGCGCCGCCGACGCCGCCGATCCGCTGCGCCCCTTGCGCGAGCGGTTCCATCTGCCCGAAGGCCTCGTCTATCTCGACGGCAATTCGCTGGGGCCGCTGCCCAAATCGGTGGCGGCGCGCCAGCGGGAGGTGGTCGAGGAGGAATGGGGCGAGGAGCTGGTCCGCAGCTGGAACAGCCGCGGCTGGATCGGAATGCCGCGGCGCCTCGGCGCCAGGATCGCGGCGCTGATCGGCGCGAAGACGCACGAGGTGCTGGTCGCGGATTCGACCACGGTCAATCTGTTCAAGCTGCTCGCCGCCGCCGCGCGCCTTTCCGACCGCAAGACCCTGCTCAGCGAAGCCGGCAATTTCCACACCGATCTCTATATCGCCAGCGGCGTCGCCGATCTGCTCGGGATGACGCTCGACATCGCCCCGCGCGCCGAGATCGAGGAGCGGATCGGCGCGGACACCAATGCGCTGCTGCTCACCCACGTCCACTACAAGTCGGCCGAGCGGTTCGACATGGCGCGGATCACGGCCCGAGCACGCGATGCCGGCGCGACCACGATCTGGGATCTGAGCCACAGCGTCGGCGCGGTGCCGCTCCATCTCAACGAAGCGGGCGCCGAGCTCGCGGTCGGCTGCGGCTACAAATATCTGAACGGCGGCCCCGGGGCGCCAGCCTTCCTCTACATCGCCGAGCATCTGCAGGAGAAATTGGTCTCGCCCCTGCGCGGCTGGATGGGCCATGCCCAGCCCTTCGCCTTCACCGACGATTATAAGCCGGCCTCCGGCATCGACCGCTTCCTCGCGGGCACGCCGCCGATCCTGGGGCTGGCGGCGCTCGACGCGGCGCTCGACGCGTTCGAGGGCGTCACGCTCGAGCGGCTGTGGACCAAGTCGATCGCCCTGTTCGACGTGCTCTTCGGCCTGATGGAACAGAAATGCCCCGAATTCGTGTGCATCACGCCGCGCGGGCCCGAGCAGCGCGGCAGTCACATCTCCTTCTCCCACCCGCACGCCTTCGAAATCTGCCAGGCGCTGATCGCCGCGGGCGTGATCGGCGACTTCCGCGCCCCCGACGTGATCCGCTTCGGCCTGACGCCGCTTTATCTGGGCTTCGAGGAGGTCTGGCACGGCGTCGACCGGCTGGCGAAGATCATGGCGAGCGAAAGCTGGCGCGATCCGAAGTTCGCGGTGCGTGGGAAAGTGACCTAGGGGACAGTTACTTTTCAACCGCCGGCGAGATCATTTCGATCTACGACGCGTAAAAGTAACTGCCCCCATTCCCGCCTGGTCTGTCACGGCGTTGCTCGATAAGTTCAAACTGGCTCCATCAATGCTTGACGCTTGCACTCTGCCACGCGATGCTATCCGATGAGTCGTGGGGAGAGCACAATGAAAACCGCAGGGCTGCATCGAGTGCTCATCTGCGGCGCCTGCGCCTGGTTTGCGTGGGCAACGCCGTTGGAGGCTCGCTTCCTCCAGGTCGATCCCATCGGATATCAGGATCAGGTCAACCTCTATGCCTATGTCCGAAATGATCCGGGCAATATGAACGATCCGACCGGCACGGATGCCATCGTTCTCCTCCGCCAGAACGGCAACGTCGACATCATATTGCCGATGACCTTCACAGGCGATGCCGCCACCCAAGGCAACATCGCGATGGTGTCGCAAAATATCCAGTCGAAGTGGACTGGGACATTCGACGGAATAAATGTGACGACCACCGTCGTTCAGGGAACCTCACCTTTGGATCCCAGCGTCCGAAATGAGTGGAGGATCACGGAGAGTCCGACGTCCAGGCAGGATCCTACCGAAGGCCATCAAGGGCATTCCTTCGTCCAGGGAGGCAACAGAGGTGAATTGACCATGCGGGATGTCCGAGGGGAAACGATACGACAGCCAAACGGAACCTCGACACCCAACTACAAAGGGGCGAACACTCCCGCGCACGAGGGCGGGCATTTTTTGGGCGCGACGGAAGGCCGGGCCGGAACCCTGATGGGAACCGGCAATTCCAGCCAAGTCACGGGCCAAGACATCCGGTCGATCATGCAGCCCAATCCGCCCGGCGGTGGAATCAACACTATCATCAGGTGCGGCGTGGAAGGGGAGACAAGGTGCTGATGGTCGACGATATCACCTCCTGCCTCGCTGTCCTCGCATCCATATGCCTCAACGGCAATGCAACGGCCGATGTCTACTATGGCGCTCCCATCTCGGGCGCCACCATCAGATATGGCGGGGCGACCATAGAGTCGCTGACCGGCTCGGACTTAATCCTGCCGCCTTATGTCCCGGATATGCGAAGACAATGCAGCGCGCGCGCATGTCTCTTCTATCGTGGACATTGCGCGGAGGCCGGGGCGCAGCGCACCTGTACCCTGTGGTATTCCTTTAGTCGCGAGATGGAGTTGCGAAAGGTGACGGTGGCGGGCGATCGGGCCGCCGTCTCCTTGGCGATGGGCGATCTGCGCCTCGTCAGATCGCCCAACGTACTCTTCCCCCTATCGACTTTTCGGTACGACGCTCCCGACGATCTCCCGCCCCTCTGTCGGGTGAGGCCGGTCTCTGGATCCCGGACCGGGAGGCTTGAAAGGCGCTGTGATTGACCCGCGCCGCTGATCTCAGGAGATTATTGTACGCCGCATACGCCTCGGCATCCGCGGCCCCGGATCACCCACAAGGAAGGGCAGGCGTTCAACTGCGGCCACAACTCACTCGGCCAGATAACCGTGATACGTGCGCTTCTTCTCGTTGTGCTCCGAGCAGCTACCCTGTCCATTCTTGCAGCCGTTCCATGCTCAGCCGCGGCGGCTTCGACCGGCTCCACGCCAGCCGCCATCGTTCGCAGCGTCTTGTCGCTTCCGGATGACCAACTCGATTACGGCCGCGCCAAGCGGGCTTTCGATCGGATCGTCGACCCCTCGTTGAACGTTGACGCCATGTCGGCTGAAATGGATCGGCTGGCGGAAGGCGCCAATGCGCTCGCGGGCGCCGGTGCGTCGCAGGCGGCGAAACTTTCCGCGCTGCGCCGCGTGTTCTACCAGAGCGGCGCCTGGAACGAGGGGCGTCCGTTCGCTTACGATCATGCCGATCCCCTCGGCCAGAATGTCCCCAACAAGCTGATCTCGACCTATCTCGCCACCCGCCGCGGCAATTGCGTTTCGATGCCGATCCTCGTCCTGATCGTCGGCGAGCGGATGGGCCTGAACCTGGGGCTCTCGACCGCGCCGCTTCACATCTTCCTTCGCCACACCGACGAAACCGGGCGCGAGATAAATCTCGAGGCGACCAGCGGGGCGCTTCCGGCTCGGACGCTCTGGTATCGCCAGAACCTGCCGATGACGGAGCGGGCGATCGAAAGCGGCCTCTACATGCGGACTATGACCCGCAGGGATGCCGCCGCGCACATGGCGAGCACCGTCGTCGATTTCCTGATGGGCGAGGGCCGCTTTCAAGAGGCGATCGAAGTCGGTGAACTCATATTGCAGCACTATCCGCGCGACGGCTACACGCTGGTCAAGGTCGGCACCGCTTACGCCGAACTCATGCGCATCGAGTTCCTCGAGCGGTTTCCACCCCCCGCCCCCGTTCCCGCCGCTCTGCAGCAGCGCTTCCTGTTCCTCGCCCGGCAAAACCAACGCACATTCGAGACGGCCGAGGCGCTGGGATGGGAACCGCCTCGTTAGCGGTACGGGCCAAAGCGCCTAGTTTGCCCTCTGGGCCTCCCTCCCCTATAGACCCGCCTTCCCTCGCCAGCCCGTAGCCGGAGGCCCAAGCCCAGATGTCCCGCCGCCGCATGATCTACGAAGGCAAGGCCAAGATCCTCTACGAGGGGCCGGAACCGGGCACGCTGATCCAGTATTTCAAGGACGACGCGACCGCGTTCAACGCGCAGAAGAAGGGCACGATCTCGGGCAAGGGGGTGCTCAACAACCGCATCTCCG
The DNA here is from genome assembly GCA_035629975.1 of Allosphingosinicella sp. GTDB lineage: Bacteria > Pseudomonadota > Alphaproteobacteria > Sphingomonadales > Sphingomonadaceae > Allosphingosinicella. Next base: position 29,938 of record DASQLN010000030.1, on the reverse strand, counting down.
AACATCTCTTCACGCTTCTGGGCACGATCGGAATCCCGACCCACTTCATCCGCCGCCTGAACATGCGCGAGCAATTGATCCGCCAGGTCGAGATCGTGCCGATCGAGGTGGTGGTCAGGAACGTCGCCGCCGGCACGCTGTCGCAGCGGCTCGGCATCGAGGAGGGCACCCAGCTCCCCCGAACGATCATCGAATATTATTACAAGGACGACGCGCTCAACGACCCGATGATCGCCGACGAGCATATCGCCGCCTTCGGCTGGGCGACTCGCGAGGAGATGGACGACATCGCCGACATGGCGATCCGGGTGAACGATTTCCTCTGCGGCCTGTTCGCCGGGATCGGCATCCGCCTGATCGACTTCAAGCTGGAGTTCGGCCGGCTCTGGGAGAATGATTTCGCGCGGATCATCCTCGCCGACGAGATCAGCCCCGACGGCTGCCGTTTATGGGACGCGGCGACCAGCGAGAAGCTCGACAAGGACCGCTTCCGCCGCGACCTGGGCGGCGAAGCCGAAGCCTATCAGGAGGTCGCCCGCCGGCTCGGACTGATGCCCGAGGGCGAGACCAACAGCGTGCTCGATCTCGACACCCACCGGAAGAAGCGCGGGAAATAGCCCTCCCCGGCTGACGCGCGTCATTCCAGCGAAAGCTGGAATCCCGCTTGTTCTTTGGACGGTGCCGGAAGGCAGGGAGATTCCAGCTTCGCTGGAATGACGGGTTTCTCCGTCCTTCTCTTCCCCTTTCACGGCTTCGCGCCTGCGCGAAGACGATGAAAAAAAGCCCCGCCGTCGCCGGCGGGGCCCTCGGCCCTTTCGGACCTAGACTGGAAAGCGGGTCAGCGCTGGCCGCCGGCCGGGCCACCGACGGCGACGGGGCGCTCGAGAGCGGCGAGGCTGTTCGACGGCTGCATGAAGGGGATCGGATTGACGGCGCGGCCGTCGATGCGGACTTCGTAGTGGAGGTGGCTGCCGGTCGAGCGGCCGGTCGAGCCCATCAGGCCGATCAGCTGGCCGCGGCGGACGCGCTGGCCGGGCTGCGCGATGCGCCGCGAAAGGTGGCCGTAGCGGGTCTGGATGCCCTGGCCGTGATTGATCTCGACGAGATTGCCGTAGCCGCCATTATTATGCTCTGAGCGGCCGACAATGCCGTCGGCAGTGGCGTAGATCGGGGTGCCGATCGGGCCGGAGAGGTCGATGCCGGCATGCATTGCGGCGCGACCGCGGAAGGGATCGGAGCGGACGCCGTAGCCGGACGTGAAATTGGCGTTGGCGATGGGACGGGCCGACGGGATCGAGGCCGCCCCCTGCTCTAGCTGGTCGAGCGCGCGCCAGCTGGCGAAGAGCGCGCGGAAGCGCGGATCGGCATTGTCGGCGCTGCCCGAAACCGGCTCGAACGGGCCGCCCATGGCCGCGGCAACGTGGAAGCGGGCCGGCTCGAAGCCCATGGCGCGCAGCGCGCCGGCGGTCCGGCTGTAGCGCTGGCGGGTCATCGCCTGGGCGCGGCCGGCGAGCGCCACCTGCATCGCATCGACCCGGTCGAAGCCGCGGGTCATCGCGAGCGCGGCCGCATTGGCCGGCGCCGAAACCGCCTCAGGCAGCTGGCGGGAAAGCTGCTCGGCGCTGGCATTGCCGGAAAGCATATTGGCGAGGAAAGCCTGGCGGCGCTCGAGCTGGGCGGCGCGCTGGTTGACGGCGACGCGGATCGCGGCGACCTCGGCCTGCATCTGGTCGACCTGCTGCTCCATGCGGGCGACGTCGCTGTCCATCACGCGAAACGCGGTGACCGTCGCGACCGCCGTCCAGCCAAGCAGCAGCACCAGCGCCGCCGCGGCCGCCATCTGCACCTTGGCGCCGATCGTGAAGCGGCGCAGGCTCTTGCCGTCATGAAGGAAAATATCGCGCGGCTTGAAGAGGTTGCGGAACTTCCGGCCGAGCCCCGCATTGAACGTGTTGGACGGGCCCGAATTGGCCGTCGAAGCGAAAGTCGTCATCATTTTCCCCGCTCGGTCTCTTGAGACCTGCGCGATCGCGCCGGGCGATCGCGTGGATTGTCAGGGCAGATTGCCCGGCTCGAACTATGTGGAAAACTGCCCACCCGAATCTTGGGGGGACAATGTTAATCAAGTTCCACCCCGGCAACCCCCAGGTAGAATTCACGGGACAGACCGGCTTCGCCCCGGGCTGAGTCGTTGAACGGGGGCTTAACGGCGCCGCGGAAATGCGCGCGAATCAGCCTTTGCCACTCGGGCACGCTATCGAGACGGCGGGATTCGCAGGTCCGCTTGAACCAGAAGGTGCCCGCCGCGACGTGCCGAATCTCGTCGCGATAGATGCGCCCCAATATGGCGGCCGAGCGCGCGTCGCGGGAGCGCTCGAACGCCGCGACGAGCGAAGGCGTCACGTCGAGCCCGCGCGCCTCCAGCACCATCGGCACCACGGCGAGGCGGGCGAGCGGATCGTGCGCGGTCGCGGCCGCCGCCTGCCACAGGCCGTCATGCGCCGGCAGCGCGCCGTAATGCGCGCCGAGCGTCCGCAGCCGCCGGTCGAGCAGGGCGAAATGCATCGCCTCGTCGGCCCCGACGCCGAGCCAGTCGTCCACGAAGGTGCGCGGGAAAGCGGCACCGAACCGCCCGGCCATGTCGAAGGCGAGGTCGATGGCGGCATATTCGATATGGGCGAGCGCGTGCAGCATCGCGATCCGGCCGCGCTCCGATCCCGCTTTGCCGCGCTTGGGCATTCGGTTCGGCGGCAGCAATTCCGGCCGCGGCGGGCGCGCCGGCCGATCCGGCATGGCGACGTCGAATTCGTGCGCGAGCCGACCGCCGCGCCAGGCCCGCGCCGCCTCCCGCGCCGCCTTCACCTTTTCCCGCGGCTCGGCGGCGAGCAGCACGCGGCCGCAGGCCCGGGCGATGGTGATCATGGCCAAGCGGGGACTATTGTTCGTCCGCCGGTTCCTCGCCTGGGGCCGGCGGGGGCGCGGGTGCCGCAGGCTCCAGCGCGAGCGCCTCGGCCCCCCGCGTGCGCTCGGCCGCCTGCTCCTGCGTCACCGGATAATGCATGTAGCGCTCGACGCCGGGCTCCCGATTGGGCAGCTCGCCTGGCGGCCATGGCCGCAATTCGGTCGTCGGCGTGACGTCGCGCCAGTAAGGCGCGGCGGGGTCGCGCGTCGCCATCGGCTCGGCGAAGGCGGCGGCGGCGGCGCGGGCCTGGCGCGCTTCGCAGTCGCCGATGCAGCCCGCGGCGCCCGGGCCCCTCTCCTGGCTCCACACATAAGGCCGGGAGAAGGGGTCGTCGGCCGCGGGCCCGGCGGCGACCGGATCGATTCCGACCGGCCGCGCCTCCGGGCCCTGGAAGTGGACCGGATCGATCTGCGAGATCGCGCTCTGGCCGAGCTGGGTGCCAAGGATGGCGGCGATCAGAAGGCCGGCGCCGGAAGCGATGAGCGCGTTCGATCGGGTCCGCATCATGGGGGCAAAACGCGGACGGCCGCGGCGCGTTCCGGCCCGCGGCGCGGTCCGGCTCATGGCAGGGCGCGCGCCGCGGCCAGAACCTCCTCGGCATGGCCGGGCACCTTCACCTTGCGCCAGATCCCGGCCAGGGTGCCGTCGCGGTCGATCAGGAAGGTGGCCCGCTCGATCCCAAAATATTTGCGGCCCCACATGCTCTTCTGGCCCCAGGTGCCGAACGCCTCGCAGACGCTGCCGTCGAGATCGGAGGCGAGCTTGACCTCGAGGCCGTATTTTCCGGTGAACTTGGCGTGGCTCTTGGGATCGTCTTTGGAGACGCCGAGGATCCAGGTCCCGGCCTTCTCGAACTCGGCCGCGAGAGCGGTGAAATCCTTCGCCTCGCGGGTGCAGCCCGACGTATCGTCCTTGGGATAGAAATAGAGGACGAGCTTGTTGCCGCGGAAGGCCGACAGGCCGATCGGCTGCCCGTCCATCCCGGTCAGCGTCACATCGGGAACCGGATCGCCTTTAGCCAGCATCAACGCGACTCCGTCACCTCGCGCCACAGCGCGCTTATGCTTTGCCGCGCCGCTTCGTGCGCCGCAAGCAATTCCTCCCAGCCGTCGGTGCGGCAGGCGCGCGCGACCAGCGCCCGCGAAGCCGGCGCCGGCTCGGCCGAATCCGGCGCGACCAGCCGCAGGGTGACCAGCAGCCGCACCAGCAGGCGATGCGCATCGGCGATCTCCGGCGGGAGCAGCCCCTGCTCGACCAAAGCCGCCACCGCCGCGCCGAGCCGGGGCGCGAAGGCGGTGCGGCGCGAGAGCTGGAGCGTGTGGACGGCGAATTCGAGATCGACCAGCCCGCCCGGCGCCAGCTTGATGTCGAACGGCCCCCTGGGTTTCTTGTGGCGGGCGATTTCGAGCCGCATGCTGGCGGCGTCGGCGGCGACGCGGGCGGGGTCGCGCTCCATGCCGAGCACCTCCTCGACGATTCCGGCGAGCGCCGCTTTGTCGGCCGCCGAGCCGTAGACCGGCCGCGCCCGGGTCAGCGCCATATGCTCGAAGGTCCAGGCGCTCTCGCGCTGATAGCGGGCGAAACTTTCGAGCGAGATGGCGAGCAGCCCGTCGGTGCCCGAGGGCCTGAGCCTCGTGTCGACGTCGTAGAGCGGCCCGGCCGCGGTCGGGACCGAAAGGGCGGCGCTGATCCGGGGCGCCAGCCGGTTGAAATAATCGGTGGCGCGCAGCGGCCTGGCGCCGTCGGACTCGCCCTCGTGGCTGCCGCTGAAGAGGTAGATGAGGTCGAGGTCCGACGCATGGGTCAGCGCGCCGCCGCCCAGCCGCCCGAGCCCGAGAATGACCAGCGCCGAGCCCGGCACCCGCCCGTGCGCCTTCTCGAACTCGTCGATTGTGGCGTCGGCGAGCACCCGGATCGCGGCCTCGGCGACCCGCGCATAGCCTTCGCCGACGCCGATCGGGTCACTCAGCGCCAGCACCACCTGCGCGCCCAATGCGAAGCGCATTTCGTTGACCCGCCGCCGGACCCGATCGAGGATCAGCTGATAATCCTCGTCGGCGCGGTCGGTGCGCGCGAGGCCTGCCGCCAGCTCCTCGACCGGCCGCGCCGGATCGAAGGCGCTGGCGTCGATCAGGCCGTCGAGCAGTTCGGGCCGCCGCCCCAATTGCCCGGCGAGCGCCGGCGCGTGGCTCAAAATCGCGGCGAGGAGCTGGGTCAGGCCCGGCCGCGCCTCGAGCAGGCGGTAGAAATTGACTCCACTCGGCAGGCCCATGACCAGATCCTCGAAGCGGTTCATCGCGGCGATCGGATCGGGCGCAGCGCCGAACGCCTCGATCAGCACCGGCAGCATCGCCTCGAACGCCTCGCGCGCCGCGGGCGTGCGCAGCGAGCGGACCTTGCCCGAGCGCCAGCCCTCGATCCGCGCGCGCGCCGCCGCCGGCGCGGCGAGGCCCGCGCGTGCCAGCGCCGCGTCGAGCGCGTCCGGATCCTCCGGCAGCCGCTCGCCTTCCTCCTCGACGAGCGTGTCGTAGAGCGCGGCGACGCGCGCGACATGCGGGCGCAGCAGGGCGAGCAGCGCCTCGCCGCCGGCAAGGCCGTGCAGCCGCGCGACATTGTCGAGCGCGGCCTCGTCGGCTGGCAGGCTGTGGGTCTGGCGGTCCTCGACCATCTGCAGCCGGTGCTCGATCGTGCGGAACAAGCGATAGGCTTCGGCCAGGGCCGCGGCGTCCCCGGCGGCGATCCGCCCCGCTTTGGCCAGCGCCGCCAGCGCGTCGAGCGTGCCCGGCGCGCGCAGCTCGGGCTCGCGGCCGCCATGGATGAGCTGATGGACCTGGACGAAGAACTCGATCTCGCGAATGCCGCCGCGGCCGCGCTTGAGGTCGTAGCCGGGGCCGAAGGCCTGGCCTTGCGCATAATGGTCGCGGATCCGGCGGCTGATCGCCCTGATCTCGCCGATCGCGCCATAATCGAGCGAGCGCCGCCACACGAAGGGATGCACGGCCTCGAGGAAGTAACGGCCGAGCGCGGCGTCCCCCGCCACCGCCCGCGCGCGGATGAAGGCCGAGCGCTCCCAGGGCAGAGCCGAGCTTTCGTAATAGGAGATGGCGGCATCGACCGGCAGCACGATCGGCGTGACCTCGGGCGAGGGCCTGAGCCTCAAGTCGATGCGGAAGGCATAGCCTTCCTCGGTGCGCTTCTGGAGGATTTCGACGACGCGCTGGCCGATGCGGAGCGCCGCCTGGCCGGGCTCCTCGCGCGGCTTTCTCGGCAGGGTCTCGGGATCGTAGAGGAAGATAAGGTCGAGGTCGGACGAATAATTGAGCTCGCGGCCGCCCAGCTTTCCGAGCGCGAGGATGGCGAAGCCCCGGGCCTCCACCTCAGGCGTCCGTTCGGCGACCGCCGCTTCGAGCGCGCGCCCGAGCTGGCGGTCCGCGAGATCGGAGAGCGGCTCGACCACCTGCTCGAGCGCGAGCTGCCCGGCGAGATCGCCGATGCCGAGCGCGAGCGCCAGCGCGCTGCGCTCGCGCCGCACCGCCGCCATCGAGTCGCCCCCGTCGCCGGCGGCGCGGGCCATCGCCAGCGCGGGCTCCCATTCGCCTCGCGCCAGGGCCGCGGCCAGAGCGGGCATCCGACCGAGCTGGAAGGCGAGGAAGGGTGAGTGCGCGCTTGCCCGCCCGAGCGCCGCCTTAATACCCTGTTTACAAAGTGTTTCCTTCATATCACAGCCGATTGGCGATCCGTTGGTGCAGCGCAACGATTGCAACTTGCCCGGACATGGTACGTTAATCTTGCCGTGAAGGAATGGAATAAGACGATGCAGCCCCAGGCCGATTACCCGACGCGGCGATATGTGAAGGTAGCGCCCCCCAGCGTTCACGCCGGCGTGGGCGACGCCTTGCGGCAGGCGTTCCGGATGGACGGCGAGGCGCGCTCGCTCAAGGCGTTCGAGGATCTGCTCGCGCGGCTCAACTAAGCCCCCGCGTCAAATGCAGTTTGATCGGTCATTCCAGCGAAAGCTGGAATCTCTTTTCCGTCTCGCCGCTTGAATGAAGAGAGATTCCAGCTTTCGCTGGAATGACGTAGCTTCATATTCCGTCACGAGGTTATTCCTCGTCCGGCGGCGGATCGCGGTCGCGGCTGAGATAGTCCACTTCCTTCATGATCGTCTGCAGCGCGGTTTCGTTTTCCGGCGTGCGATGCGATCGGCGCGAGGGCAGCTTGCCGTCGTTGAGGAGGCTTTCGAGCGCCACCCGGCCGCGCGCGACCCGGCTCTTGATCGTGCCGACCGCGCAGCCGCAAATCTCGGCCGCCTCCTCGTAGGCGAAACCGCCGGCGCCGACCAGGATCAGGGCCTCGCGCTGCGGCTGCGGCAGATGCAGCAAGGCGCGCTGCATGTCGCCGAGCTCGATATGGCGGTCCTGGCTGGCGGGCGCGGCGAGCAGCTTGGAGGCGGTCAGCTCGTCCCACTCGCCCTTGAAGCGGGCGCGCCGCATCTGGCTGAGGAACAGATTCCTGAGGATGATGAAGGTCCAGGCGCGCATGTTGGTACCGGCCTGGAAGCGCTTGCGCGCCGCCCAGGCCTTGAGCAGCGTCTCCTGGACAAGATCGTCGGCCAGGTCGCGGCTGCCCGAAAGCGAGCGGCCGAAGGCGCGCAGATGCGGGATGACCAGGGCGAGCTGGTCCTTGAACTGGTCGTCGGGCAGCGGCGCCCATTCGCCCCCGCCCCGCTCGACCTCCAACTGCGCCGGCTGTTCGCCCGCCATCAATCTGCCCCTAGACTCAATATCTCACGCATGCCGCGCGGCGCCGGACGGCGCCACGGCATTGCCGGTAGATGGGTTCATTTCCAGAGAAGTACAATCGCGACGAACGCGGCGATGACCAGGATGAGCCCGAAGATCAGGATGTAGCGCGTCATGTGCGGCGTGCTGCCGGCGCGCGCGTCGGTCGTGCTGATATGCTCGCGTTGATCGCTCATTTTGCCGTCCTGACTTGGAGTTCCATTCGTTACGGAGGGAACGCCCCCCGCCCGGGCCGGTTCCGAATGAGACGCCGCCCAGCGCGTTACGCCGGCACGGTCGCGGTGTCGAAGAACAGGGCCTGGGCGATCTGGGCCTTCACCGTCGAACGCTGGAAGGGCTTGGTGATCAGGAAGGTCGGCTCGGGTCGCTCCCCGGTCAGCAGCCGCTCGGGGAAGGCGGTGATGAAGATCACCGGCACAGAGAATATGGCGAGGATGTCCTTGACCGCGTCGATCCCGGAGCTGTCGTCGGCGAGCTGGATGTCGGCGAGGACGAGGCCGGGCCGAGTCGCCTTCGCCTGCGCCACCGCCTCGTCGCGGGTGACGGCGACGCCGGTGACATTATGGCCGAGGTCGCGGACGATGGTCTCGATATCCATGGCGATGATCGGCTCGTCCTCGATGATGAGGACGTCGGCGCGGGTCTGCCGCTCGATCTCGGCCAGCGCCTCGGCAACCAGGGCCTCGACCTCCTCTCCCGCAGCGCCGATCAGATAGCCGGCATCCTCGGGCGTGAAGCCCTCGAGCGCGGTCAGCAGCAGCGCCTGGCGCGACAAAGGCGTGATTCGCGACAGCCGCGCGCGGGCAATATCCTCGGACGCCTCGATGTCGCTGTGGCCGGGCGCCTCCTCGACATTGGCCGACGACCAGATGGCATGGAACGTCCGGTAGAGGCCGAGCCGCGGATCGACGTCGCGCGGGAAGGCGTCCGGAGCCGCGACGATCGCCTCCAGCGTCGCCCGGACGAAGGCGTCACCGTGCGTCTGGCTGCCGGTCAGGGCGCGGGCGTAGCGGCGGAGAAAGGGAAGATGCGGCGCGAGATCCTGGCCAAGCGACATGGTCGGTGCGACTCCTTCAAATCGTTACGGGCCTCATGATTGGGCGCCGCAACTTATGCAACCGCAACGGACGTGAAGAGCCCCGAAATCCGCTCATGCCCCGTCCTCGCGCCAAGGTGGAACAAACGTCGGAGTTTTTTGTTTCCAAGCCCGCGCGGTCAGATTATCCGAAGGCCGCCGTCTATCATGCGTTTGTTCAGCGGGGCGGCTGCGCTTGAGCGAAATATGCCTGCGGGACGAACCCGCGAGGATCGGCGCGATTGGCCGTGAGGGGTGAGAAGTTTGACCTTTCGGGACGACAGGGAAGGCCAGGGCCGAAGCAGGTCCGCAAGCGACGCCAAGACTCCCGCCGACGCCAAGGCCAAGACCGGCGCCAAGACCGGCGAGCGCCGCGCGCGCGGGCGACCCCCGGGCGGCGAGGTCGGTCTTGCCCTGCGCACGGTCTATGACGACACGTTGAAGGAATCGATTCCACCCGAAATGCTCGATCTGCTCGGGAAGCTCGGCTGATCGCGAGGATGGCGGCCCGGCTCCCGTGAGCGATGTCGCGCCTCGGGCCTCCCGCTGGGGGCGCCTGCCGACCGGCCTCAAGATGTGGATCATCCTCAGCTTCGGGCTGCTGCCCCTGGGAGTGATCGCCGTCTTCGCCTCGATCGACAATGCGCGCGGCAGCCGGGACGATGCGCAGCAGGCGGCGCAGGCCCTGCTCGCCCAGCACACTCAGCGATTCACGCTGGCTTTGTCGCGCAACGCCTTCACCATCCGCGCCGGGCGCGACGCGACCGTGGAGGCCGGCGAGAATGCCGCCGCCATCTGCCGGCGCACGCTCGAGCGGCTCGGCCGGCCGCCCAACATCCCCGGCCGCTTCGCCGTGTTCGGCACCGGCCAGGCGCCGCGCTGCGTGACTCCGGGCTTCGCCGTCCCCGCCATTCCGCCCGCGCGCGGCGGGATCGCCCGCGCCACGATCTTGCCGGGCGGCAACCTCCTCGAAATCTTCCTCTACGATCCGTCCGGCCGGATCGAAGGCGTCACCCAATATGACCGCTCGACGCTCGCCGCCGCGGTCGACGCGCCCGCGCTGCCGGGCGATTTCGCGCTCGAGCTCGTCCAGGGCGATCGGGTGATGCCGCTGCGCGCAATGCCGCCCGCCGGGGCCGGAGTGCCGCAGGTCTCCGCCGAAAACGCGTTCGCCAACGGGCAATATCGGTTGCGCGTGCGAATCCCGGCGCCGCCGCTCAGCCTGGCCGAGATTCTGATCGTGTGGACTCCGATCCTAATGTGGCTCTGGGCCTCTCTGGTCGGCTGGATCATCGTCCAGCGGCTGCTGCTGCGCCCGCTCGGCCGGATCCAGAAAATCATCTCCGCCTACAAGCCCGGGGACCCGGGCGTGGATCTGCCCGCGGCCAGCGGCCCCGCCGCCGAGATCGGCGCGCTCGGCCAGGCCTTCGCCCAGGTCACCCGGACCGTCGCCCGCCACGAGGCAGAGCTCGAAGCCGCGGTGGTCCGCCAGACCAGGCTGGTGCGCGAGGTCCACCACCGGGTGAAGAACAACCTCCAGGTCGTCGCCTCCCTCCTCAACCTGCATTCGCGCGGCTCGCCCAACGAGGAGGTCGCCGCCGCCTACGCCTCGATCCAGCGCCGCGTCGACGCGCTCGCCGTCGTCCACCGCAACCATTATGCCGAGCTCGAGGAGAATCGCGGCGTCGCGCTCAAGTCGCTGATCACCGAATTGACCGCGAACCTGCGCGCCACCGCGCCCTCCAGCGCGGCGGGCATGCAGATCCGCCTCGACATCGGTCCCTTCTACGTGACCCAGGACGTCGCGGTCTCGGTCGCCTTCCTGATCACCGAAATCGCCGAGTTCGGCATGCTGCGGGGGGCCGGCCTGGTCTCGATCGCGCTCGACGGCGACGGCCCGAGCAGCGCCCGCCTCTCGATCGAGGTGGATTCGCTGGCCGGCCCGCCCGACGGCGACCCGGGGCTCGAGGAACGGTTCGAGCGGATCGTCACCGGCCTCGCCCGCCAGCTGCGCTCCACCCTCGATCACGACGCGGCGGGCGGCCTCTACGCGCTCAGCATCGCAGTGGTGGAGAAGGCCGAGCACTGAATAACGGGGGGCCGCATAAGTTTTCGAGGCGGAGCATGTGGCGATCGCTCCGAGGCGGAAAAATGGGGACAGTATATATTTTTCGCCGGATCATCCGCAGCGATCGCCACGCGCTCAGCCCCGAAAAATATATACTGTCCCCATTTAAGCGCGGCGGGGGCGGCCGCGGGGACGCGGTGCGACGGGGCGCCCCAGCGCCGCCGCCAGCCCCTCCAGAAAGGCGGCGCCGCCGAGCGGGCGCCCGCTCCGCTCGGCGGCCCGGATGAGGTCGCGCTCGCCCTCCTCGAGCCCGGAGTCGAGCAGCCCGCGCCAATCCGGCACGCGCGCCCTCATCGGCGCCGGATCGGTCGCCTTGTCGCCCGCCAGTCCGAGATGAGCGCGGGCGCTCGACCAGCGCCATTGCTCGGGCCGCGCAACCAGGCCGGCGCGGACCGGGTTGAGCTCGACATAGCGCATGCAGGCGAGGAGATGGGTTTCGTCCATCGGGCAGGAGGAAAAGCGGCTCTGCCACAAATGCCCGCGCCACCCGTGCCGCTGATTCACCGCCCACGTATAGCGCCGATGGGTTTCGCCCAATGCGGCGCGCAGGCCGTCCGCATTAGCCGGCACGAGCACCCGGTGGACATGGTTCGGCATCAGGCACCAGCCCCAGATCGCGGTGCCCGCCTTGCTGGACCATTGGCACAGCAAATGGAGATAGAGCCCGTAGTCCGCGTCGGAGAAAAAGGTCGGCTGACGCCGGTTGCCACGCTGGGTCACGTGGTGCGGGATATCGGGCACGACCAAGCGGGTGAGTCTCGGCATTGCGGATTTCTATCAACAAAAGCGGTGACAATAAATCTATTTTCAGCGTAATCGATGAACGGGGCCAGTATATGTTCCGGCCGGCGTCCGGGCTTCCCACCGGCGCGCCATCCGAAAAATATATACTGTCCCTGTTTTCCCGTCCCTGTTTTCCCGTCCGCATTTTCCGCGCGGCCTGTCCGCGCTCAGCGTCGCCGTGGTGGAGAGGGCCTGATCCGAAAATGGGGACAGTATATATTTTTCGAGACGCCGCGCGTGGCGATCGCTCCGAATGATCCGGCTAAAAATATATACTGTCCCCATTTTCCCAGCGCGTGGCGATCGCTCCGAATGATCCGGCTAAAAATATATACTGTCCCCATTTTCCGCGGTGGTGGAGAGGGCCGGGCGGTGAGCGCTTGACCGGCCGGGCATTCGCGCCAATCCTCCGATTCCCCGACAAGCCCGATGGACCGGTTCGATGCGTCTCGCTCTCCTCGCCTGCCTCCTCGCCGGCGCCGCCGCCGGCGCCGCTTCGGCGCAAACGCCCGCCGACGCGCCGCCGGCCGACCGCTGGCATGCCAAGGCGCGCGAAATCTACGCGCGCGCCATCTCCTTCCAGACCGTCCAGGGCCGCAATGCGAGCCCCCAGCTCGCGGCCTATCTCGAGGCGCAGTTCCGCGCGGGCGGCCTCACCGGGGTCACCATCCATCCCCATGACGGGACCGCCGCCTTGATCCTGCGCTGGCCCGCGGCGCGGCCCTCCGGGCGCAAGGCGATCCTGCTCATGGCGCATATGGACGTGGTCGAAGCGCGGCGCGAGGATTGGTCGCGCGATCCCTTCACGCTCACCGAGGAGGGCGGCTATTTCTACGGGCGCGGCACGCTGGACGACAAGCAGGGCGTGACCGCGATCACCACCGCCTTGCTGCGCCTGCGCGCCGAGGGCTTCCAGCCGGGGCGCGAGATCATCGTCCTGTTCACCGGCGACGAGGAGACGACCGGCAACGGCGCCGAGCTCGCCGCCAGCCAATGGCTCGACACCTCGACGATCGAATTCGCCCTCAACGGCGATGCCGGCGGCGGCGCCTTCCTCGCCGACGGCACCCTCCTCGGCTTCGGCATCCAGACCGCCGAGAAGACCTATCAGAGCTACACCCTGACCGCGACCAATCCCGGCGGGCACAGCTCCCGGCCTCGCCCGGACAATGCGATCTATGCGCTCGCCCACACGCTGGAGCGGCTCGAGCGCCACCGTTTCGCGCCGATGCAGAACGAGACCACGCGCGGCTATTTCACCCACCGCGCGACCACCGCCGAAGCCCCGCTCGCCGCCGCCATCCGCCGCTGGCTCGCCAACCCCGCCGACGGCGAGGCGGCCGACCTCATCGAAGCCTCGCCGACCGAAACCGGCCTGACCCGGACGCGCTGCGTCGCCACCCGGCTCGAGGGCGGCCATGCCGACAATGCGCTGCCCCAGCTGGCGCGCGCCACCGTCAATTGCCGGATCTTCCCCGGCGTCGATCCGGCCACCGTCCTGGCGACCCTGCGCGCGCTCGGCGCCGCCGACAATATCGCGGTCGAACCGGTCGAAATCGCCCGCCCGACGGATGCCTCGCCGCTCCGCGAGGACGTGGTTTCGGCCTATACCGCCGCGGTGCGCGCCCGCCATCCCAATGCCGCGATCGTCCCGGACATGAGCACCGGGGCCACCGACGGCCTCTATTTCCGGGCGCGCGGCGTGCCGGTCTACGGCGTCGACGGCTCCTGGGCGGTGATCCCGGCCGACGAGCGCGCCCATGGCCGCGACGAGCGTCTGCCGGTCCGCGCCTTCTACAACGACGTCGACCATTGGACCGACCTGATCCGGCGGCTCGCCGGCTAGCCCTTCCGCCCCGCCTTTCGAAAAAAATGATGGGCCGCAAAAAAAGTTCGAAACGGCGGAACCGACGCCCGTGATCGTCGTTTGTCGCTTTGGATAGTGACCTTTTGCCCCCCCGCTCTCGCTATCCAGAACATGAGCCCGGACGCGCCAACCTCCCCCCCCCCCCGGTAGCGCGTCCGGGCTCAACTTCCTTCCGCCATTGCGCAATCTCCAGCCGCCGCAGCCGCGTGCGCGCGCCGTCTCGCGCTCCCACGAGGGAACCGAAGCGGGTCGCGGGCATTTACGTGCATCAAGGGCCGGCCGCGCGCATTCGCCCGCGGCCCCGGTTCAGGAGGATTGAGATGAAGAAGCTGTTCGCGATTCTGGCGCTGACCACCACCCTGTTCGCCGCCACCGCCTGCAACACCGTCCGCGGCGCCGGCCAGGACGCCCAGTCCGCCGCCAATGCGGTCGACGACGAGATGTAGGAACCCCGGATGGGGTCAGAGGAGCTGGGCGTCCCTTCGGGGGCGCCCTTTTTTATGGCTCGGGTGTCATGGGTCTTTCTGGGTGGCGTTCCGCGCGCGTTTCTTCTCGGTGAACCAGATCGCGATCAGCGAGACCTCGTAAAGCACGAGCAGCGGAACCGCGAGCAGCAGCTGCGAGACCACGTCGGGCGGCGTCAGGATCGCGGCTAGGACGAAGGCGATGACGATCGCGTAGCGCCGTCCGCGCTTCAATTGGTGGCGCGTCACCAGGCCCGCGCGCTCGAGCAGCATCAGCAGCACCGGCAGCAGGAAGGCGATACCGAAGCCGAACAGGAAGCGCATCACGAAGGAGAGGTAATTGCCGATCGCCGGCATCGCTTCGGCCTGCACGCCGCCGACATTGCCCTGATAGCCGAGCGAGAAATGCAGCGCGAGCGGCATGGCGACGTAATAAGCCAGCGCCGCACCGGCAATGAACAGGAAGGGCGTCAGGATCAGGAAGGGCGCGAACGCCCTCTTCTCCTTCGAATAGAGGCCGGGTGCGACGAACCGCCAGATCTGGTTGGCGATGATCGGAAAGGCGATCATCAGCGCCGAGAAGAAGGCGACCTTGAGCTCAGCGAAGAAGGCCTCGAAGATATTGGTGTAGATGAGCCGGCCCTGCCCCGCCCTGAGCAAGGGCTGGACCAGGAAGCCGAAGATCGGCCGCGCCTGCCACAGGCAGAGTCCGAAGGCGAGCGCCAGCGCGACCACGCACCAGAGCAGGCGGCGCCGCAGCTCGATGAGATGGTCGAGCAGGGGCGCCTTGCTCTTGTCGAGGTCCTCGCTCTCGTCCGCCGCCTTGCCGCCGACGTCGCTCATGCCTTGTCATCCTGCGCGGACGGCGGAGCGGGAATGAGCGGCGGCGGCGCGCCGGCGGGCTTGGAGGACGCGGGCCGGCGCGGCGGCGGCTTGGGCCGGTCGCGCCTCGGCTTGGCGGTCCTCACGGGCTTGGCGAGATCGAGGCCGGGGGGCGAATCGGCGCTCGGCTCGGGCCAGTCCTCTCCCGCCGGCGCGTCGAGGGCGGGCACCGGCGCGCCGACCGGATGCTCGCGCATGATCCGTTCGTTGTCGGCCTGCCACTTCTTTTCCATGTCGGCGAGCTCGGATTCGCGCATCATCGCATCGATCCCGCCGCGGAAATTCCGGGCCATGCCCCGCGCCTGGCTGATGAAATTGCCGACCGCGCGCATCACACGCGGCAGATCCTTGGGACCGATCACCACCAAAGCGACGATCGCGATGACCAGCAATTCTTGCGAATCGATCCCGAACATCGCGTTCTTTCCGCCGGCCGCCCGCCGCTAGACCTGGTTGCGGTCCGTCTCGGCCGGCCGCGCCGGCTCGGGCGTGGGCGCGGCGGCGGGGGCTGCGGCGGGCGGCGGCACCGGCTGCGCCTCGACGGTCCGCTCGGAGGAGATCCGCTTCGCCTCGGCATCCTCATCCTCGGACATGCCCTTCTTGAAGCTCTTAATGCCCTTGGCGACGTCGCCCATCAGGCCCGACACCCGTCCGGCGCCGAACAGCAGCACGACCACGAGGACGACGATCAGCCAATGCCAGATGCTGCCAAAACCCATTTGAAAATCTCCCAGTGCAGAACCCGAATCTAGGCGTCTTCGCCGTCGGTTTCCAGTTCCAACTCTTCGGAGGCCTCATCCGCGGCCTCCAGCCCCAGCCGCTCGAGCGCGGTATCGACCGGATCGAGCAGGCCCGCCGCCCTGAGATCGTCGATCCCGGGCAGGTCGCGGCGGCTCTTGAGGCCGAAATGTGAAAGAAACTCCTGGGTGGTCGCATAAGTGAGCGGCCGGCCCGGCACCTCGCGCCGCCCCGCCGGGCGCACCCAGCCCGCCTCCATGAGCACGTCGAGGGTGCCGCGCGAAATCTGCACTCCCCTGATCGCCTCGATCTCGGCGCGGCTGACCGGCTCGTGATAGGCGATGATCGCCAGCGTCTCGACCGCGGCGCGGCTCAGGCGGCGGCTCTCCTCGCGCTCGCGCCGCAGGATGTGGGCGAGATCGGCGGCGGTCTGGAAATGCCAGCGGCCGCCGCGCTCGACCAGCTCGACCCCGCGCCCGGCATAATGGCCCTCGAGCTCGGCCAGCGCCGTGCCGACGTCGATCCCCTCGCCGACATGGAGCGCGATATCGGCCGCGCTCAACGGCTCCTCGGCCGCGAACAAAGTCGCCTCGACCGCGCGGAGGGCGTCGGAAAGCTCTCTCACCGCCCCCTCCGAAAATGGGGACAGTATATATTTTTCCCGTCCGCCCATTCGCCGCCCCGCCTGGGGCAAAAAATATATACTGTCCCCATTTTCAGCATCATGCCGCCCTCACATAGAGCGTGGTGAAGGCCTCTTCCTGCTGGAAGGCGACCTTGCCGAGCCGGGCGAGCTCGAGCGTCGCGACGAAGCTCGACGCCAAAGCAGAACGCCGGAATTCGGGATCCTGGGTCTCGGGGAGGAAGGCCTCCAGCGCCGTCCATTGCATCCGTGTCCCGATCATCCTCTCGAGCCGGTGGATCGCCTCGTCGAGGGTCATGACCGGCCGCCGCGCGATGACGTGGACCGATGGCTGGGTGCGCGCCCGGACGATGCCGTAGGCGGCGATGAGGTCGTAGAGATCGGCCCGCCAGGCGGCGCGGCGCACCACCTTCAGCCCCTCGGGCGCCGGCCTCAGGAAGACGTCGCGGCCGATGCGGTCGCGGCCGATCAGCCGCGCGCCGGCCTCGCGCATCGCCTGCAGCCGCTGCAGCCTGAGCTGGAGCCGCATCGCCAGCTCCTCCGGCGATGGGTCGATGCCCGCCTCCTTGGGAAGCAGCAGGCAGGACTTGAGGTAGGCGAGCCAGGCCGCCATGACGAGATAGTCGGCGGCGATCTCGAGCCGCAGCTTCTTCGCGTCGGCGATGAAGGCGAGATATTGCTCGACCAGAGCGAGGATCGAGATTTTGGCGAGGTCGACCTTCTGGCTCCGCGCCAGCGTGAGCAGGAGGTCGAGCGGCCCCTCCCAGCCGTCGAGATCGAGCGTCAGCCGCTCCGCTGCGGCGGGCGCGCTCTCCAGCTCGAATTCGTCGTCGGCGTCGATCATCGCCGCCAGCCTAGAGCGGCCCCACGCGGAAGTCGAAGCCCAAAGCGCAGTTTTCCACAGCGTATCGCATTGCCATGGGCGCCGTTTTGGACGAGGCTCGCGCGTTCGACAAAGGGGGAGGGATCGATGACGCGTCCACTGATCGCCGCAGCGGCATTCCTGTTCACTCTGTCCGCGGCCGGGCCAGCCGCCGCCCAGACGCTGCGGCCCTCGACCGACGAGAATCTCGAATGGGCGGCGTCGGTTGTGCAGCTCAACGAGGTGCCCAACCAGCCGAACCTCGGCGTCAAGCTTTTCGGGCTGGCCGGCGGCGATCCGGCGATGAACGGGCTGATGACCTATATCGGCTTCTACGGGAGCCCCGGCGACGGCTGGCGCGTCTTCCAGATCGGGGATTTCGTCAGCTACCGCATCCTTTCGGCGGCGCTGAACCGGGTCAATCTGCAGATTCAGGAGAATACGATCAACAGCGAGGGCGTGATCGGCACCCGCACGCGCCGCATCTCCTTGCGCTGGACTCCGGGCCGGGGGGACGAGCGGCCCGCCACGGTGACGATGACGCGGATGCGCTAATGGTCGTTCACGCCGGGCGCAGCCGTCCGGGCGCGGGCGCCGCGGCGGCGCTGGCCTCCTATTGAGAGACCGCCGCCAGCGCCTCCCTGATCGCGGCCATGTCGGCCCCGAAGACGCGCGCCAGCGGCTCGTCGGCAAGGTGGGCGGCGTCCACCACCTGGTTCATGGCGAGGCCGATGCGCAGGGTGGCGCCCCAGCGGCCGTCGGGGAGGCGCACGCATTTGACCGGCTGGCCGAGGCGGACGCCCGAGAGCGCCATCGCCTTGTGCCAGGCCTGGGCGTCCTCGAAGCTGGCGCCGCGCGGCTTCAGCGCCGACAGGTCGAGCGTCGAGAGGGTGCGCATCTCGATCGGGTGGCTGTCCGCCTCGGCGACGTCGCCGGGTGGGTAGGGCGCCACCCGCCGGGCGGGCATCTCCTCGACGATCTCGGCGCGCACCGCTGCGTGGAAGGCGTGGATCACCCGCCAGACCGCAGCGTCGTCCAGCGCCTGGAAGCGCTCGAGCTCGAACAGCGAGGCTTCGAGCCGCAGCAGCAGGCCGATATTGACGCTCTCCGGCAACGCGTCGGCCCCCGGCCACCCCGCCGGCCATTCGGCGCGGCGGAAGATGGTGGCGAGCCCGGCGGGAAGCGGCGGCGCGCGCAGCGCCAGGGCCGCGGGGACCAAAGCGAAGCCGCTGAACGGCGGGCCGCCCATGAACTTGGAGCCGGTGACGAACACGATCGCGCCGCGCGCGAGATAGTCATCGACCGCGGCGCTGGTGATCCGCGCCTGGCAGGCATCGACGACCAAAGTCGCGGCGTCCTGGTGGCGCTCGCACAGCGCATCGACGTCGGCGAGCGAGGGAAGGATCAGCCCGGTCTTCGAGCCGTGGACGATATGGACGAGGCTGTGCCGGCCGGCGCCGCGGGCGGCGCCGATCGAGGCATGCATCCGCGAGGCGATATAGGTGGACGGCCTGACCCGGCCCATCCGGTCGCGGACCGCGATGTCGATAAGGTCGAGGGTGGCCTCGCCGAGCCCAGGCACCGGCGCGCCGGGGCTGACCGCCGTGCCGAGCGCGGTCTGGTGGGCGAAATAGCGGCCGTGCGCCGAATGGATGCAGCCCGTGCCGACCTCGTCCGCGCCGAGCAGGATGGCGTTGGTCCCGCCGGCCGCGCGTCCCGCGACCAGCGCCAAAGCGACATATTCGAGATCGGTGCCCGAGGGCGCGAAGATGACCGCCACGTCCTCGCCGACGCCATATGCGGCCCGGATCCGCGCCCGCATCGCCTCGAGCCGCCGCCGATAGACGCCGGGCTCCGGCGCGGCGCCGGTTTCGGTCAGCACCCGTTCCGCCCGGGCGTAAGCGGCGGCGGAGATGTCGTTGGCGGTCGAGGAGGCGTAGGCGATCAGGTCGCGCGGAAAAGGCGCGCTATGATAGCGGTTGAGCCCGGTCTCGGGATCGGGCACGATGCGGTCGTCGCAGCCCTCGGTCATCAGCCGGGCGGCTTCGCCTTTCTCTACGCACAGGGTCATGAATCTTGCGCGGCCCTCCCTAGGCGACTAACGCGCCCCCATATCGGCTGGCGCGGCAGGGGAACAGGGCTGCCCGGCGATTCTTGTATCGGAAGGTCGCGATTTCCAGTGAGCAGCCGCATTCTCCCCCGCTATATTCCGGCGGACGCCAAGGAGCGGCTTCGCATCCTGTTCATCGCCAAGCACGCCAAATGGGCGGGCGGGCTGCACCCAGACGACGGCAATCATGCCCTCTACCATGTCGAGACGCGCGACATGCTCGAGGAGATCGGGCTCAACCTGGTGCTCGAGGACGATTACGAGGCCCTGTTCGAGAGGCCGGAGGTCGATTTCGTCTTCCCGCTGCTCAACCGCGGCGGCTTCCTCAACAGCGAGATGATGCTGCCCCTGCTCTGCACGCGGCTCGGCCTTCCCTATCTCGGCGCCAGCCCGATCCTGCGCGGGCTCGCCGACGACAAGCATCTCTCGAAGATGGCGGCCGCCGCGCGCGGCGTTCCGACCGCGCCCTGGACGATCTACCGCAAGGGCGCGCCGGTCGAGCGGGAGCGCTGCCCGAAGGGAGAGCGGATGGTGATCAAGCCCAACGCCTCCTCGGCGAGCTGGGGCGTGCAGGACGCGCATGACTGGGCCGGCGTCGAAGCGGCGGTCGCCTCGATCCAGAGCGAAGGCCATGACGCAATCGTCGAGCCCTTTTTGAACGGCAGCGACGTCGAGGTCCCGGTGGTCACCATCGACGGGGCACCGGTGGTCATGCCGATGATGCTGTTCGAGCAGGCCGACCCCACCCACCTTCGCACCTATTACGAGAAGCGCGACCTGGTCGAGCGCGGCCATAAATATCAGCTGGTCGATTTCGAGGATCCCGCCTGGGTGCCGAAGATCGCCGAGATGACCCGGACCATGGCCGAGGAGTTCCGGCCCTTCGATTATGGCCGCTTCGAGTTCAGGCTCGACGTCGGGACCGGCCGCTGCGACTTCCTCGAGGTCAATTTGCAGGCCAATCTCTGGTCGCAAAAGGTGTTCGGCCGCTCGGCCAAGCGCGCCGGCTGGAGCCAGGCCGAGCTCATCGAGACCATTCTCTACGAGGGCCTGGCCCGCCACGGCCTGCTCAACCCGTCCCAAGCGGAGACGGGGAATGGCTGAGCCCGGCTTCACCATCGTCGTCCTCGCCGCCCAGCGCGGCGGCCTCCTCGATCCGCTCGCCGCGGAGGCCGGCGTCACCCACAAATGCCTGGTGCCGATCGGCGGCCGGCCGCTTCTGGCCCATGTGCTCGACGCTCTGAACCGGGTCGAGGGAATCGAGGCCGTCAGAATCTCGGTCGAGGCCGGCGCCGAAGAGGGGCTGCGCCCGATCGCCGCCGGCGCGGGCGCGCCCGCCGCATTCGTCGCGGCCGCCGACAATATCGCGGACAGCGTCTACGCCGCGGCCGAGGGGGCGGCCGGCCCGGTCGTGATCACCACCGCCGACAACGTCCTGCTGACGCCCGCGGCGGTGCGACAGGTCATGGACCGGCTGGCGGGCGGCGACGACGTGGTGGTCGCGATCGCCCGCAAGGAGGACGTGCTGGCCGCGCATCCGCTCGGGCAGCGCCGCTTCTACAAGCTGCGCGACGGCGAATTCTCGAATTGCAACCTCTATGGCCTCTCCCCGCGCGGCCTTGGGCTCGCCGAAACCTTCCGCGAGGGCGGGCAGTTCGCCAAGAACCCGATGCGGATCGCGCGCGCCTTCGGCTTCTTCAATCTCATCCGTCTGCGCTTCGGCCTGTTTTCGGTCGACAGCGGGATGAAGCGGCTCGGGCGGCGCTTCAAGGTGCGGGCCTCCGCAGTGGTGCTGGCCGACGGCGCCCATGCGATCGACGTCGACAACAGGCGGACCTACGACATCGCCGCGCAGCTTCTCGACAGGCGCGCGGCCTGAAGCTATCCGGGACGCAAGGGGAAAGAGCGCATGGCCGAATTCAGGCTTCCGAAGAACAGCCGGATCAGGAAGGGCGCCGCCCATCCCGCCCCGACGGAGGCGAAGCGCAGCCGCAAGTTCAAGGTCTATCGCTACGACCCCGAGACCGGCCAGAATCCGCGCTACGACACCTATGAGGTCGATCTCGACGCTTGCGGCCCGATGGTCCTCGACGCGCTCATCAAGATCAAGTCGGAGCAGGATCCGACGCTCACCTTCCGCCGCTCCTGCCGCGAGGGGATTTGCGGCTCCTGCTCGATGAACATGGGCGGCAAGAACGGCCTCGCCTGCACCACCGCGATCGAGGATCTGAAGGGCGAGGTCCGGATCACGCCGCTGCCGCACATGGACGTGATCAAGGACCTGGTCCCCGATTTCACCCATTTCTACGCCCAATATGCCTCGATCGAGCCCTGGCTGAAGACCAAGACGCCGACTCCGTCCGGCGCCGAGCGGCTGCAATCGCCCGACGACAGGGCGAAGCTGGACGGCCTTTACGAGTGCATATTGTGCGCCTGCTGCTCGACCTCCTGCCCGAGCTATTGGTGGAATTCGGACAAGTTCCTGGGGCCGGCGATCCTCTTGCAGGCCTATCGCTGGCTCGCCGACAGCCGCGACGGACATGCCGGCGAGCGGCTGGACGACCTCGAAGATCCGTTCCGGCTCTACCGCTGCCACACGATCATGAACTGCGCCAACGCCTGCCCCAAGGGCCTCAACCCCGCCAAGGCGATCGCCGAGACCAAGAAGCTGCTGCTGGAGCGGGCGGTCTAGCGCCGGCAGCCGACCAGGCGTGTCCGACCGATCTTGAATGGCCGCGCCTTTCGCGCCACTGCGCTCCGATGGACGTCCACCCCCTGATCAAGCACGCGCCCGACCCGGACCATCCCGGCTGGTGGACCTGGGACCTCCCCGACGACGCCCGATTCCACGCGGTGATCGGTAAATTGCTGGTGCGCGCCGACAGCCCCGGGCGCGCCACCTGCCGGATGTTCCCGGGGGCGCGCCATTCCAATCTCGGCGACATCGTCCATGGCGGCGCGCTGTTGACGTTCGTCGACATGGCCTTGTTCGCCGGCGGCCGCCTCGCGGGCGCGAACGTCATCCGTGCCGTCACGCTCGATTGCAGCGTGCGCTTCCTGAGCCCGGGGCGGATCGGCGTGCCGCTCGACGCGCAGGTCGAGCTGCTGCGCGAGACCAAAAGGCTCGCTTTCTTCTCCGGCAAGCTGGTCCAGGAAGGCGAGCTGGTCGCATCCTTTTCGGGAGCGCTGCGCAAGTTCAGCCGGGAGCCATGAGCGCGCTGGTCGAGTGTTACCGGGCGCTGGTCGCGGCCGGCGAGCTGAAGCCGGATTCGGATCAGGAGCGCGCCGTGGCATTGCTCGGCCGGCTGGCGGAGCAGCTCGACGAGAGCCGCGAGCGGGGTCTCTTCGGCCTGTTCGGCCGGCCCGGGCCCGCGCCCGGCGGCGTCTATCTGTGGGGCGGGGTCGGGCGCGGCAAATCGATGCTGATGGACCTCGCCTTCGCCACGATCGCCTTCGGCCCGAGGCGCCGCGTCCATTTCCACGAGTTCATGCTCGAAGTGCACGCCCGGCTGCGCGCCGAGCGGGCCAAAGAGGAGGGCGATCCGATTCCGCCGGTCGCCAAAGACATCGCGGCGGACGCGAAGCTGCTCTGCTTCGACGAAATGGTGATCAACAACCCGGCCGACGCGATGATCCTCTCGCGCCTGTTCGGGCATATGCTGGACGCGGGCGTGACGATCGTCACCACTTCGAACCGGCCGCCGCGCGACCTCTATCCCGGCGGCCTCAACCGCGAGCTCTTCCTGCCGTTCATCGACCTCATAGAGGCGAAGCTGGAAGTGGTGCCGCTGAACGGTCCGACCGATTATCGGCTCGAGCGGCTCGGCGGGATGCCGACCTGGTACGTACCCAACGGCCCGGAGGCGACCGCGGCGCTTTCCGAGGCCTTCTTCCGCCTCACCGACCACCCGGTCGAGGACCGCGCCCGGGTGCCGGCCGAGGATCTCCAGCTCGGCGGCGGCCGGACCCTGCACGTGCCCAAGAGCCTCAAGGGCGTCGCCGTCTTCTCGTTCAGGCGGCTGTGCGGCGAGGCGCGCGGCGCGGCCGATTATCTGAGCGTCGCGCGGCGCTATCACACCATCATCCTGGTCGGCATTCCAAGGATGGGCCCGGAGAATCGCAACGAGGCCGCCCGCTTCGTCACCCTGATCGACGCGCTCTACGAGCATAAGGTGAAATTGCTCGCCGCCGCCGATGCCGAGCCCAATGACCTCTACGTCGCCGGCGATGGCGCCTTCGAGTTCGCGCGCACCGCCTCGCGCCTGATCGAGATGCGGAGCGCGGAATATATGGCGCTCGGCCACGGCGAGGATTGACCGCCCCGTCGAATCCGCCAAGTCTCCCGCCGCCCTTCGAGGAGTTTCGCCATGCGCCTTGCCTTGCTCGCCGCCGCCTTGCTTTCCACCGCCGCCGCCGCAGCGGTCGCGCAACCCCCGGCCGACCCGTGGCACGCCAAGGCGCGCGAGATTTACGCGC
Organism: Allosphingosinicella sp.; assembly: GCA_035629975.1. Classification (GTDB taxonomy): domain Bacteria; phylum Pseudomonadota; class Alphaproteobacteria; order Sphingomonadales; family Sphingomonadaceae; genus Allosphingosinicella. The sequence goes on along the minus strand of DASQLN010000030.1, from coordinate 6,146 downwards.
ACGCGATCTCGCTCCAGACCGTCCAGGGGCGCAATGCGAGCCCTGCGCTCGCCGCCTACCTCCAGGAGCAGTTCCGCGCCGGCGGCCTGACCGGCGTCACCATCCACCCCCATGACGAGACCGCCGCCCTGATCCTGCGCTGGCCGGCGGCGCGGCCTTCGGGGCGCAAGGCGATCCTTTTGATGGCGCATATGGACGTGGTCGAGGCGCGGCGCGAGGATTGGTCGCGCGATCCCTTCGTGCTGACCGAGGTGGACGGCTATTTCTATGGCCGCGGCACATTGGACGACAAGCAGGGCGTCACCGCGATCACCACCGCCTTGCTGCGGCTGCGCGCCGAAGGCTTCGAGCCGGGCCGCGAGATCATCGTCCTGTTCACCGGCGACGAGGAGACGGGCGGCAACGGCGCCGATCTCGCGGCGAACCAGTGGCTCGACCCCACGACGATCGACTTCGCGCTGAACGGCGATGCGGGCGGCGGCGCCTTTCTCGCCGACGGGACCCTGCTCGGCTTCGGCATCCAGACCGCCGAGAAGACCTATCAGAGCTACACTTTGACCGCGACCAACCCGGGCGGGCACAGCTCGCGCCCGCGCCCCGACAATGCGATCTACGCGCTCGCCCATGCGCTCGGGCGGGTCGAGCGCCACCGTTTCGCGCCGCTGCAGAACGAGACCACCCGCGGCTATTTCGCCCACCGCGCGACCACCGCCGAGGCGCCGCTCGCCGCCGCCATTCGCCGCTGGCTCGCCAATCCGGCCGACGACGAGGCGGCCGATCTGATCGAGGCTTCGCCGACCGAGGTCGGCCTGACCCGGACCCGCTGCGTCGCCACCCGGCTCGAGGGCGGCCATGCCGAAAATGCGCTGCCCCAGCTCGCCCGAGCGACGGTCAATTGCCGGATCTTCCCCGGTGTCGATCCGGCAACCGTGCTGGCGACATTGCGCGAGCTCGGCGCGGCGGACAATATCACGGTCGAGCCGATCGACGTCGCCCGCCCGACCGACGCCTCGCCGCTGCGCGAGGACGTGGTTTCGGCCTATACCGCCGCGGTTCGCGCCCGCCATCCGAATGCCGCGATCGTGCCGGACATGAGCACCGGCGCCACCGACGGCCTCTATTTCCGCGCCCGCGGCGTCCCGGTCTACGGCGTCGACGGCTCCTGGGCGGTGATCCCGGCCGACGAGCGCGCCCACGGCCGCGACGAACGGTTGCCGGTCCGCGCCTTTTACAACGACGTCGACCATTGGACCGACCTGATCCGTCGCCTCGCCCGATAGCGGGGAACCCGCGCGAATGGGGACAGTTACTTTTGCGCTTGGGGACAGTTACTTTTACGCGCCTCGGGTCGAGTCGATCGCGCCGGCGGTCGAAAAGTAACTGTCCCCTAAGGAGACCGCCATGCTTGGAACCCATAACGCCGTCGCCAATCTCGCGGTCGGCGATCTCGACCGCGCCCGCGATTTCTACACCGGGACGCTCGGCCTCGTTGAGGTCGACAATGAGGGCGACGAATTGATCGTGCTCAAGAGCGGCGACAGCGTCGTCAACGTCTACCGCTCCGAATATGCCGGCACCAATAAGGCCACCGCGGTGACCTGGCAGGTCGACGACATCGAGGCGGAGGTCGCCGGGCTCCGGGCCAAGGGCGTGGCGTTCGAACATTACGACATGCCGGGCCTGACGCTCGAAGGTGACGTGCATTCGGGCTACGGCATGAAGGTCGCCTGGTTCAAGGACCCGGACGGCAACATCCTCAACATCGTCGAGGAATAGCTTTCGCCGGTTCCGGCGGCCAAAAGACGCCGCTGCACAAGAGAAGCGAACCGGCGGCATCGAGCCGCCGCTTCGCTGACCCACCCCCCCAGCCCCTCCCTGAAAACAGGGAGGGGAGGCTTCTTGCCCGGTTGCCCGTCGCGCACGGGGCGGCTAAGCGGGCGCCGTCCGGCCGCGTCCCGCGGCCCCTCGCATTTGAACCGTGACAGCTGGAGGGCCCGATGGCTCGCAACAAGATCGCGCTGATCGGCGCCGGCAATATCGGCGGCACGCTCGCCCATCTCGTCGCCTCGAAGGAGCTGGGGGACATCGTCCTGTTCGACGTGATCGAGGGCGTGCCGCAGGGCAAGGCGCTCGATCTGTCGCAATGCGGCCCGGTCGAGGGGTTCGACGTCGCCCTCAAGGGCTCGAACGATTATGCCGACATCCAGGGCGCCGACGTCATCATCGTCACCGCCGGTGTCGCCCGTAAGCCGGGGATGAGCCGCGACGATCTGCTCGGCATCAATTTGAAGGTGATGAAGGCGGTCGGCGCGGGGATCAAGGCGAACGCGCCCGGCGCCTTCGTCATCTGCATCACCAACCCGCTCGACGCCATGGTCTGGGCGCTGCGCGAATTTTCGGGCCTGCCGCACCATATGGTGGTCGGCATGGCGGGCGTGCTGGACAGCGCACGCTTCCGCACCTTTCTCGCGCAGGAATTCGGCGTCTCGGTCCAGGACGTCACCGCCTTCGTGCTCGGCGGCCATGGCGACACGATGGTCCCGATCGTCGAATATTCGACCGTCGCCGGCATCCCGATTCCCGATCTGATCAAGATGGGCTGGTCGACGCAGGAGCGGATCGACGCGATCGTCAAGCGCACGCGGGGCGGCGGCGGCGAGATCGTCGCCCTGCTCGGCACCGGCTCGGCTTATTACGCCCCGGCCACCGCCGGGATCGAAATGGCCGAGGCGTACCTCAAGGACAAGAAGCGGCTGCTGCCCTGCGCGGTGAACCTCACCGGCCAATATGGCGTCAGCGACCTCTATGTCGGCGTCCCGTGCATCATCGGCGCGGGCGGCGTCGAGAAGATCGTCGAGATCGAATTGAACGACGAGGCCAAGGCCAATTTCCAGGTCTCGGTCGACGCGGTGAAGGAGCTGCTTGCGGCGTGCAGGGCGATCGATGGCTCGCTGGCCTAGCCTCCTCCTCGCCGCCGCCATGCTGGCGACTCCGCTCGCGCTGTCGGCGCGCGGCCCTGCGCCGGTCGATCCAGCGGCGCTGGCGCAAGGCGCGCTGGCCTGCCGCGGCATTCCGGACGAGATGGCGGGCGCGGAGCGCCGGATCGTCGAGCTTGGCTGGCCGCGCCACCGCCAACGGAACGGCGAGCAGCTGCCGGTTTTCGAACGCGACGGCATGCTGGTGATGCTGACGCCGCCCGATCAGGCGGGCCACCCGCTGGCGTGCGGGGTGATGGCGACCGTCCGCCGCTCGGTGAGCGCCGCCGATCTCGCCGCCGCCGTGTCAGCGGCGTTTGGACGGCAGCCGGGTCCCGGCGACGCCGGCGGCTTTCCGGTCTGGGAACTCGACGGCGGTCAAGTCGTGGCGGTCGCGCGGAACGAGGAAGGCGGCGTCATGTTCACCTTCTGGTATCCCCGGACCGCGCCTCATTAAGGGAAATTGAATGTCCATTCTCGTCAACGCCGACACCAGGGTCATCACCCAGGGGATGACCGGCGAGACCGGCTCCTTCCACACCGAGCAGGCGCTCGCCTACGGGACGAAGATGGTCGGCGGGGTGACGCCGGGGAAGGGCGGACAGACCCATATCGGCCTGCCGGTGTTCGACACCGTCGCCGAGGCGGTCGAGGCGACCGGCGCGGATGCGAGCGTAGTCTATGTGCCGCCGCCCTTCGCCGCCGATTCGATCCTCGAGGCGATCGACGCGCAAGTGCCGCTGATCGTCGCCATCACCGAGGGGATTCCGGTGCTCGACATGGTGCGGGTCAAGCGCGCGCTTGAGGGCTCGAAGTCGCGGCTGATCGGCCCCAATTGCCCGGGTGTGCTGACGCCGGACGAGTGCAAGATCGGGATCATGCCCGGATCGATCTTCAAGAAGGGTAGCGTCGGCATCGTCAGCCGCTCGGGCACGCTCACCTACGAGGCGGTGTTCCAGACGACCAATGCCGGCCTTGGGCAGAGCACCGCCATCGGCATCGGCGGCGATCCGGTCAACGGGACCAGCTTCATCGACGTGCTCGAGCTGTTCCTCGCCGATCCCGAGACGGAGTCGATCATCATGATCGGCGAGATCGGCGGATCGGCCGAGGAGGAGGCGGCGCAATTCCTCGCCGACGAGGGCAGGAAGGGGCGCTCCAAGCCGGTGGTCGGCTTCATCGCCGGGCGGACCGCGCCGCCGGGACGCCGGATGGGCCATGCCGGAGCGATCGTCTCGGGCGGCCAGGGCGGCGCCGAGGACAAGATCGCGGCGATGGAGGCGGCTGGAATTACCGTCTCGCCGAGCCCATCTGAGCTGGGCAGCACGCTCGCAGCGCTGCTAAGTGCCTAGTTCCCCGGCGAAAGGGCCCCCATCAAAGTGGTGCTTTGATGGGACCCAAGGCCGGGGTCCAGGAGCCGAAGGCTTGATCGGAGGTCATGGTGAAAGCCGGCTTCGTCTACATCATGGCGAGCGGCAAGAACGGAACGATATACGTTGGTGCGACGAGCGACCTTCCCATGCGCGCATATGAACATCGCCAAGGGTTGGTTGCAGGGTTCACGAAACGATATGGGTGCAAGACGCTGGTTTGGTTCCAGGCTTATGACGATCTCGACGAGGCGCGACGGCGCGAGTTGCAGATGAAGGAATGGAAGCGAGCCTGGAAGATACGACTGATCGAGGAAACGAATTTTGAGTGGGACGATCTTTACGCGACGCTGTCCTGAACCCGGCTTCCGCCGGGTCCTGGGCCCCGACCTGCGCCGGGGAACGGTGACGCGATGAGCGAGGGCCCGAGCTGGGCGCGCGACCATTGGCCGCCCGACGAGCTGGACGATCTCAATGCGGGGCTCGATCCGACGCGCATGACGATCGAGGCCGTGGTGGCGAAGGCGAAGGACTCCGCCGCCGTTTCCGGCGCGTCCGAGGCCGAGATCGAGCGCGCCGCGAACGACAGCATCTGCGCGATGATGCTGATCCGCACCTATCGCGTGCGGGGGCATCTGGCGGCCGATCTCGATCCGCTCGGCCTCACCCAGCGCGAAATGCCGGCCGACCTCACCCCCGAATTTCACGGCTTCACCGGCGAGGGCGCGCTCGACCGGCCGGTCTGGCTCGGCGGCGCGCTCGGGCTGGAGAAGGGGACGGTCCGCGAGGTCGTCGAGATCCTCAGGCGCAATTATTGCGGGCGCGTCGGCCTCGAATATATGCACATCAACGACCTCGACGAGCGCCGCTTCCTCCAGGAACGGATGGAGGGCAAGCATGCCGCGATCACCTTCACGCCCGAGGGCAAGAAATCGATCCTGACCAAGGTCGTCCAGGCCGAGCAATGGGAGAAGTTCCTCGCCCGAAAATATGTCGGCACGAAGAGGTTCGGCCTCGACGGCGGCGAAGCGATGGTGCCCGCGCTCGAGGCGGTGATCAAATATGGCGGCCAGTATGGAATCGTCTCGATGGTCTTCGGCATGGCCCATCGCGGCCGGCTCAACGTCCTCGCCAATGTCATGGCCAAGCCCTATCGCGCGATCTTCAGCGAATTCGCGGGCGGCTCGGCCAACCCCGAGGATGTCGGCGGCTCGGGCGACGTCAAATACCATCTCGGCACCTCGTCCGACCGCGAGTTCGACGGGATAAAGGTCCATTTGTCGCTGGTCCCCAATCCGAGCCACCTCGAGGCGGTCGATCCGGTCGTGCTCGGCAAGGTCCGCGCCCAGCAGATCGCGCGCGGCGACAGGGAGGGCGATTCCGTGCTGCCGGTGCTGCTCCACGGCGACGCCGCCTTCGCCGCCCAGGGGATCGTCTCCGAATGTTTCGGCTTTTCGGGCATCCCCGGCTACAATACCGGCGGCTGCCTCCACTTCGTGATCAACAACCAGGTCGGCTTCACCACCTCACCCCAGTTCGGCCGCTCCTCGCCTTATCCCTCGGACGTCGCCAAGGCGGTCCAGGCGCCGATCCTCCATGTCAACGGCGACGACCCCGAAGCGGTCACCTTCTGCTGCAAGCTCGCGATCGAATAGCGCCAGAAATTCAACCGCGACATCGTCATCGACATGTGGTGCTACCGCCGCTTCGGCCACAATGAAGGAGACGAGCCGAGCTTCACCCAGCCTTTGATGTACCAGGAGATCCGCCGGCACCCGCCCATCTCCGAAATCTACGCCGC
>DASQLN010000029.1:0-15209 GCA_035629975.1 Allosphingosinicella sp. | reverse complement strand
GCGGCCCTGGCCGAGACGATCAACTTCATGATCGAGACCCTCGCCACCTTCGCCGACCAGGTCACCAACATGGCCCGCGAGGTCGGAATCGAAGGCAAATTGGGCGGCCATGCGCGAGTGCCCGGAGCCGCCGGCCTGTGGCGCGACCTCACCGATAACGTCAATCAGCTCGCGGCCAACCTTACGACTCAGGTGCGGGCCATCGCCGAAGTGGCCACCGCCGTAACCAAGGGCGACTTGACCCGGTCCATCAAAGTCGAAGCTCAGGGGGAAGTTGCCGCGCTCAAAGACAACATCAACGAGATGATCGTGAACCTTAAGGACACGACTCTCAAAAATGCCGAGCAGGACTGGCTTAAAACCAATTTGGCCAAGTTCAGCCGCATGCTGCAAGGCCAGAAGAACATGATTACGGTCGGGCGCTTGATCCTTTCGGAACTCGCGCCGCTCGTATCCGCCCATCACGCGGTCATGTATACGCACGACGCCCTCGCTGATCCTCCATGCCTTACGCTCTTGGCTAGTTATGCTTACGACAAACCGGGTGAGGTCGGCCCGCGCTTCGCACTCGGCGAAGGCCTCGTCGGGCAATGCGCGATCGAGAAGCAGAAGATTCTGCTGACCAACGTTCCCGAAAACTATATCCGCGTGTCTTCCGGCCTGGGTAGTGCCGCCCCTGCCAACGTCATGGTGCTGCCGATTGTTTTCGAAGGCCAAGTCAAAGCCGTGCTCGAATTAGCGTCGTTCGAGCACTTCAACCCAACGCACCAGGCATTCCTCGATCAGCTTACCGAAAGCATCGGCATCGTACTCAACACGATCGAAGCCAACATGCGTACGGAAGACTTGCTCACGCAGTCGCAATCGCTGGCTCAGGAGCTCCAAAGTCGACAGGAGGAACTGCAACAGACCAATCAGCAGCTCCAAGAAAAGGCCCAGCTTCTCGCTCACCAAAACGTGGAAGTCGAGCGCAAGAATCAAGAAGTCGAGCAAGCTCGTCAGGCACTCGAGGAAAAAGCAGAGCAGCTCGCGCTCACCTCGAAATACAAGTCCGAGTTTCTCGCCAATATGTCGCACGAGCTGCGTACGCCGCTCAACAGCTTGCTAATCCTCTCCGATCAATTGTCCAAGAATCACGACGGCAACCTCACCCCGAAGCAAACCGAGTACTGCAAAACGATTCATTCGTCCGGTAACGATTTGCTGATGCTCATCAACGACATTCTCGATCTGTCGAAGATCGAATCCGGTACGATCTCGATCGAAACCGGGGACATGCCGCTCTCCAGCCTCAAGCAGCATATGGAGCGGACCTTCCGCCAGCTCGCCGCCGACAAGGGACTCGAGTTCGAGGTCGCATTCGACGACAACCTGCCGGAAACGATCCGCACCGATGAGAAGCGGCTGCAGCAGGTCGTCCTCAACCTGCTCTCCAACGCCTTCAAATTCACCGAGGCGGGGAGCGTGACCTTATCGGCTCGCTGCGTCGACAGCGGCTGGAACAGCAACCATCCGGTGCTGCGCACCGTCGAAAGCGCGATCGAGATCGCAGTGACCGATACCGGGATCGGCATTCCCGAGGATAAGCAGAAGCTGATTTTCGAGGCGTTCCAGCAGGCCGATGCGACCACCAGCCGCAAGTTCGGCGGCACCGGGCTTGGCCTTTCGATCAGCCGCGAGATCGCGCGCCTGCTCGGCGGCGAGCTGCAGGTGCGCTCGACCCCGAGCCAGGGATCGACCTTCACTTTGTTCGTGCCGCTCGAGGCGGCGGCGATCGTCGCGCCGGCCGGCACGACAACCGCGCGTTACGAGAACAGTGGCGCGGCGGTGCCGTCGGCGATTCCGGCGACGCTCGAAGTCAGCGACGACCGCGACAGCCTCGGCGGAGAGGCGTTCGTGCTGATCGTCGAGGACGACGTGACGTTCGCCTCGATCCTCCTCGATCTGGCGCGGGCGGCAGGGCTGAAGGGCGTCGTCTCCACCGCGGGCGCGGGCACGCTCGCGCTCGCGCGCAAGCTCCAGCCCGATGCGATCACCCTCGATCTCGGCCTCGACGACATCAACGGCTTCGTCCTGCTCGATCTGCTCAAGCACGATCCCGACAGCGGGCAGATCCCGATCCACGTAATTTCAGGCGCTGACGAAGCCGCCTCCGCCGCCGGGCTCGGCGCGTTCGGCATCACCGGCAAGCCGGTCGACCATGACGAGTTGGCGAAGCTGTTCCGGCGAATCGCGACGCAGGCGAAGGCACGGCGGAAGCGGCCGCCGGGGCGCGCGAAGCGCAACGGCGCCCAGGACAAGCCGCGCCAGCTGCCCGAGCTGGCCGGCGCCAAGGTTCTCATCGTCGACGACGACATCCGCAACATCTACTCGCTGACCAGCGTCCTGGAGAGCTTCGACGTCGAGGTGCTCCATGCCGAGCGCGGCCAGGACGGAATCCTCATCCTCGAACAGACCCCAGGCATCGACGTCGCGCTGATCGACATCATGATGCCCGAGATGGACGGCTATGAGACGATGCGACAGATCAGGGAGCGGCCGGGCCTCGCCGATCTGCCTTTGATCTCGGTCACCGCGAAGGCGATGAAGGGCGACCGCCAGAAGTGCCTCGACGCGGGCGCGTCCGATTATATCGCCAAGCCGGTCGACATCGAGCTGCTGCTGGCCTTGCTGCGGGTGTGGATCGGCAAGGTCCGGGGCCGCGCCGCGCCGGCGGCCGGGCCGCACCTGGTCCAGACGGCGGCGGAATGAATCGATGACCGCGACCAGGACAGCGCGGGACGAATCGCCGCGGGCGGATCCGCTGGCCTCGCCGGGCGATCGCGCCCGGGTGCTGATCGTCGACGATGACGACCACAATCTGCTCGCCATCCGCACCGTGCTCGAGGATCTGGCCGAGGTCCAGGTCGCCACATCCGGCGACGAGGCGCTGCGCCATCTACTGAAGGGCGAGTTCGCGGTCATTCTGCTCGACGTCTACATGCCCGGGATGGACGGATACGAGACCGCCCAGATCATACGCGAGCGCGAACAGACCAAGCGCATCCCGATCGTCTTCCTCTCCGCGGTCAACAAGGAAAAGGAACATCTGTTGCGCGGCTATTCGATGGGCGCGGTCGATTACGTGTTCAAGCCGGTCGAACCGGTCGTGCTCCGCTCGAAGGTGGCGGTGTTCGTCGATCTCTACAACATGACCCGGGAGATCCAGCGCAAGGCGGCGCAGGAGCAGCAGCTGCTCCAGGAGCTCCGTCTCGCCGAAAAGCAGTTGCTTCAGGCCCGCAAGATGGACGCGATCGGCAAGCTGACCGGCGGCATCGCCCACGATTTCAACAATCTGCTAGCCGCCGTACTCGGCGGACTCGGCATGATCGAGCGGCGGCTGCCGCTGGATGAGGAGCAGCAAAGGATCGTCGGCATGACCCGGCGGGCGGCCGAACAGGGGTCGGAGTTGGTCGGCCGGCTGCTCGCCTTCGCGCGTCGCCAGCAGCTGCAGCCGGCGGCGGTCGACATCCGCAAGTTGTCGGCCACCGTCCGCGAGCTGCTGGCGCATACGCTGGGCGGGCTGGTCGAGCTCGACTGGCGTACCGCGCCCGACATCTGGTGCGCTTATGCCGATAGCGCCCAGCTCGAACTCGCGCTGATTAACCTGATCATCAATGCGCGCGATGCGATGCCCGACGGCGGCACGATCATCGTCAGCGGCGACACTGCGCGCGCCGAGGCGGACAATCCGCTTGGGCTGCCGGCCGGCGACTACGTCGTGCTCGCCGTGTCGGACAGCGGCAGCGGCATTGCGCCCGACATAATGGAGCAGGTGACCGAGCCCTTCTTCACCACCAAGGACGTCGGCAAGGGAACCGGACTCGGCCTGTCGATGGTCTACGGCTTCGCGCGCCAGTCGGGCGGCGCAATCGACATCGACAGCAAGGTGGGGGAGGGGACGCGGGTCGAGATCTGGCTGCCGCGAGCCGCGTCTCGCGCCGCGCGGGCAGGCGCCGAGCCCGCGCCGGCGGTCGAGGCCGGCGACGACGTCCCGCCGCTGCGCATCCTTTTGGTCGACGATCACGAGGCGGTCCGCGAGACGACCGCCGGGATGCTGAGCGACATGGGGCACCAGGTCCAGGCCACCGGCGACGGCGCGGCCATGCTGCGCAAGCTCGAGGCGGCGCCCGCGGATTACGACCTGATCATCACCGACTACGCGATGCCGCTCATGTCCGGCGGCGACATGTTGCAGCACGCAAGAAAGATCCGCCCCGACATGCCCGGCATCATCATCAGCGGCTATGCCGATCGCCAGTCGATTTCTCGCAAGCCAAGCGAGGTCGTCATCCTCACAAAGCCCTTCACAATGGATCAGATAAGCTCAGCTATCTGCACGGTCCTTCGGGGTTGCCGGCCCGATTCCCGATCCGCTGCTGGCTGACAACTCCAGGCGGTACGGAGCCGGAAGGCTTGGAAGCCCGGTGTCGCCATTGAAGGTCGCGCCATAGCCGGGAAAGAGGTCACGGACCGCATCGGCTTGCCGGCATATTTGCGTCGCGCGGCGCAGATCCAGTTAACGAGCTTGGTCTCGCTAATCCCGGGCTCAAGCAGGTCCACGATAAGAGGGAGCAAAATTCCCTGCATATTCCCTGCAGTGCAGGGAATTGTGTGAGACGGTACTGCGGCTGGCCGGCGCGGAGAATTCTCGGAATTGCTGGGCCTGTTTGCCCCTCCGCTCTGCTCTCCGAAGTACCGTGCAGACAGGGAAATGGCGCAGAACTGCGCGACTTTCTTATCAGTGCGTGGAGCGGTCTCCGCAAAGGGAGACTAGCTGGCGGAGCGGGAGGGATTCGAACCCTCGATACGCTTTTGGCGTATACTCACTTTCCAGGCGAGCGCCTTCGACCACTCGGCCACCGCTCCGCATGCTCTGGAAGGCGCCCATCTAGTGGGCGCCGTCACGCAGGGCAAGCTAGGCCAGCATCGCCTCGATCGCGCTCGCCAGCGCGATGTCCTTGTGGGTGACGCCGCCGTCGCTGTGCGTCGAGAGCAATATGTCGACCTTGCTCCACACGTTCGACCATTCGGGATGGTGGTCGGCCTTCTCGGCCGCCAGCGCCACCCGGGTCATGAAGGCGAAGGCCGCGCTGAAATCGGCGAAGGCGAAGCTCTTGGCGAGGCCGTTCCGCCCCGAGTCGAACGTCCACCCCGGCAGCGCGCCCAGCGCCTCCTCCCGCTCCTCATTCCCAAGCACCGCCACGCCTCTTCCTCCCTGGCCCGCCGCCCGAGTCCCGGTGTCGCGCTTTCCGAGCCGCAAAACCGGTTCCCACTTTTGCTGAAAGCCCTCTATGTCGCGCAATGATGGGGAGCGGTCAAACCTTGGCGCCGGACGCAGCCGCGATCGAGCGGCTCGCGGAGGCCGCGATCGCCCGGCTGCCGGAGCGCTTCCGCATTTACCTCGCCAACGTCGTGCTCAGGATCGCGGATTTCGCCGACGACGAAGTGCTCGACGCGCTCGGCATCGAGGATCCGTTCGAGCTTAGCGGCCTCTATTCGGGCCGATCGATGCGCGAGGAGACGAGCTGGGCGTCGGGCGAGCTGCCGCCGATGATCCATCTCTATCGCCTGCCGCTGCTCGACGAATGGGTGGAGACGGGCGTCGGCCTCGAAGATCTCATCACCCATGTCATCGTCCACGAGGTCGGCCACCATTTCGGCTTTTCCGACGCCGACATGCACGCCATCGAGGATGAGGCCGAGTGACCCTGCTCGCGCTCGAGGCGGTCGCCTGCATGCGCGGCGGCCGGCTGCTGTTCGAGGGGCTGAGCCTCGTGCTCGGGCCCGGCGAGGCGGCTCTGGTCACCGGCCCGAACGGCGCCGGCAAGTCTAGCCTGATCCGCCTCGCCGCCGGCCTGCTGCGGCCCGCTTCGGGCAGGGTCGAGCGCGCCCAAGCGGCGCTCGCCGACGAGCATCTCGCGCTCGACGAGCGGCAGCGGCTCGGGCCGGCCCTCGCTTTCTGGGTCGGCGATCCGTCGGGCGGGATCGAGACGATGGGCCTTTCCCCGCTCGCCGACGTGCCGGTGCGGATATTGTCGACGGGGCAGAGGAAGCGGGCCGCTCTGGCCCGCGTCGTCGCGTCGGGCGCGCCCCTGTGGCTGCTCGACGAGCCCGCCAACGGCCTCGACTCGGACGGCCTGGCGCGGCTCGAGGCGGCGATGGCGGCGCACCGCGCCGCGGGCGGCGCGATCCTCGCTGCCAGCCACCAGTCGCTGGACCTCCCCGGGGCGGAAGCGGTGAGGCTCGGATGACCGCGCTAGTCCTGCGCGAGCTTCGCCTCGCCTTCGCGGGCGGGGCGGCCCTGCTGCCCCTGATCTTCTTCCTCTTGGTGGCGACGCTCTTCCCCTTCGCGGTCGGGCCGGACGGGCCGCTGCTCGCGCGCACCGGCGGCGGCGCCCTATGGATGGCGGCGCTGCTCGCCGCCCTGCTTCCCGTCGACCGCCTGGTCGAGCCCGACCGCGCTTCGGGCGTGCTCGACCAGCTCAGCCTTCGCGGCCACGCCGAGGAGGGCATCGCCTTGGCCAAGCTCGCCGGCCACTGGCTCGCCTTCGGCCCGCCGTTGATGCTGGCCGCGATCCCGGCCGCGGCGCTGATGAAGCTGCCGGGCGAGGCGCTGCTGCGGCTGGAGCTCGGCCTGCTGGTCGGCACGCCCGGCCTCGCCGCGCTGACGCTCGGCGTCGCCGGCTTGACCGCGAGCCTGCGCCGGAGCGGGGCGCTCGCCGGCCTGCTGATGCTGCCGCTGGCGGTGCCGCTGCTGATCTTCGGCGCGGGCTATCTGGAGCGGGGCGGCGATTCGGGCGCGCTGCAATTGCTGGGCGCGGTGTCGCTGCTGCTGGTGGCGGGCGCGCCGTTCGCCGCCGGAGCGGCGATCAGGGCGGGGCGGGACTGAGCCGTCATTCCAGCGAAAGCTGGAATCCCACTTCTCTTTCCCGGCGGCTGCGAAGGAAGGGAGAATCCGGCTTTCGCTGGGATGACGATGATTGCCTAGTCCCGGCTCCAGCGGGCGAAGATCGCGGTCGGCAACAGGAGGCCGCGCGCTTCCTCGCGCACCGCCATGTCGCCGCATTCGATCCGGCCGCCGAGGTCGCCGAGCTCCTGGTTCAGCAGCTCGCCGATCGCCAGCGCCGACATCCGCACCGCATAGACGGTGAGGACGAGGAAGCGGCTCTCGCCGTCGAGCAATTTGCGGCAATCGGCGATCAGGCCGGGCAGGCCCTCTTCGAGACGCCAGATCTCGCCCGCCGGCCCGCGCCCGAATTTGGGCGGATCGAGGATGATGCCGTCATAGCGCCGGCCGCGGCGGACCTCGCGGGCGGCGAACTTGGCGGCATCGTCGACCAGCCAGCGGATCGGCAAATCGGCCATGCCGGAAAGCGCCGCATTGGCCTTGCCCGCCTCCACCGATTTCTTCGAGGCATCGACATGGGTGAGGCGCGCGCCTTTGGCCGCCATGGCGAGCGTGCCGACGCCGGTATAGCCGAACAGGTTGAGCGCCTCGGCGCCGTCGTTCAGCCGGGCCCGCACCCAGGCCCATTGCGGCGCCATGTCGGGGAAGAAAGCGAGGTGGCGGAACGGTGTGCACTGGGCCTGGAAGCGGACCTCCCCCCAAGCCAGGTCCCAGCCCTCGCGCGGCACCGGCCGGGCGAATATCCAGCGGCCGCCGCCTTCCTCGTCCGAGCCCGGGACGAACTCCCCGTCCGCGTCCCACTCCGCGGCGGCCGGCGCCCACAGGGCCTGCGGCTCGGGACGGATGAAGCGGTAGCGGCCGTAACGCTCCAGCTTGCGGCCGTGCCCTGAATCCACCAGCCCGTAATCCGCCCAGGGCTCGGCGATGAGGGTCGAGAGGGCGGAGACAGTCACGGCGCGCCCCCTCTCCCATTTGGGGAGAGGGTTGGGGTGAGGGAGCGAAGTAGGAGGATGACCTCGGCGGTCGTGCGCTCACCCTCCCACCGCTTCGCGGCGGGCCCCTCCATTGCGGCGACTCTTTGGACCGTCCGGGGGACGGTCCTGTCGCCGCAATCCCCTGAAGGGAGAGGGGTCCTCATGCCGCGCGCACGGCGGGCATGCCGATCGTCGCGCTTGCCCGCTCGCCCGCGAGCATTTTCGCACCGGCCGCGCGGACTTCGCCGAGCGTCACCGCGTCGATCTCGGCGACCAGCTCGGCGGGCTCTGCGAGCCTGCCAAGGACCGCGAGCCGCCGGGCGAGATAATTGGCCTGCCCCCAGCTCGATTCCAGCGACATCAAGAGCCCGGTCTTGGCCTGCGCCTTGGCCCGGTCGAGCTCGCGCTCAGTGGCGGTCTGCGCGGCGTCGGCGACGACATGGGCGATCAGCGCGGAAGCGGCGGCCGCCTCGCGCCGCGCCGTCGCCGCGTAGAAATAGAAGAGGCCGGTGTCGCGATAGGGCTGCAGCGCCGACCAGATCGAATAAGCCAGCCCCCGTTCTTCCCGCACCGCCTGGAACAGCCGCGACGAGGTGCCGCCGCCGACGATGTCGCTGAATAGCCGCGCCGCATAGAAATCAGGGTCGTGGATAGCGGGCGCGGGAAAAGCCGCGGCGAAGTGGGCCTGATCGGCCTTGGGCTCGCGCGCCCGCACCCCGCCGTGAAACCGCGCGCTCTCGGCCGGCGCGATCGCGCCCTCGGCCAGGCCGGCGAAGCGCGTCTCGGCGAGGCGGACGAGCTCGTCATGATCGACCTTGCCGGCCGCGATCAGGGCAAGGCCGCCGGCGCGATAGAGGTCGCTTCGCCAGCCATGAAGGTCCTCAAGCGCGATCCAGCCGATGCTCGCCTCGTCGCCGAGGATCGAGCGGCCGAGCGGCTGGTCGGGGAAGGCGGCCATCCAGAGGTCGTCGAAGATGATGTCGCCCGGCGTATCGCGCGCCTCGGCGAGTTCCTGCAATACCACCTCCTTCTCGCGCGCGAGGTCGTCGATCGCGAAATGCGGCCTCAGCACCATGTCGGAGAGCAACTCCAGCCCGAGCGGCAGATGCTCGGCGAGCAGGGAGGCGGTGAAGCTCGTTCCGTCGCGCTCGGTGCAGGCGTTGAGGTCGCCGCCGACATCCTCGATCGCCTCGCTGATCTCGCGCGCCGAACGGCCGCCCGCGCCTTTGAACACCATGTGCTCGAAGAGATGGGCGATGCCGTTGACCCGCGCCGGCTCATGCCGCGAGCCCGCCTCTGCATAGAGGCCGACCGCGACCGTCTCCACGCCGGGCATCGTCCGGCTGGCGACCTTGAGGCCGCTCTCTAGGGTGGTGAGTTTCATCATGGGAAAGGCGGATTTAGGCGCTCAGGGCTCCGGCGGCAATGTCGCGGCATTGCGCTTCCTGAGCGCGAGGACATAGATCACCGCCGCGGCGATGGCGAAGAAGAACCATTGCAGCGCGTAGAGCAGGTGATTGTTGGAGATACTCTCGATGCTGGCCGGCTGGCTCGGGGTGAGCGGCGGCGAGGCGCCGACGGCGGTCAAGGTCACTGGGCCGTCGCCCTCGACCGGGCCCAGCCGCCCGGCGACGATGCCGCCCAGCGAGAGCCGCCGGACGGCGTCGGGCCGGTTCGCCCAGCCGGCATTGACCCGGATCCGCCCGGCGAGGCCCGCCGCGCCCGGGCGGCAGGGGACGATATAGACCTGCCCCGAAACGTCGGCGGCGCTCCGCCCGGCGCGGACCTCGGGTTCGGCGTCGCGCGCGTCGCAGCTGATCAGCACGCGGCGGAAGGAAAGAGGCGGGAGCGGACCGTCGCCGTCCAGCAGCGGATCGAGGTCGACGACCGGGAGCGCAGCCGCGCCGGCATATTCGACGAGCAGCCGCTCCTTCCATGCGGAACGCTGCAGCTGCCAGATGCCGAGCGCGATCATGACCGCCACCGCGCCTGCGACGAACAGGGTCGGCAGCAGCGGCAGCCGCCTCATTCTCCGTCCGCGACCCGGCCCTCGCGCGCCCGGTGCCTGTATTCGAGCGCGAGCAGCAGGCCCTTGGAGAGGCGGAGCAGGCCGATGGTGAGGGCGGTGGCGAAGGGCAGCCAAAGCAGCACGTGCACCCACCAGGGCGGCGAGGCGGAAAGCTCTACCAAGATGGCGAGGCCGACGGTCAGCCCCCCGACGATGAAGATCAGGAAGGCCGCCGGCCCGTCGCCGACGTTGAAGCCGGCAAAATCGAGCCCGCAGGCGCGGCATTTCGGAGCGAAGGAGGCGAGGCCGGCGAACAGGGTCGTGGCGCCGCAGCGCGGGCACAGGCCCCTGAGGGCGACGTTTGCTGGGCTGGGGCCCTGATCAATCATCGTTCGTCCCGAGCATAGTCGAGGGGCGTATGCTCGGACTCAGTGCCAGCGCCCCTCGACTTCGGCCTTTCGGCCGAAGTTTATCCTGAGCGCCGCCGCAGGGGGCGTCGAAGGGCTCGGGACGAACGAATCCCTGTTCGCTGCGTCGATCCGTGCAAGGCCTAGTGATAGGCCCCGCCCCAGCCGCCCCAGACGTAGATGCACAGGAACAGGAACAGCCAGACCACGTCGACGAAATGCCAGTACCACGCGGCCGCCTCGAAGCCGAAATGCTGCTTGGGCGTGAAATGGCCCTTGTAGGAGCGGACCAGGCAGACGGTCAGGAAGATCGTCCCGACGATGACGTGGAAGCCGTGGAAGCCCGTCGCCATCATGAAGGTCGAGCCGTAAATAGTGGCGCCCTTGCTGACCTCGCCGACGAACGGGAAGGGCGCATGGGCATATTCATAGGCCTGGATGCCGGTGAACAGCAGGCCGAGCCCGATCGTGCACCAAAGGCCCTTGATCAGCCCCGAGCGGTTGCCGTGGATCAGCGCGTGGTGCGCCCAGGTGACGGTGCAGCCCGAGCAGAGCAGGATCAGGGTGTTGAGCAGCGGCCAGCCGAACGGATCGAGCACGTGCGTATTCACGGGCGGCCAGACGCCGCCGACCGCGGCGACCTCGGCGGGGAAGAGCGCCGAGGAGAAGAAGGCCCAGAACCAGGCGACGAAGAACATCACCTCCGAGGCGATGAACAGGATCATGCCGTAGCGCAGGTGCAGCTGCACGATCGGCGTATGATCGCCGCCATGGGCCTCCCGGATGACGTCCGCCCACCAGCTGAACATGGTGAAGGCGATGCCGATCGTGCCGGCGCCGACTATATAGGGGCCCGCCGCATTGTCGTGCATCCACAGCACCAGGCCGCCGAAGAAGGCGAGCGCCGAAATGGCCCCGATCAGCGGCCAGATGCTCGGATTGACGATATGATATTGGTGGGTCTTCGATCCGGCCATCTCGTCTTCCTCTGTCGGTCCCCGGCGAAGGCCGGGGTCCAGTCCGGCGCTCGTCTGGGCCCCGGCCTTCGCCGGGGAACTTGGGGGTGTCTAGCTCCCGTCTGGACGCCGGTCCACCGGGTAAAAGGTGTAGGAAAGGGTGATCTCGCTGATGTTGCGCGCGTCCGGATCGTCGAGGATCGCGGGGTCGACGTAGAAGGTGACCGGCATCTGCACCTCCTGGCCGGGGCGCAGCGTCTGCTCGGTGAAGCAGAAGCACTGGATCTTGGTGAAATAGCGGCCGGCCTGGCTCGGGGTGACGTTGAATCCCGCCTGGCCGGTGACCGCGCGGCGGGATTCGTTGCGCGCGGTGTAGAAAGCGAGGTTGCGCGCCCCGATCGGCACGGTCCGGCGCTGCTCGGCCGGGCGAAACTGCCAGGGGATGCCGGAGGTGTTGGCATCGAAGCGGACGCTGATCGTGCGCGCGGTGGCGCCCGGCGCGCTGCCGCCCTCGGCCCGCTGCGGCGTGCCGTTGAAGCCGGTCAGCTGGCAGAAGGCGCGGTAGAGCGGCACGCTGGCGAAGGCCAAGCCGGTCATGCCGAAGACGAGGCCGCCGGCCAGCAGGGCGGTGCGCGTCGTACGCCTCATCCGGTGAGCCCCATCTTGGCGATGCTGATCGCGTAGACGAGGATGACGAAGGCGCCGAGCAGCACCGCCATGATGATCGCGCGGCTGCGCTGGCGGCGGCGGATTTCGGCCTGGTCGGCGGGCGTCATAAAGCGATCCACCGGTCCGCGACCAGGGCGCCGAATATCGCGAAGAGGTAGACGATGGAGAAGGCGAACAGCCTTTTCTCCGCCTTCATCGCCTCGGGCTCGGCGGCTCGGCTCGCCAGCACCTGCGCGGCGAGCAGGACGAAAAAGCCGCTGAGCAGGGCGGCGGCGATTCCGTAAACGGGCCCGGCAAGCCCGAGCGCCCAGGGCGCCAGCGCGGCGGCGGCCATCGGCGCGCTGTAGAGCAGGATCTGGATCCGAGTCGCATGCGCGCCCGCCACCACCGGCAGCATCGGCACGCCGGCCTTGGCGTAATCGGAGCGCACGAACAGCGACAGCGCCCAGAAATGGGGCGGCGTCCACAGGAAGATCAGGGCGAAGAGGATGAGCGGAAGGGTCGCGACGTCGCCGGTCGCCGCCGCCCAGCCGATCACCGGCGGAAAGGCGCCGGCGGCGCCGCCGATGACGATGTTCTGGGGCGTGCGCCGCTTCAGCCAGATCGTGTAGACGAAGACGTAGAACAGGATCGAGGCGGCCAGGATCGCGGCGGCGAGCCAGTTGGTCGCCACCCCCATCAGCACCACCGAGAAGAAAGCGAGGCCGACTCCGAAATGGAGCGCCGTCTGCCGCTCCATGCGCCCGGCGGGCAGCGGCCGCGAGGCGGTGCGCTTCATCAGCGCGTCGATATCGGCTTCCCACCACATGTTGAGCGCCGCCGCCGCGCCCGCGCCCAGGGCGATGCACAGGATCGCAGTGAATGCCAGCGCCGGCGGAAGGCGCACCGGCGCGACCAGCAGGCCGGCGAGCCCGGTGAAGACGACGAGCGTCATCACCCGGGGCTTGGTCAGCGCCAGCAGGTCCCGCCAGTCGGCGGTGAGGGCTTGAGCCTGATTGTTGATCGCAGCGCTATTCATCCACACAGCCGTTCGCCCTGAGCCTGTCGAAGGGCGTTCCTTTTCTTGTTCCACCTTCCGCAAGGGAAGGAGAGGGCTTCGACAGGCTCAGCCCGAACGGCGTTTCCTTGCTCGATCCTCAATCCACCTTCGGCAGGGTCTCGAACTGGTGATAGGGCGGCGGGCTCGACAGCGTCCACTCGAGCGTCGTCGCGCCTTCGCCCCATTGATTGTCCGGCGCCTTCTTGCCCGCGAACAGCGACCAGAAGACGTTGATGAAGAAGAAAACCATGCCGACGAGCATCACCGTGTAGCCAATGGCGCTGGCGACATGGTTCCAATACTCGAACTGCGGATTATAGTCCGGCACGCGCCGCTGCATCGCCTGCAGGCCCAGGAAGTGCATCGGGAAGAACAGGATGTTCACGCCGATGAAGAAGAACCAGAAATGGAGCTGGCCCAGCACCTCGTTATATTGCTTGCCCCACATCTTCCCGAACCAGTAATACCAGCCCGCGAACAGCGAGAACACCGCGCCCAGCGACAGCACGTAGTGGAAGTGCGCGACCACGTAATAAGTGTCGTGCATGATCGTGTCGATGCCGGCATTGGCGAGCACGACGCCGGTGACGCCGCCGACCGTGAACATGAAGATGAAGCCGATCGCCCACATCATCGGGGTCTGGAAGGTGAGGCTGCCGCCCCACATGGTCGCGATCCAGGAGAAGATCTTGATGCCCGTGGGCACCGCGATCACCATCGTCGCCGCGGTGAAGTACATCTTGGTGTTCACGTCCATGCCGACGGTGAACATGTGGTGCGCCCAGACGACGAAGCCGATCACGCCGATCGCCACCATCGCATAGGCCATTCCGAGATAGCCGAAGACCGGCTTGCGGCTGAAGGTGGCGATGATCTGGCTGACCATGCCGAAGCCCGGCAGGATCATGATGTAGACCTCCGGATGGCCGAAGAACCAGAACAAATGCTGGTAGAGCACCGGATCGCCGCCGCCGCGCGCGTCGAAGAAATGGGTGCCGAAATTGCGGTCGGTCAGGAGCATGGTGATCGCGCCGGCGAGCACCGGCAGCGCCAGCAGCAGCAGGAAGGCCGTGACCAGGATCGACCAGACGAACAGCGGCATCTTGTGCAGCGTCATGCCCGGCGCGCGCATGTTGAAGATGGTGGTGATGAAATTGACCGCGCCCAGGATCGAGGAGGCTCCGGCGAGATGGAGGGCGAAGATCGCCATGTCGACCGCCGGTCCGGGCGAGCCCGAGGTCGAAAGCGGCGCATAGACGGTCCAGCCGACGCCGGCGCCGAAGCCCGTGCCGCCCGGCACGAACTGGCTGCCGAGCAGCAGCAGGAAGGCGGGCGGGAGCAGCCAGAAGCTGATATTGTTCATCCGCGGGAAGGCCATGTCCGGCGCGCCGATCATGATCGGCACGAACCAGTTGCCGAAGCCGCCGATCATCGCCGGCATGATCGTGAAAAAGATCATGATCAGGCCATGCGAAGTCACAAACACATTGTACATGTGCTTGCCGTAGTCGAGGGCTTCGCCCTCCGACACGCCGTAGACCATCTGCGCAAGGCCGTGAAAAATCTGGATGCCCGGCTCGTGCAACTCGATGCGCATGGCGATCGAAAGCGAGCCGCCGATGACCCCCGCGATAATCGCGAAGATCAGGTACATCGTGCCGATGTCCTTGTGATTGGTCGAGTAGACGTAACGCCTCCATCCGGTCGGATGCGTCGCGTGCGGCTCGTGGATCACTGCGGTGGCCATCGTGAGCTCCTCGAAGGCGCGCCCCGGCTCAGCGGGCGGCGACCCGTCGTTCTTGGCTTTCGTTCCGGTCGGCGTTCGCGAGCGCCTCGTAGGCGGCGGCAGGATCGGTCGCCGCCGCGGCGGCCCAGGCGCGGAACGCATCCTGCGAGACGACCTGCACGGCGACCGGCATGAAGGCGTGGTCCTTGCCGCAAAGCTCGGAGCACTGGCCGTAGTAGAGCCCGGTCTTGCGGGCATTGAACCAGGTCTCGTTGAGCTTGCCCGGCACGGCGTCGATCTTGATGCCGAAGGACGGCACGGCAAAAGCGTGGATGACGCCGCCCGGATCGGAGGTCACCTGCACGCGGATGGTGGTGTTGACCGGCACGACGAGCTCGTTGTCGACGGCGAGGAGGCGCGGCTGGTTCGGCTTGAGCGTGGGGCGGTCGGCGCCGACGGGCGACGTTTCGGGCAGCATGAA
>DASQLN010000028.1:0-72012 GCA_035629975.1 Allosphingosinicella sp. | reverse complement strand
GGCGCGCATCTTGTCGGCCTGGGCGCGTGCCTTGCCGAGCTTGACTGCTGGATAGTCCCCGATCGCGACACGCTGCGGATTGCCGCCCTCGCGAGGTCGGTAGCGAAAGGAAAAGGACTTGGCCCCGGCTGCGGTGACCCGCAGTGAAAGGCCGATGCAGCGCGCGTCGGCGATCTCAATTCGGCAGCCCTTGGGGGCCCGATACGCGGTAATGAATGCGTCGGTAAGCTTTATCTGCGGCATGGGTGCCCACCATCCGCGTCCTTCGGTCGGGACACACCGGGGGCACGGAAACACTAAACGCTAGGGGCCGAGCCGGGATGCCACGGGACGCAAATCACCTGATAAACGCAATACCCTTCGGTGTCACCACGTCCCGCAGCATTCCGCACCGTTTTTGGGTACAAGACTGAAAATCACGGTGTCGGTGGTTCGATCCCGCCCCTGGGCACCACTTTTCAATAGTGTGACGAATCGGTGCTGCAGGAAAGGCGTCGTCTGGATCGCCGGGACGCCGTCATTGCGGGGCGGGCTGGGCCGCTCGTTCTAAAGGTCGTTAAGGGCCGCGGCGTTTGCCGCGTCGACTCCGGCACGGTCGGGGTGGCGGGGATCGTAGGTGCGGGCCGCTTCCGACCCTCTGCGCGAGAGGGCGGTGGTGAAGCTGTTATTGTAGAGATAGCCGATGGCGCCCAGCTCCAGGACCAAAGGGTTCTCCACGCCGGTCACGCGGTTGGTATCGAAATAGGCGGTACGGGGCGTATCGCCCGTGCCCTGCATGTAGAACCCGTAGGACCCGTCCGTGGCGCCATAGGTCTCGTCGCCGAGGTCGTTGCCGACATACCACGAATGATTGGGCGCGCCGGCGAGCGCGCCGTCGGCATATTCCTGGCCGAGGCTCCTGCGCGCAACGCAGGCGACCACGAGGGCGAAGCCGCTGTGGCTGCTGCCCGCCTGCAGGTTGAACGCCTCGGGAGTGCCGAAGGCGGCGAAGTCGCCAACCTCCGTCACGCGCATGCCCGCCGCGACCACCAGCCCCGTCTCATTGAGAAAGTCCACATTGTGGCCGTCAAAGTGTGGCGCGTGAATGCGGCCGGATTCGAGGTAGAGACTGCCGCCCGTGGCCTGGAATGCATAATCGTAAGCGCAAAAGCTCGTGAAGTGGGAGGCCCACAAATGGCCGCGCTCCGCATGGCAGCTCATCCCCTCGACGCTGAGGCCGTGGAGGAAGAGAGAGCCGCCGCCGCCGACGATGATATGGTCCCGCGCGCCGCCTCCAAAAAAAGCCGCCAGCGACGCCGAGGTGGATTTGACGCTGAGGCGGTCGCCCTCGTGGCACCAGCCCGATTCCGCGGCGCGCAGCGCCGCCGCGTCGGGATGGCGGCGCAGGCGGGATGGAAAGCCCTCTCGATCCAGTCGCGCCCGATCGATCAGGCGGTGCGGAGGCCGGGAAATCCGCGCGACCCGAAGCCCGCCTTCCTCCGCCCATTGGACTGATTGCAGCGCGGGACCGGGAACGACGATCCGGGCGCGCCCGACGTTCCGCGCCCTGACCAGCCTGGCTTCGGTTCCGTAATAAGCGAAGGGCTCGTAATCGCCGTCCTCGAGCAGCACCGTCGAAGCATTGGCGAGCGCTTGGGCGATAGTGCGGAACGGCCGCGCCGAGTCGCCCACCGCGCCCGTGGAATCGTCGCCGCGCGGGCTGACATGGGCGAAATTGTCGAGAACCGCGGGGTAGGCGGACACGAACGCGAACAGGATGCTGTTGCTGATCGTGACATCGCCGGGGCCGTGAACGGCGACGATAGTGAAGGGCATC
This sequence comes from Allosphingosinicella sp., assembly GCA_035629975.1. Lineage (GTDB taxonomy): Bacteria > Pseudomonadota > Alphaproteobacteria > Sphingomonadales > Sphingomonadaceae > Allosphingosinicella. Next base: position 70,196 of record DASQLN010000028.1, on the reverse strand, counting down.
CCCGCGAACTCGCGCGGGACCGCCCGCTCCAAGTTCGCATTGGCATCGGAATTGGCGGCGGGAATCAGCCGCAGGCGCACAGGCGATCCGCTGATCTGCAGCGCGGCTTTGCTGGCGGGCGTCCTGTTGCGCCACAACAAGGCGGTGGCTCCGGCGGCGGTCACGGTAAGGAGCGCGGCGGCCCCGGCGAGAAAGCTTCTCCGGCTCAGGCGCCGCCGCTTGCCCGAACGTCGCCGATGCCTCCGGTCTTTCTCTGCGCCCACAGAAGCAATCTCCGTCAAGGATGGAAGAGTGTCAACCGCGTGATTGTCGGACGCCGCGGCGCGCGCGAAAACCACGGGCAACATTTCAGCGATACCGCTATGCTGCTTCGCGTGACTGTGAGGGCTGCATGTCTCCATTCTGTCTTCTCGGATTTCATCGGCGCTCCAAGGGCCGCGCATATTCGGGTCAGCACGGCTACCTCAGCGTCTGCTCGCGCTGCGGACGGCCGATGAAAAAGCGGCAGGACGGTTCCTGGGGGATCGACAGCGCGGACCGGGACGACCCGGAATAATCCGGTTGCGGTTGGGCTGGCGACAATGACCCCCACGAGCAGGGCGGCAACCTTGACCTGAATATGGATATATGTCTTAGTTTTTGACACTTCACGGCCGGTTCGGTGTCGCTTTGGCGATCACGCGGCGCTCTCGAAAGCGGGTTATGCTGAGCAGCTTAGCAAAGCGAATGGTCGATTCGCTTGTCGTCGCTTCGATACGCCGTTCAAGGTGGAAGCTGGGCGACAGCACGGTTCCCGGGGTGATGCATCGTCAGGCGCTCGAGGAGTCCGCCTCCTTCGCGCGCGAGCACATGGCCACTGCCATGCTGTTTGAGGATCTCGCCGAGTTCCGCTCCTTTGCTTTCTCAAAGAAGACTGTCCCCGGCCTCAACCTGGAGTTCGGAGTACATGAGGGTGCAGGGGTCAACCTGTTCGCATCGTTGACGAGCGAACTCGTCTTCGGCTTCGATTCGTTCGAAGGCCTTCGGGAGGACTGGTCGGGCAGCAACGCTGCCGTGCGCGGTTTTTTCGACCGGAAAGGCAGGCTGCCGCGGGTGCGCCCCAACGTACGGCTGCTGAAGGGCTGGTTCCAGGACACACTGCGCCCCTTCCTGGCGGAGCGAACCGAGAAGGTCTCCTTCGCCAATCTCGACGCCGACACCTATGAATCGACCGCCTATGTCCTCGATGAGTTGAGTGATCGGATCGTCGAGGGCACCATCCTCATATTCGACGAATATTTCGGATATGCCGGCTGGAAGCAAAACGAGTACAGGGCCTGGCAGGAGTTCGTCGCAAGAAAATCCGTGACTTACACGTACCTTGCCATTTGCGAAGGAAGGGTCGCGTTGCGGGTGAACGGCTTGAGTTAGAGCCTCGTACCCGATCGGCGGAGACTGCGGGCAGGCGCTGTCTCCAATCTATTCTATTCGATCCAACACAATGTCCGAAACAGGTGGAGAGTGGACTGTGCGACCAGTCCGGCCGAGGCCCATTCGGTTGCCGGTTTGCCGAGACCCGGGGGCGGCCCGCCAAACGATCCCTCGCAGCGTCCAGCCGCCCGCCAGCAGGTATCGGATCCGCTTGCGTCGATTTCGTGCGCTTCTCCCCTACACGTGCACGAACGTCATCTGGACATGCTGCGATCCAGCCGCCTAGATGACCACGAAGTAGCTTGCGTCCAGGTTGAACGGGCCGGCGATGTAGGCGAACAGCTGCGCCGCTCCGGCGCCCGATCCGTCCGCATCGAACAGCAAAGCGCCCGTCGCCTGATCGTAGATGATGCGATCGTCCGCGTCCTGGGCGGCGGTGCCCATCACGAACGCGCCCGGCGGCAGCGCCCCCGGCGTCAGACCGAAGCGCGCGGCATCAAGCCCGATCTTGTCGTCGGACCCGAAGCCGTTGATCTGATCGACATTGGCGGTCGACGCCAAGCCGGCGAAGGTGCCGCCGGGGGCGGTGTTGAGCGCGGTGCTGAACAGGAAGATGTCCGCGCCGCCATTGCCGAACAGCTCGTCCTTGCCGCCGCCGCCATCGAGGATGTTGCCGCCGGCATTGCCGAAGATGGTCTGTGCAAGCTCGTTGCCGGTGATGTCGATCGCCGCGGTGCCGGCATGGAGATTGGTGGTAAGGATCTCGACCTCGGCCCCGGCCTGCAGACGATAGTCGACGCTGGTGAAGATCCGGTCGTTGCCGCCGCCCGCGCTCTCGAACACCGCTTCGCCGCCGTCGGTGATGAAGTACCAGTCGTCGCCGCCGAAGCCGACCAGGCTGTCCGCACCGCCGCCGCCGCTCAGCTGGTTGGCGCCCGCATTGCCGAAAATCCCCTGGACGAGCGCATTGCCGGTCAGGTTGATCGCCGCCGTGCCCCCGTTGAAGTCGGTGGTCAGCATCTCCACCTCCGCGCCCGCCGTCAGCGTAAAGCTGAGACTGGCGAAGACCCGGTCGTTGCCGCCGCCGGTGGCCTCGTAGATGACATCACGGGTGTCGCCGACAAAGAAGAAATCGTTGCCACCGAGGCCGACCATGGCATCGCCGCCCCCGCCGCCGGTCAGCTGGTTGTCGCCGGCATTGCCGTAGATGAGCTGGGCGAGTTCGTTGCCGATGATGTCGATCCCGGCCGTCCCGACATTGAGGTTGGTGGTGATCGTCTCGACCGACGCGCCCGCCTGAAGCCGATAGTCGACGCTGGTGAAGATCCGGTCGTTGCCGCCGCCTGCGCTCTCGAACACGCTTTCCCGGCCGTCCACGATGAAATACCAGTCGTCGCCGCCGAAGCCGACCAGGCTGTCCGCACCGCCGCCGCCGTTCAGCTGATTTGCCCCGGCATTGCCGAAAATGCCCTGCGCCAGCGCGTTGCCGGTCAGGTTGATCGCCGCCGTCCCGGCATGGAGGTCGGTGGTCAGCATCTCGACGTCGGCGCCGGCCGCGAGCGTGTAGCTCACGCTCGCAAAGACTCGGTCGGTGCCGCCGCCGACGGCCTCCTGGACGACGTCGTTCGCGTTGCCGACGAAATAGAAGTCGTTGCCGCCGAGGCCGATCAGTGTATCCCCGCCGCCGCCGCCGGTGAGCTGGTTGTCGCCGGCATTGCCGCGGATCGTCTGGGCAAGCTCGTTGCCGCCCAGGCTCAGCGCTGTCGTGCCGGCCTCGTCCGAGGTTCTGAGAAGCTCGACCTCGGCGCCGGCCCGGAGCTGATAGCTGACGCTGGCGATAACGGTGTCATTGCCTTCGCCCGCCCATTCGTGGACGATATCGCCCGCGCTATCGACGTTGAAGACGTCGTCGCCGCCGAAGCCGGCCATGATCCGGTCGGTCGCCCCCGCGCCGTCGAAGGTCTCGGCATTGGCATTGCCGATCAGGATGTTCTCGCGGTCGACCGACCAGTAGATGAGCTCGGTCGGGCCGCCCGAGCCCTGCCTGCCGATCGACACGAAGGTGTCCGCGTCGATCCCCTCCATTCCGTCTTCCAGGGCAAAGAAGGGCGTGGCGATCGAATCGCCGAGGGCGCGCCCGCTCACATGATAGATCTGGGCACGCGATTCTAAGCCAACGACGAACAGGCCATCGTCCAGCGCGGCGACCGAAACCGAGTCGACGACGTTCGAGATGGTGGTGCGCTGGGTACGCGCGGAACCATCGGCGTTGAAAACCTGCATGTAGGAATTGTAGACGGCAAGGCCGGGGAAGCTGACCAGGTGGGTCCCGACGACAACAAACCCGCCGTCGGAAAGAGCCTGGATCTCGGAGCGATAATATTCGCCCGCATTGGCCGGCGCGCCCTGCAGAGCGCCGTTCGCGTCGAAGGCGCGCACGGACTGGGACTGAGTCCCCGAGGATTCACCGAGGACCGCGAACCCGCCGCCCGTCAGCGCGGTCACGTCGGACGCGAAATTGGTCGCGGCCGCGATGTCGAAGTTGGTTCCGATCAGGTCAAGCGTCGGGGTCAGCAGCTGGCCCCGAAGGTGCCCACCCCCGTCGTTATAGGTGATGAGGATGTTGCCGTTGGTGAGCTCGGTGGCGCGGCCGGGACCCGGGGTGAAGCCCGTGGTCTGATCGATGATCTGGCCGGCCGGATTGTACCGGACGACGGCGCCCGAATTGATCGCGACGATGTCGCCATTGGCCAGCAGGGTGGGCGAGGTCACGAAGACATCGGGGGAGTAGGGCGGAACGACGACGTCGCCATCCTCGTCGAGCACGGTCACGGTCGTGCCGCCGGTCGACCCGGTTTCCAGGAGTTGGTCGCCCGGGGAGGCGAAGAGCACGATGTTCGAGCCTGAAAGAGGCGCGACGGTCCGCACGATGGTGATGAAGGGCATACAGCTATCCAATTCTGCAGGGGGCAAGCGCCCCTTAGCACATTACGTCCATTCTGGATATACGGGAATCCGTACTGATTTCAGAACGTTCGGCCGGGTGCACCGGTCCGAGTAACCCGCCACCCTCCCTTCAGCCGAGAAGATGCTTCCGAGTTCCTGCCGGCCCGCGTGCGCGAAAATCCGGCGACCGGAGCGGCGGGCATCGCGATGCGGCCCGCCGCTTTTTCTTCGGCCTCGGGCCGCTCTAGATCACCACGAAGTCGCTGACCGTCAGGATCGGCGAGCCCTGCAGATTGGCGAACAGCCGCAGGTGCTTATCCGGGGGGCCATGAGCGCTGGCTGGATGGAACCTAAGAAGACATCCGCGCGCTGGCGCAGCCGTCCCCCTCGCAGCTTATGGAGATGATGTGACCGAGTCCGCATTCCCTGGCAGGTCGCTCCGCGCGCTCTCGGCCTGGATGTTCTGGGCGGCGGCTCTCTTCGCGCTCGTCATGGCGCTATTGCCGCACCCGCCGCAGTTCGTAAACGCCTCCGACAAGTCGCAGCACATGCTCGCTTTTGCCGTATTGGCCGGCCTCGCAGCCTTGGCGTGGCCCCATCGCTTGCTCGCGATCGGCCTCGGCCTTTACGCGTTCGGCGGGCTCATCGAGTTGCTTCAGGTGATTCCGGGCTTGCACCGAGATGGGCAGGTCAGCGACTGGACGGCAGACGTGGCGGCGGCCACGGCGGTCCTCGTCCTCGCGGCCGTCATGCGCAGCCGTTGCCGTCCCAGCTCATGAGCATAGCCGGCGGCGATGAGCTGGCAAGCGCACCGTCATAGCCGCAGCCAGCCGATCAGCGCCTCGACTTTTCAACACGATTGCGGTCACGCAGCCAGCGAAATCAAATCGCTACATCATGAATTACATACCCATAGGCGCTCCCCCGGCCTGCGGGGTCATGACCCTTATAGCGCGTCACGCGAGCGCCGGTCGGCGCGGTGAAGAACGAGCCGCCAATTGTGATATCCCGAACGTTGGCACTGTTGATGAAGTCGAAACCAACGATTTCGCCGGCTATGTCCACGCGGAAAAAGTTCTGGCGAAACAGCACCGCAAACACTCCGGCATGCACATCACCGATGCCGATTTGGATTCCTGTCCGAGGGCAAGGGTGCCCTGCCCCGAAGCGATCGTTGAAGATAAAACGATTCGCGAAAAAGCAGCTGCACGCAAGGAAGCGGGCGCCGATATGGGCAGTGAGGTTGTTGTCGAATTCGCAACTTTGGACGACATGCTGCGAACAGGCGGTCGCACCGCCGTCGAAATAGAGACCGTAGGCAGTGCGTTCCGGCGTGCCGCCTTCCCGCTGCCACCCGCACGAAGCGAAACTGCAGCCGGTGAAGCTGTGGCCCCCGCTGCGGACATGGGCCCCGCCCTTCCGGCACATAATGAAAACTACCCGATCCCAGGACCAGCCCGGGGCACCCTGCTCGGCGCTCCTGTCAATGAAGCCCCAGCCGCCGAGTCGCTCGAACCAGACGCCGCGCAAGAATAGGGTCGACGACGTAAAATCGGGATTGGGATCTACGCTGGGATCGGTAACCGCCCGAATTCCGTCGCCGCCGAGCGCGACAAAATGGCAATTCTGGATCTCGCCATAATACCAGCCCAAGACTTCGAGCCCGTGCTGTCCCTCCGGGCCGTCATTGCCACGGATGCTAAGGTCCCGAATGCCGCCTCCCCAAAAATAGCTCGTATCGACCGGCGCAGTCGTGCGCACGCCGCGCACGCGGAGCAACGGTCCCGAGCCAATGAGACTGTTGAGCACAGTCGTATGCTGCCCGTCTCCCTGAAACAGGATGCCGGGCGCGCGCCTGTTCTCCCGGTTCTGCCAGACTAAAGTGTGCTCGATCCGATATTGGCCCGCCGGAATGTAGAGGATGCCCCCAGTGGGCGCGAGCGAGTCGATCGCGCGCTGAAAGACCGCGGAGGCGTCGCGTTGCCCGCTGGGGTCGGCGCCCAGTTCAACGACATTCAGCGTGCGCTGCGCCGCCGGTGGCGGCGTGGTCTGTGCGCCGGCCAGACCCAGCGGAGCGCCGGCCCCGGAGAGGATCGCTCCGGCACCGACATTCCGGAACATGTCGCGGCGCGTGAACGGCTCTGTCGTCAATTGTCCTCCAGCCGCCAGCCATCTGCGATCCCCCAAAATTGTCAATGCTGCCTCGAACGCTCAAGGGCAGCAACAGGCTCGCACCGGCCTCACCTCGGGCAACGTCAGCGCGTGCCGATGGCCCTTGCCCGCGACGGGCTGATCGAGCGTTCTAAAACCATGTTCGCACCCGCGAATCGGAATCGCTGCGGCGAGCCGCAGGGTTCAGTGAAGCCTATCTGCATCTCGACCAACTTGCTCGAAGCGCCATTGGCTTTGGCATCTGGCTGCGGAGCCCGGCCGGCTGCCGGATCGGTTGCAACAGCTTTTTCAGAGGCTTGTCCCGCGCTCGGCTGCGGGACCGCTGGACGGTCGATACGGCGCGGGCCGGCCGTCAAACTAGGAGGGCAACGGCGATCCCGCCGTTGCCCTCCTCTCCATTCGATCAATCCCGAAAAGCCCTGTCGGCTGTCCGGGTCGAACCCGGCTATTGAGGTACCAGGTTGGGCGCGCTGAAGGTGTTGCCGGCGCCGTTCAACACGACCCGGTTATTGACGAAGCTCTGCACCAGGGCGCCGCCCGAGGCCGAAATACCAGTGCCGTTATTGAAGATCGTCGTGTTCGACACCGCCGTCCGGCTGAAGTTGCCGGTGCCGTTGATACCCGTGAGATTGCCCGAGATGGTCGAGTTGTTCACGACCACCGTCGCGTCGTGTCCGCCGACCGGCGTGTTGACCACCAGGCCGGTGCCATTGATGCTGCCCGCGATCAGGCTGCCGTCGATCGTCACCATCGTGTCGGCGGCGGAGTTGTTGCCGGCGGTATCGATCCTGATTCCCTGGAACAGGTTGTTCAGGATACTTACATTCGTGAGATCGACCCTCGCGCCGCCCGATGGCCCCGTCGACTGGATGAGAATGCCGCCGCCCGACACGGTGGTGCCGTTGTTACGGATCACCGTATTGCGGACCGTGAGCCGGCCGGTCGTGCCCGGCTCCATTTTGATTCCGAACCCGTTCGGCGCAGCGGCGAGGAAGTTGTAGATCGTGCAGTCCTCGACCGTCAGAGAAGCTCCCTGAAGGAAGCGGATGCCGTTGACGCCCGGCAGGTTGGGCGGGCCGCCGTTGATCTCGAGGCCGCGCAGGGTCACGACGATGCCCGCGCCGTTGAGGATGACGCCGGTGGTGCTGGAGGCGAGGACGCCGCCGAGCGTGCCGGTGCAGTCGATCGTAATCGATTTGGTGAGCGTCACCGCGCCGAAGCCGGCGGGATCGAGGCAGTTGATTTCGCCTCCGGCAGCCGTCTTCGAAATGGCGCCGGCAAACGTCTTGCAGGGCGCGGTGCGGCTGCAAGGATTGACGTCGTCGCCGACGCCGGAGACCCAAGTGCGCGTTGCTTGCGCGGAAGCCGGCGTCGCGACAGCGGCCGCTCCGATCGCGACCGCCGAGGCAAGAAGCTTGGTTAGGATTTTCATGAGACCATCCCCTTTGATTGGAAGCCCCATTATCCTTCGAAATGGAGGCCGGGTAAAGGCCTGATCGTTGCTGCACCGCAACTGCCGCTCATCGGGAATATTGAGCAGTTTCAGTGTCCAATGTGGGCGCTGAAAAAATAACCAAGAGTTCCACGCGAAAAGCTACCCGCCCCACGCCGGGTGCAGCCCCGACTCGGCCGCTCGGCGCACCGGTCGGACTTCCCCGCTGGAAACCCCCTCCCGCAGCCGTCAATAATCGCGGTTGTAGCGCAGGTTGACGTTGGTGCCGCTGTTCGATCCGAATTGCGAGAGCAGGCTCAAGGCGCGGGTGAGCGAGATCTCGATCTGGGTGGCGGTATAGCCTTTGGCGTCGGTTATGATCTCCACATAGATGTCGTCCGACAGGTACATGCCGGCGGCGACCGCGGTGCCGCGGCCGGTGGCGGTGTCGGCGTCGATGATGCGCAGCCGGTCGATGCCGGTCGCGGACCTCAGCCGCCCGAGCGGATTGAGGCCGCCGCCGCCGCCGCTCAGCGATTGCAGCGAGGCGGCGAGCTGCACCGCCTGCAGCGCCGAAATCTGCGTCACCGAGCTGCCGAACAGGATGCGCGAAACCACTTCGTCCTGCGGGAGCGACGGCGAGGAGGTGAAGCTGATCTGCGGATTGAGCGAGTTGCCGGCGATAACGATGCCCACCTCGACACTCTCGATGTCCGCGGTGGCGAGGAGATTGAGCCGCGAGGGCCGCGCGCCCTCGAACGTCACCTCCCCGCGATCGAAGCGGAAGCGCCGCCCGGCGAGGCCCAATGTGCCGCGGATCATCCGCACCTGGCCGACCAGCTCGAGCGTGGTGGTCGTGCCCCTGGCGCGCAGATCGGCCGTGCGCCATTCGGATTCCATGCCCATGCCGGAGACGTAGATGCGGTTGTTGGCTCGAAGCTCGATGTCGAGCTGCCAGACGCTTGGAACGCGCGCGTCCGCGCGCTGCGCATTGGGATCGGACAGCGGCTCGCCGCGCCGGCGCACGCCCGCGAGCTGAGGCACTTCGGCGGCCGCCTGCCGGACGATCTGGTAACGGACCTCGGCGAGATCGAGCGCGCCCCTGATCCAGGCGCCCTCCCGATTGTGGGTGATCCGCAAATTGCCGGTCGCGGTGGCGCCGAGATCGTCGCTGCGCGCCAGCCGGGCGTTCTGGAAGTCAAGCCTCAGGTCGACCGGGTAGCCCGCCGCCGAAGAAAGGCCGATCGTGCCGCTGCCGGTGATCGTGCCGTTGCCAGCGCGGCCGCTGAGGCGGTTGACGCGCAGCTCCGAGCCGCTGAACCTGCCGTCGACGGCGAGGGCGGTGACTCGCGTCCCGTAGGTCTCGTTGACGTAGACGAGGTTGTTGGCGCGGACGATGCCGTCGCTAAACTGCGGATTGTCGACCCGGCCGCCGAAATCGGCGGCGATGCCGAGCGGGCCGGTCACCTGGTGACCGGGCAGGCTGGCGAAGGACATCGGCACGTCGGCGGGTCCGTTATAGCGGACGCCGCCGGCGAGCGGCGCGGCCATGAGCCGCTCGCGCCAGCTGCCCGCCGCGGGGCCGAGCGGCTGCAGCCGGACCTGCGCCCGGCCGATGATCGCGCCGCCGCGGCGGATGATCGCGCCAGCGGCGCCGCCTTCTGGCGTGAGGTTCCCCGTCACGAACAGGTCGACCGGCGAGGAGCGGACCGCGATCCCGGTCCGGGTGAAGCCGGTGACGTTGAGCCTGGCTTCGGCGCGCGGGAAGGCGCCGCCGCCGGGGTCCGAGAAATCGAGGCTGCCCGTGGCGCGGCCGCCTATGCCAAGCCCCGGCGAGAAGGCGTTGACGATGGTGAGGTCGAGATTGTCGAGCCGCGTCTGCACGACGAGGCCGTTGCCGAAGCGGCCGGCGAGCCGCACCCGCCCTTGCGGGAAGCTGATCGTGGCCGGCAGCATCCGCCACTCGCCGGTCTGCTCGACACGGACGAGGCGGGCGGGCTCGGCGAGGCGGAAGGCGATATTGTTGACCTGGCCCTGCATCGCCACCTGCGCCGAGCTGCCGTCGCTGCGGCCGTTGGCGGCGATCCGGAAGGAGACGCCGCGCCGCCCTTCCGCGAAGAGCTGGCCCGTGCCTCTGCCGCCGACATAGTTGAACGCGACCCGTGCGCGCTGGACGAGCAGGTCGCCGCTGGCGAGGCCGGCCAGCTCCGCGCCGCCGACGATGTCGATCGAGCTCCGCGAGTCCGCGGGCAAGGTGATGGTGACATCGACCCGGCCGCGCTGGACGATGATCGGATCGGCGCCGGGCGTTCGCGCCGCATTGGCGGTCGCTGCGATTGCGATCTGCTGGCGGCGGCCGGCGGCGGCGAGGGTGACGTTGCCGCTCAAGCCCTGGCCTTCGAGCGTCAGCGCGCCCGCGAACGGCCCCGCGCGCGTCTGCACCAGGCGGCCGGCGAAGTTGATCCCGGCATAGGTCAGCCGGTTGACGGCGATGGTCAGCGGGCCGCGGTTCGAGAGGATGACCACGTCGGCGGTGAACGGCCCGTAAGCCGAATCGCCGCGTGCCTCGAGCGCCCAGCCCTGCGCGGTGGCGCGGACGTTGGCGGTGAGGTTGGTGAGGCCGTAGCCCGGGCCGGCGGCGGCGATTTCGATGCGCGGCGCGCTGGCGCGGCCGGTGACGCGCACGGCGAGCGGCCCGTAGTCGCTGCTGTCGCCGGCGAGGCGCAGGTCGATCGTGCCGTCGGGCCTGTAGACGCCGCCGCCGGTGCGCACGCGCAATTTGGGCGCGGCGACGCGCACGTCGCTGACCCGGATGAGCCCCGATGGCGCCATGTCGATATTGGCGGTCGCCGTGCCGGCGCCGCCGAGCAGGGCCTGGATGGTCTCGTTGGTGAGCCGCCGGCTGCGCGCGGCGACGCGGCCGCGCAGGCCGAAGCCGCCCGCCGCGCTGGTCATGTCGAGATTGGTGGTGACGTCGAACAGGCCGACGCCGTTCACCAGATAATTGTCGACCCGGCCCTGCACCGCGGCGAGATAGCGGCCGGCGGCGAGGTCGAAGGCGAGAGCGAGGCGGGCATCGATACGGTCGGAGCGAAGGATCATATTGTCCGAGACCAGGCGCGTGCCGGCGATGCCGAGCTCGCCGTCGAGACGCACGTTGGCGATGGTGCCGCCGGCGACCGCATCGAAGCCCAGGATGCGCGCCGCCCGCGCCGACACCGGCACGACGATGTCGCCAGCGCGCACCCGGGCATTGCCGACCGCGCGCAGCCCCTCGATCGTGGTGCCGCCCAGAGTGAGGCTCGCCGCGCGCAGCTCGTAGAGGACGCCCGGCGTCGCGAAGCCGCCGTTGAGGATCACCGCCAGGTTGACGTCGCGTCCGGCGAGGCCTGGCGCGATCGTGCCCGGCTGGAGAAGCCGGCCTGCGATCCTCAGATTCTCGTAGCGATTGGCGCCAAGGTCGATACCGCCCTCGGCGGCGAGCGCGAGGACGCTGCTGCGCACCCGCAAGCGGATGTCGGCGCGGCGCTGGTCGAGCCGGGCGGTGAGGTTCACGCGCGCGGCCGGCCCGGCGAAGCGCTGCGCCGCGCCCGGCAGGACGAGGCCCGGGCGGACAATGCCGTCGACGGTGAAGCTGCCGTCGCGGGCGGTGACACCGAGATCGGCCAGCACGTCGCCGGCCAGAGCGGCGCGCGCCCGGCCCTGCCAGCTCGCCCAGGTGCCGCGGCCGTTGACGGACGCGGTGACCGCTCGGTCGGTGCCGATCAGGCCGGCGAGGAAGCCGTCGCCCGGCCCGCGCAGGTCGAGCGCGATGTCGAGCCGGTTGGCCGACGGCACCGCATCGAGCACGAGATGCAGCCGGTCTCCCCCGGCGAGGCCCGCCGCGCGCAAGGTCGCGGCGTCGAGCGTCACCTGGGCGCGCCGGTCGGCGATCGTCACGCGGCCGTCGAGCGAGAGCAGATGGCGGCGCCCGGTCACCGCCGGGTCGATCGCCAGCCGGCCGACGTGCAAGCGCGCCAGATCGAGGCTGATGTCGGGGAGCAGCGGCGCATTGGGATCGCCGGGGCGCAGCCGGGGCGCGCGCAGCAGCCGCGCCTCGGGGATGTCGAGATCGCGTATGTCGATGCGGCCGCCGAACAGATAGGGCAAGGGGCGGTAATCGAGCTCCGCCCGCGGCGCGCTGACGAAGGTGCCGCGCGGATCGGAGAGGGTGAGATCGTGGACGGTCAGCCGGCCGAAGATCGAGCCTTCGATCCGCCCGACATGGACCTTGAGCCCGGAGGTCGTCTCCATCGCGTTGATGCGCTCGACGATGAAACGGTGCCCCGCCTCGCTGTTGAGCCAGAGCAGAAAGGCGGCGATCAGCGCCAGCAGCGTGGCGAAGACGATCCCCGTCCATTTGGCGATGGTCCAGCCCAGCGCGCGCCGCCGCACCACCACGGTCTCCGTCGCTTCGGGCGCCTCGGTGATTTCGGCCGTCATCAGAAAGCCTGCCCGATCGAGACGTAGACGTTGATCAGGGTCTCGCCCGGCCGCCGCCCGATCGGCGTCGCGACGTCGATCCGGACCGGGCCGAAATTGGTATAGACGCGCCCTCCTATGCCGATTCCGAAGCGCATCGAATCGAATGTTGGATATTGGGCCTCGTAGACCTGGCCCGCGTCGACGAAGGCGACCACGCCGTAATTGCCGAAGCGGTAGCGGCCCTCGAGGGCGAATTCGGCGAGGCTGCGCCCGCCGACCGGGATATTGTTGAGGTCGCGCGGCCCCAGTTCCTGGAAGCCGAAGCCGCGCACCGAGCCGCCGCCGCCGGCATAGAGCCGTCGCGACGGCGCCAGATCGTCGCGGGGAATGCCGAAGATCGAGCCGATGCGGGCGCGGCCGGCGATGACGAACTGCTCGCCGACCGGATAATAAGCGCTGCCTTCGATCAGGTTGCGTATGTAGAAACCCGCGCCGTCGTGGAGCGAGGCTTCGGGATTGACCCGGGCGAGCAGCCGGAAGCCGCGGGTCGGATCGAGCAGGCTGTTCGACCGGTCATAGCCGAGCTGGCCGACCAGCCCGCCGATGAAATAGGCGTCGGACAGCGAGATGACCGCCGTGCCGTTGCGATTCTCGTTGGTGGCGAGGAGCTCGGCCCCATAGGCATAGGTCCAGCGCTTCTGCCAGATCGGCGTCGATTCCCGCGAAACGAGGCCGTAGAGCCGCGCGGTATAGCCCTGGAAGGCCTCGAAATCGCGCCGGCCGATGTCGAGCTGGAGCAGCAGGGCGCGGTCGCGCTGCCCCCAATTGTTGCGGCGGAAGCGGACCGAGAAATTCTGCTCCCTGGTGCCGGCGATCGCGGCGACGCGCAGCGCGCCTTCCGGCGGGAACAGGTTGCGGTGCTCCCAGGCGCCCTCGAGCCGGATGCCCTCGCCGGTGCTGAAGCCCGCGCTGGCGTCGAGCGAGCGGGCCGGGCCGGCCTGCTGGCGGACCAGGATGTTGACATATTGGGTGCCGTCTTCGGCCCTCTCGCCGGTCAGCACCGGCTCGGCCGAGACCGTGCTGAACAGGCGGGTCGAGACCATCGCCTCGCGCAGGTCGTCGACCTTGCGGCGATCGTAAAGCTCGCCCCGGCGGAAGCGGGCGAGCACGCCGACATGTTCGGCGTCGAAGGCGAGCCGGCCCTCGGTGGTGAAGCCGGCGAAGCGCGCCCGGGGTCCGGGATTGAGCGGCAAGGTATAGTCGCCGAGCCTGGTGTCGGGATCGAGCACGATGTCGCGGACGCTGAGCTCGGGGAAGGGGTAGCCCTCCTGCGGCAGGCGGAGCAGCACATTGGCCTCGGCCGCCTCGACGTCGACCGCGCGGATCGGATTCCCGGACGTGAGCGGCAGGAAGCTGCGCGCCAGACCCGGCGGCTCGGTGTCCGGACCGGCGAGCGTGATGTTGCCGAAATTGTAGCGACTGCCGGCGGCGACGGTGATCGTCACCCTGAGCCGGCCCGGCGCGTCTCCCTCGCCCGGCAGTTGCTCGATCGCCGAGGTGGCGACGGCGTCATAATAGCCTTCGGAGCGGAGCAGGCGGACGACGAGCGCGACGTCCTCCTCGGCGCGGGCGGCGATCATCGCGCCGTTGACGGCTTCGCCCTCGGCATCGTCGAGCGCGGAAAGGTCGCGGAAGCGGCCTTCGAGGCCGGTTTCGGCCATGCCGTCGACGACCAGGCTGTAGCGCACCCGCGCCGCCTCGCCCTCCTCGTCGGAGGCGGCCGGCTCCTCGCCGGCGGGCTGGACGTCGAAGCTCGAGAGCGGCGGCAGCGGCTCGGCCAGAGCGGGGTCCCCCAAAGGCGTGTCCTCGACCGGGCCTGGCTCGGGCGGGAAGGGGCGCGCGTCCGGCGGGAGCGGCTCGAGCGGCGCCATCGGATCGGGGTTGGTGCCGACCTCGGGCAAAGCCGGCATCGCCGCCTCGAATTCGCTGTCGGGGACGATGGGCTGGTCATCGGCCGGGCCGGGGTTGAAAGCGGGGGCTTCCTCTGCGGGCGGTGCGGTGTCCTGCGCGCGCGCGGCAAGCGGCGCCGCGAGGACGCCACCCGCAATCGCAGCAGCTAAGATACGCGCTTCGTTCAATAAACCCCGCTCAGCCGCACAAGGAATGCGGCGTCGCATTAACGACCAATTCCGCACAATGTTCAATAAGCCGCGGCGACCCGGTCGGCGCCCGCCCGGATCACCGGCGCCGAGCCGTCGCCGACCACCGCGAATCCCGACCAATAATAAGGATGGGAGGTGTCGCGATCGTCCATCAGCGCCTGCTGGGCCAGACGCAGCGCGCCGGCGATGCCGGTGCCGGGCGGCGCCGTGAACAGGCCCGAGATCAACCTTTCGGTAGCGTTGAAATCGTCGGGCACCGGCCAGTGGCTGGCGACGACGATGCGGCCGCCGGCGCCGACGAAGGCGCGCACCAGCCCGTCCAGCGCATATTCGCCGCCGCCCGCGAGGCCCGCTTCGGCGGTCGCGGTGGCGCTGGCGCTGCTGGCGGTGTCGCAGGCGGAAAGGATGATCAGGTCAGCGTCGAGCCTCAGGTCGAAAATCTCGGCGAAGGTCAAAAGGCCGTCCGACTCTCCCGTGCCGAAGCTGGTCAGCAAAGCGGGCCGCGCCGGGCATTCCGGGCGCGGCGGCGTCACCAGGCCGTGCGTCGCGAAATGCAGGATTCGATAGTCGGCGAGGTCCGAGCGCGCGATGATCGCGGTGTCGGTGAAGGCGGCACCGGTGACGATCTCGGCCTCGCCGGCGCGGCCCCCGCTCGCCGCGGCGCCGGCCGCGACCAGCTCGCGCGCCGAGATCGGCCGGTTCCAGGCGCCGAGCGACCAGGAGCAGCCCGCCTGCTCCATGCCGGCATCGCCGCGCGTCCCGGCCCCGCCAGGCAGGAAATAGCCGCGCGCCGGCTCGTTCTCGCCGAAGCCGAGATATTCGGCGCGAGCCCTGCTCGGCGGCGCCTGGCGGACGTCGCGGAAGGCGCGGACCGAGACCGCGGTCGAGATGTCGCGCTCGCGCCCCAGCCACTTGACGCCGCGGAAATCGAAGCCGTCGTCACTGGGATCGGCGAGCCGCGCCCGATAGGCGTCGACCGCGGCGCGGTCCATGACCAGCAGATTGGGCGGCAGCCGCAGCATTGCCCCGTCGGGCTCGAAGACGAGATGGGTGACGGCGCCGATCTCGCCCGCGACCGGCGCGAACAGCGACTGATAAAGCCCGTAGGCGATCTCGAGATCGAACGGATAGGTGAGCTGCTGGTTGTTCTGGACCACCGAGATGGTCGCCCTCAGCGCATCGACCTGGCGGTCGAGCTCGCGCGGGGTAGCGCCGATCCGGAAGGCGCGCGCGGCGCCCGGAGTGGCGAAGATCGCATAAGCATGATCGCCCACCACGATCATCTTGTAATAGGCCTCGCCGGGCCGGAGCATGCGCTGCACATCGGCGAGCTGGAGCGCGCCGCTCGACACCGCCCGATAGCGCGGAAATTCGGCGAGCCGCGCCTGCATCGCGGTCTGGTCCTGCTGCCACTGGGCGATGGCGACGCGAAGCTCCTCCATCCGGGCGGTGCCGGCGGCGGTCGGCGCCGTGCTCGCCTCGAGCCGGGCGAACTCGACCCGGCCGCGCTCGATGTCGCGGGTGAGGTTGACCGACTGGCGGAACATGCGCGCCGCCTCGTCGCTGCCGCCCGAAAGCTCGCGCGCCAGCACCGCCTGGGTCTGGGCGACACCGGGGCGGAGCAGGATCTGGCTGGCGGTGAACAGGTCGGCGACCGCATCGGGCCCCGCGCCGTCCGCGGTCAGCAATTCGAAATAGGGTTCGAGCAGGCGGCGCAGGCCGGGCGAGGCGTCGCCGCCGTCGACATTGGCGGCGACGATCTCGCGATAGAGGACGAGCGCCGGCTCAGGGCGGCCGGTGCGCGCATAATAGCCCGCCAGCCGGCCCTTGGCGCTCATCAGCGCGGAGGAGCCCGGATAATTGGCCTGGAGCAGGACGACGGCGGTCCGGTGCTGCGTCTCCGCTTCCGCTCCATCCCCGCGCCGCTCGGCGATGGCGGCGAGCTCGCCGTGGATTTGGGCGCGCAGCCAGACCGTGGCGGCGATGCGGCCGCCGCGGATCGCGATCAGCTCGGTGAGCGCCCGGTTGAACGGCATGGCCGCCTCGGCGCCCCGGCCCTGGAGGGTGAGGATGGTGCCGCGCAATTGCAGCGCCTGGCCATCGAGGATCTGCGCCTTGTCCTCCTGGGTCAGGCCTTCCGGGCCGCGCAGCCGGCTCGCGCCTGGCGATTCGGCGCTGAGCCGGCCCGCGGTCGGCCGGTCGATGACCAAAGCGCTCACCGAGGCGCTTGCGGCGATCGGCGGCACCGGCCGGTCGAGCTCGGCGAGCGCGGCGGCGGCCATGCCCTGGTTCAGCAAATGCATGGCGCGATAATTGCGCAGCCTGCGCGCCGTCACCGGATCGGCGCCGGCCATCTCCTCGGCGCGCGCGAAGATCGAATCGGCCTCGGCGTGGCGGCCGAGATTGGATCTCTGCAGCGCCGCGTTGACCAGGGCCTCGGCCTGCCCGCCCGGGCCGGTCTCGCGCTGCGTCAAGGCCGAGAAATATTCGGACGCCTCGGCATAGGAGCCCGCATTGTTGCGGCGATAGGCCTCGGCCAGCGCGCTCTGGGCGTCCTGCGTCCCCGCCTGTACCCGCGCGAAGGCGGCGGGATCGCCGGCGCCGGTGGTGGCGATCGAGACCTCGCCTTCGACCTCGCGGTCGGCAGCGAGGCTCCTGAGGCCCAGCCGCAGCGCGCTGTCATAGCCGGCCAGCCCCTCGGCGACATAGACCGTGCCGCGCGCGCGGCGCAGGATATAGACGCGGTAGCCGACGTCGGCGGCGTTGAGCCGGCAGGCGAGGCTCTCGACCGCGCCCAGCCCCTCGATCTCGACCCGCTCGGGCCCGGCGCAGGTCACCCGGCCAGCGCGCAGGCCCGCCAGCCGGGCCGCCGCGTCGCCGCCGCGCGCGCGCAGCACGTAGAGCTGGCCGACCGGCACCGCCGCGTCGCGGCAGACGATCTGGTAGCCGCGGTCGAACATGGTGCCAAAGGCCGGGTCCCGGACCTGCGATTGCGCGGTGCACAGGGTCGCCGTGCCGCTGCCGATGCGGAAGCTTTGGCGCACGCTCAAGCCCTGCGCCGAGGCAGGCCCGGCCCAGCCGAATGCGGCCAGCGCGAGGGCGAAAAGGCAGAGGGCGCTAATTCTGGTCATCGCAATCACCGTCATGGTCGGGGTCGCAATCCCAAAGGCCGGCTTCGCTGCCGCTGGTCACAGGTTCCTCGATCAGCGGATCGGCGGCGAAGCTGCTGTCGACCAGATCGTCCTCTTCGGCGCCCCCGGGGAGCAGGATCGCGCTCGAGCCCCCGGTCGGCCCGGTGATCGGATCGGGCCCGCCGGGCCCCGGATTGGCGGGCGCCCGCACCCGGCAGAAGCCGGTGACGATGATGCAGGTGTTGAGCGCGGCGACGTTGGTGAAGCTCGCCGGCGCCCCGGCCGCGGCTGTCGTGTTGTAGGTCGATTGGGCGAAGAAGGAGTCGCCGGTGGTGAAGCTGCCGTCGGCATTGAGCCGCCGGCCGAACGCGGTGACGTTGATGCCGGGCGCCGCCGCGGTGATGACGAGCCCGGCGGGCCCGACGGTGATCCCCGCATATTCGGTCGAGAAAGGCAGGCCGGAGCCGTTGTTCTGGACGTAGAGCGTGCCGCCGGCGACCAGGGTGACGCCGTTCGCCTCGACATAGCCGCGCGGCACCTCGGTCCCGTCATTGAAGAGGAGGTCGTCGTCGCGGCCGGCATAATCAGGATTGGCGCGCAACCGGTCGATGATCGCCGCCGAGCCCACCCAGATGTTGTTCGAGGCGATGATCAGATTGCCGCCGGGCGCGCCGGCGGCGTCGCGGACGCGGATGCTGCCGGTCGGCGTGGGGACTTCGAGCCGCTCGGTTATGCGGAGCGAAATGCCGTCCTGGGCGCGGGCGCCGGCCATCAGCAGCGCGCCTTCGACGCGCGCGATGCCCGGGCTGACGATCTCGAACCGGCCCACTCCCGCCGCCGCGCCGCCGCCGTTCAGCGTGAGATCGCGCACGACCAAATCGGGGGCGCGGGCCGGGTTCGCGCTCAGCGCGGGCACGAGGAGGCGCAGGTTTGTCGCGCGGATCCGCCCCGCCTCGGCGGCGGTCAGCGTGTAGCCCGGGCCCTGGGCAGCGCCGCCCAGAATCGTCGGCTGGGCGGGAATGCCGGCGGGCGTCGTGCCGCCGGCCACCGCGAGCACGACCAAGGCGGTGTCGATGTCGCCGATGCCGCCTGTCGCCTGAACGTCGATATCGGCCGAGCCGATGCTGACCTGGCGGCCGAGAATCCGGCCGGCGACGGTAGCGAGATCGGCCGCACGGATGTCGGTGGCGTTGCTCGCCCTTGTGACCACGCCGGCATTGACGATGACGTCGTCGCCGGCCCGCGCATTGAGGTCGGTGACGTCGATGGTCAGGCCGTTCGCCGCCGGATTGGCGTGGCTCATCACCAGATCCTGGCCGGCGGTGAAGCTCCATTGCCCGCCGGTTATCCGGCCCGCGCCGCCGCCGATCACCCTGATCTCGCCCAAAGTGTCGAGCGCCGCGACCTGCGCGACGTTCACGGTTCCGCCGGGAATCTCCACGCTCGAAAAGGGGATTGTGGCGGCGGGAGTGTTGGCGGTGGCCGACAGCGTCAGATTGGCGAGCGCGATGCCGCCGCCGGCCGCGGTGACATGCCATTGCCCGGGCGTGTTGACGGCGGCGGTGCCGCCCGTCGCATTGGTGGTGCCGACGACGTCGCCCGCAGTGATCGTCCCGCCAGCGCCCGCGGCGTTCAGCGCCGCCTGGCCGCCTGCCCCCGACCCGGTAATGCCGACGCCGGCGGCGGCCGAATCGCCGCCCGCGCCGCCATCGCCGTTGGCGACGAGCGAGGCCCCGCCGGCGATCGTGACCGGCGCGCCGCCCGCTGTCAGGGTCGCGGTCCCACCCTGCCCCCTGCCGCCTGCGCCGCGGCCCACGCCGCCGGCGCCGCCGATGCCGCGCGCGTTGAGATCGGCGCTGGCGAACCGCGCGCTCCCGGTCGGCGCGCCGGACCCAGCCACGGCATTCGTGCCGAGCACTATGTCGCCGCCGTCGCCGACCCCGCCGTCGCCGCCATTGTCGTTATTGTCGGCATCGCCGCCGCTGCCGCCGGTGCCGACCGCGTCGAGCTTGAGCGCGCCGAGGTCGATCGTGCCGTTCCCCGATTCGGCGAGGATGGTGATCGCGCCGCCGCTGCCCAGGCCGCCGGTGCCGGCATCGGTGGCGCCGCCGGCCCACGAGCCTCCCCGGCCGCCAGTGCCCGGCGCCGCCAGGGTGAGCGAGCCGGCGGCGATCCGCGAGGGCGCCGCGCCGGTGTGGGCGAGGATGCGGATGGTGCCGCCCTGGCCGACGCCGCCGGTGCCGCCGGGCGCGAAGCGCGCGTCGCCGCCCAAGCCGCCGGCGCCGCCGTTGAGACCGCTGGCGAAGTCGATCGTGCCGCCGGTCGCCTCGATGAGAAGGTCGCCGCCCTGGCCACGGCCGCCGGTGGGCGCGGATCCCCCGGCGCCGTCCGCGAAGAAGCCCGCATCGGCGTTGAAGCGGATCGTCCCGCCTTGCGCGCGGACGACGATCGCGCCGCCGCCGCCGAGCCCGCCGGCCAGGCCGGGGCCGCCCTGGACCTCGCCGCCCTGGCCCTTCGCGCTCGCCGTAAAGGCGCCGGCGAGCGTGACGGTGGAGCCGCCGCCCGCGCCGATGACGACGTTGCCGCCCTGCCCGGTGACGCCGTCGACGCCGCCGAACCCGTCCGACGCGCTCGCCGTGCCGTTGGCGTTCATCACCACGCCATTGGCCAGGACGGCGCCGCCGCCGGTCGCGGCGAGGCTGGCGGTGCCGCCCGTGCCCGCGCCGCCATTGCCGGTGGTGCCGACGGCGCCGGTGCCGCCCTCGCCGGTTGCCAGGATAGTGAGCGCGCCGTCGATGGTGATGGTGCCGCCCCCGGCGCTGACGTCGGCAAGGCCGCCGGTCCCGCTCCCCGCATTGTTGCCGGCATCGACGAGGCCCCGCGCCGAGGCATCGACGGTCGCGCTGCCGAAGATACGGATATTGCCGCCACCCTGGGGGGTGAAGATCCTGGCCTCGCCGCCGACCAGATTGACGATCGCGGGGTTGGACGAATCGAAGGCAGCCGCTGAGACGATCGCGTTGCCCATCACGGTGACGGTCTGGCCCGGCCCTGCCGAGAGATGCGCGCGCAGCCCGCCGAACAGGCTGACGTCCTGGAGGAAGGTGAGCGAGCCCGTGCCCACGGCGCTCGCCAACATGTCGGTGCGCGCGGTGCCGAAGAGGTCGGAGCGGACGATGCCGCCGGCGATCTGGAAGCTGGCGGCGAGATCGGGCGCCGGCGTGCCGGTGAGATCGCCGTAGCGGTCGACGACGCCGCCGACCACGCTGGCACCCGCCGACAGCACGATGACTCCGTTCTCGACCCCCACGGAGACCGCCGGATCGAAGCCGATATCGCCCTGCAGGATCGCGGTGATCGCCTGGTTCTTGGGCATCGCGACCAGATAGATTGCATGGATGTCGTCGGCGGCGCCGCTGGCCGGGCCGCCGGTCGTGCCGAGATGGGTGAGCGGCACCGGATTGTCGCTGCCGACCTTGACGATGATGTCGAACAGGCCCTGATTGACCCGCATATCCACGGTCTCGCCTGCGACATAAGCGGCCGAGCCGTTCACCCGGACCGACCCGCCATGCAGGATGCGCGGGGAGACCATGGCGACGAAGCTGCCTTGCTCGAGCGCGCGAATCTGCGAACCCGGCTCGGTGACCACCGCCGCGCCGGGGAGCCCGCCGAACGGGGCGAAGTTGAGGCCGCGGGTCGCCGGATCGTAGAAATTGCCGGCCCCGTCATCGAGGACATTGAGGCTGGTGAGGACGAGGCTGCCGACGTCGAACACCGCGTTCGCGCCGACGAGGATCCCGCCGGGGCTCGAGAAGATCACGGTGCCGCCGGTGCGGGAGGTGCCGACGGCCGCGTTCAGGATCAGGCTGAGTACGGTGCCGTCGAAGCGGGTCGGCTGGGCGCTGACGATCCGGTTGAGGACGACGAAATCGGGGTTGTTGATGCCGTTGGTGAAGGTCGCGACATTGCCAGCCGGCAGGAAGACGCCGGCGGTGGGGGCCCAGCGGATGATCGCGGTCGGGCTGTCGACCCGGATCGTCTCGACCCCCGGGTTGGCGCGGTCATAGTTGACGGCGCCGGCCACCGTGGTGGGGTTGGCGTTGAAGGCTTGGGCGCCGGCCCGGCTCGCGGTCAGGCAAAGGCTGCCGAGCGCGCAGCCGAACAGGAGGGCCCGCCGGAATGCGCTCGAGCCGGCGGGAAGCGGGGCGGAAATCGTCATCTTGATCTCCATGGCCACAAGCGGGTGGTGAGCGAGACGAGGAAGCGGGTGTCGCCGCGGCTGGCCTGGAAGGGCAGGCGGTCGAGCGGCTTGGCGACGAGCAGGTCGATGCGGAAGCGGTCGCCATAAGCGGCGCGCACGCCCGCGCCGACCGAGCTCAGATGCTGCCGGCCGGTGGCGAACAGCACGTCACGGTTCCAGACCCGGGCATGGTCGAAGAAGACATAGGGTTCGGCGGCGAACTGGTCGGCGCGGCGCGGATAGGCGCTGCCATAGCGAATCTCGGCCTGGACGCCGACACCGCTGTCGCCGAGCAGGGCGCCGGGATCGTAGCCGCGCCCCGCCGCATAATTGCCCGCCGAGAATTCCTCGAAGCTGAACAGGGGGTCGGCGCTATACTGGCCGCGCAGGTCGAGGGCGAAGGTGAGCCGCGGGATCGGCCGATATTCGCCATAGAGATTGCCGCGGAACAGGGTCGCGGTCGGATCGCCCTCGAGCCTTGTCGGCGGCACCGCATTGGGGACGAGGCAGAGCGCCAGGGCGGGGCCGCAGCCGGCGCTGGCGCCGAAGATGTCGAGCCCCTGGCGCGCTTCCACCGAGAAGCCGATGCGCCACAAGGGTTCGGCGGGCGTGTAGAGCGGATTGCCGGGCGAGAGGCCGAGCGCGTCTAACGCCAGCCTGGCGAAGGCGACGCGCAGGCGATCGCGGTTGAGCGGCAAGGCGTTGAAGTCGATATCCTGCTCGATCACGTCCATGCCGACCGCGCCGCGCAGGGTCCGGTTCTGGCGCCGGATGAACGGGTAGCTCGCCTCGACCGTCGCGAACAGGGTGCGCGAGTCGATGTCGACGCCGGGGAGGTTCAGGTTCGGGCTCGCCCAGGCGTAGGTGAACTGGGCGCCGATCGCGAGCCCCTCGCCGCCGATCCGGAAATCGTGGCCCAGCTGGAGCGTCTGCTGCTCCTTGGTATCGGCGGTGCTGTAGACTGCGATCGTGGTGCGGTCGCCGAGCCCGGTGAGGCCGAAGAACTGGCCGCGCAGCAGCGCACCCCAGCGGCCCAATTCGCGCGATCCCAGATTCTGCACGACGAGCTCGGCCAGCACCGGCATGCGGACGACCGTGACCTCGCCGATCACCTCGCCCCGCGCCGCGCCCGCCGAGCGCAGCGCCAGGCGCACATTGAATCCGGGCAGGTCGCCGGCGAGCAGCAGGTAGCGCTCCGCCTCGTAGCGATTGAAGACCTCGCGCTCGGTCAGCTTTTCGAGATAGCCAGCGATCACCCGTTCCGAGCGCCCGGCGTCGCCGCGTACCCGGATGCCGACCAGCTTGGCCATCAGCACGGAGAAACGGACCGTCCCGTCGGCGATCCGCTGTTCCGGCACCTCGACCGCGGCGATATAGCCGGCCTCGCGCAACAGGGTGGCGGCACGGTCGCGTATCTCGCAAATCGTGGCGACCCCCGTCTCCTGCCCGACGAAGCGGGCGTAAGCGGGGCGCAATTGCTCTGCGGTGAGGCCGCGCAGATCCTCGAACACGACGTCCCTCAGGGTGAAGCGGATGTTCGCATAATCCGGCCGGTCGAGCGCGCAGGGCGCCCGCTCGACGTCGCCCTCGACGGTCAGCCGGGCGGGCGGGGCCTCGCCGCGGGCGGGCGGGGTGCGGTCGACCTCCTCGCGGGTCGGAGCGACGGGCTGGCCGGGCGGGAGCTGGGCGAGAGCCGGGCCGGCCGCGGCGATCGCGGCAGCCGCCAGACCGGCGCACAGGGCCCGGGGGCGCGCTGGTCCGTTCGGCAGAAGCTCACCCATGCCCGGACCACCCTGACCTTCTCGGCAAAGCGGGAGCATAGCATAATGCCATGCACCGCCAATGGCGAATCAGCCGGTCGGCACCGGCTCCGGCGCGCGCTCCGGCGCGGCCGGCCGCTCGAGCTGCGGATTGAGCCGGCGCAGGCCCTGGAAGAAGGAGCGCGGCCGCTTCGACAGACGCTGCGTGATCTCGACGCGGAGCCCGACCGCCGCCGCGATCTCGGAGACGAACCAGACGCAATTGGCACGATTGAGATTGTAGGAGGGCTGCGGCAAGGCGCGCCAGCGCTCGACCACCGCCATCACCGCGCGATATTGATCGTCGGTGAGGGTGAGCGCGAACTGCCGGTCGCTTCGCGCGATCTGCCGTTCGCCCTCGACCACGACCTCGCCGCGCACCGAGCCGAGCAGGATCGCCGGCGTCACCGAATGGGCGGTGAAGCCAAGGCTGGTGTCGACAATCTCGCCGGTCGTGTCGAGCGTTCCGCGCAGCACGACGAAAGCGTGCGGGAAATTATTGGCCCCCAGCTCGCGAGAATAGAAAGCGATCTCGACCTCGGCGATGGCGGGCGCCGGCGCGAGGGCGAGCAGCAGCAGCGCGAGCAGGCATCGGAGCCGGAAAGCGGCCGCCTTTCTCACCTGCGGGTCAGGCGGCGCGGCCGGACCGGCGGCAAAGCGGGATCGGGCCGCGGCCCCTTGGGCCGTTGGGCGATGGCGCTTTGCCGGCGACGCCGGATTATTCCGATGGCTTCGGCGAAGCCGAAAATCGCAAAGGGGACGGAGAAGAGCAGGGCCGCCCAAATCCATTCATTACGCAACAGGTAAATCCTTGGCCGTGGCTTCGTACGGCCCGGATAGAGGCCTCGATCGGCCCGATCAAGGTGGCGGCCTGTCCGCGAGTGCGATTGAAGTCGTCTCGTGCACGTCCTATCTGCTGCCCCCTCCCCATCCGCTTGGAAACGCCCGCGAGAATCATGCCGGTAAAGTCGCTGCTCAATCTCGTCTCGAGGAGGCCCCCCCGACCGCATGGCGTGCCGGACGGCATCCGCGTCTATGCGATCGGCGACATTCACGGCCGCCTCGACCTGCTCGACGCCCTGCTCGCCTCGATCGAGGCCGACGATCGCACACGCTGCGCCGGAGTCCGCACCCGCTACGTCTTCCTTGGCGACCTGATCGACCGCGGCCCCGATTCGCGCGGCGTCGTCGAGCGGCTGATGCAGCTGGCCGCCGACGGGCTCGACGCCCGTTTCCTGATGGGCAATCACGAGCAGGTGTTCCTGCGCGCGCTCGAGGGCGACGTTCGCGCCTTGCGCTTCCTGGTCCGCATCGGCGGCCGCGAGACGCTGCTCAGCTACGGGATCAGCGAGGAGGATTATCGAAGCCTCGATTTCGACGAGCTCGCAAGGCTCGCCGACGAAAAGGTGCCCGCCGCGCACCGCGCTTTCCTCGCCGGCTTCGAGGACTGGATCGCGATCGGCGACTATCTGTTCGTCCATGCCGGGATCAGGCCCGGAATCGCCATCGAGGATCAGGCGGCGAGCGATCTTTACTGGATCCGCGACGATTTCCTGCGCCACCGCGACAGCTTCGGTAAGATGGTCGTGCACGGCCATTCGATCACCGATGAGATCGATGTGCGCGCCAACCGGATCGGCATCGACACCGGCGCCTTCGCCAGCGGCAAGCTGACCGCGATCGGCCTCGAGGGCGAGGAGCGCTGGTTCCTGTCGACCTAGATCCGCGGCAGCCGAACGAAGGCCGGCACCGGCGCCTGCCCCGCGGCCCGGGCGCGGCGGATCACAGCGGTCTCCGCCTCGAGCGACGCGATCCTCGCTCGCCAATTGGGATGGGTCGGGCTGCCCAGGAAGTTGAGCCCGCGCCGGCCGAAGCGCGCCCAGAAGCGCGCCGCCGCCGCCGGGTCGTAGCCCGCTCGCTCCATCAGATAGACGCTGAGACGGTCCGCCTCGATCTCGGTCTCGCGGATCCGCCGCGCATTGGCGCCGAAATTGCCCAGGAAGCCGCGCCGAACCCCCGCCTGGTCGAGCCGGATGCGGTGGCCGAGCACGTTGTGCGCGAATTCGTGCGCGAGAATCGCCGCCAGCTCATCGTCGCCGGCCACATATTCCGCTATCCTGGTGCTGAGCTGGACGTAATGGCCGTCGGCGCGGGCATTGAGGCTTCGGCCGGGGACGAGCTGGAAGCGGGTCGCGCATCCCCGCTCCGCCTCGACCGTGACGGCGCGCCGCTCCGCGCCCCGCCTGACCTCGATCGCCGCGCGCCCGTCGGCGAAAGCCTCGTCGAGGGCGGCGAGGATGAGCTCCATCTGCGCGAAGGAGCGGTCGCGGCCGGGCGCGGCACGGGGCGGCGCCCGCCCGTCCAAAGCGAGCAATATGTCGTCGGCGCGCAGGCCAGCGCGCTCCGCCGGGCCGCCCGCAGCGAGCGCGAGCACGGCCGGGCCGGCGTCGAGCCCGAAGGCGCGGATCGCGGCCGGACGGAACTCGAGCCCATATTGCGAGAGATCGTGCAGCGCGAGGCCCGTCAGCCAGGCACGGTCCGCGCACCACCCAAGATTGGCGAGCGCGAGCCGGTGCCCGATCGTCGCCACCCTCTCGTCGAGCGCGCGCATCGCAACCAGCGAGGCCTCGGCCGGCGGACGCGGCGCCGGCGCGGCGGGCGCGGCGGGAGCGGCGGAGAGCGCGGCCCAGAGGAGCAGGATCGGAATGAGGCGTCGCATCGGACCTTTCCCGGCCGTCGGCCGTTCCATTCAAGTAGCGCCGGCATATCCGGGCGTCGGCGCCGAGTGGCGCTAACGCGTCGTTAATGACAGGCAGTGCATTCGGGCAACACCCCGTGATCGGGTCGGAACCATTACCAATTTTAGGGTTGTCAACCCACTACCACTGTGGCAGTGCCAAAACCGAACAGCTCAACAGGGAGTTCAAAATGAGTTTGAAGAAGGCATCCGTGGCCGCGGCTCTCGCTGTGTCCATGGTCAGCGCGCCGGTTCTGGCGCAGTCCGCTGCTCCGCTCTCCGTTGCAGCGCGCAGCGGTGCGGCCACCAGCGAATCGAACGAGCTTCGTGGGGGCTTCATCATTCCGATGGTCGCGATCATCGCGATCATTCTCGGCATCGTAGCCGCGACCGGGGGCAGCGACCGTCCGTCCAGCCCCTGAGCGATCGACATCGAAAAAGGATAGCGGCCCTAGGGCCGCTATTTTTTTGCCCGCGATCCGGCCGGAATGCTAACGGGGGCTTTACGCCTTGCGGCTATTGACCGCCGCATGCAGCTGAAGAACGACCCCCGGATCGTGGTGGTGGGCCTGGGTTATGTGGGACTGCCGCTGGCGGTCGCGCTGGCCGACCATTTCGACGTCACCGGCTTCGATATCGACGCCACGCGCGTGGCCGAGCTTCGCCAGGGCCGCGACCGCACCAATGAGGTCGGCGAGGATCGAATCTCCGGCTCGTCGCTCGTCCTCACCGACAGCGCCGAGAGCGCGCGCGGCGCGGATCTCTACATCGTCACGGTCCCGACTCCGGTGGACGACGCGAACCGGCCCGACCTTACGCCCCTGCTCGCCGCGACCGAGACCGTCGCCCGCATGATCGACGGTGGCCGGCCGACGACCATCGTTTATGAAAGCACCGTCTATCCCGGCGTCACCGAGGACATCTGCGGGCCGCTCATTGAACGGGTCTCAGGCCTCGTCCGCGGAACCCATTTCTATCTGGGCTATTCGCCCGAGCGGGTGAATCCCGGCGACCGCGAGCACAGCGTCGACCGGATCGTGAAGGTGGTCGCCGGCGAGAACGCGGCCGTGTCCGGGCAATTGGCGCATGTCTACGGCCAAATGACCACGGGCGGTACCTTCCAGGCCCGCTCGATCAAGACCGCCGAGGCCGCCAAGGTGATCGAAAATGCCCAGCGCGACATCAATATCGCGTTCATGAACGAGATCACGCAGATCTTCGCCAAGCTCGGCCTGTCGACCGGCGATGTGCTCGCTGCCGCCCAGACGAAGTGGAACTTCCTGGGCTTCCATCCCGGCCTGGTCGGCGGCCACTGCATCGGCGTCGATCCTTACTATCTGAGCCATTGCGCCCAGAGCCTCGGCCACTTGCCGCGCGTCATCCTGGCGGGGCGGGCGATCAACGACGGCATGGGCACCTGGATCGCCGACACCATCCACACCCGCCGCGGCAGCCGCACCGGCAGCGTGCTGATGCTCGGCCTGGCCTTCAAGCCGGACGTGCCCGACGTGCGCAATTCCAAGGTCGTGGACGTGGTGCGCCGGCTCGCCTGGCTCGGGCACGTCATCACCGTCCACGATCCCCTGGTCGATCCCGCGACGGCGCTGCGCGAATATGGCCTCAGCCTCGACGCCGACGCGCTCGACCGGCAATATGACGTGGTCGTCGCCGCCGTTCCGCACCTTTGCTACCGCGAGATGGATGCCACGGCCGCCGCCGCGCTCAGCCGCGAGGGGGGGCTGGTCGCCGATCTCCACCAAATCTGGCGCGCCGGCGATTTCCCCGAGACGATCGACCGCTGGTCGCTCTAGAAGGACGGCATGACCATCCTCGTCACCGGCGCTGCCGGATTCATCGGCTACCACGTCGCCCGCGCCTTGCTCGGCCGCGGCGAGCGCGTAATCGGGATCGACAATCTCAACCCTTATTACGATCCCAGGCTGAAAGAGGATCGCCTCGCCGATCTCGAAAAGCTCGATGCCGGCGATTTCCGTTTCCTGCGCTGCGACTTTTCCGACCACGAGGCGCTCGACCGCGCCCTGGACGGCGACGCGCTCGGCGGGATCGTCCATCTCGGAGCGCAGGCCGGGGTTCGCCATTCGATCGAGAACCCCCGCGCCTATGTCTCGGCGAATCTCGCCGGGCACCTCAACATCCTCGAATTGGCGCGCGATCGCCGCGTGCGCCACCTCGTCTATGCCTCCTCATCCTCGGTCTACGGAGGCAACGAGACGCTGCCCTTCCGCGTCGAGGATCGCGTCGATCATCCGCTCTCTCTCTACGCCGCAACCAAGAAGGCGGACGAATTGATGAGCGAAACCTACGCCCATCTCTACCGTATCCCCGCGACCGGACTGCGCTTCTTTACCGTCTACGGCCCCTGGGGGCGGCCCGACATGGCGATGTGGATCTTTACCCGCAAGATTCTCGCCGGCGAACCGATCCAGGTCTTCAACCACGGCCGGATGCGGCGGGATTTCACCTATGTCGACGATATCGTCGCCGGCGTGATCGCCGCGCTCGACAATCCGCCCGCCGACGACGGCACGCTCAAGCCGGGCGGAAGTCATGCCCCGCACCGGCTGTACAATCTCGGCAACAACCGCTCGGAGGAGCTGATGCGCCTGGTCTCGCTGCTCGAGGAGGCCTGCGGTCGCAAGGCCGCGCTGGAGCTGCTCCCGATGCAGGCGGGCGACGTGGCGGAAACCTATGCAGAGATCGCCGATGCCGCGCGCGATCTCGGCTATCGCCCGGCAACGACAATCGACAGCGGCGTCCCCCGCTTCGTCGACTGGTTCATGGCCTACGGCCGGCGCTAGAGACCGCCCCGCGCGTGCGGCGTTGAGCCGGTGAAGCCTTTGCCCTTTCGGCCGCATCGTCTAGGAAGGCGGCCGCAGAGAGGAGGGCAGTTTGCCGATACGGATGGACAAACGCGAAGGCAGGCGGGCACCGGTCCGCGCCGGCGCCAGCCCCTTCAGCGGCATGACGTGGGAGAGGGCCCGCTTCTTCCTGCTGCTGGGCTTCCTGCTGCTCTGCCTGTTCGGCGGCGGCGCGGCGCGCGCCGACGTGACGTCGCTCCTTTACCTTCGTCCGGCCGCGATCGTCTGCCTTGTCGCGCTCCTGCTCAGCCCGGGCGAATGGGAATTCCGCCGGTTCAGGACGCTGTTCATCCTGTTCGCCCTGTTCGCCGCGACCATGCTGGTCCAGCTCATCCCGCTGCCGCCCGGCCTCTGGGCGAGCCTGCCAGGTTTCGCGCGCTACACCGAAGCGGCCGCCGCCGCGGGCGTCGCCGAACCCTGGCGCCCAATCTCGCTCGCGCCCGATCTCACGCTCAACAGCCTGCTCGCGCTGCTTCCGTGCCTCGTCGTGCTCGTGGGTTTCGCCGGTATTCGAAACAGTCAGCGCCGGCTGCTGCTGCCGGTGCTGATCGGCTTCGTGGCAGTCGATGCCCTGCTCAGCGTCGCCCAGTTCGCCGGCGGGCCGGAGAGCCGGGCCTATCTCTATGCCGTCACGAATACGGAAGCGCCGGTCGGCTTCTTCTCCAACCGCAATCACAATGCCGCATTTCTGGCGATGGGCTTTCCGATGCTCGCCATCTGGGTCGGCACGCCTGCGCCGAGCCGGCAATATCAGCGGTCGCGCAGCTGGATCGCACTCGCCTTCGGCCTGCTCCTGGTCCCGATGATCCTCGCCACCGGCTCGCGGGCCGGGGTCGTCGCGGGCGCGATTGGACTCGGCATCGCCCTGTGGCTGGCGCCATCCTTCACCTCCAGCTGGGAGCGGCGCTGGCGCATCGCCTTCCGGGTCGCCACGGCGCTGATCCCGATCCTGCTGGTCGTGCTGACGATCTACACCAATCGCGCGCTCTCCATTTTCCGGATGACCGATGCGAACGCACTGGGTGCTGACCTGCGATTCGAGGCCTTGCCGGTTCTCGCGGACATGCTGCGGACGTTTAGCCCCCAGGGCATCGGCTACGGCGCCTTCGATCCGGTATATCGCGGCTTCGAGCCGGATAGCCTCCTGACGACCGAATATTTCAATCACGCCCATAATGACCTGATCGAATTGCTGCTCACCGGCGGCGCCCTGGCTTTGCTTCTCCTGCTGGTGTTCGTCGCCTGGTGGGGGCGGCGGACGGTCCGCTCCCTCATCGCCGGCGACGGGCAGCGCACCTCGGAGAAGCTCGCCCGGCTCGGCGGGGTGATGATCCTGATCCTGCTCGGCGCCAGCCTCGTCGATTATCCCCTGCGCACGCCCCTGCTCGCCGCGGTCTTCACCCTCGCCTGCTGCTGGCTCGCCACGCCGGCGGGCGCCGCAGCGGCCGAAACGGCGGACGATGGCGCGGCCCCCGGCGAAGCCCGCCCGTTGCCGCGACCGCGGTCCCGGCCGGGGCTCGCGCGGAGTGCCGTTCTGGTCGTTGCGGCCGCCGGTGCCGGCTGGCTTACCCTCGGCGTCACCTCCGCGGCGATCTTCGGCCGCACTCGGCCCTCGCTCGTGGCTTGGTGGCCGCTCGATGCGACGGCGCATGCGACCCGGGCCGCCCGTGTCCTGGAAAGAGGCCCGCGGCCGGCGCGGGAGGCGATGGCCGCCGCCGTCGCCGATGCGCGCGCGGCGCTGCTGCGCGAGCCGGTCAACGCCGTCGCGGCGAGAACGCTCGGCCTGCTCCTGGCGATCCAGGGCAATGAGGCGCAGGCGAACCGGCTGATGCGCTATTCCGAGTCGCTGTCACGCCGCGACACGATCACCCAGCTTTGGATGATCGAGAGCGATGTCCGGCGGAATGACATCGCCGGCGCCCTTCGCCATTACGATCGGGCGTTGCGCACCTCGGGAAATGCCAGAGAGCTGCTCTTCCCGATCCTGATCGAGGCGGCGGCCAGCGAAGGCGTAGCGCAGCCGCTGGCCCGGCTCGTTGCCACGCGGCCGAGGTGGTGGCCCGATTTCGTGGCTCGGCTCGTCGCCACGGGCCGGTCGGCCGGGGCGATCGAAACTATCCTCCTCGCGCTCCGGCTTGATCCGGGCGTGCCCGCGGAGCGTTCGCTGCTTGCGGGCGCGATCCACCGTCTTGTCGAGATCGGCGACTACCGGCGGGCGCTCGACCTCTACCGGCGGACGGGCGGCCCTGCCGGCGGCTTTGTCCGCAACGGCGATTTCGAGGCGGAAAACCGCTTCGCACCGCTGGACTGGGTGCTGGGCGATGGAGGCGGCGCGGGCGGCATTATGCAGCCGGGCGCCGGCGGCAGCGGCCGAGCGCTGTTGATGGTCGTGGAGGCGGGGTCCGCGGGCGGAACGGTCGCGCGGCAGTTGCTCATCCTGCCGGCAGGTTCCTACCGGTTCAGCGCGGTGGCGGGACGGATTTCCGGCGCGCCGCTGGAATGGCCGCGGGTCACCATATCCTGCGTCCGCACCAATGCGAGCCTGCTCGATCTGCGCCTTCCCGCCGCCGCCGCTGACGGCCAACCGGTCGCTCAGGACTTCACCGTGGGAGGCGCCTGCCCCGCGCAATGGCTGATCATAGCCGCGCCGCGTCCAACCGGCGAGAGCGGACCCTGGATCGACCGGATCGTGGTCCAGCCGCGGCGTTAGCCTAGGCGGAGCGGGATTACTGGCCGCGCGCGGGCGTGCCCGGCGGGACAGAAGAGCCCGGGCTGCCCGCGATCATGCCGACGGTTGCCGGGCAGGCGGTCCGCCCCCGCAGGTTGAAGGTCCAGCGGCTGCCCCATTGTTCGTAGACGCAGATTCGCCCTTCCGGCGACGGATCGTCAGCGCGCAACGTGGCGGTTGGAGGGGCGGGCCGGCCGCTATTGACCAGCGGATGAGTGATCGCGCAATTCTCGCCGATTCCGACGCGATATTGGCGGCCGTCCAGGCGGCCGCTCAGGATGCCGTGATTGCCGGCATAATTGCACAGCCGCTGATTCCCCTGAACCTCCTCGGGCGCGGCGCTCTGGGCATGAGCCGGCAGCGGCGCGAACGCGGCGACCGCGAGCAGGCAGGAGGGGAGCGCCGGGTGCATGCGCGCGCCCATAGCCGCCGGGAAGGACGCTGTCATCCGATTTCCCCCGTACGGACTAGCGCGAACCATGCCCGGTCAGCACGGTCACGACCGTCCTGAACACGATAAGGACGTCCAGCCAGAGCGAGAAATATTTGATATAGTAGAAATCATACTGAAGCTTTCCGTGCACCTGCTTCATGGTCGCGACATGGCCCTGATTGACCTGGGCCCAGCCGGTTATGCCTGGCTTCACGACGTGCCTGTAATGATAGAAGGGCAGTTCGGCCTCGTACCACCTGGACAACACCTCGGCCTCCGGCCGCGGGCCGATCCAGCTCATGGTCCCGGCGAGGACGTTGAACATCTGCGGCAGTTCGTCGATCCTGGTCCGGCGCAGGAAGCGGCCGACCCTGGTGACACGCGGATCGTTTTCGACCGTAATCGCGTGGTCGATCTCGCGCGGCGCGCCGCTCGAATCATCGTGGGTCATGGTCCGGAACTTGATCACCCGAAAACCCTTGCCCCCCGCGCCGACCCTGCGTTGCCGGAACATGACCGGGCCGGGCGAATCGAGCTTGATCGCGACCCCCACGATCACCAGAATCGGCAGGAACAATATGCTCGCCACCGCCGCCGAGCAAAAGTCCACGATCCGCTTCAGCTTCACGTAAAGCAGAGCCGGAATCAGCAGACCGAACGTATTCTCCGAAAGGTGGTCGATCGCGACGCGGCCCGTCATCGACTCCTGCAATTGCTTGCAATGATAAACGATGGTGCCGTTAAGCGCGCAATCGGCGAGGAACCGCTCCCATTCGTCGGGAAGGTCGGCGCGGAAGTCGGCGACGATCGCGTCGAACGGGTGCTTCCGCACCGGCGGCGGCGCTTTCAGGATCGTCCAGTCGACCGCGCCGATCTGATCGAGCGTGTCGACCTCCCCGAACGGCACGATCCCCATCCTGAGCGATTGCCGTCGCTGGAGCCGGAAGAAGATGAAGAAATACCATACGACGCAGATCGGAAAGCCGGTGAAGAACAGGAAGCGGCTGTAATCCAGCCGGAAGCTCCAGAAGACGATCAGCACCAGCGCATAGGAAATCACGAAGGCCGGCAGAACATAGAAGCCGGCGACGATGCCTGGATAGACGGTGAGGCTGCGCAGGATGTAGTGGCCGAGCATCACCGCGATGAGATTGCCGATGACGGCGGCCGCGAAATCGCTCTGCGTGCCCAGCACCGGCAGGTTCATGCGGATCAGGAAGGGCAGGCCGACCGCGAACAGCAGGGCGCCGCCCAGCTGCATGCGCTGCTTGCCGAGAATCGTTTTGCGGGCCACCGATCCCTTGGAGACAGGCGTCACCATCGCGGCACATTCCCGTGTCGCGCCCCGCGCCGCGATCGCACGTCGCGGGCCCTGGTCCGGCTGCTATGCATGTCGATCACGGTGTCTTGAATTGGGGGGAAGGAAGGCCGGTTCAACTGTTCTAAACCCTGAAACGTCAGCGCCCTAGCGCAGAAACATCAGGACTGGAAGTGTGGCGGTTGGTCTCTGGACGGGGCCGGGGGGAAACCCTATTGACGGCCCGGCACAGGCGAGGAGCATTCGCAATTGGTTGAAACGATTAAACTTCTTCAGCTGGGAAAGCATTTCTTTCCGGATACGGGCGGGATCGAGACCGTGACCCAGAGCATCAGCGAAATGCTGCCCGCCCATGGCATCGAGGCCGATGTCCTGTGCACCGCCACACGTGCCGATTATCCGCCCTTCGATCCGCCCTACCGGGTGATCCGCTGCAGGCCGACCTTGCGGTTCGGCCGCAACAAGAATGTGTCGCTCGAATATGTGCGGCAGGTGCGGGCGCTGCGCGACGATTATGACGTCGCCCTCATCCACATGCCCAATCCGGTCGCGGTCCTTGCCGCCCGCGCTTATTGGAAGGGGCCGATCATCCAGCTGTGGCATGCCGATATTCCGCAGCGGCCGATCCGGATGCTGAGCGCGCCGCTGGATCATGCCCTGCTGCGCCGGACGGCGGCGGTGATCGGCCCGACCCCGGTCCATCTCGCAACCTCCTACCGCGCTTCGGCGCTGCTCCCTCGCGGCGTGGTGATCGGCTACCCGTTCGATCGCAGCCGCCTGCCGGCCCCGACAGGGAGGAGCGCCGTGGCGGAACGGGTTCGTGCCTTCGCCGGCGCGCGCAAGATGGCGCTCTCGATCGGACGGCTCGTTCCCTACAAGGGCTTCGACATGCTGATAGAGGCGGCGCGCTCGTTCGACGACAAGCTGGTCTCGGTGATCGTCGGCGGCGGCCCCCTGCGCGAGGAACTCGGCGCCATGATCGAGGCGGCGGGCGTGCAGGATCGCGTCCTGCTGGCGGGGCAGATCGACGACGCGGCGCTCGCCGACCTGCTCGATTTCGCTCATATGGGCTGCATGCCCTCGGTCACCGCGGCCGAAATGTATGGAGTCGCACAGGTGGAAGCGATGGCGTTCGGAAAGCCGGTCGTCTCGACCCGCCTGGAACGGTCGGGCGTCTCCTATGTCAACAAACACGATGTCACCGGCCTGGTGGTCGAGCCGGGCAACCCGCAGGCCCTGGCTGCGGCGCTGCTGCGGCTGGTCGACGAACCCGCGCTCTATCGGCGCCTGGCCGACGGCGCCCGCGCTTCCTTCGCCGCCGACCACGATATCGGCCCGATCGGCCAAGCCTATGCGAACCTCATCCGCCGCGTCGTCGCCGAGGCGCGGGCGGGCGGCGGCACGCCGGCGAGGCTGCCGCTCGGGCCGCCCGTAAAGCCGGTGGCCGATCTCTAGCGGGTCGGCTAAGCAGGCCCCGATCAACCCTTCCCAGTCCGGATCCCATGCTTCCCGAATCCCTTCGCGACAAGAATGTGTGCATTGTCGGCCTCGGCTATGTTGGGCTCACGCTCGCCGTCGCCATGGCCGACGCCGGCTTTCGGGTACACGGTATCGAGGTCGATCCGAAGGTGCTGAGCGCGCTCGGAAACGAGCGCGCGCATTTCTCCGAGGTCGGGCTCGACGCCTTGCTCGCCGAGCAGATCCGCTCCGGCCGTTTCACCTTCGCCGACCGGCTCTGCGACGCGCCGGACGTCAGCGCCTATATCGTCACCGTCGGCACGCCGGTTGGGGACGACAAGCGCGTGCGCTTCGAGAGCATGCGAGCGGTCGTCGCCGACATCGCCAGGGTCATCAAGGACGGCGATATCGTCATCCTGCGCTCGACCGTCATGGTCGGGACCACGCGCAATGTCGTGAAGCCCATCCTGGAAGCGGCCGGAAAGACCTTCGATCTCGCTTTCTGTCCGGAGCGGACGCTGGAGGGCAAGGCGCTGCTTGAGCTCAAGACGCTGCCGCAGGTCGTAGGCGGCATCGACGCCAGCGCGACCTTCCGTGCCTCGCAGCTCTTTTCCTTTCTCACCCCCTCGGTGGTGCGGGTCAACGATCCGGAAACCGCCGAGATGGTGAAGCTCGTCAACAATAGCCAGCGCGACTACATCTTCGCCTTCGCCAACGAAGTGGCGGCGATGTGCGACGAACTCGGCCTGTCCGCCGCCGAGGTCATCGCCAGCGGCAATCTCGGCTATCCCCGCGCGAACCTGCCCATGCCCGGCCCGGTCGGTGGGCCGTGCCTCGAAAAGGATCCGTACATCCTTGCCCAGAGCCTGGAGGGACGGGACTTCACGCCCCGGCTGACCATCGGCGCGCGGCAGTGGAATGAGGCCTTGCCCGCGCGCGCGGCCGCGATGGTCGCAGCGGATCACCGGCGCCACGCCGGGGCCGATCCCGCCAGGATCGCCGTCGCCGGGCTCGCCTTCAAGGGACGCCCCGAAACCGACGACCTGCGCGGCACCGTCGCCATCCCGCTCATCCGCGAACTCCGCGCTCAGTTTCCAAAGGCCGCGTTCGTGGGCTGGGACGCGGTGGTCGGGCCCGACGCGATCCGCACCCTCGGGCTGGAGCCGGCCGGGTCGCTCGAAAACGCCTTTCGCGACACCTCGATCCTGGTCATCCAGAACAATCACGAATGCTTCTCGCGGATCGACCTGTTCACGCTCTCCACCGTGATGGCCCGTCCAGGCCTGATCTACGACATGTGGAACCAGCACGATCCCCGCTCGGCCCGCGTCGCACCCGGCGTCGCGTACCGGACGCTCGGCGGCTTCGCGCTTCCCGCCGCGGCTGGGATCTGAGCGATGCGCGTCCTCGTCACCGGCGGCGCCGGCTTTCTCGGCTTCCACCTCGCCCGGGCGCTTGCGGCGCGGGAGGGGACGGAAGTGTTTTGCGTCGACAATCTGATCCGGGGAGAGGACGACTCGCTTTACCGGGCACTTGCGGCGCAGCCCAACGTCACCCGCATCGACGCCGATCTCTCCGTCGAAAGCGCGGTGGCAGCGCTGCCGGGCGACATCGATTATGTTTATCATCTGGCCGCGCTCAACGGGACGCAGAATTTCTACGAGCGGCCCATGGCGGTGATCCGCGCCTGCACGCTGCCGACCATCTTCCTCGCCGAGCGATACGGCAGCCAGGGCCGGCCGCTGAAGCGCTTCCTTTATGCGGGGACCAGCGAGGCTTATGCGTCGACCGTGACCCGCTTCGGCTGGCCCGTGCCCACCGCCGAGGACGTCCCGCTCGGAATCGATGACGTCACCAATCCGCGCTGGTCCTATGCCGGCTCCAAGCTGCATGGAGAGATCGTGACCGCTCAGGCGGCGCGCAGCTTCGGCTATCCGATGACGATCATCCGATTTCACAACGCTTATGGCCCGCGGATGGGGGACAAGCATGTCGTCCCCGATTTCATGGCCCGGATGCGCGAGGGCCGGTACGAATTGTTCGGCCATGAGGACACGCGCTCGTTCATCTATGTGGACGATGCTGTGCGGGCGACGATCCTGACCGCGGAGACCGAGGCCTGCGCGGGCGAGATCGTCAATATCGGCGGCGGGCGCGAGATCAGCATGCTGGAGCTGGGGCGCGAAATGATGCGGATCCGCGGGCTCGACGACGAAATCCTGCTTCATCCCTCGCCGGCAGGCAGCGTGAAGCGCCGCGCGCCGGATCTCGCCAAGCTGAGGAGGCTGACCGGCTTTGAGGAGCGGGTCGACCTGGAGCGCGGATTGCGGGCCACCGCCGCTTATTACCTGGACGGGCGCGACGACGGCCTGCTCGCCCCCTAGGCGGACAGCGCGCCTGCCAGGGCGATGGCGCCCAGGACCAGCCCGCCGAAGATGGCCGTCAGGCCGACGCGGACGTGCGGCAGCTTCCGCCGCGCGAGAATCAGCCATGCCGTGGCGAAATAGGCGACCGAATGCAGCGCGATCAGC
The DNA here is from genome assembly GCA_035629975.1 of Allosphingosinicella sp. Taxonomy (GTDB): domain Bacteria; phylum Pseudomonadota; class Alphaproteobacteria; order Sphingomonadales; family Sphingomonadaceae; genus Allosphingosinicella. The sequence goes on along the minus strand of DASQLN010000028.1, from coordinate 32,353 downwards.
GCGACGATCAGCCGGATGTCGTTCGAAACGAAGTGCGCGGCGAGGACGATGATGCCGATCCCGCCCGCGGTTACCGCCAGCAGCGGCGCGATGGACGCCCTGGCCGCGCCGTAACGATTGATCCTGTACTGCAGCAGCGCATAGCCGATCCAGTAAAAGGTCTGGAAGCTGGTGAGCGGCACCAGGTCCTTGAACGCCCTTATGTCCTGCTCCCGCAACGCGGAGAAGGTCAGCAGGTCGACGACGAACGGCCCCGCCAGCGCGAGGGCCGCCGAAACCGCGAGAACCGCGGCCAGGAACCAGGCGAGCAGCCGGTCGGCGTGCCGCGTGCGCGCCGCGTAGAGGGTCGGGAAGGCTGCCGTCGTCGCCAGCTGGTGCACGCCGAGCGCCAGACCGGAGACCCGGAAGGCAAGCGAATAGGCGGCAAGGTCGTCCGCGCTGACGGCGCCGATCAGGATCCGCCCGCCTACACCCAGCCAGATCGCGAAGATCCCCGCGACCATCATCGGCATCCCGATCCGCGACGCGCGGGTGAGGCGGGCGCGCAGGCCCGGTGCCCGATGCCTCAGCAGGGCGACCCCGCTGACGAGCGCCACGAAGGCGGTGAACAGGGCGAAGACCAGGGTCGCGGAGCCCGTGGCGTCGGCGCCCGTCCCCAGCACGACTCCACTCACCACCGCCCCGGCGATCATCAGCGAAGCGCCGTCGCCCCAGGCAGTGCGGTTGCGCTCGCCGCGCATTCGAAACCAGGTGGACGCGACGTTCTGGATCACGGTAACGCAAAGCACCGAGACGGTCAGCACGACCAGAGCCTCGGCCCGGACCAGCCAGAGCAGGCCGGTGAGCACCGACAAGGCGAGCGCCGAGGCGAAGGTCAGCAACAGCAGCAGATCGCCGACCGCGCGGTCGCCCCGGATCAGGTAGACCTGCGTGATCCCGGCGAGCGGCGCGCCGAGCAGGACGGCGCAGGCCTGCAGACCGATCGCCAGCGCCAGCTCGATGCCCCCGTACAGCTGCGCGCTGGCAAGCGCGGCGAGCAGCAGCGGCATCACATAGGCCGCGGCCTTCGCGATCGTGAAATTGGCGAGGAAGAGCAGGTGGCGGCCTCGGCCGCGGGCCCGCGGAGAGGCAGGGAGGCGGCTGTCCGTCATATGATCGCTCTCCCAGCCAGCACCTTGCCCCTGCCCCCGACGCGGCCCTGACGGCCTCAGGCCGTCTTGGTGCTCCGGGCAACGATATTGTATTTCGAGAAGGCGATCCCGTTCAGGAAGAACAGCAGCCTGAACTTGAGCGATTCGTAGACCGGGATGAAGCGCGGCTCAAAGCCGTTCGCGCGGAAATAATAATCGTATTGCGAGGGGAGGTAAGCGTTCTCCGAGACCCCCGCCATGACCTCGGGCGAGGCCAGCAGCCGCCTGAAAGTGATGCGGTTGGTCAGCGGCGAGGTGAAGGCCTCGCGCTGCGCGACGAACAGCGCGCCCGGCTTCAGCACGCGCCGGATTTCGGCCAGCGTCTCCCAGATGTTGCGGCTGTGATGCAGCGCCGCGTCCATGACGACGATATCGAAACTGTCGTCCTCGAAGGGAAGCGGCTTGTTGAAGTCGATCTCATGAAATGAAAGCTTGGAGGCATCCCCTCCGATCAGCGCGTGCGTCTCTTCGGACATGGTGCGCAGGCGGACGGCGCTGATGTCCGCGGCAGCCACCTCGCCGACAAATGGTTCCTTGCTGAGCACGAAGGACAGGGTGCAGCTGCCCGCGCCGAGATCGAGCACCTTGAGCCCGGTGCGGCCGCCGAGCTCGCGCCGGCATCCGTCGATCCAGGACCGCGCATAAAATACGACCTGCGGCGCGTAGGACGACGCCTGGCCTTCGAGCAATTCGCTCTCGTAGAAATTCTTGTCCGCCGTGGCGTCCATTCGTGCACCTTCAACTCTGCCGCGCAGGCAATTCCCGAAAAATGGCGTTTGCGGCCGGCGCATTGCCCATAAGAGAGTGGATCAGGCGAGTAAACCGGTAGGGAAAAGCAGCCTAGGACAAATAGATGCGATTGGTCTGTCGCATCCCCGCATCCCCTTCCAGGCAACGGTCGAACGACGCTATCGGGCGGGGGGGGCCGTAAGGGAGCGGGTTCAGCGAATAGACCGCCTGGAACATCAGCCGCGCGCCGCGCTCAACCGGGGCTCCCTTGTGGAGACCGAACGTATTCTCAAGGAACGCGCTGCCGGCACTCGCCGTCTGGACGGCCAGCTTGTCCTCGTCGAATTCCCTCAGGACCTCCTCATCCCGGAAGCGCTTTATCCGGTTGAGCCGCGTCGAGGCGGCGCTCGTGCGCACATAGACATGCGGCCCGTCTTCGTGACCCACGTCCGTCAGATAGACGAACAGCTTGATGAAGCTCCAGTCGTCCACGTCGCGATGGAAATTCTCCGAATGCTGCGGCCCCACCTCGGTCGGATAGCTCCACCATACGGCCAGATAGGAGATGACGGGCCGGCATCCGAAATAATAATGCAGCGCGTCGAGGATGCGCGGATCGTTGGCAAGGCCCAGCAGATAGGGGGCGCCGATCACATCCTCGTCCCGATGATAGGCGACATGGCAGGCCGCGTGGCGGGCGCTGTCGTGCGGCCTGAACGGCGGATGCTCATCCCGATAGGGGTCGACGACCTCCTTCTCCGCAAAATAGGCACACAGCTCCGCGCACTGGACTTCGCTCAGGACTCTGCCGAGATCGGCAAGGCCTTCACGGCGCAGATCGCCCGCCGTGGCGATCGCGTCTGCCGATGGACTGGCCGGCTCCCCCCGGCCCCGCGCAATGCGGGCCGACACCCGCTCACGCGTCTCGGGACGCATGAAGCGCCGCTGCCAGTGAAAGCGGCGCCAGCGCCGGTCCCTCAACTGGGTCAGGAACTTCTTCAACTTCATCGTGCTGATCCGGACCGTCCTCAAGCCGCGCCGCCCCCCGTCACCTCTATCAGATAGTCGATCATATCACCCACATTGTCGAAGGTGCTGATTCTGCGGGCATTCAGGCTGTGGCCGAATTCCTCCTCCGCCGCGAGGATGATCTTGATCTGATTGAGGCTGTCCCATTCCTCGATATCGTCAGCCGTCGTGGCGTCCAAGAGCTCGATCGATTCGTCGTCGAAAATCTTGCGAAAAATCCCTTGGAGGCGAAGCCGCACGTCTTCTCTGGTCATTGTTCGTTGCTCCCGTCGAATATTGCCATGAAACCTGCGCCGTCGACGACCGCATCGGCTCTGACTTCGAGGACGTCACCGTCCTTCCTGGTAAACCCGAGCGCTTCAAGGAAGGTCCATGCGATGTCATTGCGTGGACTCGATACGAATGGCGCGCGCACAAAGCCGGCGCCGATCGCACGCGCCCGCTTCGCCAGCTCGGAAAGCATCACATGTTCGAGCCGGCGGGAGAAGACCCGGCAGCTCATCACCCAGTTCAGCACGTCAATGCAGTCTTCCCCCGCCTCGTAGACCGCGACCGCGACGATGCCATGGTCCTGCATCCGGTCCGCGAACGAAAGGGCCAGCACGTGCCTGCCCGGAAAGGCGAGCTCGTCCAGGTTGAAAACCCGGGGATTCAGCTTGAACTGGTTGGTCTTGCGGATCAGCTGCACGATCCGGTCGCTGGTGGCTGCGGAGAGCGGCTCCAGGGTCGCTCTCGGCTCGAGCCCCGCGAGAAACTGGTCGAGATCCGAAGCGGATGACGCGAGTTCGCTCTGTGCAGCGAGCGCCCGATAGCTTTGCCCCCGCCGAAGATCTTCGGCGGTCAGCCGCTGCAGCGGAAAGGGGCGCGCGGCCTCGATCGCGCGCGCATAGCCAGCCGGTTCCGGCGGGAGATCGATGACGAGAATTTCGGGCAGCTGCTGCTTGACCCAGCCGCGCTCCACCGGATTGTCGTCAACGAAGACGAGGCTGTCGAGACCGATATTCAGCGTCTCGGCGATTCGGCGAAGATTGGTCGCCTTGTCCTCGAAATTGATCGCGAAACAGGCGATATCCTCTTCTTTCAGGACCATGCCGCTATGGTTGCGAAAAGCGTCGAGCGCGATCTCGTGCTTGTTCTTGGAACAGACGGCCAGGATGATGCCGCGCGCCGCCAGCGACCGGACATAGGTCTGGAAGGCGACGAACGCCTCGCCTTCGGCCATTTCCATGCCGAGCGCGATGCCTTCCAGTCCCACGTCGCCGATGACGCCTCCCCACAATGTGTTGTCGAGATCGAGGACCAGGGCCTTGCGCGCCTTTCCGAGCAGGCTGGCTGCCGCCGACGCGAGCGCCTCGGCAAGCTCACCGACTGCGGCATTGGCAAAGGGCTGCTTGCACAGCGCATAGGTCCGGGCGTCGTGCCACGCCGGGCCGATCCACGCGGCGAGAGCCTCGGCGTCGATCAGCGCGACATTGGCGGGCGCTGCCTCGAACAGCAGGCTGTTGGTATCGCGCGCGTGCCGAAGCGCGCCGCCCGGAAGGAAGCCATCCCCTTCCGAGAGGACGCGCGCCGCTGGCGTGTCGAAGCTGAGCTGAACGACGGGGCAGCTCAGTTTCGTCCAGAGCGACGCCCAGAAGTTCGATTCGGCCGCGGCCGCCTGCCGGGCGTCTTCGGGACCCGCCCCGAGCGGCGGCTTGCGCAGCAGGTCGCGATGCGTGGGCAGGATGGCGACGAGATCGCAGCCTGCAAAGGGAGCGTCCTCCGCGAGCAGATGGCCCGGCAGGGCCCCGTAAGGCGCCGCGTCGATCTCGGCCAGGATTCCACGCCTGGCCAGCGAAGCGACAAGGGCATCGGCCAGCATGTCCGTCAGGAAGGATGAAACCACGCCGATCCGCAGCGGCTTCACCCGCGCCCCGGCCGCCTTCAGCGCCTTGCGGACGCGCCGGCCGATCGCCTGCAGCTCGTCCGGATCCACATTTCCCGACGGGAGCGCGTTCAGCCGGGTCTGGATCGCGGCGTCCAGTTCGATCATCGGCGCCCGGCCCGGCTGACGCGGATCGGTGTTCCGTAAAGCAGATCCGCGGCATCGGTCATGCAGAAGGCGACCATCGCCGCCACGTCCTCTGCGGCGGTGAGTCGCTTTTCAGGCATGGCCTCGGCAATCTGATCCAGGAAGGCGTCCGGCATGTCGGCCACCAATTCGGTCCGGACCAGGCCAGGCGCGAGGATATGGACGCGGATGCCATGCTTCAGCCACTCCTGCGCGATCACCTGCGCATAGGCGCTCATTGCCGATTTCGCCGCTGCATAGGGCGCCGTCTTCAGCGGCGGCGCGCCCAGCGTCAGCTCGGAACCGATCACCACCAGGCGCGCCGTTCCTTCGTGCGCCGAAAGCAATGGGAAGGCCGCGGCCGCCACCGAGTGGAGCGCCTTGAGCTGGGAGTCGATCTGCTCGGCGAACACCTCCCATGGCGTGCGGTGGGCGAGGCGGTACTTGAAGGGCCGCGCCACTGAGAAAACCAGGCCCGCCAGCGCGCCATGTTCGCCGGCCACGGCTTCGAAGGCCCGTTTGACCGAGCCTTCATCGGTACAGTCGCACACCAGGAGATCCCCACAGCCCGTCCGACCGCTGACCTCGGCCAGCCGGTCCGCATCCCGTCCGCCCAGGATGAGCGGCCGGCCCTCGCCTGCGAGCCGGAGGGCGATGGCCCGGCCGATGCCGCCATTCGCGCCGAGAACGACTATTGGTTTCGGCATAGGACATTTCCTCTCCCGACCAGGATGTCCGGGCCGGATCCGGTGCGATGGGCGCGGATCCTGACCCGCAGGATCCGGTGCTCGGGCGAGAGCATGTCCACTTCGCCGGCGACGCGCACGACATCGCCGGGATGGATTGGCTTCGGATAGGCCATCGTGGTCTCCAGGATCAGGCAGTCGCGGCCCGGAAGCAGCATCCCCACGAGGGCCGAGACCTTGGATCCCAGCAGATAGCCGTGCGCGACCACGTCCGGAAAGCCGCGCGCTCGGGCGAAGTCTGCATCGACGTGCAGCGGGTTGCGGTCGCCGCTGAGCGCCGCGAAGCGATCGATGTCGTCGCGCGAGACCTGCCATTCGAGATCGGCGCGCTGGCCGAGCTCGAGGGCCTCGAACGGATGATGAACTGCCGTCTCGATCACGGCGTCAGGCCTGGGTGAACGATTGAACGCGCGGCTTCTCGTCCATGACGAAGGAATCCTTGGGCACGTTCTTCCTCACCGTTACGCCCGAGGCGATGATCGAATTCTCCCCGATCGTGACGCCTGCCATGACGCGGGAATAGGCGCCGAGCCAGACGCCGGCGCCGATTGAGATCGGCTTCGAAAAGCGCCTGTAGGGCACGGGGGTGCTGATGTCCGCGGTGCCGGTGTCGACGAACACCCCCTTGGAGAGCAGGACGTCGTCGCCGAGGAAGACGGGAGCCCCCGCGCCGATCGTGCAGTGACTGCCGATCACGACGCGGCGTCCGAGCGTGATGTTCTCGGGACATTTTACTTCGGTCGTCCAGTGGCAGATCACGTCGGGATTGTTCGGAAAGAGGGCGCGGGCCCGGCAATAGCTTGCAAGGCGAGCGAGCAGCCTCCCGATCGTCATGAACAGGCGCGTGAGCGACCTCATGGGCCAGCTCCCGAAGGCGACCCGAGCGAGACTCTTCAACATAGTATCCCCGGCAAAGCGCCTGCCTCCTAAGAAATGCGCGCCTGTGGCGCAACGTCAAATGCGCGGCCGGGCAGGCGCTTCCGAGGGCCCGGCATCGCCAGCTGGCTTCCGCAACGCAGCGGCGCCGTCCGGAGAACCTTGCGGGGCCGCATGAAACCGCCCCCTTGCCGGCGCGAGGCGGGCGGGCTGCGCATTGCCCCGTGGCCCGAAGATGGCAACGAGCGTGAACGAGGCGATGACATAGTTGCCGAGGCCGCCGTTGATGAAGCTGGCGACCGGCATGAAGAAAATGATCACCGTCATATAGAGATAGAGGGGGAGCAGATTCAGCTTGCCGGAGCGGGCGCCCCTGCCGAGGACATTGGCGAAATAGCCCATGACGAACAGGAAAAGCGGGCCGAAATAACCGAAGTCCACCCAGGCGTTGCCGAAGAAGGTCTGGAATGCGCCCGGCCTGTAGACGAGCTCCGCCTCGTTGAGCGGTTCTGAATCGGGCGAGAAGACGATCTGCAGGAGTCGGACGACCGCGATCGCATTATAGGCCCCATAAGAAAATGACTGCCTGTCCGGCCGCGTCCACAGGGTGCTGAATTCATAGGCGCCGGAAATATAGTACATGCCGTTGGGGAGGATGACCGAATAATAGCGGCTCTGAAGCGCCGATCCGGAGACCAGGCCACGCCACGCCTCCTCGGTCGGCTGCAGATGGTCGGCGTAGACGGAGGTGATGACGCTCTCCGAAAGGCGGCGCTCCTCAAGGTCGAGCCGGTTGCTGAAGATGTCCGTCGAGACCATGGACATCACTATGGCGACCGCCACCGAAGCGGCCACCAGCTTGCCGTTGGCCGGATTGCCGCGGAATTTGGTGCAGGTGATCGCGCCGAAGCCGAGCACGGCCGTGGTCAGCAGCACCGAGCGGGACAATTGCGCAAAGCTTTCGATCGTCGGCAGGACGAAGGCGATGCCCGCGATGATATAGAGCGGGATCTGGCGAGGCCGGAAGCGCGCCGCCAGCAGCGTGATCAGGGGGATGAAGCAGAACGGAAACAGCACCGCCGCGACGGCCGAAACCGGTCCCGCCGTTGTCTGGGTGAGCGATTCCCTGAAATCCACCGCATTGGTCGCATAATCGGCGCCGCGAAGGACAACGCGATCGTAGAGGCGCAGCCCCATGCCCGCGAGGCCGATGGCGAGGGAGATCCAGAACAGCCGGCTTAACTGGGGCGCGCGCCAGTCGCTGACCGGTACAGCCGCGTCCGGCACGCCGCTCGTCAACGTATAGGCGCCGCATCCGAGGAAGAAACCGATATAGCAGCAGGCGACGTAGAATATCGCCGTCGGCGCCAGCGTGGCGGTCGCATAGACCGGCGTGATCAACCAGAAGAAGAGCCACACGCCGATGCCGGCCAGGGCGATGCGGGCGGGATTATACAAGGGCTCAGTTCCCAGCGGGCTGGAAGATCGTCCAGTCCACGGGCGTCCCCGCCGTAACCGCGCGGGCGACCCGCTTCCCCAGGAAAGTGTTCAGGAATTTCGGCGGCAGGCCGAAGCCGGGGCGTACCGAGCGAAGATTCTCGTGGTCCAGGACGTCGCCGGGCTGCAAATCCTTGGCGATGTAAAGCGAGCGGCGGAAGACGCGCGATCCTTCTTCGGCACTGGTGACGCCATAGGTAACCTTGCCGACCGCCTGCCACGCCCGGTCGACCTCTTCTCGCATCATCCGGAACTCGTCCGGCTCCATCGAAAAGGCGCTGTCCACGCCACCATCCGCGCGGCGCAGCGTGAAATGCTTCTCGATGACGCTCGCGCCGAACGCAATGGAGGCCACCGCGACCCCGCAGCCCATCGTATGATCCGACAGGCCGACCGTACAGCCGAACGTCTCGGCGAGATTGGGGATGGTGGCGAGATTGCTGTTCTCGGGCGTGGCGGGATAGGTGCTCGTGCACTTCAAAAGCACCACGTCCGATGCGCCATTGCTCCTGGCCGTCGCGACCGCCTCGCCGATCTCCGCGACGGTGGCCATCCCATTCGAGATGATCATGGGCTTCCCGGTCGAAGCGACCTTTTCGATGAGCGGAAGGTCGATATTCTCGAACGACGCGATCTTGTAGGCTGGCACGTTGAGCGTCTCGAGGAAGTCCACTGCCGTCGCGTCAAACGGTGACGAGAAGCAGTGCATGCCATGCCCCGCGGCGCGCTCCATGAGGGGACCGTGCCAGTCCCATGGCGTATGGGCCTCGTTATAGAGGTCCCAGAGCTGCCGCCCGTGCCAGAGACTCTGCGGATCGTCGATCACGAACCCGGGTTTGTTCAAGTTGAGCGTAATCGTGTCGGCGGTATATGTCTGTAGCTTCACCGCATCGGCGCCGGACTCTGCCGCGGCGTCGACGATTTCAAGCGCTCGATCGAGTGACTGATTATGATTTCCCGACATTTCTGCGATGAGATAGGGGCGCTCCCCCTTCCCGATCGCTCGGCCTCCGATATTCATCCTGCCACTCCACGCATTGATTTGGGCCCGGGCGGTCGCGCGCGCCAGCCGCTGTCACGGTCGCCCAATGATCAGATAGCCGTTCTTCTCATACTGGAATGACCCGGATTCTTCGATGGCCGCGTCAACCACTTCGCGCATCGGCGCTTCCGCCGCAGCATCGTGATAGGTCGTCTGACGATAGAATTCGATAACCATGTCCGAAGTGGGGATGGAGATGACATTGTGAAAGTGATGCACCTCGACGGACGTGAAATTCTCGTCAAAGTAGGGCTTCAGGACCCGCGGGCCAAAGGTAAGGCTGTCGTACACCATTTCCGGAATCTTGGTAAATCTGCCTGCAAGTTCGACGAGCCCGTGAGGCTCGTTCGGCGTGAAAACTGCGCATCGCCCACCGGGCTTGAGCGCCTTTCGCATCGTATCGAGCACATTGAGACGCGCGGGGGAATAATAGAGGGCGTAGCAGGACTGGGCGAGATCGTAGCGCTTCACGGTGAAGCGATTGGCGATCAATTCGCCGAGCTCGGCCATGTCGGCGGCATGGGCCTCGACCCGCGCGTCCGGATCGACGCGCTGCCTGACCAGCGCCACGGAGTCCGGTGAAATATCGAGCGCGGAAACCGATCCGTTCGGCAGCACCGACCTGGAAAAGGGTACCGTCTGGGCGCCCGTGCCGCAGCCGACGTCAAGCACGTCCTCGCCAGGCTGGACCGCCAGGCGCTCCATCAACCAGCTGTCGAAATCCGCCGATGCATGGGATTTGTTGATTTCGAGACGCTTCTCCAGAAAGTCGGTCTTTACCTCGCGTTCCACCAGGGCCGGGGGAAGGGATACCATTCTTGTCACTCCACTCAGAATTCTTGCTGACTATAGCCCAGAGCTGAATTGCGCCGTCCGCTCGACGTGGCGCAGCAGCATGAAGGCCTCTGCCGCACTAGCGCCTACCGACGCGCCGCGCCAGCGCGCAAGAGCCTCGACAGCGCGGCTGGACCGCGGATGCGGCCACGCCCGAATTTCGGTTTCATAGGCAGCAAGCGCGGCCAGCTTTCTCTCCAGCGTCGTCCCGATGTCGACGAACCAATTCGGAAGGAACGGAGAGGCGGAGCCGGGCGGAGACCACTCGGTGCTCGAAACCGTTTCGAAGGCCATGAGGCGCTCCACGCAGTGGCCCGGTGTCGGGCGTGCCGCGGTGTAGACCGCGCGGTGGATCAATTGATGGTCCACATTCACGTCCCCGATATGATGCGTGTAGACAATCGACGGCTGGTGGCGCTCGATCAAGTCTTCGACGGTCTTGACGATGTCCAACAGGTCCATCGAATCCAGGCGATTGTCCGGCAGGCCGAAGCACTCGACCGAAGCGGCTCCCAATATTGCCCCTGCGGCCTGCGCCGCCGTCTGCAGCTCATTGAGTTCCGACTGATAAGCGCCACGAACGCGTCGGGCACCCCGCGAGGTCAAGCCCTCCGCCAGGATGGCGACGTGAACGCCGTCTCCAGCGTCCGCATGGCGCGCGATCGCGCCGCCGCAGCCAAGCACCTCGTCGTCAGGATGGGCCACAACAACGAGGACCGTGTTAGTCACCTCAAACAACTCCTCGGGGAGACCTGTCGTCTGTACATACAGGAGAACGCTGCGGAATAAGGGGATTGCGCTACAGGTGCCACCTTAAATTTCGTCGATCCGAATTCGGAAACGCTTCCCGCGGAAGCGGAGAAACGCCGGGTAGCGATCCTCATCGGCGACGCGGAGCAGATCGAATGCCTCGGCGAAGGTGGACTGCGGATCGATCTCGCTGTCTGCCGGCGTCCGCCTTGGATAGTAGGTCGCTTCGCCGATCTGCTCGCGGGGCGCAACCGTGTCTCGGTTCTGGACCGCCCATTCCATCAGGGCGAGCTTCGCCTTTGAAACGCGGTCGTGGATCTCGCGCGCGAGTTCGGTGCCTTCCAGGTCAACGGTGAGCTGGTGCCAGATCCTTCCGGAATCGACCTTGTTCGCGGCTTCGAGCAGCGTGACGGGGATCCGGTTCGTGCCCGCAAGTATCTGCCAGATAAGCGGAGACCAGCCGCGGCCCTTCGGCAGATCCGATTCGTGGATGACCAGAGCATGCCGGAAGCGCTCACGCACCGCGCATTCTACGATCTCCTGGCACGCAATGAGGAAAAGGAATTCGCCTTCCCCCAGCTCAGCGGCCCGTGTGACGAGCCGGGCGCTCGTGCCTTCAGGCAGCGAGGTCAGCCACCGCTCAAGATGTGCGACGACAGGGTGGGCCGGATCCGTGCAGAGAATCTCAATGTGCATATAGGTCATGTAAGGCCACCCGTATCCGCGCGATGCCACCTCCGTCCACCAGCGCCCTCGCCTGCTCGGACATGGCGGCCCGCCGCGGCTGATCGGCCGCCAGGGACGCCAGGTCTTTCGCGAGCGCGGCCGCGTCCCTTCCGCCCTCTTCGCAGAAAAGCACGATGCCCGCGCGATGAAGCGGCTGCGCCACAAACAGGTGATTGTCTGCGAAAGCGACGAGCACAGTCGGCACGCCGATGTAGCAGCGCTCCCAGGTGGCGCCTCCGCCCGCGCCTATCTGAAGGTCGTGCCGTGCGAAAAAGCTGGCCAGATCTGGCGCGTCGATCAGCAATTTGGCGTTGGGGTCCCGGTCCTTGAGCTTGAGCAGCTCGGCGAGGCGCGGATTGACACGTGTCGTCGCGATCTCGATGGGCGCGGCGGGGCCGAGCACCGTCCGCACCGCCTGCCAGGCGAGGCTCGAAGCGTTGTCGACGTCGGATCCACCCATGAAGATGCCGACACTCTCCACGTTCCGGCGTACCGGGAATGGCCCTCGATGACGATAGGCAGACCCCAGAATAGCGTAGTCGGGGCCGCCGAGGATGATCGGAGCGAAAGGCTCTGAGAGCCGATGCTTGGCGCGGTGATCCGCGTCCAAGGTCGGATCGACGATGAGGTCGACGGCAAGCGGCCGGTCGCCAAGATCGTCGATCGCGCTCAGCCGGGAGCCCAGCCCGGCGCGCACCCGATCATGCCATCGCGCATCGAATGCATATTGATCCACGAGGAGCACGGCCGGCGGATCGGCGGCCAGTGCCGCAACCGTCTCGTCGGCGTCCTGGCGCCAGCCGATATGCGCCCAGGAGGCGTGGGCAGGATCGTCCGCCCCCGGTGCGAAGCCTCCGCGCGGCGCCTGAAGTTTCACGGTTTGGAGGCCGGCCGCGCGGACCAGCGAGTCCACATCCACGCCAAGATCGCGGGTGACGAAGACGCAGTCCGCACCAAGCTCCCGCAGGCTGGTGGCGAGGGTCAGGCATCGACGCACATGGCCGGTCCCCATCTCGGCGGAGGCGTCCACCCGTATCGCAAAGCGTGCTCGGATCATCTGACCCGGAACAGTGGGACGAGCGGCTCGCACCGCAGCAGCCGGCCGATGTCGCCGGCCCCCGCCGCCGCGCCGATCATCGGCAGGACTTCGTCATAGGCCCCGATCAGCCCGTCGATATCCGCGTCGCTGTGCGCATAGTTCAGATTGTGGGATCCGACCGAGAGGAAGCCCCGCTCGTGCAGTTCCTGCATCAGCAGCGTTTTCATCTCGTACATCGTCGCGCCCGGGGCGTCCGTCATAGTCAGGAACGACCAGCTCGGATGGCCCTGCACCGCGAACAGATGGGAAAGCTGGTGCCCCTGGATCAGGGCCGCCAGCTTTTGCTTGAGCCGTTCGCCGCGCGCCCCGATCGTCTCCAGCACAGGCTCGCGCTGCAATTTGTCCAGCACCGCCCTGGCCGCGGCCAGGGACAGCATCTCGCCACCGAAGGTGAAGGAGAAAAAGACCTCCTCCATCATCAGCATGATGTCCCGCCGGCCGGCGACCGCCGAAATCGGATAGCCATTGGCCAGGCCCTTGCCGAAGGTGGCGAGGTCCGGGATGACACCGAAAAGCTCCTGCGCGCCACCCATGGCGAAGCGGAAGCCGGTAATCGTTTCGTCGAACACCAAAACGGCGCCGTGGCGCGTGGCGAGTTCGCGCACGCCCTCCAGGAAGCCCGGCTCCGGCCATGACAGATTCATCGGTTCGAGGATGATCGCCGCGAACTGATCGGGCATCGCCTGGCACAAACGTTCAAGCGAGGCGAGGTCGTTGAACTGGAAATTGTGGGTCAGGGCGCGCGTCGCATCCGGGACACCGCGATGGCGCGCCGTCGAGCCGATATACCAGTCCTGCCAGCCATGATAGCCGCAGACCGCGACATGATCCCGCCCGGTAAAGGCCCGTGCGATCCGGATCGCGCCGGATGTCGCGTCCGATCCGTTCTTGCCGAAGCGCACCATCTCCGCGCACGGCACCAGTGCGACGATGCGCTCGGCCACCTCCATTTCGAGCCGGTGCGGCAGCGACAGGATAACCCCGCTGTCAAGTTGCCGGCGCACGGCTTCGTCGACGTCCGGATCGCGATAGCCCAAGGTCACCGAAAGGAGCGAGCTGACGAAATCCACATAGCAGTTGCCGTCCACATCCCACACCCGGGCGCCGTCGCCGCGCTCGAGGAAAAGCGGCGAAACGCCGAGGGGATACTGGGTCCGGCTCTTGCTGAAGGTCTGGCTCCCGAGCGGAATCACCTGCTCGGCTCGCGCGAGCAAACGACCGGATTCCTCAAAGCTGCGCATGTTCAGGCGGCCTCGCTTTCCTGGATGATCTTGCCGAGCAGAAGCGCATCTTCGGCCTTGCCGTCGAGCAGATAATGTTGCGGGCGCATTGCCTCGACGGCGAAACCGGCCTTTTCGAACGCCTTGCGGCTGCCGACATTGGATGCATAGCAGCCGGCGCTGAGGCGGCGAAGGCCAAGCTCGCTTTTGGCGATCGCCGTCACGCGCCGGATAGCGCTGGGGGCGATGCCCTGCCCCCAGGCGCTCCGATCCCCGACCATGATACCGATCTCGCCGAGGCCATGATTGCGGTCGATCGGCCCGAGCTTGATATTGCCGACATGGCGGCCGAGAGCGATCGAGTGGATGCCGAACAGGAGATCGCGCTCGCTGTCCAGCATCGCCGCGACGAACGCCTCCGCCTCGGCCCGCCCCTGCGGCGAAAAGCGCACCTCCAGGTACCGGTTGACCTCCGGATCGGCGAGCCAGCCGAGATAGGCGTCGCTGACGCGGTCGGGCGTGAGCAGAAACAGCGAGGTCACTGCATCCGTCCAGCGCGGGGTAGGCGCGAGCCGCATCAGACCTCCATCCGGATCGGGATACCCGCATTGCGGATGTGGGCGCGGGCCTGCATCGGATTCTGGTCGCGAAAGCAGAAGAAGGTTCCGGCGGCGACGCCCTCGGCCCGTCCCTCCAGGAACGCGTCGGTGAAGTGGGAAGCGAGGCCGCAGCCGCCCGAGGCGATCACCGGAATCGGGACGGCGTCCGCCACGGCCCGCAGCACCACAAGGTCGATGCCGGCGCCACCGCCATCGCGATCGGCACTGGTCAGCACGATCTCCCCGGCGCCGAGATCGTGGACGCGGCGGGCAAAGTCCAGGACGTCGAGGCCTGTCGGCTCGGCGGCGTGGCCGACGAACACTTCCGGCCGCCCGTCGATCGTTCGATAGTCGATCGAGACGACGACGCACTGCGCTCCGTAGCGCTTCGCGGCCTCGGCGATCAGCGCCGGATTTTCCACCGCCGCGCGGTTGATCGTGATCTTGTCGGCGCCCCGCGCAAGCAGCATCCCGAAATCGTCGCAGCTGCGCACGCCGCCGCCCACCGCGAGCGGCATGAACGTCTCAGTGGCGAGTCGTTCGATAAGGCCCAGCATCGTCTCGTCGCCGGCGAGGCCGGTGCCGTCGATATTGAGGACGATCAACTCGTCAGCCAGATGGGCCTCGTAGATCTTCGCCTGCGACACCGGGTCACCCACTTCGCGTATGTCACGATAGCCGCGCGTTGTCACCAGCACGGGCCGCGTCACCGCGCCAAGCGCACGGTGCTTGATCAGAAGCTTGGGGATGATCCGTTTCTTCAGCATCGGCGCTACATCGCCAGGAAGCCGGTCAGGAACCGCATGCCGGAGGACTGGCTCTTCTCGGGATGGAATTGCACCGCGACGACGTTGCCCGCGCCGACGATGGCCGCGAAACGGCCGCCATGGTCGCAGCTGCCGATGACCCGCCCGTCGCGCGGCTCGCGATAGGCGAAGCTGTGATCGAAATAGAAATCGGGTGCGTCGCCCACGCTGAAGCCGCCGAAATCCTCCTCGAAGCGGACGTCGTTCCAGCCGACGTGGGGAATGCGGATCGCCGGCGTCGGTGCCGTCATCGCGCGCACCGTGCCGCCCAGCCAGCCGAGCCCGTCATGGCCGCCGGCCTCCTCGCCATGATCGGCGAGGAGCTGCATCCCCACGCAAATGCCCAGGAGCGGCCGGCGTTCGTCGAACACGGCCCGGTGCAGCGGGGCCACCAATCCGGTCGCCTGCAGCTTTTCCGCACAATGGCCGAAAGCGCCGACGCCGGGCAGGACGAGATGGGTGACCGACGCAATGTCCGCCTCCTGGCGCACGAACGTCACCCGCGCGCCGAGAGTCTCGAAGGCGTTTTCGATCGAGTGTATGTTGCCCGCCCGATAGTCGACGATCCCGACGAGCCGATCCGAAAAGGTCATCAATCGGTCTTCGCGTCCATCTGCATCTGCTGTTCGCGCCAGCGGCTCAGCACCGCCTGCGCCGCTTCCCGCGACATCGCCCCCTGCCGGCTCCACTGATCGAAATCCGCGGTCTTCGCGCCGGGCTGGGTCTTGCCGGGTTCGAAGACGAAAGGCGATACCTGATGGCTCATCGCCACCTCCAGGAATTCCTCCTCGGTCATGCCGACGAAGTCGAGGAAGATATCCAGGCTGGGCGGCCGCTTGCCTTCATATTCCTCGATCAGGTGCTGGCCCTCGTTGCGCGTCATCCGGCCGGCGCGTATGTCCAGTGCTACCAGGTGCGAGGGCCGCGAATAGCCGCGCTTGATATACTTGATATAGTCGCGAACGCCCTGCATGTAGCATTCGATCTTCTCGTAGCGATATTGCGGCGGCACGTTTTCGACCTCGTCGCCCTGCCAGCCAAGTTCCCTGGCGATGATCTCCGATTGCTCCTTCGCATTCCATTTCACATAGGAACCGAGGCAGATCGACCGATAGTTGAGCGCCCGCAAATCCCTGAGCGGGGGGTAGCTGTAGGGCTTCAGATCCCGCGGATCGACGGCACCGCCCAGGCGGACGAACATGTCGTCTGCGCTGATGCCCAGATTGATGTAGCGGTTGAACCGCTTCTCATCGACCTCCTCGGCCTGATCATAGCTGAAATAGGCGGTATACTCGGCGGAGGGTTCGCCCCAGATGATCAGCGGGATCTTCTTTTCGAGGGCGATCCACATCGGATAGCTGAATATCCCGGTGTGGCAGTGCCAGCAGAAGTCGCCTTTCTCCAGGAAGCTCTGCAGCATCAGCCGCTGGACGACCTTCCAGTTGGGGCGGAAGGAAAGGATGTCGACACCAAGCTCGCGGGTCGTCTTAAGGGCATTTTCCTCCAGGTTCGGCCGCATGAAGCCGTGATCGAAGCGGACGACGAGCGGCTTCAGGCCAAATTCCTTGACCAGATAATACAGCGTCCAAGTACTGTCCTTGCCGCCCGAAAAGGGCACGATGCAGTCATAGTCATGCTTGCCGCGATGCTCGGAGATGATCGCGTCGAGCGACTGCTTCTGAGCATCCCAGTCGATCTGGTCGTTGCGGAATTCCTGTCCGCGACAGATGTTGCAGACACCCTCACCGTCAAACGCGATCGTCTCGTGCGTTTCGGGCAGGCCGCAGGGTACGCACCGTTTCATTGTTTAGCTCCTGGCCGTGATGCCCCGGCTGACAGCGCGGGGCCCGTTCGCGGTCCCTCTATCGGGTTTCGACCATAAGCGAAAGGTAGCGATCCCGGCGCTGGCGGCGTGCTCAGACCTGGCATCGCTGGCCAATATACTGAATGGTCGAGCTTATCCCGCGGGCGACCCGATCGAGATTGGCCGGCGCCATGCAGTCCGGCAACGAAACCGGATCGGCGACGATGCCTTCGAAAGAGCGAGCGGTGAGGCGTTGCAGCAACCGCGCGCCTTCCGCGGGCGATCCCTTGCCCGCATCCGGATCGGCAAGCAGGCGCACTGCCGCCGCCTCGACCGAGGGTGCCGCGAAGTTCGGAAAGTCCTCCTCGAGGATCGGATGGGCGATCGAAAGGCAGCGGCCTCGCCCGCACACCGCTTCATAGCCCACGGTGCCGGTGATGGTGATGGCCCCCGTCGCGCGGCTCAACGCCTCCACCATGCTCATCTCCACGGGCAGAAGGTGCACGCGCGGCTGCTCCAGGCAAGCATCGAGCAAGACATCCGACAGCTCGTAATAGGGCTTGGGATTCGCCTTGAGCGAGACCATGACGTTCGGCGGCGTGGCTGCGAGGATGCGCCGGACGATCGCCGCCTGGTCCCAGTCCGGCCTGCCCCAGACATCGATCGTGTTTTCGGGCTGCATCTGCAGCGGATAGAGGATCGTGCGATCCGGCGAAGGCGGCATGGAGGCGGCCGCCGTCCAGCGCCTGAGATTGGCCCTGGCGGACCGGTTCAACGCAAGCTTCCGAATTGGCGAGGGCGTGTTGTAGCGCTCGCCTTGCCAGCGGCCGGTGATCACCCTGCCGCGAGTCGCGGCCCAGCGCAGCCAGCTGCGCGATCTCGCCAGGCGGCCGCCGCGCACGATATAGGTCGGCATCTTACGCCCGTCCGCAATGCGCGTCGCGAGGTCGAGCGCCAAGGCATCGTCCATGGAGTCGCCGCTTTCGACGATCGGCCTCTGCGATGCGCCGGCAAAGATGGCGAAGCGGCCATCCGGATAGCGCTCGCCGACCGGATGGGCGAAGGGAATCCCTTTGCGCTCGCACAGATCAAGGGCGAGCAATTCATGGAACAGCGTCGGCTCGCCGATCGTGACATCCGGCGCCTCCCGATCGATGATCGCTTCGATCCGGTCCGCATAATAGGCGTAATGCGCCTGCCCCGCGGCGAAATGCTCCCGTCCGCGGTCGGTCGCGAGCGCCGGGAAGGCGGCAAGGTCCAGGCCATGTTCGAGATCGTGGGCGCGCGGAAAGGGGATCAGGTGGCGCCGGCCCGGAAGCGCGCGGCCGAAGACCGGATTCTGCACGAGCCAGACGATCTCGTGTCCCTCTTTCTGGAGGCGGCGCGCAATCTCCGCCCAGAAAAACGTCTTCTCGCGATTCTCGATGAACAGCAGGCGGGCCATGAGCGCTCAGCGGGCAGGCGGCGGCTGCAGGGCGTCCCGCGCAAGGGAAGCGGCGAGACCCTCGTTGCGCGCATGGGACGCGTTGGCCGAACGGCCCAGCGCCTCGTGAACCCGCAGGAAATCGAACCGGTCCGCCTCCACCGGAT
This sequence comes from Allosphingosinicella sp., assembly GCA_035629975.1. GTDB lineage: Bacteria > Pseudomonadota > Alphaproteobacteria > Sphingomonadales > Sphingomonadaceae > Allosphingosinicella. Next base: position 13,766 of record DASQLN010000028.1, on the reverse strand, counting down.
CGCCGCCGACGCCGTCGGTCAGCGCGCGGACCTGCACGAAGTCGTCCGGATAATCGACCGTCCAGCGCATCGCCGACAGATCCACCGACGACGCCACCTTGCCCGCGCGAAACCGCTCCGGCCGGTTGCGGATGAAGGGCGTGACATGCTCGCGCTCGGAGCCGAGGCGGGCTTCCGCGCCGGCGCTTTCCAGCGCGGCGATGGACATGGCTTCCACGTCGAGACCGTCGGGGTAGGTCGGCGGATCGATGTTGGAGGCATAGTCGAAGCCCGCGTGAACCAGCCCGACCACCCGGTCGATCACGTCGGCGTCGATCAGCGGACAATCTCCCGTCAGGCGGATCACCGTCTCCGCCTCGTGCGCGCGAGCTGCGGAGACGAAGCGGTCGAGCACATCGTCCAGGCTTCCCCGGCAGACGGCGATCCCGGCCTGTTCGACGCAGCCGGCGAGCGCATCGTCGCTCCGGTCGACACTGGTGGCGACGCAGATCGCGTCGATATTGCGGGCGCGGCGGACTCGTTCCCACATGAACAGGATCGCGGGCCGGCCGGCGATCGGCATCAGCACCTTGCCGGGCAGCCGCGACGAACTCATCCGCGCCTGGATGATCGCGACCGTCCGAGGCCGGGAAGGCGGGCCGGCGGTCATGCCGCTCGCCGCCAGTTGGCCGGATTGATCAGTCCGAGATCGGTGCTGGCAAAGCCGCTGGGATCGATATCCAGCGGTTCCGCCCGGGCCGCCGCGACGGCTTCCTGGAGCTGGGCGGGGCCATCCACGCCGATCACGGCCCTTGCTATTGCCGGCTCGCCGAGCGCCGCCGCGAGCGCGAGCCGCAACGGCGTCACCCCCCGCTCCGCCGCGCTCGCGCGGAAGCGCTCGAGCAGGCCGCGGTGGGACGCGAGTCCCGCAGGGAGCGACGCCGGGTCCGCCAGCGCGAATCCCTGAAGGAAGATGGAACGGACGTGAATCTCGACCCGTCTTTGCGCCAGCGCGGCGAAGGCTCCGCTGGTTCGCATCCGCTGGTCGAAGACGCTGTACGGAGCCTGGACGATGTCGATCGGGTAGCGCGCGGCCAGTGCCGTCGCCTCCTCCGGCGTATAGACGGAAACGCCCGCTTTCTCGATCAGCCGCTCGGCGCGGAGCCGGTCCAGCGCCTGCCAGGCCCGGTCGCCGTCCGGCCCCGCCAGATCGGCCGCGTCGTGCAGCATCAGGGCGTGGACCCGGTCGGCGCGCAACGCCGCGAGGCTGGCCTCGAGCGAGCGGGCGACCCCGTCGGCGCCGGCCCCGCGCAGGCTTGCCACCTTGGTGACGATGCGGAAGCGGCGCGGCGCCCCGAGACGGCCGAGCACCTCTTCGCTCGCACCGTAGGCGCGCGCCGTATCGAGCGTATCGATGCCGGCCGCTTCGGCGCAGTCGAGGCATTCGGCGACCGCATCTTCGCCGGGCCGGCCCGCGAGATTGAATGCGCCATAGTCGGTGCCGAACTGGACCGTCCCGAGCGCCAGCCTCATGCCAGCGCCTCGGCGAGGCATGCCGCGACGCGGTTCACGTCTGCCTCCGTCATCTGCGGGTGCAGCGGCAGCGTGATCGCCCGCGCATAATAGGCCTCGGCGTTGGGAAAATCGCCCGGCGCGAACCCCCGCGCGCGGTAAAAGGGCTGCAGGTGGATCGGGATGTAGTGGACGTTCGCGCCGATGTTGGCGCCGCGCAGAGCGTCGTAGACCGGCCGCCGCCGCAGCGGATCGTCGAGCTGGACGACATAGAGATGGAAGGCGCTGCGGCGTCCCGGCAGCCGGGCCGGCACGGTCAGCGGCAGCCCCTCCAGCCGCGCATCGTAGAGCGCGCCGAGCTCATGGCGCCGGCGCAGATAGGCGTCGAGCCGCGTGAGCTGGCTGGTGCCGAGCGCCGCCTGGATGTCGGTCAACCGATAGTTGAAGCCGAGCGCCACCTGCTCGTAATACCAGCCGCCCTCCGACGGGCCGCTCATCAGCGCTTCGCTCCGGGTCACGCCATGGCTGCGCAGCAGCTCCAGCCGCTCGGCGAGGACCGGGTCCTGCGTCAAGGCGGCCCCGCCCTCGCCCGTCGTTACGATCTTCACCGGGTGGAAGCTGAACACGGCGATGTCGGAATCGGCGCAGGCGCCGATCGGGGTGTTGCCGAGCGTGGCGCCGACCGCATGGCTCGCATCCTCGATCACCCGGAAGCCGTAGCGCCCGGCGAGCGCGCCGATCCGTCCCATGTCGCAGGGCTGGCCGGCGAAATGGACCGGGATCACCACCTTGGGCAGGCGTCCCGCCGCTTTCGCCGCAATGAGCTTTGCCTCGAGCGCATCCGCCGACATGTTGAAGGTGACCGGGTCGATATCGACGAAGTCCGCCTCTGCGCCGCAATAGAGCGCGCAATTGGCGGAGGCGACGTAGCTGATCGGGCTGGTCCAGACCACGTCGCCCGGACCCACGTCGCAGGCGAGGCAGGACAAATGAAGGGCCGCGGTGGCATTGGCCATGGCGGAGACATGAGCGGCCCCGGTCAGCGCCTGCAAAGCGGCCTCGAACCGCGGCACCGCCGGCCCCTGGGTGAGAAAGTCCGACCGCAGCACCTCCGCCACGGCGGCGACATCCTCGTCGGTGATGTGCTGCCGGCCGTAGGGAAGGAAGGGCGGATCAGATCTCGACATCGGTGCCGATCAGGTCCTTGATCTGGCCGGGCGTCAGGAAGACATCGTTCGTGCCGCTATTATAGGCGAAGCCGTCAGGGACCATGCGGCCGGTGCCGTTGCCGTTGCCACTCTCGGCGACGAAGCGGTCGATATCCCAGAGCTGAAGGGACGGCAGGATCACATAATAATCGTCGAACTCCACCGTCGACAGCGCGTCGGTGGCGGTGATCATCTCCTCGTGCAGCTTCTCCCCGGGGCGAATCCCGACGACCTCGACGCTCGCCTCGGGCGCGACCGCGGTAGCGACGTCGAGAATGCGGTAGGAGGGGATTTTGGGCACGAACAATTCACCGCCCCACATCCGTTGCAGGCAATCCATCACGAAATCGACACCCTGCTGGAGAGTGATCGAAAAGCGGGTCATGCGCGCATCGGTGACGGGCAGGACGCCGCTGTCTTTTCGGGCGAGGAAGAAGGGGATGACGCTCCCGCGGCTCCCCATCACGTTGCCATAGCGCACCACGCTGTAGGTGGTGCCGTGCTCTCCGCGATAATTGTTGGCGGCGATGAACAGCTTGTCGGAACACAATTTGGTGGCGCCATAGAGGTTGATCGGCGCGGCGGCCTTGTCGGTGGACAGCGCCACCACCCGTTTCACGTTATTGGCGCGCGCCGCGTCAATAACGTTCTGCGCGCCCATCACATTGGTCTTGATCGCCTCGAACGGATTATATTCGCACGCCGGCACCTGCTTCAGGGCCGCGGCGTGGATGACGACCTCGATATTCTCGAAGGCAAGGCACAGCCGATCCCGATCGCGCACGTCGCCAAGAAAGAACCTTACCCTTTCCATGTGCGGCTGCAGCCAGGGCGCATGAGAGAGATCGTACTGCTTGAGTTCGTCCCGGCTGAACACGATGACGCGCTCGGCCTCGGTTTCCTCCAGCAGCTTGCGCAGCATGCGCTTTCCGAAAGAGCCCGTGCCCCCGGTAATCAGGATCGACTTCAATTCTACCACTTTCATCCCCGTATCGTAGGCGCCGGCGCGCGAGGGCCGGTGCCGGCGGAATGGATGCCGCTCATGCGCGCTACCGCCCTACGCCACCTGCATGGCCAATGCCGGAAACGGAGACGATCCTCCGAGGTCGGCGCCGTCAGGCCGGCTTCGTCTTATCCTCGCCGCGGCCATAGCCGTACCCATAATCATAGCCATAGCCGTAATTGGCGCGCTTCGATTCGAACTTCGTGAGCAGGACACCGAGCACGGAGGCTTGTGCGTTCCTGAGCCGACCGACCGCCACGCGCGCCATGCTGGAGGGGGTGTTGTGCGATTCCACGATAAAGATCACCCCTTCGACACGGCTCGCGATCAGCGGCGTATCGGCGAGACCCACGACCGGCGGCGCATCGAGAATGACGTGATCGAACTGCTCGGACAGCCCCGCGACGAGCTTGTGCAACCGGTCGCCGACCAGCAGTTCCGCCGCGTTGGGCGGCGACGGCCCGGCCGGGAGCAGGGCAAGCTTTTCGGCAAGGCCGGTCTTGATCAACGCCGCCAGATCATCGCTGCCGGCGAGATAGTTGCTCAGTCCGCGCTCGTTGCTCACGCCGAACATGTGATGCAGCGAGGGCGAGCGCATGTCCGCATCGATCAGTATGACGCTCCGGCCCGTCCGCGCCAAGGACTGGGCCAGCGCAAAGGAGGTGAAGCTCTTCCCCTCCGCAGGCCGCGTACTGGTGACCGCGAGCGACTTTGGCATGCCGTGGCTCGTCGTGAAGGCAAGCGTCGTCTGGGTCGAAAGATAGGCCTCCACGAGCGGCGACTTGCGGTCGCCCAGCTCTTCGATGGGATCGCTGCTGCTGGACTTGGGAATGGTCCCCAGCAGCGGCAGGCCCAGCGCGCGCTCCACATCGGTCGGGTCGGAGATGGTCTCGTCGACCTGCTCGAAGGCGAAGGCCAGGCCGACGCCGACCACCCCGCCGAGCAGCAGCGCGAGGAGCATGTTGCGGATCAGGCTCGGGCTGGACGGCCGCGATGGCACCTGGGCCGCATCGACGATGGAGACGTTGTTGACGCCGACGCCGCCGGCGATTCCGACCTCCTTGTAGCGCTGGAGCAGGCCGTCATAGAGCTGCCGGTTGGTGTCCACGTCGCGCTGGAAGATGTTGTACTGGATGCTCCGCCGGCGCTGGTCGATGAAGCTCTGCTTGAGGCCCTCGACGCGCTCGGAGAGCATGCGCTCGCGGTCGACGCTGGCATTATAGGCCTCGCCGAGCGAGTTCTGCACCCGCGCCTCTTCGCGCGCGATGCTCTGGTCGAGCGTGCGGATCTGCGAGGCCAGCGCCTGGGCGGGCGGATAGCCGGGCTCGAACTGGGTCGTCAAACGGGCATATTCGGCCGCAGCCTCGGCGCGGCGCTGGCGCATCCCGCTGATCGCCGTGTTGGTCAGCGCTTCGCTGACCGCGCCCGACCGCGAGCTGCGCATGCGGCTTTGCGCCTCGACCCGGTCCGCGACCGCCTGCGAATGCGCGATGTTCAGCGCCGCGAGGCTGTCCGCGGTGATCGACCGTTCCTGCGACTGGCCGGGTGCGCTCGCGACCGGAATATTTATGATCGCCTCGCGCGCGGCATAGCCGACCAATTGGCGCTCGGATTGCTCGAGCCGGCCGCGGAGCTGGACAAGCTGCCCCTCGAGGAAGTTGCGTGCATAGCGGGTGGCCTCGTAGCGGCGTTCCAGCGTCGTCTCTATGAAGGCGCGCGTCCAGCTATTCACCACCCGGGCGGAGAGTTGCGGGTCCGGGCCCGTAAAGCGCACGGCGACAAGCCGGGACAGGCGTATCGGCGCGACATTTATATTCCGCAGCAATATCGCGCCGGCGCGGCGGGTCCTGTCCTGACGTACCGCAAGGGTATTGGCGAGCGGGGCCTCGCGCACCCGTGCGGCCGTGTCGTCGTCGCCGAAACTCTCGAAAAAGTTCGGATCGGCATACAGGCGGAGGTCGGTCGCCACCCGTTCGGCCAACGAGCGCGATTGCAGCAGGCCATATTGGGTCTGGTAAAACTCCAGATCGACCGAGCCCGTCTCGGCCTCCACGCCCCGGACCCGCGTGATACGGTCATTCTCGCGCTGGATTTCGACGGTTGCCTCGGCGGTGTAGAGCGGCGTCGTCAGGTAGGTCACGACGAGGCCGGCGATCACCGCCGCAACCGCGACGCCGAGGATCAGCCACTTCCAGCGCTGCGCGATGCGCAGGTAGCGCACGATAAGCCGCGTATCCTCGCCGGAGGTGCCGTCCACGGAGGCCGCACGCGGCTCCTCGATGTCGCGCGGACCATCTTCCGGGGCACGGCTGAAGGTGAGATCGTTCATCGGCTCTGCGCGCCTGGTCTAGTTCGAGTTGTTGAGCAAGGTTACAAGGGGCGTGAGCAAGAGGGTAGAGGCCTGCAGAATCTGCGGGAACAGCCGCCGCGCCTGTGACTCGCCGACGACAACGGTGTCGTTCGGGTAGATCTGGGGATCTTCATAGGCACCGAGCCGGATGGCTCGCAGATCATAGAGGGCGGCCATCGGCCGGCCCTCTACCGTGCGGAACACGACGACATGGCTCGTCCGAGCGAACTCGGTGGCCCCCTGCGCCCGGGCCACCGTCCGCATCAGCGTCATTCGGCCAGCAACGGGATAGATGCCCGGCTGCCTGACCTCGCCGTCCACGGTCACGACTTGGCTGACCGTCTCGACGATGCCGACGGTCACCTGGGGATCGCGCACGAAGCGGGCCGCAAGCCGCTGCTCGATCACGCGGGCGAGCTGCTCGGGGCTTTGGCCGGTGACGTCGATGGAGCCCGCGAGGGGAAGCGCGATATTGCCGCTGGCGTCGGCCTGCACCTGGCGGCTGAGCTCGGGCAGACCGAGCACCTCCACCGAAATCTTGTCGAATGGGCCGATCAGGTGTGGGCGCTGGCCGCCGGAAAGGTCGGCGAGCGTCGGTGGGGCCAGGTTATCCGCGGTGACGATCCCCACCCGCCCGGTATTGATCATGCGGGGCCCGGCGCAGCCACTCAGAACAAGCCCCGCGAAAAGCGCGCCAAGCCCCCATGAAAGTATCCTCACAAATCCCGTCCCAAGTAGATTCACCGGCCCGCTCGCACCGGCATCAAGAGAGGGCGGCATTAGAGATAGCCGCTTGAGCAGTAAAGCACTTTCGCCGTCCACGCGCGCCCCCGGCGCAAGGCCGGAGGCGCGTGCGCCGAGGCTGCCATCCGGCCCTAGATGACGAGGAAGTCGCTTGCAGACAGGGCGAGGCCGGGGTTGAGCTGGGCGAAATTGATCGCCGCGCCGCCGCCATTGCCGTCCGCGTCGAACATGAGGGCGCCGGTCGCGCTGTTGTAGATGATCCGGTCGCTGCTGTCGCCCGCCGCAGCACCGGTGGCGAAGGCACCGGGGCTCAAGGCCCCCAAACCGAGGCCCGCGAAGACCGCGTCGTCCAGGACGATCTTGTCGGTGCCGACCTGGAAATCGGCGACAATGTCGACATTTCCAGCCCCGAGCGCGGTATCGAACAGGAATTGGTCGGCACCCCCGAACCCGACCAACGTGTCGCTGCCGCCCTTGCCGTTGACTACGTTCGCACCGGCATTGCCATAGACCGAATTGGCCAACTCATTGCCAGTCAAGTTGATCGCCGCCGTGCCGGCATGCCAGTCGGTCGATAGCGCCTCGATCGCTTGTCCAGCCGCAAGGCTGTAGCTAACGCCAGCGAAGACCCGGTCGGTGCCGCCATTTGCAGCCTCGATAACGGAGTCACCCGCATTGTCCACCAGGTAGCTGTCATTGCCGTCGAAGCCTGCGAGCCTGTCGCTGCCGCCCCCGCCGTTCAGCTGGTTGTTTCCGGCATTGCCATAAATCTCGTTGTCCAGCTCGTTGCCCGTGAGGTTGATCGCGTCGAACCCGATATGCCAGTCGGTGGACAGAGACTCGACCGACTGCCCCGAAGCGAGCGTGTAGCTGACGGCGGCGAACACCCGGTCCGTGCCTCCGCCGCTGGCTTCTGCAACATAGTCGGCGGCATTCTCGACGAAGTATTGATCGTTACCGCCGAAGCCGTTCGCGTAATCCACGCCCCCATTGCCGAACAGGACGTTGTCGCCCGCATTTCCGTATATGATGTTGTCGAGTTCGTTGCCGCCGAGCCGAATCGCGTCGGTCCCGGCATGCCAGTCCGTCGAGAGAATCTCGATGTGGGAAGCGTGATAGAGCGTATAGTCGGCGCTGGCGAAGACCCGGTCCAGAGATCCTTCCGCCGCGCCTTCGAACACGATGTCGGTGGAGCGGTCGACATGGAACCAGTCGTTGCCCAGGCCGCCGTACATCCGGTCGCTGCCCGCGCCTCCGGTCAGGATATTGGCGACATGGTTGCCGATCAGCGTATCGTCGCCCGATCCGGTCGTGGCATTCTCGATGGTGACGCCGTTGGCGATGGTGAAGCCGCCGAAGATACCGGTGGCGTAGGACATCCATCCGGCGCCGCCCCATTCATATTGGAGCGTCGCGGCGCGCAGATCGACATTGGTGTCCCTGTCGCCGGTATAGGTGATCTGATCGACCCCTCCGGCATCCCAGATCGACGAATAAAAGGTGCTCTGGCCCTCATAATAGCCATCGCGGGTCGTCAACTGATTGGTGGCATTGTGCTCGGCCGGCTGCCCGGTCGCGGAATCGATATAGACCCCCCACTCGTTCACGTCCTTCAGGACATAGGTGTCGTTGCCGGTGGCCCAATCCTCGTTGACGCCATATTTGTCCTGGATGACGGCGATGTCGAGCGCCATCAGGCTGCCGAGCCAGCCATAGCCCTCGTTGTTGGTCTCGGCCTGGCCGTAGGGCGACTTTTCCCACCCGTCATTGTAGGACATCATCGTGTTGACGCCCTGATTGAGGTCGTACGCTCCGGCCCCGCCATCATCGCCGGGGACGCCGCTGGTCACCACGCCCTGCATGACACTCGAGCCGCCGCCGGTATCGTGCGGATGGGCGAGGCCCATGCCATGGCCGAATTCGTGGATCAAGGTGACGAAGGAGAAGCCGCCCTGCTGAAGCATCTGGGCGTTCCAGCGCTCGTCGGCGGAATTGAACTGGGCGACGCCCTCGTCGCCATAATCGGGCGGGTTCATCGATCCGAGCAGGGAAATGCCCGGCCCCGGCGTGCCGGGATAGGACCAGTAGAAGAAATCGGCGTCGAAGCCGTCGTCATCCACGCCGGTGGCATATTGGACGTCATCGTCTGCGCCCAATGGGCCGGGCTTGTATTCGATATTCTCGTTGCGCTCATAGAGGCCGGTCGCCGCATTGAATGTATAATTGGAGACGAAGACCACATCGGCGACCTTGGAGAATTCGGCCGCCGCGGTCAGCATGGCCTGGATTTCGTACTGATACGGGTCCTGGGCCGTGACCTGGGCCGGAATGGTCGAATCGGCATTCGCGTAGGTATCGCCCTCGCCGGCGAAATAGAGGTAGATGACGTTCTTGCCCGGGAAGCCGAGGGCGTTGCCCTCGACATCGGCCGGATCCGCCGCCGGTTCCCCGGTCGGTCGCGGGCCTTCCATGCCGTCCGGATTGCGCACCGACACATGCTCGCGGTTGACGAGGACTCCGCCCCAGTCGATCGAGTGGAGCGGGCTCGAAATGTCATAATGCGTGGTATAGGTGGTTCCGGTCGCGGTTATGGCGAAAATCTCGTAATCGCCGGCGAAATCCCCGACCCCGTCGCCGGTATTGTCGTAGGACGTGGCGTTGACATAGTAGGTGCCCGAAGTTGGCGCCTCGAACGTCATGAGCGCATCGAGCCCCGACGGCGTGTTCGGCCCGCCGCCATCCGCGATCGAGAGCAGATTGCCGGCAGAATCGTAAATTTCGAGATAGGCATCGGCGAGCGCGAAGCCGTTGCCTTCCACGCCCGGAACGCCGACGGTGGCATATTGACCGAACTGGTAGGTTACGCCGCCCGTCAGCGTGACCTCGAACCAGTCATTGTCGCCGGGCGTGTCGCACGCCGCTATGACGTGGTTGCCGTCGACCACCAGCGTCCCGGTGGTATTCTCGTCGGGCGTATAGTCGTCGATGAAGGCGGTCGGGCCGGGGATGTTCCAGGCCGATTCGACCGGCTGGTAGTTGTCGGGACGCCCCGAGGCGCCGGCGGACGCCGTATCGAGCTGCGACCATGGCGCTTCGGCGCGAAAGCCGCCCCACAGGTTGGTAGCGGCCCCGGCTCGATCGGCCGCGCCGGCCTGCGGGGTGGCGGCGGCGCTGATATTGCCCGGCACCATGCCGTCGGCCGCCCTGCCGCCAGTGGCTTCGTCGAACGCTCGGGCGAAGCGGATATGGGTCAGATCCTCATTCTGGTCGGCGACGCGGGTCAATCGCGAATAGCGGTCATGAATCCGGGGCATGGGCTGAGCTCCTGTGGATGACTAGAGGGGAAACGGCGGGGATGGGGCTTTTAATCCGTGCGCGGTCGCGGCGCCGGAAGCGTGCTTGAAACAGCAGGGTGGGAGATGCCGACTCGCGGATGGCGCAGGCGGCAAATCGGGACGGATGGCGTCGCTGGAACATTCCCAGTCGGACAATAGGTTACCCCTGCCGAAACCAGGCGGTCATTTCCGCCAAGCCACCCCTAACAGTGCTTAACCATAAAAGTTCCGGCGCCTCGGTTTCGCCGGGCTGAGGCCGTCGCCGCGGTGCTGACTACGGGGCGCGCGCCGCGATCGCCGCCCGCTCGCGCCTCGCGGTGCGGGCCAGCTTGTGGCGGGGATGCCGGGCGAGGAACAGATCGTAAGCGGCGAGCGTGCCCGCCCGCCGGGCGACGTCCAGCTCCTCCCGGATCGCGACATTCCCGTCGCGGGGCCGCGGCTGATCGGTGGAGCGCGCGGGCCGGTCCTTGCTCATCCCGGCGCCTTGCGGAGCGCGGGCGCCGGCCAAAGCGAGGCCGGCGAGCATGAGAGCCGCGAGGCGGGCGGACATCCCGTCACCCTAGAAGTTGAAATCGGTGCCGGCGAGGATGATCACGTTGCTGACGATGATTTCCATGTCGGACGTGCCGTTGCCGTCGAGGTCGGCGAAAACGTGGGCGTGCCCGCCGGTCACCTCGTAGCGCACCTCGCCCGCGACATTGTGGAAGGCGGTGGTGCCGATGAAGGTGAAGTCGTCATTGCCGCCGGTGGCGGGGATGGCGTCGATCGCCGACAGGTCGATCTTGTCGGTCCCGCGCAGGAAATCGGTGATCGTATCGGCGAGCGCGCCGGTGCCGGCGTCGCCGCTCGCCATCCACCTGAACAGGTCGCTGCCTGCATTGCCGGTGAGGCTATTGGCGACCTGATTGGCGATCAGCGTGTCCTGGCCCGAGCCGCCGATCGCATTTTCGATCAGCGAGGCGCTATTGCCCTCGAACATCAAGGCGTTGGCGACATTGCCCCGGGCGACGTTGCCCTGGCCCAGACCCGCGAGCTGCGCCGCGCTGGTCGTCGTCCATTCGCCGGGCCTGAGATCGATCGTGGTCGCCGTCGCATAAGCGGAGAGATCGTAGGTGTCGGTGCCGCCGCCGTCCCACACGGTCAGGAACACCCGGTTCGCGCCGGGCGTGCCCTGGCCCGCGCCGTTGATCGACATCTCGCCGGTCGTCGTGCTCCAGGTATAGACGCTATTGCCCGCGTTGAACGTGTAATTCGCCCCGTCGTAGATCTTTTGCAGCGCCGCGATGTCGTACATCATCAGCGTCTGCGGATAGCCGAACGTCTCGTTCCGGTAGCCCAGGGGGCCGCCCGGATAGGAGCGGTAGGTCATCACCGTATATTCGACCGTATCCTTGTTGGCGCTGATCGCCGCCGGGAATTCGTGGCCGTGCTTGAGGCCGAGCGCATGGCCGGTTTCGTGCAATATGCCCATCCAGGCATAATTGCCGCGCTCTGGATTGTTGAAATCGGTGTGGTTGAACCAGGCGCTTCCGCCCTCGTCGCCCGGCCCCAAATTATTGGGATAATAAGCATAAGCCACCTCGGGCTCGTTGCTCTCCGCGTAGCGAAGGTCGGCCGACGCCGCCGTGCCGGGCGTGGTGTAGGGCCCGCTTGCGGTATTCTGGGTGAAGGTCAGCGTGGTCACGTTCTGGACGAACTGGATCAACTGGATGGTCGCGGCCTGCTGGACGGGGTTGAACGCCTCGAACCCTAAGGGCGGCATCACTTCGGAGAAATCCGAAGGAAGATCGGCGGGCGAAGTCGGGAAGCCGAAGGTGAGCGTCTGGTCGTTCCACGCGGCGCCGCTGATCAGCGCCTCGATATCCTCGGCCTGGATCTGCTGCGCGGTCGCCGCCGGCCCGATGCTGACATGGAGTTGGTAATCGCCGCTCGACGTGCCTTCGAAGCTCGAGACGGCGAAATAATAAGTGCCGCCGGTCCCGGCGCGGAAGCGGATCTGCGAATCGGTATTGTGGCCGAAGGGCGGGTTCGAGCCCGGATCGAACGAGACGAGATCGTCATTGTCGCCGATCACCTGGCCGCTGCCATCGTAGAGGGTGAGGAAGGAATCGAGGCTGTTGGTGGTCCCGTCTATGTCGAGGATCAGGAGCTCGCCGGCCTGCAGCGTGATCCTGAAGAAATCCTTGTCGCTGTTGGCCGAGATGCTGCCGATGATCGTCGCCGAAGGCAGATCGTCGTCGAACAGGTTGGGATTGGGAGCGATCGCCAGCGTGTTGCGATCGATCGTCTGGGCGGCGCCGGTCGAATCGTTGATCGCCGCGGTCTCGTTGATGGTCGGCGTCACCGCGCCTTCGGCGACGTCGGTGATGGTGAGGGTGACCGCCTGGACCCCCGCCGTATTGGAATCGGCGGCGAACACGGTGAACGAGTAGCTGGACTTGGCCTCGAAATTCGCCGGGTTGATCAGCCGGACGGCGCCGCTGGCGTCCATCGTGAGCAAAGCCGAGTCGAGGCCGCCCAGCGAATAGGTGATGCGATCGCCGTCCGCATCATTGGCCACCAGCTGGTAGACGATCGTGCCGGCAGGACTGTTCTCGGCGACGCTCGCCGTCGCGCCCGAGGTGATCGTCGGCGCATTATTCGCCGGTCCGGACACCTCGAAGCTCCCGGTGCCGATGTTAAGGCCCGTCGAAACGGTTGCGAACTGGACGGCGGCGGCGGCTCCGTTGCCGTCCGCGTCGTAGAACACGGCGCCGGTCGTGCTATCGTAGATGAGATAGTCGTTATCATCCAGCGCAGCGGTACCGATCCTCACCGTGCCGCCCTGAAGAAATCCCGCGGCGAGCGCGGCGAAGGGCTCGCCGGCCCCGCCCGCGAGCCGTATAAGGTCGAATACCATCGGGTTGAAGTCGACGATCGTGTCGACATTGCCGGCGCCGAGCGTGGTCGTGAAGGCGAAGGTGTCGGCGCCGCTGCCGCCGATCAGCACGTCGTTGCCGCCGCCGCCGTTGAGCGTGTTGACGCCGGCATTGCCGTAAATGGCTTGAGCCAGCGCATTGCCGGTCAGGTCGATCGCCCCCGTGCCGGGGTTGAAGTCGGTGGACATGATCTCGACTTCGACGCCAGCGCCGAGCGTGTAGCTGACGCTGGCGAACACCCGGTCGGCGCCTCCGCCGACGGCCTCCTGGACGACGTCGGCGGCATTGTCGACATAATGCCAGTCGTCCCCGGCACCGCCGTCCGTGGTGTCGATGCCGGCGCCGCCGTCGAGGATGTCGTTGCCGCCAAAGCCGATCAGCACGTCGGCGCCGCCGCCACCACTGAGCGTGTTGACGCCGTCATTGCCGAAGATCGTGTTCGCCAGCTCGTTGCCGGTGAAGTTGATCGCGCCCGTGCCGGCATGGAAGTCCGTGGTCATCAGCTCGATCGAGGCACCCGCCTCCAGCGTGTAGCTGACGCTCGCGAACACCCGGTCATTGCCCTCGCCGGAATTTTCCAGCGCCCGGTCGCCGCTATTGTCGACATAATAGATGTCGTCGCCGGCAAAGCCGACCATCGAATCCGCGCCGCCGCCGCCGTTGAGCGAATTGGCGCCGGCATTGCCGAAGAGAGCCTGGGCAAAAGCGTTGCCCGTC
>DASQLN010000027.1:0-104145 GCA_035629975.1 Allosphingosinicella sp. | reverse complement strand
CTTTTCCACGGTCGGCGGTGCGACTCCCGAAAGCTAAGGGATATCCTTAGGCGGCGAGGGTCTTCGCGCGCTCGGCCGCGACGGTGTAGCGGCTGGTGATCGGCTGGGCGACGTCGCCGGCCAGCTTCAGCACGGTTTCGCTGACGCGGGCGCTCTCGGCGACGGCGTTGTCGAACGCCGCGCGGGCGAAATCGCCCTGCAGCTTGAAGAAGTCGGTAGCCGACTTCACTTCGGCGAAGCTCTTGAAGGCCGCCGAGGCGTCCTCGAAGCTCTTGCGGCCATATTCGGCGGCATCGTGGCCGAGAGTCTCGACGCCCTTGGCGGCGACCTTCGAAGAGGCGACGATCGCCTCGACGTTGCCGCGGGTCAGGTCGGCGAATTCCTCGACGATCTTGGAGCTCTTCTCGAACGCGGTCTTGGCGCGCGCATTGACGTCACCCAGGACGGCGTTGAACTGCTCGGTGGCGATTCTGCCGGTCTCGGCGGCTTTGTTGGTCTGGTTGGCCATCTTCTTCACTCCTGTTTTGATCAGCCTGGCGCCGGTCCTGGCGGCCTTGCTGGGTTTCACGACCGGCTTGGCCGGCTTTGCTTTGCGGGCGGCCGGCTTCTTGGCCGGCTTGGCCCTCTTGACGGTCCTGGCGGCGGCCCGCGAGGCGGGCTGACGCTTCGGCTGCGGCGCGGCGGCCTTCGCTGCTGCGGGGGCGACCTCTTTCGCTTTGGCGGGCTCGGACGCGGCGGCCTTGGGGGCCTCCGCCTGCGGCAGCATTTCCGCCTTGGTTTCGGTCACTTTCGCTTGAACTTGGTCGGGCACGAACACGCTCCTTTGATGCTGCAGTGCAACAAATAGGCGTGTTCCGACGCGATTTCAAGCATTTTTTGTGCGCTGCAACATAATCGTCACAAGGGCGTGGTTTAGCGGTGCTTGGGTTCCACCGCCGCCGCCGCTGCGTCGGCAGCGGCCTCGATCTCGGCCACTATATTAGCGCGCTCGCTTTCGGCCTCGGGCGTGAGGGGGCGCTGCACGTCACCATCGCCCCAGCGGCCCCGGCCCTCGCCGCACCCGCCTTCGTTGCAGGGAAGCTCCGCCGCCATGTCGTCGCGGATCGCCTCGAGGAAGGCGCAATCCGCGTCGCGGTCCGGTGCGAGAATGGTGAACGGCAGCGGCCGCATGTTGCCGACGAGGCCGAGATACCCCCGCACGGTGTCGCGCGTGACCGGCACGCGGTTCCATTCGAGCCGGTTGCCGCGCGTGACCCTCAGTCGGTTGACCACTGTCAGATGGGGGAGGCCGTCCCGCGGGGTAAGCCAGCCCGGCCGCGGCCCGGGGCAGGCCGATGGCGCCGCTGGGGGGTGATCCGCGGTCAGCAGGCACAAAGCAAGGGCTGCTGCGCCTCTCATCGCGCCTTCACATAGCTTCCGGGCGCGTCTTCGATCGCCTTGAGGCGCCCCTTGCCCGGTAAGCGCGCGCCGGTGGCACGCACCTCATTGGCCGAGCCCGCCTTGATCCAGCCGATCCAGTCGGGCCACCAGCTGCCCTTGGTCTCGGTCGCGCCGGCGACGAACCGGTCGAGCGTGTCGGCCTTGGCCTCGTTGGTCCAATATTGATATTTGCCCGCCTCGGGCGGATTGACCACGCCGGCGATATGGCCCGAACCCGCCAGCACGAAGCGCATCGGCCCGGCGAAATGGTGGGTGATTTTCCACACGCTCTGCGGCGGCGCGATATGGTCCTCGCGGCCGGCCTGGACGTAGGTCGGCGTCTTCACGGTCCTGAGGTCGATCGGCACCCCGCCGATCGTGATCCCGCCCGGCTGCACCAGCAGGTTCTCGCGGTAGAGCTGCTGGAGATAGGCGCGGTGCCAGTCCGCCGGCAAATTGGTGGTGTCGCCGTTCCAGTGGAGGAGGTCGAACTGAGGATAATCCTCGCCGAGCAGATAATTGCTGGTGACGTAGTTCCAGATGAGGTCGCGGCCGCGCAGCAGGTTGAAGGTCGCCGCCATGTAGCGGCCGTCGAGATAGCCCTTGTCCGCGCCCAATTGCCGGATCAGCTCCATCTGCTCGTCACCGATGAAGAGCTTGAGGTCGCCGGCTTCCGAGAAATCCACCTGGGCGGTGAAGAAGGTGGCCGAGGCGACCTTGGCCGCCTCCCCGCGCGCCTCGAGCAATGCGAGCGTCGCCGCCATCATCGTCCCGGCCACGCAATAGCCGATGGCGTGGACGGCCTCGACGCCGAGCGCCTCCCTGACCGCGTCGATCGCCTCGACCTGCGCCAGGGCATAATCGCCGAGCGCGACGTCCTTCAAACTTTCGTCGGCCGATTTCCACGAGACGACGAACACGGTCAGCCCCTGCTCGACCGCCCATTTGATGAAGCTCTTCTTCGGGTTGAGATCGAGGATGTAGAAGCGGTTGATCCAGGGCGGGAAGACGATCAGCGGCACCGCCAGCACCTTGCCGGTCGCCGGCGCGTACTGGATCAGCTGGTAGAGCGGCGTTTGCTTGACGACCTTGCCCGGCGTCGTCGCGAGGTTGCGGCCGACCTCGAACGCGCCCGGCTGGACGTGAGTGAGCTGGCCCCGCTCCAGATCCTTGAGCATATGGTCGAGCCCATGGAGCAGGCTCTCGCCTTTGGTCTCCATCGCCCTCTCGAGCACCTGCGGGTTGGTCAGAGCGAAATTGCTGGGCGCCATCGCGTCGACGAACGCCTTGGTCATGAACCGCATCCTGCCGCGGGTCGCCTCGTCCACGCCTTCGATCGCGTCGACCGAGCCGAGCAGCCGGTCGGAGACGAGCAAATAGGTCTGCCGGATCGTGTCGAACAAGGGATTGTCCCGCCATTCGGGCGCGGAGAAGCGCCGGTCCTTGTCGGCCCGCTCCTGTAGCGCGCTGGGCGCCTCGCTCCCCGCCGCGCCGGCCCCGCCAAGCGCCCGTTGCCAGAGATTGAGCCCTTCGGCCCACATCTGCGCCTGCGCCTCCATCAATTTGGCCGGATCGCCGAACATGTTCATGCCGGGCCATGACGAAGCGGCCGCCTGCGCCTTCTCCGGCGCCGAAGCGTCCGCCGCCTTCTCCGCCGTCTCCCCCATCTGCTCCGCCAGATGCTCCATCATCATCTGCTGCGCGCGCCCCATCACCCAAGTCCAATGCTGGAGGTCTTCGAGGCTGGGGGTCGGGAATGGGGGCGCGGCGGGGGCGTCGGCGGTGTCCGTGCTGTCGTCAGCCATATTAGGCTCCTCGTCTGCCGCGCTCTCTACTGAATGCGGCGCCTCGGAGATAGCCCAGACGTCCGTTCGAGGCCGCGGCGTATCCCGGTGAAGGCCGCGGCCCCGGTGATTTCGCGTGACGCGCGTGACTTTTCAACCGGCGAGCAAGCGGGAATTCGGCTCTTCCCTTGCTCGCCGGTAATCGGCCATAAGGTGAGGCATGGCTGTCGATAAGAAAAGGCTGGTCTTCTGCTTCGACGGCACCTGGAATCGCATAGACGCGCCCAATCCGACCAATGTCGTTCTGACCGCCGAGAGCGTGCTGCCGCTCGGCGAGGATGGTATCGCCCAGGTCATTTTCTATGACGAAGGGGTCGGCACCGCGAAGGGGGAGTCGATTACGGGAGGCGTCTTCGGCGCGGGTGTCGAGCAGAATCTTGCCGACGCCTATCGCCATCTCATCTTCAACCATACGCCGGGCGACGACATTTTCGTGTTCGGTTTTTCGCGCGGCGCGTTCACAGCGCGCTCCTTCGTCGGCCTGATCCGCAATTGCGGCATCGTCGCGCGCTGCCATGCGGGGCGCGTCAATGAGGCCGTCGATCTCTACCGCAGCCGAGCCCCGAATGACGTGCCCGGCCGCGAGAAGGCGCGCCGGTTCCGGGCCGATTTCGCGCCCGACATGTGCGTCGAGGAGGGCGAGGAGGCGTGGCGTCGCCAATTCGTGCCCGATTATGTGGCGGATTCCGCGCAGCTGCTGCGCGTCTGTTATCTCGGCGTCTGGGACACGGTGGGCGCGCTCGGCGTCCCGAGCCGCTATTTCATCTCCAAGTTCGTGAACGGCGGCCTGGGCTTTCACGACACCGGCCTCAGCGCGATCGTGCGCAGCGCCCGCCATGCGGTCGCGATCGACGAGACGCGGCTCGATTTCGAGCCCACTTTGTGGACCGGCTTCGACGAGATGAACGCCAAAGCGGACAAGAAGCCCGACGATGCCGACGCGCCCTATCAGCAGAAATGGTTTCCCGGCGTCCACGGCTCGGTCGGCGGCGGCGGCGATTTCCACGGCCTCTCCGATCAGGCGCTCGACTGGATCTGGGACGGAGCCCGGCTGGCCGGCCTCCAGCTCGACAGCAGCCCGTCCTCGCGAATCTACCGGCTGCTTCCCGATTTCACCGAGCCGCTCGACAATTCGGACACGAGCAAGCTCGGCCGCCTCGCGCGCCTCAAGGCCGCGGCCGGCAACGCGATCTGGCGGCGGGGCCCGCGTTCGGGCGGGCCGTCCAACCTCCATCACGTCTCGGTCAGCGCGCGCCGGCGCTGGCACGCCGCGGGCCTCTCGGACGGCGAATATCGTCCGCCGCCGCTGGCCGGAGTCGCCGCGGCGCTCGGCGCGGACCTCGAATATGCCAAGCCCTTTCCGCTCCCCGCGCCGGACAGCTTTGCCGTGGTCGAGGTCGAGAAAGGCCAGTCGCTCTCCAAAATCGCCCTGGCGCGTTACGGCGATGCCCAGCGCTGGCCCGAAATCTTCGCCATGAACCGCGACAAATTGTGGGACGCGAATCGGATCTATCCCGGCATGTCGCTAAGGGTACCGCTGAAATAGGCGCTCCCCGCTCCGGCGCGAAGGGAAGATGCGGCCGGTTGCGGCTTCGGCGGGCTATGATATTCAAGGCGGCTATGGGCTTTGGCGGCCTTGTGCGCCTTGGGGGAGAATTTCGATGACGACAGCACGAACGGCCGTCCTGGCCGCGATGGTCCTGCTCGCGGCTGCGCCCATCGCGCCGGCGCGGGCGCAGCAGGGGATGGGCCTCATCGGGCATCGCGTCGTCGAAGGGGCCGACCGCGACACGATCGCGGCGCGCGGCTCGGCGCAATATCGGGAGATCATGATCTGCGTCGATGAGGCGCCGGTCGCCTTCCAGGACGTCGTCGTCCGCTACAAGAGCGGCGGCAGCCAGAACATCCGCCTGCGCCAGCGCATCGCCGCCGGCCGGTGCAGCCGCGTCGTGAGCCTGACCGGCCGCGACCGCGACATCGCCAACGTCGATTTCACCTACGCCCCGGCCGCCGCCGGCGCCGGCGCCCGCCCCAGGGTCCAGCTTTACGCGCGCTAGCGGCGCGGATTCGCATTCGACAACGCCTGGGGACATGCTAAATTCCGGCGGCGGGCAGGCGCTAAGTCCGCGCGGCCAAGGGAGAAAAGCGCGATGGCCTCGACACGCACGATCCTTGCCGCCGCTCTGGCCGCATTCGCCGCGGCCGCCCCGGCTTCGGCGCAATCCGGCTGGGGGATGATCGGCGAGAGCGAGGTCGGGACCCAGGCGGGCAGCGGTGCGATCACGCCGCGCGGCGCCGACCCCTTCCGCCAGTTCATGATCTGCGTCGATCTGGCGCCGCTGCGCTTCCGCACCATCACCGTCCGCTTCGCAGGCGGCGCCAGCCAGGCGATCGCCTTCCGCGACCGGATCGCGGCGGGCGCCTGCGGCCGCGCCCTCTCGGTCCGCGGCCGGGCCGGCCCGGTCGCCTCGATCGACGTCGCTTACGAGCCCGGTCGCACCGGCAACGTCACCGCCGAGACCGCGCGCGTCCAGATCTTCGGCCGCTGACGGCCGCGGCTATCGGTGCGGGAGGCGCGAGAAGGCGGGCGCGTAATCGGCTTTCCCTTCGCTGGGCGGCGCGAGCCCGGGCGCCAACGCAAGCGCCATGAAATAAGGCCCCGCATAAGGCGAGGCGAAGGGCGCGGCGGTCTCAGCCGAGAAGCCGAAGCGGCGATAATAATCAGGGTCCCCGACGACGAAGACCATCTCCTCCCCGAGCAGACCGGCCCGGCGAAGCGCATCGCGGATCAGCAGGCTGCCGATCCCTTCTCGCTGGCGCGCGGGCAGCACCGCGACGGGGCCCAGCCCCAGCGCCCGGATCGGCGCGCCATCGCCCGTCACCTCCATCCGGCTCAGCATGACATGGCCGACGATCCTGAAGCCGGCCTTCGCGACCAGCGCGATCTCCGAAGCGAAATCCTCGTGCAGCATCCGCACGAGATCGGCCTCCGCCGGCGTCGGGAAGGCGGCGCGAAGGACGCGTACGATCCCCTCCCGGTCTTCGCCGGTTTCCGGCCGGACCCGGGCGCTCACGTCGTCGCGATGTCGGGGGCGTCCTCTGCCTTCATGCCGACGACGTTGTAGCCGGCGTCGACATGGTGGATCTCGCCGGTGACGCCGCTGGCGAGGCTGGAGAGCAGATAGAGGCCGGCGCCGCCGACATCCTCGATGGTGACGTTGCGCCGCAACGGCGCGTTATATTCGTTCCATTTCATGATGTAGCGGAAATCGCCGATGCCGCTCGCGGCCAGCGTCTTGATCGGCCCGGCCGAGATCGCGTTGACCCTGATATTCTCGCGCCCCAGGTCCATCGCCAGATATTTGACGCTGGCTTCGAGCGCGGCCTTGGCGACGCCCATTACATTGTAATGCGGGATGACCTTCTCGGCGCCGTAATAAGAGAGGGTCAGCAGCGCGCCGCCGTTGGGCATCATCGCCCGCGCCCGCCGGGTGACCGCGACGAAGCTGTAGCAGCTGATGTTCATGGTGGTCAGGAAGTTGTCGAGGCTGGTGTCGACGAACTGGCCGCGCAGCTCGTTCTTGTCCGAAAAGCCGATCGCGTGAACGACGAAGTCGATCGTCTCCCAGCGCGCCTTCAGTTCCGCGAAGCCGCGGTCGAGCGCGTCCATGTCGGCGACGTCGCAGTCGATCAGGAAATCGGAGCCGAGCTGGCCGGCGAGCGGCCCGACCCGCTTGGCCAGCGCCTCGCCCTGGTAGCTGAAGGCGAGCTCGGCGCCCTGGTCGGCGAGCGCCTTGGCGATGCCCCAGGCGAGCGAGCGATCGTTGGCGAGGCCCATGATCAGCCCGCGCTTACCTGCCATCAAGCCGGTCATCCGTCCTCCCTCTCGGCTTTCGCCGCCGCCTCTTCCTCCGCATGAATGGCCTTTTCCTCCGCGATATGCACGGCTTCTTCCGCCGCTTCCTCCTGGACCACGGCGACGACGTCCTCCTCGGTCGGCTTCGGGGTCTCGGCGAGCGCCGCGTTGAGCTCCGCGCCGATAACGAGGCCGAGGCCGATGATGAAGAAGAAAATCAGGGCGATCATGACCCCGGCGAGGCTGCCATAGGTGCGGTCGTAGCCCCCCAGGCTCGACAGCGCGACCGGAAGCAGCGCCGTTGTCGCCACCCACCAGCCGGTCACGAACGCGGCGCCCGGCCATTTGCGGCAATGGCTCCCGCGGTAGCGCGACGGCGTCAGCACGTAGAAGAGCAAATAGAGCGAGCCGAAGAGGGCAAGCGCCGGCACCACCTGGAGCAGGGTGAGCAGGCCGACGAGATCGTCCGCGCCGGGGATCAGGGTCACCAGGAATTGCTGCGCGCCCGAAAGCAGGATCGAGGCGCTGAACGCGGCCATCGCCATCACCACCGCGGCGATGATCATCCCCACCGATCCCAGCCGATATTCCCAGAACGGGCGGCTGTAGGTTACGCCGTAGGCGCGCCGGATGATGTCGCGGATGGTCTCGATGAAGCTGCCCGTGGTCCACAGGCCGACGAGCGCGCCGAGCCAGAGCAGATTGCCCGATCGCGCCTCAAGCACGTCGCGGATCGGCGTGTTGAGAACGGCCGCGACGTCGCGCGGCATGGTCTGCAGCAGCGCGTTGACCGCGTTCAGCCCCTCCTCGGTCTGGCCGAACAGCCGCGCCACCGCCGCGGCCACGATAACGAAGGGGAAGAGCGACAGGAGCGCAAGGTAAGCCAGATTGCCGGCATGGATGAAGCCGTCCGAATAGACGCCGATCGCGACCCGCTTCAGCACTTCGAAGGGCCGGGCCCCCGGCCCGACCCTTTCCCGGATGACCTCGAGATGCGCTTTGGCCTTGGCGAGCCGCTTGCGCCTTGCTTCCGGCGATTCGGGGGAGATCTCGCGCACGCCAGGACCCTATTTAAACGCCGAAACTCGCGCGCGGGTTCGCCTTGCCCTTGCCGCTCCAGCCCTCGAGGAATTGGGCGAGCTCGGGATCGTCGGGCACATCGACCATCAATGTGACGAGCTGGTCGCCGCGCCGGCCGCCCTTGGCCGTGAAGCCCTTGCCCTTGAGCCGCAGGACCTTGCCCGAGCTCGACCCCCTGGGGACGCTCAGCATGACCGGCCCGTCGACCGTTGGCACCCGGACCTTGGCGCCCAGCACGGCTTCGTCGATCGACACCGGAAGATCGAGCCGGATATTGTGGCCCTCCCGCTTGAAGAAGCGGTGCGGCGTGATGGCGATGGTGACGATGGCGTCGCCAGTGCCGGCGGGTCCCGGCTGGCCCTGGCCGGACAGGCGGATCCGGGTGCCGTCCTCGACGCCGGGCGGCAGCTTGATGTCGAGCGTCTTGCCGCTGCCCAGGGTCACGCGCTGGCCCTGCAGCCGCGCGGCGTCCTCGAACGGCACTTCGAGCCGATATGCGACGTCGGCGCCCTTTTGCGGCGGCGCGCTGCGCCGGCCGAAGCCGCTGAACGGCCCGCCACCGCCGCCGCGCCGGCCGCCGCTGAACAGCCCCTCGAACAAATCGGAAATGTCCGCGGCCTCGCCGCCATATTCGAACGTCTCGCCATTGGGCCCGCGAAAGCCGCCGCGGCCGCCGCGGCCGCCGCCGCCGGCATTGGGCCCGCCGCCGCCGAAGCCGAAGGGCATTCTGGGATTGCCCTCCTCGTCGATCTCGCCCCGATCATATTGGGCGCGCTTGTCCTTGTCGGTCAGGATGTCATAGGCGCGCGTCACTTTCGAAAAGCGCTCGGTCGCCTTGGGATTGTCCTTGTTCTTGTCGGGGTGGAGCTCCTTGGCCAACTTGCGGTAGGCCTTTTTGATGTCCGCCTCGCTCGCGCCGCGCGCCACGTTCAGCTCGGAATAGAGATCGGCCATGCGTCAAACGTCCATCGTTGCCGGGCTGCAACAGGCCAGAAATGGGCCAAGTTCCAGGGGTGCGCAAGGGATTGTGCCGCCGCGGCCCGCGCGGGTAGGACATTGTCATGGCCGCCGATCCGCATAAGCTGTTCGAACAATGGTTCGCCGAAGCGCGCGCGGCCGAACCGAACGACGCTGAAGCCATGGCACTGGCCACCGCGGACGCGGCCGGCCGGCCGTCGGTGCGGATGGTGCTGCTGAAGGGGCATGACGAGCGCGGATTTGCTTTCTACACCAATAAAGCGAGCCGAAAGGGCGGCGAGATCGCCGCCAACCCCCGCGCGGCCTTGCTCTTCCACTGGAAGTCGCTCCGCCGCCAGGTGCGGATCGAGGGCTCGCTCGCGCCAACGGACGATGCGGAAGCGGACGCCTATTTCGCCACCCGCTCGCGCGACGCTCGGATTGGCGCCTGGGCGTCGGACCAGTCGCGCTTGCTCGAGAGCCGGGCGCTGTTCGAGGCGCGCTACGAGCGGCTGGTTGGCGAGTTCGAGGGCAAGGACGTTCCGCGCCCGCCTTATTGGCGGGGCTACCGCGTCGCTCCCGAGCGCATCGAATTCTGGACAGATCGGCCCCACCGCCTGCACGAGCGCCGACTGTTCACCCGCGCGCCCGGCGGCGGGTGGACCGAAAGCCTGCTCTACCCATGAGCGACGGCCTCCACGATCGGCGCTCGTCCCTGACCACGCGCGCCGCGATCGCGAGCGTGTGCGCAGCGCTGCTGCTGCTCGTTCTCAAGGGCTATGGGGCCTGGGTCACCGGCTCGGTCGCGATGCTGGGATCGCTCGCCGATTCGGGGCTCGACGTGATTGCCTCGCTGGTCACCCTGTTCGGCGTCCGTGTCGCCGCGGCGCCGGCCGACCGCGAGCACCGCTTCGGCCACGGCAAGGCGGAATCGATCGCCGCGCTCGTCCAGGTCGGGATCATCGGCATTTCCGCCCTCGGCATCGCCTGGCGCGCGGTCGAGCGGCTGATCGAGGGCGCGGAAACCGCCCGCGCCAATGAAGGCATTGCCGTTTCCGCGGTCGCGATCGCGGTCACCCTGGCGCTGGTCGCCTATCAGCGCTCGGTCGTCCGCCGCACCGGCTCGGTGGCGATCCGCACCGACGCCGTCCATTACCAAAGCGACCTCCTCCTGAACCTGGCGGTGATCGTCGCTTTGGTCCTGGACCAGTACCTCGGCTTCACGGGCGCCGACCCTCTGTTCGGCCTCGGCATCGCCTTGTGGCTGATCTACGGCGCGTGGCGGGCGTCCTCGCAGGCGATCGACCAGTTGATGGACCGCGAATGGCCGGAGGAGAAAAGGCAGCGCTTTCTCGCGGTCGCGGCCCGCCACCCGGAAGCGCGCGGCATCCACGATTTGAGGACGCGCAGCAGCGGCACCCATGATTTCGCGCAGTTCCACATCTGGATCGATCCCGAGATGACGGTCGATGCGGCGCATGAAGTGGTGGAAGCAATCGAGACCAGCCTTGCGGGCGAATTTCCCGGCTGCGAAGTGCTGATCCACCTCGACCCCGAGGGGCAGGTCGACCATCCGGGCAACGTCCTGCAGGAGACCGACGAAACCAGGGAGCCCATCCCCGAATGACCGAGCTTCGCCCATGACCACCCTGAGAATCGTCCAGGTCGACGCCTTCGCCGACCGCCCGTTCACCGGCAATCCGGCCGCGGTGATGCCGCTCGACTCCTGGCTTCCCGACGACATCCTCCAGGCCATCGCGATGGAGAACAATCTCGCCGAGACCGCCTTCACAATTCCGGCGGACGGCGGCGAGGCGGATTACGAGCTGCGGTGGTTCACCCCGGCGACCGAAGTCGTGATGTGCGGCCACGCCACCCTCGCCAGCGGCCACGTCCTCCTCACCGGCGAGAAGGTGCGGTTCCGCACCCGCAATGCGGGCATCCTCGAAGTGGCGCGCGACGGCGCCGGCTATGCCATGTCGCTCCCGGCCTGGGCTCCCGCGCCAAAGCCCCTGCCGGCGGTGGTCGCGGCGCTCGGCTGCGCGCCGCTGGAGACCCTCTGGCACCCGCAGCGTTACGCGGTCGCGCTCCTCGAAAACGAGGCGCAGGTTCGCGCGGTCGAGCCCGATTTCCGGGCCTTGGCCAGGGAAGGCGATCTCCTCACCATCGTCACCGCGCGCGGCGACCATGCCGACATCGTCAGCCGCGCCTTCGCCCCGGGTGCCGGCATCGACGAAGATCCGGTCACGGGCTCGGCCCATGCGGTGCTGACGCCTTATTGGGCCGGGCGGCTCGGCCGCCCCCAATTCACGGCCTACCAGGCGAGCAGGCGCGGCGGACACGTCGCCTGCCGCCTCGACGGCGACCGCGTCATCCTGGGCGGCAAATGCGTCACCGTGATGGATGGCGTGATGCGGATTTGATCGCTTCGCCGCTGCTCCGGAATCGTCCGTCGCAAATAAGGCCCGCAAGGATTCCCTTCTCTTCCTTTTCGGTAAAGAATCGAAACGGTTGCGGGGAAGGGGCCGCTATGCTGAGCATATTGATCGTCGAGGACGAACCTCTGTTCGCCCAGACGCTCAAGCACCTGGTCGAGCTCAATCCGCTCTACACCGTCACCGCGGTCGCCGAGGACAGCGCCGGCGCGCTCGCCGCGATCGAGGCGCGGAAGCCCGATCTGGCGCTCGTCGATCTCCAGCTCGCGCACGGCTCGACCGGCTTTTCGGTGGCCGTCAAGCTCCACGAGCTCGGCATCCCGTGCCTGTTCACCACCGGCAAGGCGCCGAGCTTTCCAATGCCCGATCTCGCTCTGGGCTGTCTGGTGAAGCCGTTCAGCGAGGACGATCTGGTCCGCGCGCTCAAGGCGGCCGAAGACGTGCTGCGCGGCCGCGGGGGCCTCCGGCTCCGCCCGGTCCGGCCCGGCAACCTCAGGCTCTATGCCGACGAGGAGGCCAGGGCCCAATCCGAAACCACCGCGCTCCTGCCTACGCCCGAGCGCTCGAGCGCGCGCCGGACCTTCAAGGCCCGCGCCGGCCGCATCTGGCGCGCGGCGCAGCGGGGCATCGGCGCCGCTTAGCGCGCCCGTTCGGCCGCGATCCAGGCGTCGATTTCGCTCTCCAGCACGTCGAGCGGTACCGAGCCGTTGCGCAGGACCGCGTCGTGGAAGCGCCGGAGGTCGAAGCGGTCGCCCAAAGCGGCCTCCGCCCGCGCCCGCAGTTCCAGGATCTTGAGCCGGCCGATCATGTAGCCCAGCGCCTGGCCCGGCCAGCTGATATAGCGGTTCACCTCGGCCTCGATGTTGGCGTCGGTCAGCGCGGTGTTGTCGCGCATGAAGGCGATCGCGCGCGCCTTGTCCCAGCCGAAGGCGTGGATTCCGGTGTCGACCACCAGCCGCGTCGCGCGCCACATCTGGTAGGAAAGCTCGCCCATCCGCCGCGCCGGCGTGTTGTACAGGCCCATGTCGCGGCCGAGGCTTTCCGCGTAGAGTCCCCAGCCTTCGGTGAAGGCCGTGAAGAAAGCGAAGTTCCGCCGGAAGGGAGCGATGTCCACCTCCTGCTGGAGCGCGATCTGGAGATGGTGGCCGGGCACGGCCTCGTGCAGGCTGAGCGCCGGCACTTCCCAGAGCGGCCGCTGATTGAGCTTGGAGACGTTGACATAATAGGTGCCGGCGAGACCGCTCACCGGCGAGCCCTGGTTGTAATAGGCGGTAGTCGTCCCTTCGGCGATCTCGGCCGGGATCTCGCGGATCGTGTAGGGGAGGCGCGGCAATGTGGCGAACAGGCGGGGAAGATGGCCGTTGATCTCGGTCGTGACCCGGGCGACCTCGCGCATCAGCTCCTCGCCGGTGGTCGGATAATGAAGCGGGTTGGTGCGCAGATCCTGGATGAAGGCCTCGCGGCTCGGAGAGCCCGCCTCGCGCGCCACTTGCTCCATCTCGGCGCGGATGCGCGCGACTTCGCGGAGGCCGATATCGTGGATCTGCTGCGGTGTAAGGTCGGTCGTCGTCTGCTGGCGCACCTGGAAGGCGTAATAGGCCGCGCCATTGGGCTGGTCGCGGATGCTGTCCGAGCGCGCGCAACGCGGCTTATATTCGCGCGTGTAGAAATCGAGATGGCGCTGATAAGCGGGATTCAGCGTCTCGGTGATGATGGTTCGGGCCCGCGCCTGCAGCGCCGCCCAGTCGGCCTCGGAGATTGAAGCCGGGCGCTGTCCGGCGAAGGGCTCGTAGTAGCGCGATTGGGTCGGATCGGCCGCGATCACGCCGGCAATGGTCCGCTCATGGCCTTCGAGCACCGAGCAGGGCAGAACGAAGCCGCCGCGCACCGCATTGGCGGTGATCGCCAGCGCCTGATCGTTGATCCGCGGATATTGGGAGATGCGGGTGAGGTAGGAGTCGAAGTCGGCGCGGGTGCGGAACGATAGGTTGCGCGCCATTCCGGCATAGCCCTGGTGCCAGCCGCTATAGGTGCTGAACAACATGTCGCGCTGGCCGAAGCCGTTGGCCTCGATATCCTCGGCGAGCAGGCGGCGAAGGATGCCGCGGTTGACGCGGTCGGCGCTGGAAAGCTGGTCGGCCGGGATCGCCTCCAGGCGGGCGAGGAAGGCTTGCTCCTCGCGGATGCGGCGGTCGCGCGCCTGGGGGCCGATGTCGCGGATGCGATGGTCGTGGTCGCGCACGCCGAGCACCGTCGCGTCGGTCGGGTTCTCGCGCAGCAGCCAGGCATAATGCTCGTCCATCAGCCGGTGGAAATCGTCCGCCGGCGCGGCGGCGGCGGGCGCGCCAAATGCCAGGACGGCGGCGGCAGCGGCCAGAATCGATAGGCGCATTCTCGTGTCCCTCGTTGCGCGCGCATCCTATCCGCGCATTTCGCCTACGCAAATGGCGCTTGGTCGAAAAAGCTCTGGTGCTCGCCGATGCCGCCGCTAGCCTCCGCCGCGCCGCTGCCGGATCAGGGTTGCGCGCCGGCCTTCGGCGGCAGCGGAAACAGGGTGGTGAAACGCTCGGCGAGCGCGCGGTCGCCGCTCACCTTCAGCGCGCCTTCCTCCTCCAGCGCCGCGATGGGCACGCCGCCGTAGACCGCGCCGGCGATGGCGGTCGCCGGGCCCGCAAACACCACGTCCGCGCCCGCGACCGGCGCACGCTCGACCTCGACCCCGCGCGAGGAGATCCGCAGCAGAAAGGCCTCCTCTCCAATCGAAAAGCCGATCCTCGCATAGAATCCCGCCATCCGGGCCGGATCGCCCATGGTGCGGAACGACATCATCAGCGAGGTCGCGCTGAGCGGCATGGTCGGGTCGTGCGCCGGCGAGCGGGTGGCCCAGCGGCCCATGGTCTGGATGATCGGCTCGGCCTCGTAGCCCCACTGGGTGAGCTCGTAGACCTGGGTCGAGGCGGGCGGCGGCAGGCGCCGGCGCAGGACGAGCCCGACCGCTTCCAGCCCCTCCAGCCGCTGGGTAAGCGTATTGGCGCTGATTCCGGGCAGGTCGGCTCTTATGTCACTAAACCGTTTTGGACCGAGCATAAGCTCGCGCATGACGAGGAGCGCCCAGCGCTCCCCGATCAGGTCGAGCGCGTGCGCGGTGCCGCAGGCGTCGTCATAGCGCCGCCGCGACGGAGCGTTTCGCGAATCAGTTAGGTTTTGTAACTTCATGGTTGCGTTTTATAACAGAAGCGAGCATCATCGTCAAATCCCGAGTCGCGCTGGAATGTTCGAGGAGAGAAAGATGTCGAAGCTGATTTTCGTGAACCTGCCCGTCGCCGATCTGCCCGCCGCCCGGGCCTTTTACGAGGCGATCGGCGCGGTCAATAACCCGCAATTCACCGACGAAACGGCGGCCTGCATGGTCTTTTCGGAGACCATCCACGTCATGCTGCTCACTCACGACAAGTTCGCCCAGTTCACGTCCAAGCGCATCGCCGACGCGCACCAGACCAGCGAAGTTCTGATCTGCATCTCAGCCGACAGCCGCGAAGCGGTCGACGATGTCACCGGGAAAGCCCTCGCCGCGGGCGGCAAGGAGCCGCGCGAACCTCAGGATTACGGCTTCATGTACAGCCGCAGCTTCGAAGATCCCGACGGCCATATCTGGGAGCCGATGTGGATGGACATGGAGGCCGCCAAGGCCGCCATGGCCGAGCCACGGGCGGAAGCCGTCCAGGCCTGAACCAACGATGCCAAGGAGAGATGAGATGACCTATGTTCAAGGATTCGTGCTCGCGGTCCCCGCGGCGAACAAGGAGCTCTACAGACGGCACGCCGCCGACGCCGCGCCGCTGTTCAAGGAATTCGGCGCGACCCGCATGGTCGAGGCCTGGGGCGACGACGTGCCCGACGGCAAGGTCACCGACTTCAAGGGCGCGGTGCAGGCGAAGGAAGACGAGGTCGTCGTCTTCTCCTGGTTCGAATATCCCTCGAGGCAGGCCTATGATGCCGCCAACGAGAAGATGATGGCCGACCCCCGGATGAAGGAGATGGGCGCCAACATGCCGTTCGACGGGCAGCGTATGATCTTCGGCGGCTTCGCCACCCTTCTCGACGAGCGCGTGGATGGGACGATGGGCTATGCCGACGGCTTCGTCCTGCCGGTGCCGGCGGGCAATAAGGAGGCTTATCGAGCGATGGCCGCCAGGGCGACGGCCGTGTTCAAGGAATATGGCGCGACCCGCGTCGTCGAGGCCTGGGGGGACGACGTGCCCGACGGCAAGGTGACCGATTTCCGTCGCGCGGTGAAAGCCGAGGAGGGCGAGAACGTCGTCTATTCCTGGATCGAATGGCCCTCCAAGGCGGTCCGCGACGAGGGATGGGCGAAGGTCATGGCCGACGAGCGGATGAAGCCCGACCACGACAATATGCCGTTCGACGGCCAGCGCATGTTCTGGGGCGGCTTTTCACCCATTGTGGACGCTTGAGGAGTCGAGCCATGGCCGACAATTTCATCTGGTACGAGCTGATGACGTCCGACCAGGATGGCGCGATCGCCTTCTACACGGCGGTGGTGGGCTGGACCGCCGCCGATCAGACGATGGCGGAGCTCGACTTCCGCTACACGATCCTCTCGGTCGGCGAGCGCGGCGTCGGCGGCCTGATGGCCCTGACCGAGGAGATGAAGGCGGGCGGCGCCGTGCCCGGCTGGATGGGGGTCGTCGGCGTGGCCGACACCGATGCGGAAGCGGAGCGGATCGCGGCGGAAGGCGGCGCGGTGTATATGGGGCCGGACGACATCCCCAATGTCGGCCGCTTCGCGGTCGTCGCCGATCCGGGCGGCGCGGTCTATGAGATCATGACCCCGCTGCCGCGCGAGGAGGAGCCGGCGCCGGTGGCGCGGATGACCCCGGGTCATGTCGGATGGCACGAGCTCTACGCGGCCAATGGCGAGGAAGCCGCCTTCGCTTTCTATTCCGCCCATTACGGCTGGACCACAGCGGACAGCCTCGACATGGGGCCGATGGGCCAATACCGGATCTTCGCGGCAGGCGGCGAGCCGATCGGGGGCATGATGAACAAGCCCGCCGACATGCCGGCGGGGGCCTGGGGCTTCTATTTCGCCGTCGACGGGCTCGACGCCGCGGTGGAGCGGATCACCGCCAATGGCGGCAAGATCCTGATGGGGCCGCACGAAGTCCCCGACGGCAGCTGGATCGTCCAGGCGACCGACCCGCAGGGCGCGAATTTCGCGCTCGTTTCCCAGACTCGCTGAGGAGAGAGACAATGACCCCCAACAAGATCGTCACCTGCATGTGGTTCGACCACGGAAAAGCCCGCGAGGCGGCGGAATTCTACGCCGCGACCTTCCCGGACAGCCATGTCGGCCCGGCGCACGACGCGCCCTCCGACTATCCGGGCGGCGAGCAGGGGAACGAGCTGACCGTCGAGTTCACATTGCTGGGCCAATCCTTCGTCGGGTTGAACGGCGGGCCGAACTTCACGCCGGACGAGGCGGTGAGCTTCATGGTACTGACCGAGAACCAGGAGGAGACCGACCGCTACTGGAACGCGATCACCCGGAATGGCGGCGCCGAGAGCGCGTGCGGCTGGTGCAAGGATCGCTGGGGCTTTTCCTGGCAGATCACGCCGCGCATCCTGCTCGAGGCGATGAACGATCCCGACAAGGCGGCCGCCAAGCGGGCGATGGAGGCGATGATGACCATGAAGAAGATCGACATCGCCACGATCGAGCGCGCCCGCGCAGAGGGAGAAAAGGCAGAGGCCTGAAACTTGGCTCGCAACTTCGCCCGAATGGCTTTCCTCGAGCGCGCTGCCGATGCGGTGACCGAGCCCGCCTAGAAGGTGACTGTGAGGGTGATCGTGTCGCCGTAGGTGCCGGCGCCGACATTTTGGCTGCCGGGTACGCGGCCGTAGATGGTGCGCGAGAATCGCCTCTGTCCGCCGGAGACGGACCCGCCGGTCAGGGTCACCGTTACCGTGCCCGAGGTGCCATCGCCCCAAATAGTCGCCCGGCCGCTGTCCGCGTAGAGATTGTAGGTGAGCGTGTAGGATCCGCTGGTCATCGACCGGCCGGCGAAGGTGCCCGATTGACCGGCGCTCAGGGCGACGATCGGGGAGCTCACGCTGGGATGACATTCGACGCTTACCGTGCCCGTGCTGTCGTCGTTGCCCGGAATTTGCGGATCGTAGGCTCCGAAGGCGACCCCCGCCGAGCTGATCGTACAGGCGCCGGCCGGCGCGAGCGCCAGCGGCGCGGCGAGCAAGCCCGCGGCCAGGATCGCGCGGCGGCTAGCGGGCTGCATATCCGGAGCTCCTTCTGCAGACGAGGCCGTCGAGGCGCGGCTGCGGATCGTCGCCTTCGGGCACAGCCGCAGTGAATTGGCAAGCCTGATCCGCCCAGCTGGCGCGCGCGGCCAAGCTGCCGGTGACGTTCGGCGCGTAAACCTCCCCGCCCGACACGGCGACCAGGGTTTCGGCCTGGCCTTCGATCCGCACGATCGCGCCGGCCGGGAGATCGCTGCCGTCCTCGAGCCGGACGCGCATGAGGACGCCCCGCTCGCGGCGGACTGCGAAGCGGACGATGGTCCCGCTGCGGGCAAAGGGCCGGACCGCGACCTCCTCGCCGGCCAGAGTGACGTCGAGGGGCAGGTCCGCCTGCTCGATCCGGATCGTGTTGCGCTCGAACGGATGCAGGCCAGGAACGACGATGAAGCCGCTCGCGTCCGTGACGCCCACCGGCTGGTTGTCGGCATAGACGCGGACGCCTGGAAAGCCGTCGAGCTTCACCGTCGCGAAGCTCTCGCCCAGTCTGCGCGAGGCGAAGGCGCGCCCGCCCATCCAGCCGATTGCGCCGGAGGCCGAGAGCCGCACGCCCGCGTCGCCGCGCGCATAGCTCGCCTCGGCGGTCAGCGTGGCGCTCGGGAGATTGTGGACATAGGCCGCCTCGGCGGCGTTCACCTGGCCGACCCTCGCGGTGGCGCGGAAGCCCCCGCCCGTCCCGGCCGGCGGATCACTCTGGAAGGAGACATAGCCCGCGGTGCCGCCGCGGCTGCTGTCGACGCTCGCCGAGGCGCTGCGGCGACCGCCGAGCGCGAACGAGAGGTGGGCGCCGAAGCTGGTCCGGTTTTCGCCGATTATCGCATGGCGCGCATAGAGCTGCAGATTCGCTCCCGGGCTGATCCGGAAGTTGCCGAATACGCCCGCGATGGTTTCGCTCGGTTCGCCGCGCAGGGACCGGTGAATGAAATTGACGCCGATCCCGCCGCGCGGCACCGGCATGTCGGCGAAGGCCTGGATGGTGAGCCGCGGCGGCGGCTTTCCGTCGGGGACGCCCAGCACCGAATAGAGCGCGCTGTTATAGTCGGCGAGGATGCCGACCGACAGGCGGGGAGTATGGCGCTCGAACGAAGCCGCCGCGCGAAAGCCGGTGCCCCGGCGCGAATGGCTGATGGCGGCGGAACCGCCGATCTGGCCGAGGTCGAACGCGATCGCGGTCAGGGCGACGCCGGCCATTTGGCGCGATGCGCTCGCTTGCGCCGTCGCCTCCCCGGTCACGCGGTCGGAAAATCCATAGCGGTGGGTCGTAGATGCAAAGAAAGAACCGTATTGGTTGCTCTTGCGCCCGAAGGCCTCGCGCAGCAGGCCGGCTTCGTACGAGAAGTCGTGAAGGCCGGCGCGGAGCAATCGCGCCGAAGCATAATAGCTCTGCTCCGACACGATCTCGCGGCCCAGGAGATCGCGCATGACGAGCTGGACCGTGCCGCCGCCCGAGGGGACGGGAATGTTGCTGAGCTCGAACGGGCCCGACTGCACCGGCTGCTGGCCCTGCAGCGTATTGTTCACGTAGACGTCGACCACCGACGGCACGGCCGCGCTGCCGCTCGCGATCGGCAGCGGCATGGTGAGATAGCCGGGCTGCACCGCGAAATTGCGCGCATATTGCACGCCCCCGAAACGCACCGGCGCCGCACCCGGGCCGGCCGACGAGATGGCGTCCCCGATCCGGATGCTGCTCAGGCGATTCGGCCGGTCGATGGTCCATGTCGTTTCCAGGCGGGTTACGCGCGTCCGCTCGCCTCCGGCCAAGGCGATAAAGCTCGTAGTGCCCGCGCCGTGGCGGGTGAAAAGGCCGGCCTCGAATGCGCCGGCGACGCTGGTCTTGCCCCGGACATGCTCGACGAACAGATCGTAGCCGAGAAAGACTCCGGTCGAGGGAGGCGTCATCTCGAGAAGGTCGCGCTCGCCGAGCGACTCGCTCTGGCCTTCGAAGGCGCTCGCGTCTGCGACGATCGCGATGCTCTGCGCAGCCTGGTCCACGGCGAGCCGCAGCATCGGCATGGACGAGGCCGGATAATAGGCCTCGCCATCGTGACGGACCGGGGCGACGAGCGGCACGCGGATTCGCCAGGCGCGCAGGAAGGTGCCGCTGACATAGAGCATGCCCGAGGGCCCGCGGAGGAATTCCGCCGGCTCGGTCCCGCGCTGGCCGTTCACGGTCACGTCGAGAAGGGCGGGCTCGAATGATTCGGCCTCCGCGCCGACGGCGCCTGCCTCCGCCGACACCGCGGCGGAGCCGAGCACCAGCATCAAGGCAAGGCCGAGCCTAGCGAGGGATCTGAGGCGGAATGGCCGCGCCATTGGCCCCGGAACCTGTGATTTGCTGGAACCGGGCGCGGTCGGCCACGTTCGGTGCGCCGCCGATAAGCCAGCGCCGCGCGCCGCCGGGCAGCACGGTGCCGAAAGCGAAGCCGTCTTCGAAGCGCACGCCGGTGGCGGCCCGGGCCGAGACGGCGTCGACGCGAACCCAGCCGGCGCCCGAATTGCGGGCCTCGACCGCCCAGCGACCGTCCGCCTGACGCGAGGCGCTCCAGCGAAGGTCGGCAGTCCTGCCCGCGGGCACGGACGCGTAAAGCGGAAGGTTCAGCCGGAGCGCGACGCGGATGCCGGGGCCCGGATTTGCCTCGGGCACTTCCTCGATGATCAGCCGGTAGGGCTGCGGGGCCCGGGACGCGCCCCGCTGGCCGACGCGCACGATCTGGGTGCCGCCGGGAGGGATGGTGAAGACCGGCGGCGACACAATGATCGCATGGGTCTCGTCATAATGGTCCTCGCCGTCGGCCTGCCGCCAGGCAAGCGGATAGGCGCGGATCGTGACCGGAACGTCTTCGACGTTGCGCACGGTGACCGATCCGGTCCGCCGCGCGGCGCCGATCTCGACGAGGACGGGGTTGACCTGGAGCGTCCCGGCGGCGGCCGGAGGGAGACCGGCCGCCGCCGTAAGCGTCAGGGCCGCGCAGGCGGCAAGGAAGTAAAAGCGCCGCATGATATGGCCCCGCCGCTCGCTCAGTAGGTAACGGTCACGGAGACGGTGTCGGCGTAGCTGCCGATCGGGACGCTGGTCTGGCCCCCGGCGACGCGGCCGTAGACGGTAACCGCCTGCGCGGATCCGCTGCCGGTACCGCCGATCGTCGCGGTGCTGCCGGTGCCGTCGCCCCACACGACTGTGCGGGCGGCAGTGGTATAGATGTTGTAGTTGAGCAGGTTGGCGCCCGAGGTCATCCTCCGGTTGGCGAAGCTGGCGCCCGAGCCGGAGCCCACGTCCGCCGAAGCGGTCCAGCCACTGCCGTTGGTGCAGGTGATCGAAAGCCCGCCGGCGGCGTCGACGTCCGACGCGGAGGTCGAATCGACGTCGCCGAAGGCAAGCGGGCTGGTCGAAACGGTGCAATTGGCCGTCACTGTGGCGTTGACGGTGAGCGGGGCGCTGACGGTCGCCGCGAGCGCGGGCGCCGGCAGGCAGATCGTGGCCGCGAAAACCGCTGTTCCGGTGGCGAGCGCCCTGGAGGTGATGGTCTTCAACATTTCTGGTCCTTCTCAATTCTTGGCGGAAGCGCTCAGGCGGTTCCGGTTCTGTGGGTCGAGCGGGTGGCTAACGCACTCCTCCCCCGCCCTTCGGTTTTTACGGTGTCCGGGTTAAGATTGGTTTAAGGACATTCTCCCGGATCAGTTCTCCCGGATCAGTAGGTGACGGTGACGGTGACGGTGTCGGCATAGGCGCCGGCCGGGACGGAGGTTTGGCCGGCGCCGACCCGGCCGTAGACGGTGACCGCCTGGAAGTTGCCCGTGCCGGTGCCGCCGAGCGTGCCGGTGCCGGCGGTTCCGTCGCCCCAGACAGTGGTGCGGGCGGCGGTCGTGTAGAGATTGTAGGTGAGCAGATTCGCGCCCGAGGTCATCCGGCGCGAAGCGAAGCTGGCACCGCTGCCCGCGCCGACGCCCGCGGCCGCCGACCAGCCGGTGCCGTTGGTGCAGCGTATCGAAAGGCCGCCGGTGCTGTCGGCATTGCCGCCGCTGATCGTGTCGATATTGCCAAAGGCCAAAGCGCTGGTCGAAACCGTGCAATTGGCGGTGACCGTCGCGGTCACATTCATCGTCGAGCTCGCCGTCGCGGCCACGGCCGCCCCGGGCGCGGCGACGCCGGCCGCGAGAAACGCGGCTCCGATCGCAAGGCTTCCGGTGCGGGAAGTGGTGAACATTGGCGAGCCTCACTAGCGGCGCAGCAAATCCCGTCTCGGGGATTCGCGTCGCGATTCAATGGGATGGTTAACGCAACCGATCCCCGTCCTGCGGTTAATGCCGTATTGGGGTTAAGAATGGCTTAAGACAGCGCCGGCCGCCGGCGGCAGCGCCGATGGGCACAGGCAAGGGTGGCCGAGCTTCGTCCGTTGCGCTAGGCCCGCGCGCGATGACCCTTGAATCGGTCCGCGCCTGGCTGGCGGCGCACGCGCCCGATCTGCCGCTGATCGAGGTCGCGGCCAGCACGGCGACCGTCGCCGCAGCCGCCGAGGCGCTCGGCGTCGAGCCCGGCCGGATCGCCAAGACGCTGGCGGTGAGGGCCGGGGGCGAGGTCTTCCTGCTCGTCGCGCGCGGCGATGCGCGCCTCGACAATCAGAAGACCAAGGCCGCGTTCGGCGCGCGGCCGCGCATGCTGGGCGCGGAAGAGACGCGAGCGCTGACCGGCCACCCGGTCGGCGGCGTCTGCCCGTTCGGCCTGGCGACGCCGCTGCAGGTTTACCTCGACATCTCGCTCAAGGCGTTCGACCTGGTCTATCCCGCCGCCGGCTCGCTCAACACCTCGGTCGAGGTGACGCCGCAACGCCTGTACGACCTGGTCGGGGAGCGCTGGGTCGATCTGTGCCGGCCACCGGACTAAGGTGATCTTCCCGCATCGGCCGCGGGCCGAGGCCCGCTCTAGAGCCTGACCAGCATCTTGCCGGTATTGCCGCCGCTGAACAGGTCGATGAAGGCCTGGGGCGCCGCCGCCAGCCCTTCGCGGACAGTCTCGCGCGACTTGACTTGGCCGCTGGCGATCCAGCCGCCCATATCGCGGTAGAATTCGGCCATTTCGGGCAGATAGTCGGTGTAGATGAAGCCCTTCACCAGGATTCGCGCCGCGATGATCCGGGTGATGAAGCGGAAGGCGTGGTTGGAGCCCGTATTGTAATCCTCGATCATGCCGCAGATGGCGAAGCGCGCGTTCTGCCGGGCGGCGGCGAAGGCCGCGTCGAGATGATCGCCCCCGACATTGTCGAAATAGACGTCGATGCCTTTGGGCGCGGCCTGGAGGAGCTGCTTGACGATCGGTCCGGCCTTATAGTCGACTGCCGCGTCGGCGCCCAGCTCGCGAACCCATGCGGTTTTGTCTGCACCGCCCGCAGAACCGATAACGCTCATGCCCTTGGCCTTGGCGATCTGCACGACTGCCGAGCCGACCGCCCCACCCGCCGCCGAGACGAAGACGATGTCGCCCTCCTTCGCCTCAGCGACCCGGAGCAGGCCGAAATAGGCGGTGGCGCCGGTGAGGCCGAGATTGCCGAGCCACTGATGGTCCTCGACCGGGATCGGCGGCACCTTGTTGAACGCCTCCGCCGGCCCGGCCGCGGCCTCGCGCCAGCCCAGCATGTGGAAGACGGTGTCACCTTCCTTGAGGTTCGGCGAACGGCTCTCGACCACCTTGCCGACCGCCCCGCCCTGCATCGGCTCGCCGAGCGCGAAGGGCGGGACGTAGCTCTTCACGTCGTTCATCCGCCCGCGCATATACGGGTCGACCGACAGCCATTGGTTTTCGACCCGGGCCCAGCCGTCCTGGAGCTCGGGAAGCGGCGCCTCCTTCAGCTCGAAATTGGCCATCGTCGGCAGCCCGGTGGGGCGCGACGTCAGGTGCCAGGCGCGATTGGTCATGATTTTCCCCTGATCTTGCGGTCTGCGCCTTCTTCCGCGCGCGCGCGCCAAGAGTCAAAAAATGGGGAATATCGGGAGAGGGCTGGTGGAGCTGAGGGGAATCGAACCCCTGACCTCTGCAGTGCGATTGCAGCGCTCTCCCATCTGAGCTACAGCCCCGCGCCCTTCGGGACGGCCCAGATAGCGACGGGTGGGGCGCGATGCAACCCGGGCGCAAGCGTCACCGCTCCCGCAGCTTTCGCACGATATGGCGCGCGGCCGCCAGGTCCTGGACGATGCTGCCGAGCGATTTGTAGAGCGTGACATCGGCGTCGCAAAATGCGGCCCTCGATGCTTCCGGCCATCACCTCGCCGATCTCGCCGAGCAGGTGATCGTCGCCGATCAGCCCCGCCTCGCGCGCGCGGATGAACTCGGCGCCCTGGGCGAGCACGCCCTCGCGATGGTCGGCGAAAAAGCGGGCGCGCGCCACCAGGGCGTTGTCGATCTCGGACGGGCCGGCGCGGCTCGATCCGACCGCGTTGATGTGGGCGCCGTCGGTCACCCAGCGGCTCAGCAGGATCGGCTCCGCGGCGGCGGTCAAAGTGCAGATGATGTCGGCATCGGCGACGGCTTCTTCCACGGTCTCGGCCGCCTGAGCGCCAACCCGGTCGGCGAACGCCCGCGCCTTGTCGGGCGCCCGGCCCCAGACGGTGACGCGGGAGATGGCGCGGACGCAGCTGATCGCCTCCACATGGCGCCGCGCCTGCTCGCCATAGCCCAGGATCGCGAGAGTGCGGGCGTCGGCGCGGGCCAGCGCGTCGGTCGCGGCGGCCGAGGCGGCGGCGGTGCGGATGGCGGTGATCTCGCCGGCATCGAGGATCGCCGCCGCCGCGCCGCTTTGCGAGTCGAACAGGACGACCACGCCCTCGTGCGAGCGCTCGCCTTTCGCGAACTTGTCGGGATAGACGCTGACCAATTTGGCCCCGAACGCGCCGTCGTCCAGCATCGCGCCCGGCATCACCCCGAAGGCGCGGCCCTCCGGCAGATCCAGAATCCCGCGCAGAAGCTGCCGGGTCCGGCCCGCCGACAAAGCGATCATCGCCTCGCGCATCAGGGGCACGCAGTCCCGATAGGGAAGCAGCCGTGCCGCGTCTTCGGCGGAGACGAACATCGGTGTCATCGGGCCGGTCTAGCATCGGGCCCGCCGAGCGCCTAGCAAAGCGCCATGTCCGAGCTTCCCGATCCCATCCCCGCGGCGACCCTCGTCCTGATGCGCGCGCGCGCCGGCGGACCGCCCGAGCTGCTGGTGACCGAGCGGACCGGCGCGATGGCTTTTGCGGCGGGCGCCCTGGTCTTTCCCGGCGGCCGGATCGACGCCGACGATCACCGCACCGCCGAATTCCTCGCACCCGATCTGCCCGACGCCGCCGCGCGCATCGCGGCGATCCGGGAAACGATCGAGGAGACCGGCATCGCGCCCGGGCTCGTGCCGGCTCCGAGCTCCGACGCCGCGATGGCGCTGCGCTCGGGCATCGTCCTGGAAGAGCCGTTTGCGGGGCTGATCGGCAGGCTCGGCTTCACGCTCGACCTCGCCCAGCTGACGCCGTTCGCGCGCTGGTGCCCCAATTTCCGCGAGACGAGGCGCTTCGACACGCTCTTCTATCTCGCCGAAGCGCCGCCCAGCGCGCCCGAACCTGTGGTCAGCGAGCATGAAGCGGTGCGCGCCTTCTGGGCGAGCGCGCGCGAGATACTGGCCGAGGTCGAGGGCGGCGGCGCGCATGTCATCTTCCCGACCCGGCGCAATCTCGAGCGGCTGGCGCGCTTCGGCTCGGCCGCGGAGGCGCGCGCCGACGCGGCCCGCCATGCGGTGACCATGATCACCCCATGGGTCGAGGAGCGCGACGGCGCGCCGCACGTCTGCATCCCCGCCGGGATCGGCTATCCAGTGACCTCAGAGCCGCTGGAGACGGCGCGGCGGCGCTGACCGTGCGGCGGCTGCGGCGCCTCCTCGTCACCCTGATCCTCCTCGCCGCGGCCGCGCTCGGCGCGCTCCTCGTCTACGGCCACGCCCGGCGCCATCCCGAGGACGTGCCCTGGACCCGGCTCGACCTCGGCCGGCCGGTCGGCGCCTTCACCGGCCGCAAGCTGGCCGGGCTCGAGGGGCGGCATTGCCTGGCCCTGCTCGATCGGGCCGGCGTCCGCTACACCGCCCTCCCCGCGCGCGACGCCGGCCCGCAATGCGGCTACGAACATGGCGTCCGCTTGACGCCGGGGGGAGCGCTGGCGATGGGCTATCGGCCATCGGATCTCGGCGTCAATTGCGCCCTGGCAGCGGCGCTGGCGCTCTGGGAATGGCATGTCGTTCAGCCGGCGGCGCGGCGTCATTTCGGACGCCCGGTCACGAGCGTCGAGCATTTCGGAAGCTATAGCTGCCGCCGCGTCAACGGCAGCGGCACCGGCGCGTGGAGCGAGCATGCGCGCGCCAATGCGATCGACGTGGCCGGCTTCACCCTGGCCGGCGGACGGCGGATCACGATCGCGCGCGACTGGAGCCGGGACGGCGCCGAGGCGGCCTTCCTGCGCGAGGTGCGCGACGGCGGCTGCCGGCTCTTCTCCACGACCCTTTCGCCCGACTATAATGCCGCCCATAGAGACCATCTTCACCTCGACCAGGCCGAGCGCGGCGCCTGGGGATGGCGGGCCTGCCGATGAACCTTAGCGAACCCCTGATGGCCAGCGAAATCGAAGCGGCGCGGCGGCGTATCGCCGACGCCGCGGTGCGCACGCCTTTGGTCCGGACGCGCGACGAGCGGACTTGGCTTAAGCTCGAATGCCTGCAGCCCTGGGGCTCCTACAAGATCCGGGGCGCGGCAAACGCCCTCAAGGCCCGGCTGGAGGAAGGCGAGCCGCCCGCCGCGATCGTGACCGCGAGCGCCGGCAATTTCGGCCAGGCGCTCGCGGCCGCCGCCCGCCGGCACGGCCTGCCGATCCTGATCCACGTGCCCGACTATGCGGCCCGGGTGAAGGTCGACAATCTGAAGCGTCTCGGCGCCGAGGTGCGCGAGCACAGCTTCGAGGATTGGTGGCGGATCATGGAGTCGCGGGAGACCGGCGCCGGCGGCGAGCGCGCCGTCTTCATCCATCCGTTCGGCGAGCGCGACGTCATCGCCGGCGCGGGCACGATCGGCGCGGAGATCCTCGAGGACCTGCCGGACGTGGACGCGGTGCTGATCCCGATCGGCGGGGGCGGGCTCGCGTGCGGCATCGCGCAGGCGGTCAGGCTGAAGCGGCCGTGCTGCCGGATCATCGGGGTCGAAACCGACACGTCCATGCCGCTCAAGGCCGCGCTCGAGGCCGGGGAGCCGGTCACGGTGCCGCGCGAGCCGAGCTTCATCGACGGCATCGGCAGCACGCGCGTGCTCGACGCGATGTGGCCGCTGCTGCAGCGCCTCATCGACGAGGTCATCCCGGTCAGCGTCCCGGAAGTCGAAGAGGCGATCCGCCGCCTCGCCACCGAACACCATGTCATCGCCGAAGGCGCCGGCGCCGCCGCGGTGGCGGCCGCGGCGAAGGTCGGGATCGAGCGGCCGGTGGCGATCGTATCCGGCGGCAATCTGGATTGGGCGGAACTGCGGCGGATCCTGGTGACCCCTACGGGAATCGAACCCGTGTTTCAGCCGTGAAAGGGCCGCGTCCTAACCGCTAGACGAAGGGGCCGCGAAGCGAGGCCGCGACTTAGGGGCTGGGCTTGCGGGGGTCAAGCATCCGCCCAGGCGGCATCCTCGAGGTGGAGCTCGGCCGCGTCGTCGCCATGATAATCGTCGCGCTTCATCCGCCCGGCGAGCCACAGCCGGCGGTGCGGCGGCGCCGCGAGCAAGGCCTCGCCGAGCGGGCTTTCGGCCATGCGGAAGGCGATCGCCTTGATCCGCCGGCCGTCCTCGCCGGCCGCGATAATGCGCAAATGGCCGCTGCCCACGACGTCGGCCTTGACGATGGCGACCGGTCCGGCGGCGACGCGCGGCCCGGGCCAGCCGGCGCCATAGGGCCCGCCCGCCTCCAGCGCATCGCAATAAGCGGCGCACACGCCGCCGGGAGCGACCAGGAAGTCGAGCAGCAGCGCCCGATCGTCGCGGCTTCGCGCGACGTCGGCGGCGAGCCGTTCGTCGAGGAAATCGGAGAGCGCCTCTATCCCGCCCGCCGCGACCGTGAGACCCGCCGCCATGGCGTGGCCGCCGCCGGCGACCAGCAGGCCCTCGTCCATCGCCGCCAGCACTGCCGCTCCGAGATCGACGCCGGAGATGGAGCGGCCGGAGCCCTTGCCGAGGCCGTCCTCGTCCAGGGCGATCACGATCGCCGGCCGGTGCAGCTTCTCCTTCAATCGCCCGGCGACGATGCCGATCACGCCCGGATGCCAGCCCGGCGCCGCGACCACCGCCACCGCGCGATTGCCCTGCGCGCCGGCGAGCACCTCGGCCCCCTCGCAGACCGCCGCCTCGATCCCGCGCCGTTCTTCGTTCAGGCGGTCGAGCTCGGCCGCGATAGCCTCGGCCTCGGCGGGATCCTCGGTGGTGAGCAGCCGGACTCCGAGATCGGACTTGCCGACTCGCCCGCCGGCGTTGATCCTCGGCCCGAGCGCGAAGCCCAGGTCGCGGCATTCGGGCGCGCGATGAAGGCGGGCGGCGTCGGCCAAAGCGGCGAGGCCGATGTTGCCGCGGCCGGCCATGACCTTGAGGCCCTGAGCAACGAAAGCGCGGTTGAGGCCGCGGAGCTGGGCGACGTCCGCGACTGTGCCCAAGGCGACCAGATCGAGCAGCTCGATCAGCTTCGGCTCCGCCCGGGACGCGAAAAAGCCCCTTTCGCGCAACATCCGCACCAGAGCGGCGCCGAGCAGGAACGCCATTCCCACTGCGGCCAGGTGCCCATGCGCAGCACCTTCGACACTTTCGTCGAGCCGGTTCGGATTGACGATCGCGAAGGCGTCCGGAAGCCGGCTCGCGCATTTGTGATGGTCGACGACGATCACATCGACGCCGGCCGCCTTGGCCATGGCGAGCGCCTCGAACGCCTGGGCGCCGCAATCGACGGTGACGATCAGCCGCGCCCCGCCGGCCGCGATCCTGACCAGCGCCTCGCCCGACGGGCCGTATCCTTCCATCAGCCGGTCCGGGATATAGGCCTGCGCGTCGAGCCCGAGCTGCCGCAGCAGCCGGATCAGCAAGGCGGCGGATGTGGCGCCGTCCACGTCATAGTCGCCGAAGATTGTCACCGACTCCCCGCTCTCGACCGCACCGGCGAGCCGCGCCGCCGCTTCGTCCATGTCCCGGAAGACCGACGGATCGGGCATGAAATCGCGCAGCGTGGGGCGGCGGTGGCTCTCCAGCGCGTCGCGCGCGACGCCGCGGGCGAGCAAAAGCTGGTCGACGAGATCGTCGGGCCGGAAGCCGGGATCGCGATCGTCCGCCGCCCCGCCCCGCCAGCGCCAGGGCTGGCCAAGAATCGAGCGCTTGACGCCGCAGACATGAGCCGAAGTCATCAGCATCGACCACATCTAGGCGCGGGCGGCGCAAAAGTGAATCGGCTAGAGCACCATGCGAGCGATATGGCGGGGAGACGCGGGCCGGCGGCCGGGTGCCGAGCCGGCGCCTCCTCGCGATCAGCGCCCGTAACGGAGGGCGAGCGGGATACGCGACCCCGAAGCGGGCACGGTGAGCCGGATCTGGTCGAAGGTGGGCTGGTCCCGCAGCGTCTCCGCATTGGCGCTCGCCCAGCCGTCGGCAGGTGCGCCGGTGCGCGGATCGACGTCGAAGCGTCCATTGCCGTTGTCGTCGTGCCAGACGGTGACCGCATAGTCCCCGGCCGGCACCTCGCCCAGATCGAGGCTGAGCGCCCCTGCCGGCGGCGCCTGGACGATTTGCCCGGCCGCACGGCCGGGGCCCATGAACTGCTCGCGGGTCTGTAGCTGGACGTAGAGCGTCCCGCCCGCCCGGAGTCCGCTGAGGTCGACGGCGACCGTCCCGGCCTGGGCGACGGCGGGGAGGGCAAGAGCAAGCATGGCGGCGATCGTCGAAAGGCGTGTCATTTCATCTCTCCTATACATTGGAGAGAGCTTTATATTACAAAGTACTCTTGCTTGCAACGTCTATTCGCGGCCCAAGCCGCCGCCCGGCTCGTTGCGGTGCTCGCCCCTGACCCAGCGGACGGTGCCGGTCGAGGCGCGCATGACGAC
Source organism: Allosphingosinicella sp. (assembly GCA_035629975.1). GTDB lineage: Bacteria > Pseudomonadota > Alphaproteobacteria > Sphingomonadales > Sphingomonadaceae > Allosphingosinicella. Next base: position 74,102 of record DASQLN010000027.1, on the reverse strand, counting down.
GCTTTCGGTGGTGATGCAATTCTTGCGGCGCTTGACGCCTTCGAGCAGCGAGCCGTCGGTGACGCCGGTCGCCGCGAAGATGACGTCGCCTTTGGCGAGATCGTGGAGGTGATAGATGCGGTTGAGATCCTCGACGCCCCAGCGCGCGGCGCGGGCGCGCTCGACGTCGTTGCGGAACAGCAGCCGCCCCTGGAACTGGCCGCCGACGCAGCGCAGGGCGGCGGCCGCGAGAACGCCCTCCGGCGCGCCGCCCGAGCCCATATAGAGGTCGATCGTGGTGTCCGGATCGGTGACAGCGATCACGCCGGCGACGTCGCCGTCGGGGATGAGCTGGATGCCGCAGCCCAAAGCACGGAGCTCGGCGATCATTTTCTCGTGGCGGGGCCGGTCGAGGACGCAGGTGATGAGCTCGTTCGGCGCCACGCCCTTGGCTGCGGCGACGGACCGGACATTGTCCGAAGCGCTCCTGGCAAGGTCGATCACGCCGTCGGGATAACCGGGCCCTACGGCAAGCTTGTCCATATACACGTCGGGCGCGTTGAGGAGGTTGCCTTGCTCGGCGATGGCGAGCACCGCGAGCGCGTTGGGGCCTGCCTTGGCGGTGATCGTCGTGCCTTCGAGCGGATCCAGTGCGATGTCGATGCTGGGGCCCGAACCCTGCGCCGCGCCCACCCGCTCGCCGATGAACAGCATCGGCGCTTCGTCACGCTCGCCCTCGCCGATCACGACGGTGCCGTCGATGTCGAGCGTATTGAGAGCCGCCCGCATGGCCTCGACCGCGGCGTGATCGGCCGCTTTCTCGTCGCCGCGGCCGATCAGCCTCGACGCCGCCACCGCCGCCGCCTCGGTGACCCGGACCATCTCCAGCACCAGCACCCGATCGAGAACCTGGCTTGCCTTCACCATTTTCCTGCGATTCCCCTGATTTCGTTCATGCGGCGATAAGCAAGCGTGGTGACAAAGTCGAGAATGACCCCCGGGCTCCTCTTCGCCTTGGCGGCGGCCGTGCAGCAAACGGGAAGCGCCGAGGAGGCCATCGCGGCGCAGCAGGCGCAAGTGCGCGCCGCGCTGCGGACCGACTGCCCGCCGGCGCCCGAGGGCGAAGATATCGTCGTTTGCGGCCGCGGCGGGGAGCGCCACAGGCTGCGCCCGCTCGAGCCTCTCACCCCCGGAGGCGCAGCGGACCGGGCCGGCGGCCTGCAGCGCGACGCCCTGGCGGCCGACACCAGCCGCTGCACGACCGTCGGACGCGATCAGGATTGCGGCCACGTCGACATGCTGGGCGCCGGCATCATGCTGATCCGCGAGATCGTGCGCGGCATCGAAAGACGGCGGGATTGAGGGGTCGGCTTTCCATCTCCGGTCGATGTCCGCTCGCGCGGGCGCGGCAAGCGACGGCACCGAAAGAGCCGCCGCGCTGGCAATCGCAAGCAGGATTTGCTTGAAAGGCCGCATGCCGCGCCCTTCCCTTCATCTGTCCAGTATCAGCTCCAGGGGAGAGCCAAGGGAGTCGGCGCGATGAGCGTCAACAGCTTCGGCCGACTGTTTCGTTTCGCGACATGGGGAGAGAGCCACGGCCCGGCGATAGGGGCCCTGGTGGACGGCTGCCCGCCGGGCCTCGCGCTCGGCGAAGCCGACATCCAGCACTGGCTCGACCGGCGCCGGCCCGGCGCGAGCAGCCTCACCTCGGGTCGGGCGGAGCCTGACCGGGCGAGGATCCTGTCGGGCACCTATGAAGGCCGCACGACCGGGACCCCGATCAGCATCGTCATCGACAATATCGATGCGCGGCCGGCCGACTATCCGGCCGACGCCCCCTACCGGCCCGGTCATGCCGATCATGCCTATGACTCGAAATACGGCCTCCGCGACCCGCGCGGCGGCGGGCGCTCCTCGGCGCGGGAGACGGCGGCGCGGGTGGCGGCGGGCGCGGTGGCGCGGCTCGTCGTTCCGGAGGTGGAAATAGCGGGGCGCGTGACCGAGGTGGGCGGCGAGGCTGAGGAGGCCCGCTGGCCTGCATTGATCGAGGCCGCGCGCGCCCGGGGAAGCTCGTTGGGCGGCGTCGTCGAATGCCTGGCCGCGGGCGTCCCGGCCGGCTGGGGGGCGCCGGTCTACGCCAGGCTCGACGCCGAACTCGCGGCCGCGATCATGTCGATCAATGCCGTGAAGGGCGTCGAGATCGGCGACGGCTTCGCGGCGGCGCGGCTTCGCGGGGAGGAGAATGCCGACGCGATGCGGCCCGGCGCCGAGGGCCCCCTCTTCCTCTCCAACCATGCCGGGGGCATCGCGGGCGGGATTTCCACTGGCCAGCCGATCGTCCTGCGCGCGGCGTTCAAGCCCAGCTCGTCGGTCGCCACCCCGATCGAGACGGTCGACTCGGCCGGTCAGGCGCGGATTGCGTCCACCGTCGGCCGCCACGATCCCTGCGTCGCGCTGCGCGGCGCGGCCGTGGTCGAGGCGATGGTGGCGCTGGTGTTGGCCGATCATAAATTGTTGCACCGCGGGCAATGCGGCGGAGGGAGGGAAAAATGATATTCGATCTGATTGCAGCCGCGGCGCTCGCGGCCGCCGGTCCGGAGGAAGCGCCGGTGACGACGCGCGGCATCGGCGCGCTGCGCATCGGCATGCCGGCCGCCGCGCTGCGCCGGCTCGGCGCGGAACCGGCCGAGGCCCCGGAGACTCCGGGCGGCTGCCATTATTGGCGGGTGCGCAGCGGCGACCGGATCCGGTTGATGGTGGCCGGCGACCGGCTGGTGCGAATCGACATCACCAACCCGGCCTACCGTACGTGGAGCGGCGCCGGCGTCGGCATGACCGAGGCGGAAATCCGCCGTATCTATGGCCGCGCGCTCCGCGTTCGGCCACACCCTTATGACGGCGGCCGCTATCTGACCTATCACCGCGACGGCGATCCTTACGGCCTGATCATCGAAACCGATCCCGACAATCGCGCGGCGATGATGCGGGTCGGCTACTGGCGGAACGTGCAGTGGATCGAAGGCTGCCTGTGAGGCCCCGGTGAAGGCCAGGCGGCTGCGCATCCATGGCCGCGTCCAGGGCGTCTTCTATCGCGGCTGGGCCGTCGAGGCGGCGCGGGACCTCCGCCTTAGCGGGTGGGTGCGCAACCGCCGGGACGGCTCGGTCGACATGGTCATCAGCGGAGGTGAGGACGAGGTCGGGACGATGATCGAGCGCGCGCGGCGGGGGCCGCCGGCGGCGCGCGTCGAGCGCGTCGACGTCGAGGAAACGGAGGAGGAGGCGCCGCCGGGCTTCACCCAGCGGCCGACCGTCTAGCGCGCCTTGCGGCCGACCAGAGTGCCCTTGGTGCCGCCGGTGAGAAGGGTGAATTCGAAGTCCGGGCGCGCCTTGCGCCAGCGCCGGGCGACGAAGCGCTCGCCCGGCCGGGCTCCGTCGTCGAGCAGCACCGTTCCTCCGGGCGAGATATGGTCGAACAGATTGGCCGCGCCGCCGCGGGTCAGCGGGTGGATCGACCAGGGCGGGCCGTCGATCAGCATCAGATCGATGCCGGCCGGTATCGGCCCATGATCGTACCAGAGGCCGGGCCAGTCCGGCGACGGCCTCAGCGGGACGGCACGCAGATCGGCCTTTAGTCCGTAATCGGCGAGCCACTGCCGCGTCGCGTGGACGAAATCCTCATGCTGGTCGAAGCTGAGCAGCTGGCCGCCCCCGGCCATTTGCAGCGCCTTGGCGAGGACCAGCGTGGAGGCGCCGGTGCCGAACTCGACGACCAGCCGGGGCCGGTGCTCGAAGATATGGTCGGTGACGAGGGTGAGAAGGCCCGTGTCCGCCTTCCAACTGCCGAGATAGGGCAGAGCGTCGTAGGGAAGCTCGAGCCGGTCGAGCAAAGCGTGCTTGTCCTTCAGGCGCCCGCCATGGAGGCTGCGCACCAGCCACGGCCACTGGAACGCGCCGAAGGCGAGCAGCGCCGCCCAGTCGGCGAACGAGCGGCCGTCAAAGCCGATGATCGGCGTCACGCCGACGCGCGGCAGAAGGGAGGTTGCTTCGCGTGTTGTCATCGTGGAGCCTGCATAGACCGAGCCACCGTCACTGGGCAAACGGATCGCGTACGAGGATCGTGTCGTCGCGCTCCGGACTGGTCGAGACCAAAGCGACCGGACAGGCGATCAGTTCCTCGATCCGCCTGATGTACTTGACCGCCCGGGCGGGCAGCTGCCGCCAGCTGCGGGCCCCGGCGGTCGATTCGGGCCAGCCCGCGATCGATTCGTAGACGGGCTCGACCGCGGCCTGATCCGCGGCATGGGCGGGGAAATGGTCGAGCGACCGCCCATGAAGCGTGTAGCCGGTGCAGATTCGAATCTCCTCGAGGCCGTCGAGCACGTCCAATTTGGTGAGCGCGATGCCGGTCGCGCCCGAAACCGCGCAGGATTGGCGGACGAGGGCGGAGTCGAACCAGCCGCAGCGGCGCTTGCGCCCGGTCACCGTGCCGAACTCATGTCCACGCTCGCCAAGCCGCTGGCCGATCTCGTCGTCGAGCTCGGTGGGGAACGGCCCCGAGCCGACCCGGGTCGTATAGGCCTTGACGATGCCGAGCACGAAGCCCGCTGCCGACGGGCCGAGGCCGGTGCCGGCCGCCGCCGTACCGGCAACGGTGTTCGACGATGTGACGAACGGATAGGTGCCGTGATCGACGTCGAGCAGCACACCTTGCGCGCCTTCGAACAGGATCCGCCGGCCGCGCAGCCGCGCCTCGTTCAAGGTGACCCACACCGGCCGGGCGAAGCGCAGCACGAAATCGGCGATTTCCCTGAGGTCGCGCACCAGCCGGGCGCGGTCGATCCGCTTCTTGCCGAAGCCGGCGCGGAGCGCGTCGTGGTGCGCGCAGATGCGGTCGAACTGGGGCCCCAGGCTGTCGAGATGGGCGAGGTCGCAGACCCGGATCGCGCGGCGGCCGACCTTGTCCTCATAGGCCGGGCCGATGCCGCGCCTGGTGGTGCCGATCTTGCCGGCGCCCGACGCATCCTCGCGCAGCGCGTCGAGATCGCGGTGGAAGGGCAGGATCAGCGGGCAGGTGTCGGCGATCTGCAGGTTTTCGGGCGTGACCGCGACGCCCTGCCCGGTCAGCCGCCCGACCTCGTCCCTCAGCGCCCAGGGATCGAGCACGACGCCGTTGCCGATCACCGATAAGGTGCCGCGCACGATGCCCGAGGGGAGAAGCGAGAGCTTGTAAGTCTCCTCGCCGACGACGAGCGTGTGGCCGGCATTGTGGCCGCCCTGGAAGCGGACGACGACGTCCGCGCGGCTCGCCAGCCAGTCGACGATCTTGCCCTTGCCTTCGTCGCCCCACTGGCCGCCGATCACGGTGACGTTCGCCAAAGCCGATCTTCCTTCGAGGGATGCCGCTGCCTCTACTGAGGGCCGCCGTCTCCGTCCAGCCACGGCCTGCCGCGTCCCGCCCGAATCTGAACCGATCGTTGTTTCAGGTTAATGAAACCCGCAGCATATGGACGCGTTGAGAGGGCGGTTCCTTCAAAGGGAGTGAATAACATGCGTAACCTGATGCTTGCCGTCGCCGCGACGGCCGTGGCCATACCGGTCACCTTCGTGGCCCCCACCACCACCGGCGTAGCCGAGGCGGCTCAGCGGGGCAGCGGCGCTTATAACGGCCGCGTCTGGCGCGATCGCCAGGGCCGCTATCGCTGCCGCCGCTCCAATGGCACCACCGGCCTGCTCGTCGGCGGCGCCGCCGGCGCCCTCGCCGGCCGCGCCATCGATACGCGGGGCGAGCGTACCACGGGCACCGTCGTGGGCGCGGTCGCGGGCGCCCTGGTCGGCCGCGAGATCCAGCGCAGCCGGAGCACTCGCCGCTGCCGCTAAGGCTTCGGCCTGACCTGAAACCGGAAACGGGCCGCCTCCCTTCGGGGAAGCGGCCCGTTTTCTATTGACCGGAAGGCCGCTCAGCCCGCCTTGGGCTTCGGCTCAGCCTTGGGCTGGGGCTTGGCGGCCGCTTTCCTGGCGGGCTTGGCCTTGCGCGGGGCGGGCGCCTTGCTGGCGGGCTTGGCGGTCCCGGCCTTGGCCGCGGCGGGCCGCGACGTCTTGGAGGCTGCGGGCTTGCGCGTGCTGGCTTTGGCGGTTCCGGCCCGCGCCGATGCCGCCTTCTTCGCCGGCGGCTTGCGCGCTCCGCCCGTCGGCCTGGCGGGCGCGGCGCGGGCCGCCGTTGCCGCCGGCGCATTTGCCGCGGTCTCGCCCATCATCCGGCGCACCGCCTCGGTCGCAGCGTCGATCATCGCCGCTCCGATCTTGTTGGCGCTGTCCGCGGCGGCGTCGGCGGCGGCCTCGGCGGCCTCGCGCGCGTTGCGGGCGCCGCGCTTGGCGGTCTCGCGGACGTTCTTGTTGGCGGCGAGCGCCGCGGCCGCGGTAACCAGGCCGGCGGCGAGCAGGCTGCGCGCCACCGGGTTGCGGGCGAGATCGGCTGCGCGCCGGCCCGCTTCGCGCAGGGCGTCGGGGATCATGTCGGCCGCGGAGCCGCCGCCCGACTTTTCATTGCCGCCGCCAGAGGATTTCTTCGCCATGATCGTGTCTCCGGTTGGTCATATCCGATGCGTCACAGACCCATGAGGGCGCGAACAGTTCCGCGCCGGGGCGATCTCTCCTGACAAGCGAAAGGCCGCCGGGATGGCCCGGACGGCCCTTCGACATGGTCAGCGGCCGGAAGCCGGCTGCCCGGAAGTATCTGGAAAGTCTAGGCTTCCAGCTCCCGAACGGACTTGACCGACCCCTCTGCTGAACCATGAGACATCGGATCACCTCCTTTCGCTGGTTGATGGCGGCACCACTATGATTCCCGCCGAATCGCGGATCAAGTCTTGATCTCAATTATTTTGACGCTAGGATTCCATTCCTCGCGGCGCCCTGGCGCCGCTTTTTTATTGCCCGCGGCAATCCTCGACCACCCGCGCCAGCTCCGCCCAGGCGGGCAGGATCAATGCCCCGGCGCCTTCGGCCTGCACGAGGAAGCGGCCGCGGCTGAACGCGATCTGCTCGAGCAGTGGATCGGACGGCGGCAGGTCCACGACGATCATGGCGATATGAACTTCGCTCACCCGCAGCTGGCGTTCGCCGAAGGAGGTGCGGATTGAGAAAGCGGGCGCCTGGGCCCCGCGCCAACTCAGCCGAACCGCGCGGCCGCGCTCGCAGCTGACCTCGAAGGAGACCGTCCCAACGGAGCGGAAGGTGGCGCGCGGCGTCGCCGGGTCGGGCGTATAGGACGGCGCGGTCTGCCAGTCGGCCGGCGGCGGCGCGGGCGGCGGAGCCAAAGGAGGCGCAGCCGGCGCTTGCGGGAGCGGCGGCGGCAGCGGCGCCGGCGGCACCTGGCTCGGCACGCAGCCGGCGATCGCCATTACGCCTGCAGTGCTGCGCCCGCATTCCCGAAGATCCGCAGCGGCGGTCGAACGGCCCGCCGGCGCGGCGCTTCAATTGGCATTGGCGGCCGCGCCATTGACTGCGATCGCGTTGGCCGGCGCTTCCTCGACCGCGACGACGCCGTTGGCCGGGCCGCCCGGCGGCGGCGCCGCGCCCTCCGCGCATTGCCCCGCATAGGTGCCGATCAGCGGGCTCGGCGGCATCGCCAGCGGTTCGGCATCGCCGATGCGTATGATGATCGGCGAGGCCGCGCCGATCAGCACGGCGCGGAACGGATCGTTGGCCGGCAAGGTGGCGCGCAGCATCGGCGTGGCGCCGCCGGTGCCGACGAGGGCGAGGCGGCGGTTCTCGCTGCCGATCTGAATCAGCATCTGCGGGAGGTCGCCCGGCGGCGCCGCGCTGTGGCGCTGGAGCAGCAGGTTGCGGCGGCCATCGCAGCTGATGCTGTAGACGGGCGCCGCGCCGGCCGGGCCGAACTCGATCACCGCCTGCGCGGCCTGCAGGCCGGTTCGCCAGGCGCCGATCGCCAGTTCCTCGTCATCGCCCTCGGGCAGCGCGGTGTTCACGCTCAGCGTCGCATTGTTGTCGAACTGCGTATAGCGCGCCTCCTCCGAGCGCGCGCAGCCGGCGAGCAGGACGAAAGCGACGGGAAGCGCGAAGCGGATCATTTGAGTCCTCCGGATGGGCTTTTGCGTCTCCTTAGCCGGGTCTGCCGCCGCGCGCATCCCATAGCGCGAGGAATTCCCGCCGAGTGCCGGGGCCGTAGGTGGCGAAGCTCGGATTGCGCCGCTCCCGATAGGCGGCGCGGCGCTCGGCGAGCGCGCCGCGGCCGTGCAGCGCGGCGACGTCGAGGCCGTAGACCCGCGCACCGTTGAGGCCGAAAATCCGGCGCCGGGCGGCGTCGGTCAGCTGCGGATAACCGTAGCGCTCCTGGAATTCGTCGGAGATGCGGAAGGATCTGAACGCCTGGATCTGGTCCTGGGGTGAGCCGTACCAGATCGAATCCGTCCCCCACACGATCCGCTCCTCGCCGAAATATTTGAGCAATTTGCCGATCACATGCGCGGCCTGGTCCGGCCGGGTCATGAAATAGCGCCACAGCGAGCCGGTCTCGGCGTAGAGATTGCCCCGGTTGCGCCTAAAGCCCGCATCCTGATGCGACTTGATCAGCCGGTCGACGCCTTGAGGATCGTCCGGATTGTACGGTCCCTCGACCTTCCCACCCTCGAAGCCGCCATGATAGACGAGGAAATCGAGGTCGGGATTGGCGGCGGCCGCCGGCCCCATGTCGCGCGGCGAGCTATATTCATAGTCGAGGCCCGGAAGCGGCACGCCCTTGTGGACCGCGACGATCTTCACATCGAGAGCGCGGGCCCGCTCGAAGAAGCGGTTGGCATCGTCCGACCGGTCGAGGAAGATGCCGCGCCCGTTCGCTCCATATTGCGGGTAGAGCTTCCAGGCGTCGACCCGGTGACGCCGGGCCATTTCGTCCATCGCCTCGATCGAGCCCGGCTCCTGCGGGAAGACGCCGCCATGGATCATCGCGCGCGCGCCCTCGCCGCCGATCGAGGCGATGATCTCGCGCGCCTCGGCGGCATAATCCACCGGCGTGGGATTGGGCTGGCCCCAGAGCGCCGAGACGACGGCGGCGTCGGTGTCGCTGTCGAGAAAGACTTCGCGGGCGAGCGTCTGCGCCGAATAGCAGTCGAAGCCGCCGCCGGTGCATTTGCTCGCCTGGCCGAAGACCTGGCGCAACGTCCGCGCCCAGCGCTCGCCGTCCGGCCCTTGCGCCCAGCGGCCCGAAGGCTCGACGCAATGGGTCTGGACGTCGAAGATGAACTCGTCGCCGCCGACCGCCGCCTCGGCCCGCTGCTGGTCGAGCCCCGCCTCGCCGTCGATGGCGAAGAAGCCGCCGCGCGCGCCCGCATTGGCGCGGTTGCAGGCGGCGAGCGTCGAGGCGGCGCCGGCTGCGGAAACCAGGAAGGCGCGCCGGGAAAGCCCCAGCCGCCGCGCATTGTCGCCCGCGGCCTCGTGGGCGAGCCGGCGCGCCAGCTTCTGCGAAGCGGTCAGCAGGGGCGGCGAATATTCGCCGTTGGAGGTCCGGTCGATCTTGATCGGCAGCCTGGTGCCGTCGGGATCCAAATCGTCAGCGCGCGTCATCGCTCTCTCCCCAAAAGCGAATCGCCCACCCCGCGCCATAATGGCCCGGGCCCGCCCGCCGGTAAACCGGCCCAAAATGACGGTGAAAGCGCTTGACAAGCGACTTGATTGATCGTTCAATCAAGCCGAAGGAGACCCGCCCGATGAACGCCGACACTCGCCGCAAGATCGTCGTCGCGGCGATGGACCTGTTTTCGGAGAAGGGCTTCCAGTCCACCTCGGTCGCGGACATATTGAGCCGCACCCAGGTCCATTCGGGAAGCCTCTACCATTTCTTCCCGGGCAAGCAGGACGTGCTCGCCGCGGTCCTCGAAGCCTATCGCGACGGCATCGAGGAATGGCTGCTGGCGCCGGCCTGGAGCGGAGTCGAGGATCCGGTCGAGCGGATCTTCGCGCTCCTCAACGCCTATCGCACGCTGCTCGCCACCAGCGACTGCACCTACGGCTGCCCGATCGGCAGCCTCGCGCTCGAGCTGCACGAGCCCGACCCGGCGATCCGCGACCTGCTCGCCGCCAATTTCGAGAACTGGACGCAAGCGATCCACCGCTGCCTCGAGGCGGCGGGCGAGCGGCTTCCCGCCGCGCTCGACCGGCGCCGGCTCGCCGAATTCGTGCTGACCGTGATGGAGGGCGCGGTGATGCAGGCGCGCACCTATCGCGACATCGGCTATTTCGACCGCAACGTCGCGATGCTGCGGGAGCATTTCGATCTGCTGATCAGAGAAGCGGATCGGGAGGCCGTCGCCGCCTAGAATGCAGACAATGAGGGGAGGGAATGATGCCTGAGGTCAATTATCTCGCGGTCGGGCTGGCGGCCCTGTCGGCGTTCCTGCTGGGCGGGCTTTGGTATTCGGCTTTGTTCGCCAGGCCCTGGATGGCGGCGACCGGGCAGAGCGAGGAGCAGCTGAAATCGGGCAATCCGGCGGCCGTCTTCGGCGGCGCCTTCCTGCTCAACCTGGTCGCTGCCTACGTCTTCGCGGTCGTCTTCGACGGCATCACCGACATCAAGACCGGCGCGCTCTACGGCGTCGCCGCGGGCGTGGGCTGGGTCGCCACCGCGCTCGGCGTCACCTACCTGTTCGAGCGCCGGCCGCTCAGCCTGTGGCTGATCAACGGCGGCTACCAGGTCCTGCAATTCACTTTGTTCGGGGTGATCATCGCGGCGATGGGGTAAGGGTTAGGCGGCGCGCTTCTGGACGGTCAGCTCGAGGCCGAGCGCGCTTAGCACCCCAACGAGGGTTTCCAGGGTCGGGTTACCGTTGCCGGACAGCGCGTTATAGAGCGCCTGACGGCCGAGCCCGGTCGTGCGCGCAATCTCGCTCATCCCCTTCGAACGCGCGACATCGCCGATCGCGCGCGCGATCTCTTGCGGCGATCCGTCTTCCATCCAGATCTTGAGATAATGGAGAATGTCGTCCTCCGACGACAGATAGTCGGCGGGATCAAAGGGCTTCGTCTTCGTCCCCACTGCAAAGCTCCTTCGCCAACGCCTTTGCACGGACAATGTCGCCCGCCTGACTATCCTTGTCGCCGCCCGCCAGCAGCACGATGACGGTCTCGCCCTGCTGCGCGAAATAGACGCGGTAGCCGGGCCCGAAGAACATGCGCAATTCATGCACGCCCTCGCCCACCGGCTGGCAGTCGCCGAAATGCCCGTCCGACAACCGCCGCAGCCGCTTCAGGATGCGCAACCGTCCGTCACGATCACGCAGCTTCTTCAGCCCAGCGGACAAACTCATCGGACTGTTCCAACGAAAAGCCATGTCCTTTATAGAGGACAGTTTCAATTCCGTCGAGGTTCCCCATCAGACGATCCCCGCCCTGCGGAGCGCAGCACGCACGCACGGCGGCAAGCGATACAGATTATAGCCTTGACCATGGTCCCAATATTGATCGAAGAAGCTCCGCGTACCCGCGCCCTCCGTGTGAGAAAGGCGCCGTCCAAAAGCTCCCAAAATTCCGGCGAATTCGCGCGTGGTGAGGCCAAGAGCATCTTGTAGTTCCGGCGCAGTAGTCCACGCATCTCCAGCTTGATCGAGCTTCTGAAGCATTTTAGCATAAACTCCCGCCAATTCACGGCGAGTCAGAACGTTGTAGGCCACATCCTCCGACACGAACGGAGAAGCGCCCTGGGCTTTCACAGGTGAGGAAGTGTTGGAAGCAGGCGAGGCGCGAGACATCAACTCCAGCAGCTTGGCCACCTCCTCCGGAGTCCCCTCGATCTCGCGCCCTTCGATCTTGATGCGCATTGCCCCACCTCTTCTTGTGAAGCTTTACTACACTAGTACATAGCATATGGCAAGAATTTTCGGCGGCGTTGTCCGCCCTGCCATTTCCGCTGGGTCTTGCCGAATCGCGTCTTCCTCGTCCCCGGCTTCCCCTCTGTGGAGCCGCCCAGCACCGGCGCCCGGCTCTGCTCGGTCGCGAGGCCGAGTTCGCCGGCTTCCAGCCGCCTGATCTCGTCCCTGAGCCTCCCGGCCTCCTCGAATTCCAGATCCCCGGCCGCCTTGCGCATGCGCCTTTCGAGATCCTCGATATGGCTGCGCAGATTGTGGCCGACGAGGTGCGGGGCGCCCTCGTCGCCGGTCTCGACCAGGACGCTGTCGCGGTTGGAAACATCCGCCAGAATGTCGGAGATGTCGCGCTTGATCGTGGTCGGGGTGATTCCGTGGGCGGCGTTGTAGGTTTCCTGCTTCTCGCGCCGGCGGTTGGTTTCGTTGAGCGCGCGCTCCATCGAGCCGGTCATCCGGTCGGCATAGAGGATCACCCGGCCCTCGACGTTGCGCGAGGCGCGGCCGATGGTCTGGATGAGGGAGGTTTCGGAGCGCAGGAAGCCCTCCTTGTCGGCGTCGAGGATCGCGACCAGGCCGCATTCCGGAATGTCGAGCCCCTCGCGCAGCAGGTTGATGCCGACCAGGACGTCGTAGACGCCCAAGCGGAGGTCGCGGATCAGCTCGATCCGCTCCAGCGTCTCGACGTCGGAATGCATGTAGCGCACGCGAAGGCCCGCCTCGTGGAGGAATTCGGTGAGGTCCTCGGCCATGCGTTTTGTCAGGGTGGTGACCAGCGTGCGATAGCCTTTCGCGGCCACGGCGCGCGCTTCGGCGACGAGGTCGTCGACCTGGTCCTCGACCGGCTTGATCTCCACCGGGGGATCGATCAGGCCGGTGGGGCGGATCACCTGTTCGACGAAGACCCCGCCGGTCTGCTCCAGCTCCCAGGGGCCTGGCGTCGCCGAGACCGCCACCGTCTGCGGCCGCATCGCGTCCCATTCGTTGAAGCGCAGCGGCCGATTGTCGATGCAGGACGGCAGGCGGAAGCCATATTCGGCAAGGGTGAGCTTGCGGCGATGGTCGCCGCGCGCCATCGCGCCGACCTGCGGCACGGTCTGGTGGCTCTCGTCGACGAAGAGGAGCGCGTTCTCCGGCAGATATTCGAACAGGGTCGGCGGCGGCTCGCCCGGCAGACGGCCGGTGAGGAAGCGGCTGTAATTCTCGATGCCGGCGCACGAGCCGGTGGCGGCGATCATCTCGAGGTCGAAATTGGTGCGCTGCTCGAGCCGCTGCAGCTCGAGCAATTTGCCTTCGGCCTCGAGCTCCTTGAGTCGTTCGGTCAGCTCGTGGCGGATCGCCTCCATCGCCTGCTTCATCGTCGGGCCGGGGGTGACGTAGTGCGAATTGGCGTAGACCTTCACGAAATCGAGCGCCGCGATCTTCTTGCCGGTCAGCGGATCGAACTCGACGATCCCCTCGATCTCGTCGCCGAAGAAATTGATCCGCCAGGCCATGTCCTCATAGTGGCTCGGGAAGATCTCCAGATTGTCGCCGCGCACCCTGAAATTGCCGCGCGCGAAGGCCTGGTCGTTGCGCTTGTACTGGAGCGCGACCAGCTTGCGGATGATCTCGCGCTGGTCGGCGCTCTGGCCCTTCTTGAGCGCGAAGGTCATCGCCGAATAGGTCTCGACCGAGCCGATGCCGTAAATGCACGAGACCGAGGCGACGATGATCACGTCGTCGCGCTCGAGCAGCGAGCGGGTCGCCGAATGGCGCATCCGGTCGATCGCCTCGTTCACCGAGCTTTCCTTCTCGATGTACGTATCGGAGCGCGGCACATAGGCTTCGGGCTGGTAATAATCGTAATAGCTGACGAAGAACTCGACCGCATTGTCGGGAAAGAAGCTGGAAAATTCGCCGTAGAGCTGGGCGGCGAGGATCTTGTTGGGCGCGAGCACGAGCGCGGGGCGCTGCAGTGTCTCGATCACCTGGGCCATGGTATAGGTCTTGCCCGAGCCGGTGACGCCGAGCAGGACCTGGGTCTTCTCCTCCTGGCGGAATTGCTCGACGAGCTCGGCGATCGCCGCCGGCTGATCGCCCGCCGGCTGATAGTCGGAGACGAGCTTGAACGGCCTGCCGCCTTCGGCCTTTTCGGGGCGGGCGGGACGGTGGGGGATGAAGGCCTGGCCGGTTTCGGGCTCTTCGAGGCTGGTGCGGATGGTGATCGCCATGGCGCCGATATGGCCCCGCTGTCCGAGCCGCGCAACGGCGCGCGCTTGCTCCACAGAGGCTTCTGGGTCAGGAAGGAGGGATGACGCGCTTCTTCATTATTGCCTTTCTGGCCACGGCGAGCGGCAGCGCGGCCGGGCTCGACCTGCAAGCCCCGTCGCGGCCCATTGCGATCCAGCCCGGCCAATGGGAAATCGCGACCGAGATAAATACGGTCGAAGCCCCGGGCGCGCCCGAGGCTTTCCTCCAGTCAATGCGCAGCTCGCTCGTAAACCAGCGGCAGACCCGGTCGCAGTGCATCACGCCCGAACAGGCCCGCGACCCCACGCGCAACTTGATGGGGAATGAGGACCCGGCGCGGTGCGACTTCGGCGAAACCGTCTGGACGGGAGGGGATATCCGGGTGCGCGGGACCTGCCGGCCGCCGGAGAGCTCGGCGATCCAAGTGTCGGTCGAGGGGACCTATTCCGCTCAGCGGTTCGACGCCCGGCTTTCAATGAATATGGAGTTACCCGGTTCAGGCGAGGCCGGCATGGTTCAGCAGGTCCACTTGCAGGGCCGATTCACCGGCCGGCGCACGGGGGACTGCCGGAGCCAATAGCCGGGTGGCGCGGAGAAAGGACGAGACATGCGAATATTGCGTACCGCCATTCCCTGCGCCGTCCTGCTGTCGGGCTATGCATCGCTCGCTACGCAGGGCTCGGGCGAAAAGGGCGACCCGGGCCTCCAGCGCTTCCAGCCCGGCCAATGGGAAATGACGATGGAGGTGACCTCGGTGGACGCCTCCGGCCTGCCGCCCGAAGCCCTGACTCAATTGCGGGCGATGATGAACCGCCCCGACGCCAGCCGCGCCTGCATGACCGCGGACCAGGCCGCCAACCCGCTGCGCGACCTGCGGGCCGGGATGCGCCAGGGCATGAGCGCGATGAGCGGGCAGCTGAATTGCGAGTTCGCCGGCGATGACACCTTTTCGGGCGGCACCGTTCGGATCTCCGCAGCCTGCCGGCCCCCGAGCGGCGGCCCCGTTCTGGGCCGGCTGCTGATGGAGGGCGGCTTTACGGCCACCACAATGGACACCAGGTTTTCCTGGACCTTCGGGAGCCCGAGCCCGGGCGGCCCCAGCGCCCGGCTGACCGGCACGGCCGTCGGCCGCCGCCTGGGCGCCTGTCCGTCGCCTTAGCGCAGGCTTCCCCGCACCGCCTGGCTGGCGATCGCCCGGAGACGACGGCTTGCCTCGCACCGGCGATTGCAACACTATGCCCCCGCCATCGCGGGCAGGAGGGACGGGCGATGAAGAGGCTGATCGTGCTGGCTGCCGCCTTCGCCCTCGCCGCCGGCTGCTCGCGCGCGCCGGACCGGATCCAGCATGGACAGTGGGAGTTCGAGATCGTGATGACGTCGCTCGACGCGCCCGGCCTCCCGCCGGAAGCGGTCCAGCAGGCCCAGGCGGCGCTCAACCGGCCCCAGCGCAACCGCGAATGCGTGACCCCGGACGAAACCGCCAACCCACTGGCCGACGTCCGGGGCCAGCTGACCGGGAACCAGGGCATGATCTGCGAAACCTCCGAGGACCAGTTTTCCGGCGGCGTCATCCGCTTTATCGCCAATTGCCGGAACAGCAACGGCGCCGCTGGGCAATTGCGGCTGACCCTGGAGGGCCGCTACGAGGCGATCACGCTTCTCGCCGATGTCGCGATCGACGCCGAGATTCCGAACCCGAACGGATCGGGACCGATGAGCCTGAGGACGCGGGGAACGTTCAAGGGCCGCCGCGTCGGCAGCTGCGCCTCCCGCTGATCCGCACGGCGCGCGGGGCGGGGCCGCCGGTCGCCTTGGCCCCTTCATTGCGACGCTGGCAGCGGACAGAACGACTCGGCTGACGCAAGACGGGCCCCGAATGAAGCGGGTACTGATCCCGGCGCCGTCGATCCTGGCTCTTGCGGCCTGTTCGCGCGGGCCGGCCAGTTTTCAGCCCGGCCAGTGGGAAATGGCGATGGCGGTGACCGCGGTCGATGCGCCCGGGCTGCCGCCCGAAACCCTGGCTCGGTTGCGCGCGGCGGTGGGCCGGCCGCAAACCACCGGCGATTGCATGACGGCGGATCAGGCCGCCAGCCCGGTGCGCGACCTGCGGGCCGGGATGCGCCAGGGGATGGGCAGCATGGGCGGCCCTTCGCGGCGGCATTTTCGAGCGATGTCCGTGGCCGGTTGCCTCGCTTCGCGTATTGGGACACAAGTCAGCAAGCAGACGGCGCGAATCCAGCGCTCAAACTAACGAAGGGGATCCCAATGAAACGCCTCATTCTATCCGTGCCCGCAATCGTGCTGGTCGCCGCTTGTTCGCGCGGCGGAGCCGACACGATCCAGGCTGGCCAGTGGGAAATGGTAACCGCGATGACCTCGGTCGAAGCGCCGGGGATGCCCGAGGCCATGGTCGCGCAGATGCGCAGCCAGATGGCGAGCCAGCGCCAAACCCAGTCTATCTGCATCACGCCAGAACAGGCTCGCAACCCGTCGCGTAACATGATGGGCGCGCAGAATCCGGCGGGCTGTGAATTCAGCGACACCACGTGGGCCGGGGGCAACATCCGGGTTCGCGCCACCTGCCGCCCGCCGGGCAGCCCGCAGGTGCAGTTGTCGCTGGAAGGCACATACACCGCCCAGCAGATCAACAACCGGCTGAACCTGACCATGGAAATGCCGAATCCCGCTGGGGCCGGAGCGCCGCAGCAGATCCGGATTCAGGGCACGGTCACCGGCCGCCGCACTGGCGACTGCCGGACCTAGAGGTCCGAACGGAGAGGCTATGATGCGAGTCCCGCCCGCCGCGGTCGCGGCGCTGCTGCTTGTCGCCTGTGGATCGCAGGGCGGGAATGCGAACGGCTCGGCCGCGAACAAGGCGGACGGCAATTCCGCGGGCGCGGCCGGCGGCGCGGGCGCGGCGGGCGGCGCGTCCGCTGCCGCCGGCCCGGCGATGCAGCCGGGCCAGTGGGAATTGGTGACGCAGGTGACGGCGCTCGAAATGCCCGGCGCGCCGCCGGCGGCGCAGGCGCAGCTGCGCGCGCAGCAGGGGCGTTCGCAGACCGACCGCCAGTGCATCACTCCGGAGCAGGCCGCCAATCCGTCGCGCAATCTGGTCAGCGGCGCGCAGAGCGGCAGCTGCCAGTTCGCCGACACCATTTGGTCCGGCGGCGTCATCCGGATCCGCGCGACCTGCCGGCCGCCGGGCGGCTCGGGCCAGGCGGAGATGGCGATGGAGGGCAGCTTCACCGCCACCACGCTCGACGCCAGGCTCTCGGTCAGCGCCACCGGACCGAACATGTCCGGCGGACCCGGCACGCAGCAGATGCGGGCCACCAGCATAATCCGGGGCCGCCGCGTCGGCGAGTGCCCGGCCAGATCCGAACGGAGGACGACGCAATGAAGAACTGGTCCGCCGCGGCAATCGCCGCCCTGCTGCTCGCCGGCTGCAATTCCCAGGAGAAGGGCGGCAACGGCGCCGCCGCCGGCAATGGCGCCAATGCGGCGGGCAATGCCGCGGGCCCCCAGGCCGGCGCCTCCAATCCGGCCGCCCCGCCGGCCGCCGGCGACCCGAACGCGCAATCTATCCAGCCGGGCGAATGGGAGATGACCTCGGTGATGACCTCGCTCGAGGCACCGGGTGCGCCGCCGGCCGCGGCCCAGCAGATGCGCGGCCAGCTGAACCAGCCTCAGGTCCGGC
The DNA here is from genome assembly GCA_035629975.1 of Allosphingosinicella sp. Taxonomy (GTDB): domain Bacteria; phylum Pseudomonadota; class Alphaproteobacteria; order Sphingomonadales; family Sphingomonadaceae; genus Allosphingosinicella. The sequence goes on along the minus strand of DASQLN010000027.1, from coordinate 56,321 downwards.
GTCAGTGCATCACGCCGGATCAAGCGGCCAACGTGGCGCGCAATCTGATGGGCGCCGACGCCGCCAGCCGGGGTTGCCAGTTCACCGATACGGTGTTCGCGGGCGGCGTGGTCCGGATCGCTATGAGCTGCCAGCAGCCGGGCGGCGGGTCCATGCGAATGGCAGTCGACGGTGGCTTCAGCGCGACCCAGATGAGCATGGCCATGCGGATGAGCATGACCGCCCCTCCCACGGGCAGCGGGCCGCAGAGCATAAACATGGCGGGCAGGATGACGGGCCGCCGGATCGGCGAATGCCCGGCGCGGGGCACGCCGCCTCGGGTGACCGTGCCGGTGCCGGCGCCGGCGCCGCCCTCGCCGCCAATGCCCAGGCCGTAAAAGTCGAGAGCGCCCAGGGAAATTGACGTCACGCGAGCCATCCGGTTCGCGAGGAGGGAGATCATGATCGGTTACGTCACCCTGGGCACCAACGACCTCGACCGGGCGCTCGGCTTTTACGACGCCTTGCTCGGCGAGCTCGGCGCCACCCGCAAGATGGAGTTTCCGGAGACCGGCTTCACCCTCTACGGTACCGGCGGGCGCCGGCCGGGACTCGCCATCACCAGGCCCTATGACGGCAATCCCGCCACGCCGGGCAATGGCAACATGGCCGCGCTGGCGATGGAGAGCCGCGACATGGTCGACAGGATGCACGCCAAGGCGCTCGCGCTCGGCGGCAGCGACGAGGGCGCGCCGGGCCTGCGCACGCCTGATGGGCCCGGCGCGTTTTACGGCGCCTATTTCCGCGATCCCGAAGGCAATAAACTCTGCGTCTTCCGGATGGGACCGGCCTAGGTCGTTTCAAGCCGGATTTAATCGTCATTCCAGCGACAGCTGGAATCTCTTTTCCTTTCCGCGCGTTGAAGAATTGAGATTCCAGCCTTCGCTGGAGTGACGGCAGTTTCAATTCGACGGGATAGCGCTTGAGGCCCCCCATGAAAATCAGGGCGATCGTCAATCGCAGCGGCGGCACCCTGAACGGCTCCGGGGACGAGGAGGCGAGGATCGTCGCCGCGTTCGAGACGGCGGGCGTCGACGCCGACGTGCGGATGACCGAGTCCTCCGGCATTTTCGAAGCGATGAAGGAGGCCGCCGCGGCGCCCGGGCTCGACGCCCTGGTGGCCGGCGGCGGCGACGGCACGTTGAGCTGCGCCGCCGGACATCTGGCCGATACGGGACGCCCGCTCGGCATCCTCCCCTTGGGCACGCTCAACCATCTCGCCCGCGACGCCGGCATCCCCTTCGGAATCGAGGAGGCGGCGGCGGTGATCGCGGCAGGCCATGCCCGCGCCATCGACGTCGCCGAGCTGAACGGCCGGGTCTTCGTCAACAACAGCTCGGTCGGCCTCTATCCGGACATGGTGCGGCTGCGCGACGCCCAGCAGGAGCGGACCGGCCGCGGCAAGCGCCTTGCAATGCTGTCGGCGGGCTTCGCCTCGCTGCGCGCCTTCCGCCGCCACCGGCTGTGGATCAGCGCGCCGGGGCTGGAAACGCCGATCAAGACGCCTTTGCTCTTCGTCGGCAACAATCGCTACCAGGTGAACCTGTTCGGCCTGGGCAAGCGCGAGCGGCTCGATGAGGGCGAGCTCTGCCTTTACGCGATCCGGGCGGGCAGCCGGCTCCATCTGCTCTGGGCCGGGATCAGGGGCGTGTTCGGCAGGCTCGACCAGCAGCGCGACTTCATCACCGCTTATGTGAGCAAGGCCGAGATCGGCTCCGACCGGCCGATGCTGACCGTCTCCGTGGACGGCGAGACCGAACGGATGGAAACGCCGCTCCGCTACCGCATCCGGGCGAAGGCGCTGAAGCTCATCGTGCCGGCGGAAGAAGCAGCCGGTTGAAACCCCTCTCCGTTCGGGCTGAGCCTGTCGAAGCCCTTTCCTTCCCTTTTCAGAGGCCCAAAAGAAGGAAGGCCCTTCGACAATGATCAGGTGCGGATGTCCCCCGGACATCCGCAGCCATGCCCGGGGGACATGGCGACCTGTTTCATCAGGGCGAACCGAGTGGGTGGTCTACCGGGAAATCACCCTAAAGCTCCGGGACGCTGAACGTGCGCCCCACTTCGGTGGCCGTGAAACGGTCCGGCGCCAGGCCCTGCGCCCGCGCCAGTGCCGCCAGGCTGCGCGGGGGATCGTCGATCGGCTCGAAGCTCAGCTGGAATGTGCCCCAGTGCATGGCGAGCGCGCGGGTGGGGGCCAGGATCTCGAAGATGCGCAGCGCCTCGGCGGGGCCGACATGGCTGTTTTGCATGACCTCGCGCGGCAGATAGGCGCCGATCGGCAGGATGGCGAGCCGGAAGGGCCCGTGCGCGGCCGCCTCGCGCACCCAGGCGCCATCGCCCCAGCCGGTGTCTCCGGCGAAGAAGATGTTGCCGCCGGGAGTCACGATCGTGAAGGCCGACCATAAAGCGCGGTTGCGGTCCGAGCCCCAGCGCGAGCCCCAATGATGGTTGCGCTCGACGATCACCTCCATGGGACCTTCAAGACTCCCGTCGGCAAGCCTCCGGGCGGGCCGCACCGGCACCCGCCCTCCCCAGTCGCGCGTCACCGATTCGACGCCCGCGCCCCTCAGGATCGAGTCGTTGCCGAGGCTGGTGACGATCAGCGGCCGGTCGCGCTCCCACAGGCGCTTCAACGTCGGCAGGTCCATATGGTCGTAATGATTGTGGCTGACGAGGACGAGGTTGATCCTGGGCAGGTCCTCGAAGCGCACGCCGGGCTGGCGGACCCGGCTGGGGCCGACGAAGGAGAATGGCGAGGCGCGCTCCGACCAGATCGGATCGGTGAGGATGTTGAGCCCCTGGGTCTGCACCAGCACGGTCGCATGGCCGATCCAAGTGACCTGCATGTCCGCCCCCACGACCCGGCGCGGCGGCACGCTCGGTCGGACCGGGACGCTGTCGGGCCAGGCGGCGCGCTCGCCTTTCGCCCAGCGGTTGAGGAAGCGCCGGGGATCGAGCCGCGGCGCCTCCCGCGCGCCCGGGTTGAAGAAGCGCTGCCCGTCATAATGGTCGCTGACGGGGCCGCGATAATAGATGCGGTCGAGGAAGGGCGGCACGAGCGTCGGCGCGAAGCTCAGCGCGACGAGCAGGAACAGCAAAGCGGTCCCCAGCCATTTCAGGACCGCTCGCATGGATCGTTAGCGCGGCTCGAGCGTGAAGCCCGCGGGCGCCTGCGTCTCCTCGTGATTGTCATGGTACATGTCGAGGGCGAGGTCGAAGCGGCCCGGCGCGGCATCGCCGCAATCGAGCGGCCAGACGTCGACGATCGAGCCGAACACGCCGACGCCGACATTGGCGCGCTGGCCGACCCGGGGCCGGCTGCCGTCGCCGCAGCGCAGCCGGCGGATATAGGCATGCTCGCCTTCGACGCCGCTGACCCGCACCGGATTGCGCTCCGTGCCGAGCGGATGCTCCCTGGCCTGCTCGACCGCGCGCGCGACCTCCGCGTCGGACGGCGCGGCGCCCAGCTGCTGCATCATTTCGCGCGGCGTCGCGGCCTGCGCGGCGGCGGGCAATGCGAAGATCAGGGCGATTGCGAAAAGGCGCGGGCGCATGGCGGCTCTCCTGGCTTGTCGGCCCGAGCTTAATCGCAACCGCGCCCGGAACAAGCCGAATCGAATCCGCTAGGGCTGCAGCGTGAAGCCGGCCGGAGCGCGGGTCTCGACATGCTCCTCATGATACATGTCGAAGACGATGCGGCCGGCGGCGGCGCAGGCGACCTCATAGGCGCCGGCCACCGAGCCGAAGGCGCCGACGCCGGCCTCGCGGCGGGCGCCGATCCTGGGCGCGGTGCCGTCGGCGCAGCGCAGCCGGGCGAGATAGGCGCGCTCGCCGTCCGGCCCGCCGACGCGCACCGGGTTTTCGAGCGTGCCGAGCGGGTGGGCGTCGGCGGCGGCGACGAGCGCGCGCATCTCCTCCTCCGGCGAGACCGGGCTCATCCGCGCGACCATCTGCTCGGGCGAGCCGGTGCGCTGGCCGAGCCGCGGCTGCTGCTGCGCCAAAGCGGGGGCGGCGGTGGAAATGACGAGGCAGGCGGCGATGAGGGGAAGGGAACGCATGATACTCTCCGGCGGGGAGCCGGCTGTGTAGGGCACGGAGCGCGGATGGGAAAGGCAGGGCTTGGCTCGCCGCCCCTCCCCTTTAGTGAAAATCCCGCGAGCGGATGCGCATCCCGCCGTCGCGGCCGGCGAGGGTGGCGGAGCGTTCGGTCGGATCGCGCCGATCGTAGCCGCCGTTGCGGGCGCCGTCGCCGGGGCCGGTACGGTGCGGGAAATCGAGCGCGCCGACCCGGGTGAGCAAATGCGTCAGGTCCTCCAGCGTCTCGGTCACCACATGGATCACTCTGCCCTCCTTCTGCAGCCTGCCGTGCACGCCGATCATCGCGGCGGCGAGGATCGTGCGCCGGTGCGCCTCGAAGATGCGCTGCCAGGCGATCGCATTGGCGATGCCGGTCTCGTCCTCCAGCGTGATGAAGGTGACGTTGCCGGCGCCGGGGCGCTGGCGGACGAGGACGATGCCGGCGACATGGACTCGGGCGCCGTCCTTCATCCCGGCGAGCGCCGCGCAGGGCAGGATGCCGCGCCGGTCGAGCTCGGCGCGGAGGAAAGCGAGCGGATGGGCGCGCAAGCTGAGCTGGACCGCGCGATAATCCTCGACCACCTCGCGGCCTTGCGTGAGCGGCGTCAGCGCCACTTCGGGCTCCGCCGCGCGCGCGTCGGCGAAGGCGAAGAGCGGCAGCGGCCTGGCGCCCAGGCCCCGCACCTTCCACAAGGCCTGCCGCCGGTCGAGCCCGAGACCTGCGAAGGCGTCGGCGTCGGCGAGCTTCTCCAGCGCCGCCGCCGGCACGCCCGACCGGCGCCAGACCTCGTCGATCGAGGCGAAGGGCGCGTCCATCGCGGCGGCGGCGATCATCGCGCCATGATCGTTGGAAAGGCCCTTCACCATCCTGAGGCCGAGGCGGAGGGGCAATAAACCGCTCGAGCCCTCTCCTTCCTCCAGCGTGCAATCCCAGCGGCCGCGATTGACGCACACAGGCCTAACCTCCACGCCATGCTCCCTGGCGTCGCGGACGAGCTGGGCCGGGGCGTAGAAGCCCATCGGCTGGGCGTTCAGCAGGGCCGCGCAGAAGATGTCCGGGTGGTAATGCTTCATCCAGGACGAGGCGTAGGCGATCCTGGCGAAGCTCGCCGCGTGGCTCTCGGGAAAGCCGTAGCTGCCGAAGCCCTCGATCTGCCGGAAGGTGCGCTCGGCGAAATCCCTTGCGTAGCCGCGCGCGACCATGCCGCCGATCATCTTGTCCTGAAAGCAGCTGACCCCGCCGGTCGACTTGAAGGTCGCCATTGAGCGCCTGAGCGCGTCCGCCTCGGCGGGCGAGAAGCCGGCGCCGACGATCGCGACCTTCATCGCCTGCTCCTGGAAAAGCGGCACGCCCAGCGTCTTTTCCAGCACGTCCCTGAGCTCGGGGCTCGGATATTCCGCCATCTCCTTGCCCTCGCGGCGGCGCAGATAGGGATGGACCATATTGCCCTGGATCGGCCCAGGCCGCACGATCGCGACCTGGATGACGATGTCGTAGAAGATGCGGGGCTTGAGGCGCGGCAGCATCGACATTTGCGCGCGGCTCTCGATCTGGAAGGTGCCGATCGTGTCGGCCTCGCAGATCATGTCGTAGACGGCGGGATCGTCCTCCTGCATCTCGGGCGAGGCGAGGGTCAGCCGCGGCCCCTTATGCTCAGCGAGCAGATCGAAGGCTCGGCGCATGCAGCCGAGCATGCCCAGGCCCAGCACGTCGAGCTTCATGATCTTCAGTTCCTCGAGATCGTCCTTCTCCCATTCGATGACATAGCGGTCGATCATCGCCGCCGGCTCGATCGGGACGAGCGTGTCGAGCCGGTCGCGGGTGAGCACGAAGCCGCCCGGATGCTGGGAAAGGTGGCGGGGCGTGCCGATCAGCCGGCGGGTCAGCTCGAGCGTCAGCGCGAGCCGCGGATCGCGCGCGTCGAGGCCGAGCTCGGCGACATGGCTTTCGGCGACGCCTTCGTTCGACCATCCCCAGACCTGGCCCGACAGGCTCGCGGTCACGTCCTCGGAAAGGCCGAGCGCCTTGCCGACCTCGCGGACCGCGCCGCGGGTCCGGTAGCGGCTGACCACGGCGGTCAGCGCCGCATGGTCATGGCCGTAGGTCCGGTAGATCCACTGGATCACCTCCTCGCGCCGCTCATGCTCGAAATCGACGTCGATGTCGGGCGGCTCGTCGCGGTCGTCGGACAAAAAGCGCTCGAAAAGCAGCTTGTGCGCGACCGGATCGATGGAGGTGATCCCGAGCACGTAGCAGATCATCGAATTGGCCGCCGATCCCCGCCCCTGGCAGAGGATCTGCTGGCTGCGCGCATATTGGACGATCGAATTGACGGTCAGGAAATAGGGGGCGTAGCGCCAGCTCGCGACCAGCTTCAGCTCATGGTCGAGAAGGTCGGCATAGGCCTCGGGAACGCCCTCTGGGAACAGGCGGGCGAGCGCGTCGCGGGCCAGCCGTTCGAGCGCGTCCTGCGGGCTGCGGCCCGACATGACGATCTCGTCGGGATATTGGTAGGCGAGCTCGCGCAACGAGAAGGCGCAGCGCTCGGCGATCTCGGCGCCGGCGCGGATCGCGTCGGGAAAAGCCTCGAAGCGGCGCTCCATCTCCGCCGGCGATTTGAGGTGACGGTCGGCGAAGCGCTCGCGGCGGAAGCCGAGTTCGTCGATGGTGACATGCTCGCGGATCGCGGTGACGACGTCGTGGAGCATGCGCTTGTCGGGCGCGTCGTAGAGCACGTCGCCTGTCGCCAGGCTCCTGAGCCCGTGGCGGCGCGCCAGCGCGTCCAGCGCGTGCAGCCGCCTCGCCTCGCCCGGCCGCCGCCGGTGGGTGAGCGCGAGATGGCCGCGCTCGGCGAAAATATCCGCCATCTGGGCAAGCGCGATCTCCGCCACGCGGTCCGCCTCGCCGGGGACCAGGGCCGCGACCAGCCCCTCGCTCCAGGCCGCCACGTCCTCCCAGTGGAGGAAGCATGAACCCTTCTCGCCCTTCTTCCGGTCGGCCCGGCTCTTGCCGAGCGTGAGCAGGCGGGTGAGCCGCGACCAGGCGGCGCGGTCCTGGGGCCAGACCAGCAATGCGCTCCCGTCCATCAGATCGAGCCTGCAGCCGGCGACCATCCGCACGCCGGTCGCATCGCTGGCCCTGAGCCCCTTTATAAGGCCGCCGACGCTGTTGCGGTCGGCGAGGCCGAGCGCCGAATAGCCGAGCATCGCCGCCGCCGCGAACAGCTCGTCGGCGCTGGAAACCCCGCGCAGGAAGCTGAAATGGCTCGCCACCTGAAGCTCGATGTAGGTCATGCGAAGATGCCGTGCAGGTGCCAGCCAAGGTCGCCCGTCCCCGGATCCTCGCCGTCCCCGTTGCGGAACAGCCAGAAGCGGGCGCCATCCTTGTCCTCGACCTGGAAATAATCGCGGACCGCGGCGCGCTCGCCGGCGCGGCGCCACCATTCGCCATAGACGCGCTCGGGCCCGTCGGCGGCGGCGACCCGGTAGGAACGGCCGCGCCATTCGAAGCGGACGGGGGCGCCGTCGGGAAGCTCGGACATCACCCCTTCGACCGCCTCGGGCGGGCTGAGCAGGCGGACCGGGCGGGGCCATTGAGGCCAGGCCGCCGGCGTCTCGAGCGGAGCGGCTGCGCGGACGCTGCGCTCGGGGAGGTCGCTTTCCACCGCGCCCAGCCGATGGACGCGCCGAGCGCCGAGCCGGGCGGCGAGGCGGTCGACCAGCAAGGCGAGATCGGGCGCCGGTGCGGGGCCGGCCATCTCTCCCTCGATCGTCTCGGGCGCCAATGGCTCGACCCGCGCGGCGACGAGGCGGAGCCGCTCTATGCCGAAGCCGGGCTCGATCGTCTCGATCATCGCGCAGAGCAGCTTGTGGAGATGCGGCCCGTTTCGAGTCGCGCGGGCGGTGCCGACGACGATGTGCTGGGCCTCGTTGTCGACGCGCTCGCAGACGAGAATGAGGCGGCGGACGCCGAGCCCGGCCTGGCCAAGCAGGGGCACGAGGCGGCGCACCGCCTCGCCGGCCGCCTCTTCGATCGCCTCGGCGGTGGCGATCGGCTCGAGGAAGCGGAGCAGGATCGCGGGCGGCTCCTGAGGCACGATCGGGTCGAACGGCTCGGCGGCGCGGCCCAGCGCCTGATCGAGCCGGGTCAGCAGCGCCGCCCCGAGGCGGCGCTGAAGCGGCGCGCGCGGCATGGCGATCAGCGCGCCGATCCGCTCCAGGCCCAGCCGATCGGCGGCGCCGAGCGCGTCGGCGTCGAGCCGCAAGGCGGCGAGCGGCATGGCCGCGATCGCATCGGCCTCGCCGCCGGGCGGGCAGAGGATGAGCGGCCGCTCCATCCCGAAGCGGGCGAGCGCATGCGCGGCGCCAGCCGTGCCGGCGACGGCGATGCGGGCGGAAAAGCCGAGCCGGCGGCAGAAGGCGAGGATGCGCCGGCACATGCTTTCTTCTCCGCCAAAGAGATGCGCGACGCCGGTCAGATCGAGCCACAGCCCGTCCGGGCCGGAGAGCGCCGCGCGCGGTGTCCAGCGGCGGGCGGCGAACAGGCCGAGCCGCGCCAGCCAGGCGGCATCGCCCTCAGGATCGGCGGGGCGGACATCGAGCCCGCGCACCAGCACTCGCGCCCTGGCGAGCGTCATGCCGGGCGCGAGCCCCAGCGCGCGGGCGCGCGGGCAGGCGGCGGCGATCAGCTCGCGATTGCCGATGCGCTGCGCGGTGACGAGGGCGCCTTCGGCCCTGTTCAGCGCCGCCGTTCGCGCCGGCGCCTCCCGCGCCCAGCGCGCGCCCGGGCGCCAGTGGCCGGGTTTCAGCCCTGATCTTCCCTCTCCCGTTTCGGGGATTGCGGCGACAGGACCGTCCCCCGGACGGTCCAAAGAGTCGCCGCAATGGAGGGGCCCGCCCCGCGCAGCGGGGTGGGAGGGTGAGGGTATATTCTCGGCCGCCCATTCCCTCATCCTCCCATTGCTGGCGCAATGGGCCCCTCCCTCTCCCCAAATGGGAGAGGGGAAAAGAGGCTCACGCAGCTTTTCTTTCCTCTCCGCCCTGACGATCCGCTCGATCGCCAGCTGGGGCAGGAAGAGCGAGGCGAGCCTCGGCATCGGGAGCCTCCAATATCCATTCGAAGGGCGGGCCGCCGCGCTGGCGGGCGAGCTCGACCCGCCAGCGGGCGCGGCCGATGCCCGGATGAGGCAGGGGCGCGGAAGGGGCGCAGCCGATCCGCCAGCGGGTGAAGGCGGCGGACGGCGCCGCCAGCGGATCCGCATCCGCCTTGCGCCAGCGCCGCAGCAGCAAAGCCGGCGTGCCGCTCTCCTCGGCGGCGAGCTGGAGCCGGCGGGTCGCGGCCATGTCGGCGCGGCCGACCTCGCCGATCACCGCCGCGAGGCTGCCGTGGCGCACCCCTTCCTCCATCACCGCGAGCGCCTCGGCATCGCTGCGGCATTCGGCATAGAGCAGCCGCTCGGGCGTCAGCCCAACCTGCGCGAGGCCGGGCGCGAACAGATCGCGGCGGCTGAGCGCCCACAGCACCTGGCCCGCGCCCCGTGCGATGGCGAAGCGGGCGGCGGCGGCGGCGAGGAACAGGGTCGCGGCGGCCTCGTCGCCGGGCGCGAGGCTCGCGGCGGCCGCCTCGTGCAGCGCCGGCATCAGGCCGCCGGCGGCGAGCCGGCCGTCGACCGCCTCGATCCCGAACGGCAGCGCCTCGCGCCCGGCGCGCGCCCCCCCGGCGCGCTCGATGGCGCGGATCTCGGCCTTCAGCGCCTCGAGGCGCGGGCTGGCAGGGGCGGCGGTGGACATTGCGACTCGGACTCATTCGTTCGCTTTATGTTCCGCTTACTCCTTCGCAGAGTCAAGCGCGCGAGTCCGCCGCCGGCTCGACATTCGCCCCGCCCTCGCTCAGATAGCCCCATGAGATTCGTTCGCGCGGCGTTCCTGGCCCTTTCCCTGCTGCTTTGCGCTCCCGCATTCACGCAGGCGCCGCCCCAAAGGGGCGATGCCGAGTGGCATTATCGGGGCTCCGACATCGCCCCCGATCCGGCCTGGACGTTCGGCACGCTGCCCAACGGGCTTCGCTACGCGGTCAGGCGCAACGCCTTGCCGGCCGGCCAGGTCTCGATCCGGGTGCGGATCGACGTCGGCTCGCTGCACGAAGCGGACGACGAGCGGGGCTGGGCGCATTTCCTCGAGCATATGCTGTTCCGCGGCACGCGCAATTATCCGGACCGGCGCGCCCGCGAAATCTGGCAGCAGCTGGGCGCGAGCTTCGGCTCCGACAGCAATGCCCGCACCGACGCCACCAATACCGTCTATGTGCTGAACCTGCCCCATGCGGCGCGCGAGCCGCTCGACACCAGCCTCGCCGTGCTCGCCGAGATGATGGCGGACGCGCGCATCGAGCCGGCCGCGGTCGCCGCCGAACGGCCGGTGGTGCTCGCCGAAAAGGGCCGCCAGCCCGAGCTGGGCGTGCGCATCACCGAGATCAGCCAGCGCCTCTTTTACGCCGGCCTGCTCTACGCGCGGCGCGACACGATCGGCACGGACGAGACGCTGAACGCCGCCACCGCCGAGGGCCTTCGCGCCTTCTACCGGCGCTGGTACCGGCCCGAGCGGACCACGATCGTCATGGTCGGCGACGCCGATCCCGCGATGATGGAGGAATTGATCCGGGCGCGCTTCGGCGGCTGGCGCGGCGAGGGGCCGGCGCCGGCCGAGCCCGATTACGGCAGCATCGCCGAGGTGCCGCAGCCGGTCGCGGGCCTCGCTTATCCGGGAACGCCGGCCGGGGTGAACCTGGTCTGGCTCAGGCCCTATGAGGCTCTCCCCCACACGATGGCGCGCGAGCGGCTGTTCCTCGAGGAAGGCCTCGCCGCGCAGATCATCAACCGCCGGCTGGAGGCGCATGCCCGCGGCCGCTCCGCCTTCATCGGCGGCGGCGTCGGCGTCGGGCGGTCGCGCAGCATCGCCAACACCACCTCGCTGGCGCTCTACGCCCGCGACGGCAATTGGCGCGGCGCGATGACCGAAGCCTATGCGATCATCGGCGATGCGTTGCGGGCCCCGCCGAGCCGCGAGGAGATCGCCCGCGAGCTCGAGAATATTCGCACCGCGGTCACTTCCGCAGTGCAGGGCGAGCCCACCGTCCAGTCGCAAGTCCGCGCCGAGCAATTGGTCGGCGCGGTCGACAACGGCTCGGTGGCGGCGAGCGCCCGGACCGTGCTCGACAATTTCGAGGCCAATGCGCCGCTGATGACCCCGGCGCGGATCGGCGCTGCGATGCAGGCGCTGTTCACCGGCTCGGGCCCTCGCATGCTGGTGGTAACCCCGGCGCCGGTTCCGGGGGGCGAGGCCTCCTTGGCCGAGGCGCTGGCGGCGGCGCGGGCGGCGGCGCCGGCGGAGCGGACCGTGGAGCTGCCGGTCCGCTTCGAGGATCTGCCGCGGCCCGGGCGGCCGGGCCGGGTGGTTTCCCGCCGGCGGATAGAGGACATGGACGTCACCATCGTCACCTTCGCCAACGGCTCGACCCTGACCTTCAAGCATACCGAATACGACCGCGGCTCGGTGCAGGTCCAGCTTCGCTTCGGCGGCGGCGTCACCGCGATCGCGCCCGACCGGCCGTCGCTGGGCTGGCTCGCCGGGCTGGTGGCGTCGTCGGGCCTCGCCAATCTCGATCTCAGCGGGCTGGAGCGGCTGCTGACCGGCAGGCGGATGGGCCTTTCCTTCGCGATCGACGAAAATGCGTTCGTACTCTTCGGCCAGACCAATGCCGCAGACCTGCGGGACCAGCTGCGCCTGCTCACCCTCAAGCTCACCCATCCGCGCTGGGACCGGACCCTGCTCGCCCGCTTCCGCGGCGCCGCGGTCGAAAGCTTCGACCTCAATTTCTCCTCGGCCGCGGCGCGCGCGTCGCGCGAGCTGGGCGGCGTGATCCGCCCCGACGACCAGAGGTGGCGGCCGGTCGAGCGGGCCGAGATGCAAGGAGCGACGCTGGACCGATTCCGCGATTTCTACGCACCCTTCCTCGCCCAGGGGCCGGTGCAGGCGATCATCGTCGGCGACGTCGATCTCGAAACCGCGATCGAGGCGATGCGGCGCACGGTCGGCGCCCTGCCGAGGCGGCCGGAGCCGCGGATTCCGGCGGGCGCGAACCGATTGCGGCCGCCCGCCCCCAATGCCCGGCCGCGCACCTTCACCCACCAGGGCGATCCCAACCAGGCCTATGCCCTGATCGGCTGGTCGACGCTCGGCGGGATCGGGCAGATTCGCGAGCGGCGCGCTCTGGCGGTCGCCGCCAACATGTTCGAAACGCGCCTGTTCGACCGGCTGCGCGAGCAGGAGGGAGCGAGCTACGGCCCCGACGCCACCCACCTCGCCGCCGACAGCTTCCCCGATTGGGGCGTGCTCTACGCGGCATCGGAGATCAGGCCGGCCAGCGCCGCCACCTTCTTCCGCATCGCCCGCGAGATCGTCGCCGATCTCGCCGCCCGCCCCGCTCTGCCCGACGAGTTCGCGCGCGCGCTCAATCCGGTGCTGAGCGGGATCGAGCGGCGGATCGCGACCAACGCCTATTGGCTCGACGCGCTCGAGGATTGGACCGGCGATCCGCGTGCAATCGAGAATGTCCGCACCTATCTTGCAGATTATCGGGCGCTCACGCCTGAGGATGTGCGCCGCGCTGTCGCCACCTACGTGGCCGACGCCCCGGACTGGTCGATGCTGGTGCTTCCGAGTAGAGGAGCCGGCGCAAGGGAAGCGAATGGCAACAACCAATGAAGCCGTTTCGAACGCCGGGTCCCCGGCGCAGCCGCGGCGCAGGCGCGGCTGGAATCCGTTCCGGCTGAGCGACAAGCCCTTTTTCGAAGACAAGAACCGCGCCTTCTGGATCCTGCAGTCGGTTGGCTGGGGGGGCTATTTCGTGCTGCGCACGCTCTCCAACATCGCCAACGAAAAGGTCGGCAGCTACATCATCCACAATGCGCTGCTGACCGCCGCGGGCTATTCGATCACCCTCCTCATGGCGGCCGCCTTTCGCCGCCTGATCAAGATGCGGCCCATCTATACCTGGGTCGGCTCGATCATCATCGTCGGGATCGCCGCCGCGGGCTTCTCGGCGATCGAGACCTGGAGCTATGCCAGCTTCGTCAATCCGGGGTTCACGCCGGAGGGCATGCGCTTTTTCGGAGCGATCCTGTTCACCGTGTCGCTGCTCATCGCCTGGTCGGCGCTCTATTACAGCATCAACTTCTTCATCCTCCTGGAGGAGCAGTCGGACCGGCTGCTGAGGCTGGAAAGCCAGGCCTCCAACGCCCAGCTCGCCATGCTGCGCTACCAGCTCAATCCGCATTTCCTGTTCAACACGTTGAACTCGATCTCGACGCTCGTCCTCCTCAAGCAGACCGAGCGCGCCAATGCGATGCTCTCGCGCCTCTCCTCCTTCCTGCGCTATACCCTGGTCAACGAATCCACCGGAACGGTGACGCTGACCCAGGAGATCGAGACGCTGAAGCTCTATCTCGAGATCGAGAAGATGCGCTTCGAAGACCGGCTGAGGCCCCATTTCCACATCGACAGGCACGCCATGGACGCGCAGCTCCCCTCACTCCTGCTGCAGCCCCTGATCGAAAATGCGATCAAATATGCGGTGACTCCGCAGGAGGAGGGCGCCGACATATCGGTGGAGGCGCGGCGCCAGGCCGATCGGGTGCTGATCACCGTCTTCGACACGGGCCCCGGCACCGACGCGCTCTACAACGTCAGAGCGGAGCAATCGACCGGAGTCGGTCTGGCGAACATTCGGGACCGTCTGGCGCAGGCCTATGGCGACAACCACCGGTTCGAGACACAATCGGATATCACTGGGGGCTTCCGCGTTTTCATCGACATTCCCTATCAATACGAAACCGAAACCGAGGACCCGAAATGACCATTCGCACCATCCTGGTCGACGACGAGCCGCTCGCGATCCAGGGGCTGCAATTGAGGCTCGAGCCGCATGAGGATGTCGAGATCATCGACACCTGCTCCAACGGCCGCGAGGCGATCAGATCGATCAAGACGCACAAGCCCGATCTCGTCTTCCTCGACATCCAGATGCCGGGCTTCGACGGCTTTTCGGTGATCCAGGGCCTGATGGAGGTCGAGCCGCCCCTGTTCGTCTTCGTCACGGCCTATGGCGACCATGCGCTGCGCGCCTTCGAGGCGGACGCGGTCGACTATCTGATGAAGCCGGTCGACGAGGCGCGGCTCGCAGATACGCTCGAGCGGGTCCGAGTCCGCCTCGCCGAGAAGCGCGGGGTCGAGGAGGTGGCGGCGCTGAAGGAGGTGCTCGCCGAGGTCGCGCCCGAAGCGGCAGAGAATGTCGAGGGGGTCGAGGACGCCCACGCCTCCAACCGCTACGAGAAACTGATCAACATCAAGGACCGCGGCCAGATCTTCCGCGTCGATGTCGACAGCATCGAGAAGATCGACGCCGCCGGCGACTATATGTGCATCTATACGGGCGACAACACGCTGATCCTCAGGGAGACGATGAAGGACCTCGAAAAGCGCCTCGACCCGCGCCGCTTCCAGCGCGTCCACCGCTCGACCATCGTCAATCTCGACCAGGTCCGCCAGGTCAAGCCGCACACCAACGGGGAGTGCTTTTTGGTGCTGGATTCGGGCGCGCAGGTGAAGGTCTCGCGCAGCTACCGCGACGTGGTGGCGCGCTTCGTCCACTAAGGATTGTTGGCCGCAAGATTCGGAGCGCCTTCCCCCGTCATTCCCGCGAAAGCGGGAATCCAGACGGCGGTCGTGCCGGTCTCCGAATCAGCCTGGATTCCCGCTTTCGCGGGAAAGACGAAAAGGGGGAGAGATGTCCGCGCAATCCGAGAAATACCGGACCTTCGCCGCGCTTCACGTCCCCGGCGACCCGCTCATCCTCTACAACGCCTGGGACGCGGGCAGCGCCAGGGTGATCGCGGAGGCCGGCGCCAAGGCGATCGCCACCGGCAGCGCGTCGGTGGCCCAGGCGCATGGCTATGAGGATGCCGAATCCCTGCCGCTGGCGCTCGCGCTCGCCAATGCCGAGCGGGTCGTCGCGGCGGTGGATCTGCCGGTGACGATCGACTTCGAAGGGGCCTATGCCGTGGCCCCGGAAGGCGTCGCGGCGAACATGGCGAGGCTCGCGGCGACCGGCGCGGTCGGCTGCAATTTCGAGGACCAGGTGGTCGGCGGGGAAGGCCTGCATGCGATCGCCGTCCAGGCCGAGCGGATCGCGGCGGCCCGGGCCGCCGTCGGCGCCGCCTTCTTCATCAACGCGCGCACCGACATCTTCCTCCAGAGCCGCGACCATGACGCGGCCAAGGTCGGGACGGCGCTGGAGCGGGCGGCGGCTTATGCGCAGGCGGGCGCCAGCGGCTTCTTCGCGCCCGGCCTCGCCGACCTCGCCCTGCTCGAAAGGCTTTGCGCCGCCTCGCCTTTGCCGGTCAATTTCATGGCCTGGCCCGGCACTCCGCCCGCCGCCGAGATCGCCGCCACCGGCATCGCCCGGATCAGCCACGGCCCCTTCCCCTGGAAGCTCGCCATGCGCGCGCTGAAAGAGGCTGCCGCGGTCGAATATGGAGGCTAGAGGATTGCAAACAGGGGAATGAGTCGATGGCCGATCGCGATGCGCCTTATCATGCCCATATATATTATTCGGCCGGGCAGCGCCCCGCCGCCGAGCGCCTGCGGGACGAATTCGTCCGCCTGGGCGCCGCCGGCAGCGAGCCGCACATTCTCTTCGTCGGGCGAATGACGGATGGGAGGGCCGGACCGCATCCGATCGCTCAATATGAGATACATTTTCTCGAAGCATCGCTTCCCGGCGTGACCGAGGCGATCGAGGCCTCGGGCCTGCGGGCGCTGGTTCATCCGCTCACCGACGACGACCTGGCCGATCACACGAATCTGGCGCACTGGATCGGCGAGCCGGTGGACCTCGATCTGGCCGTGCTCGATCCGCCGGGGAAAAACCAGGGCGTGGCCCGCTTCGGCAAGACCGACTTCTAGGGTCCCTGGAGGCGGCGACGCTCATGGACTTGGGCTCGCAAGCCCCTTAGCCTCCCGCCGATGAGCGCCTTCCTGCAGCGTTTCGAGGATCCCGAGATCGAGCGCGCCTTCCTGCGCGCCGAGCGGGTGGAGCGCGGCTTTGCGATCCGCGCGCTGATCGTCATCGCGGCGCTGACCCTGCTCTCTTATGTCGGGCTCAACCCGATGCATTTTCCACCTTCAGGGGTGATCGCCTACAATATGGCGGCGGGCACCCTGATCGCTGCGATGGCCGGGCTGTTCGCGCTTTCGAAGACGCATTTCTATCGCGAGAATAGCTGGATCGACCTGCCCGTCTTCGTCATCATGGGTGCGGCGATGACCTGGCTGGCGGTCGTCCTGGCCGGGCTGCACGATTTTACCGGCTTCCCGCCGCACGTCATGGTGATGGTGCAGCTGGCGATATTGATGGTGTTCGCCAGCGTCGGCTTCGCCGGCACCTTCCGCCTCTATCTGGGCTGGTCGCTGGTTCTCATCGCCCTGTTCGCGGCCTGGCTGATGACGCGGCCAGGCATTCCCGACATCAGCCGCGTCTACACGCTCACCAATTTCTCGACCTTCTTCGTCTTCGCGCTCTATTTCAACTGGGACGTCGACCGGCGGGCGCGCAAGGTCTTCGCCGCCAACATGGCGCTCGAGGCCGAGCGGGCGAAGACCGAGGAATTGCTCTACAACGTGCTGCCGCAGGAAGTGGCGGCGCGGCTCAGGGCAGGCGAGGCGGTGGCCGACAGCTTCTCCGACCTCACCGCGGTCTTCGTCGACCTCGCCGGCTTTTCGCCGCTCTCCAAGCGGCTGTCGCCGGGCCATGTCGTGAAGCTCCTGAACCGCTTCTTCTCGGCCGCCGACGAATGCGCCGAGCGGCACGGCCTCGAAAAGGTCAAGACGATCGGCGACGCCTATCTGGCGGTGGCCGGCGGCATGGCCTCGCACGGCCGCGAGGGCAAGGCGGCGATCCTGTTCGCGCGCGACCTGATCGCCGATTTGGAGGCGATCGCGGCCGACAGCGGCGTGCCGTTGCAGGCGCGGATCGGCATCCACACCGGTCCGGCGATCGGCGGCGTGATCGGCTCGACGCGCCTCGCTTACGATTATTGGGGCGACACGATGAACGTCGCCAGCCGCCTGCAAAGCGTGGCGCCGCTGAACGGAGTCGCGGTCTCGGAGGCGACCTATTTCCAGACCCGGACGATGCAGGCATATGAAGAGCAGTCGGTGGTCCTCAAGGGGATTGGGGAAACCATGGCCTATGCGGCGCGGCTGGGCGCCGTCGACCGGGAGGAATGAGATGGCGAGAGTGACGGGGTTGGGCGGCATCTTCTACAAGGTAGCCGACACCGCGCGGACCAAGGCCTGGTACCAGGACAATCTCGGCCTCGGCGGGGAGTGGGGCATCGCCTTCCGCTGGTCCGACGATGGCGGCGAGGATCCGTTCAGCCTGCTGAGCCCGTTCAAGCAGGAGACCGACTATATGGCGCCCTCGACCGGGACGTTCATGCTCAACCTGCGGGTCGACGATCTCGACGGGATGATCGCGGATCTCGAGGCCAAGGGAGTCGAGATACTGGGCCGGCAGGACGATGAACTCGGCAATTTCGCCTGGATCCTCGATTGCGACGGAATCAAGCTCGAGCTCTGGCAGCAAAAGGGCCCGGCGCCCGAATAGGGGGCCGGGTCACGGCTCCGCTCTCAGCTCTCGCTGCGTTGGAAATGTCGTCACCGGGGGGTTACCCCTTCGCCGCCGCCTTGCGGCGAAAGCTGAAGATCGAGCCGCCGCCGGCGGAGGATTTCAGCACGGTCTTCTGGAACATCCGCGACGAGAGGCGGATGATGATGAACACCCACAAGGCCTGCCACGCCAGCGCCGGCAAATGCGGCCACAAGCTCGGCGATTGCGCCGCCATCGCGATCATCGACATTGGCGAGCTGAACGGGAAGACAAGGCCCGTCCAGTACAGCAGGCCGCCCGCGCTTCCGACCGTCATGAACGCGAGCAGCAGCACCATCAGCTGCAGCATCGTGACCGGCATCGAGATCGTCTGGATCTCGCGGATGTTGCTGGCCTGCGCGCCGATGCCGAGGAAGAGCGCTCCGAGCAGCATGTAATTGGCGGTATAGTAAAGCAGCAGCAGCAGGACGAAAACCGGCCAGCCGACCGCCGGATCGATCTGCGGCAGGGCTACCAAGCCGCTGACCAGCTGGAAGAACAAGGTCAGGCCGATGCCGAGCATACCCACCCACAAAGCGAGGCCGACCAGCGAGATGCCGAGCATCGCCATGAGCTTGCCCAGGAAGATCGCGTCGAGCGGCACCGAGGCGGCGAGCACTTCGATGATCTTGTTCGATTTCTCCTCGACCAAAGTCGACAGCAGCAAGGTGGCGAGCATGAGCGTGATCATGAAGATCAGCACCTGCGCTCCCTGTGCCAAGGCGCGGCGGCTGGAATGGAGGCTGCCGACCGCCTGCTCGGTGACCACGCGTTCGAGCGGCTGGGCGGCAGGCGCCGCCCGCGCCTGGTCGAGCGCGGCGGTGCGCCGGCTCTCGTCGACCAGCAGCTGCATCCGGCGGCCCACGAAGTCGCTGCTTCCCCTTGGCCCGGTCAGCACCGGCCGCTCAAGCGTGCCGCTCAGCACCGCCGAATAATTGCCCTTCTCGTCGGCGAGCAGATTCTGCGCCTGCGCCGCCAGATTCTCGGCCGGGGCGACGACCCGCAGGGTCGGGAAGGTCTGCTCGGACGTGTTCGCCGTCAGCCGTTGGCGGGTCTGCGCCAGCGCATCGGCGGTCGGACCATCGACGATCATCGCCACGACCGGCTGGGCCGCGGCCCGATCCTGCGCGCGGGTCGCCATGCTGAAGAAGATCGAGAAGCCGAACAGCAGAAGCGGAGCCAGCAGAAAGATTATGAAAAAGCGCGAGAAGACCAAAGCGAGGAAGTCGCGGCGGGCGATGACCCAGGCGGAGTCGATCACGTTCATCGTACCGCCTCCCCGAACTCGGCTTCTTCCATCTCACGCGCCGCCGCCTCGCCGGCGATGGCGACGAAGGCGTCGTGGAGTCCGGGCCGCTCGACCGACAATTCCTCGATGCCGGCATTGCCCTCCATCAGCGCCTTGAGCAGAGGCTCGACCCCGCCCTTGGGCAGCTCGAAATCCCAATGGCCGTCGCGCAAGGCGGCGTCGGCCGGCAGCGCGGCGCGCCATTTGCCGTCGCTTGCCCGGGTCTTGAGCCGCACGTGCGGCCGCAGCCGGTCGCGCGCCTCGGAGACCAGGCCCTCGAAGCGGATTTGGCCGGCGGCGATGATCGCGATCCGCTCGCACAGCCGCTCGGCATGGTGGATGACGTGGGTCGAGAATATGATCGTGGTGCCCGCCGCCGCCTCGTCGCGGATCAGATGTTCGAGCCGGCCCTGGTTGATCGCGTCGAGCCCGGAAAAGGGCTCGTCGAGCACGATCAGCTTCGGCTTGTGGACGATCGTCCCGAACAACTGGATGGTCTGCGCCATGCCCTTGGAGAGGCTCTTGATCGGCTTGTCGACATAATCGCCGAGCCCGTTCTCGCGCAGCAATATCTCGGCGCGCTTGCGGCCCGTGTCGAGCGGCAGGCCGCGAAGCGCGCCCATGAAGGCGATCGCCTCGCGAGTCTTCATCGCCGGATAGAGACCGCGCTCCTCGGGCAGATAGCCGACCATGCGAGCCGCCTCCAGCGGCCGCTCATGGCCGAGCAGGCTGCGCGTTCCGGCGTCCGGCTCGATGATTCCGAGCAGCATTCGAAGGGTCGTGGTTTTCCCCGCGCCATTGGGCCCCAATATGCCGTATATGCTGCCTTGGGGAACGGCGATGTCGATGCCGCGGACCGCGGGTTTGCCATCGAAGGATTTCAAAAGGCCTTTGGCTTCAATCGCTAAACCGGCACTCACCGCAAACGGACTCCCCCCACGCAAGTAATCGGGTAAAGCGAAATAAGTGTTGGAAGGCAAGTCAAAGCTTCGCGTCAGACTGGGCGAAATAGCGCGCGAGGCGGGGTTCGCGGCGGTCGGAGTCGCGCGCGCCGACGCCGCCCCCAAAACGGTCGCGCGGCTGCGCCAGTGGCTCGCCGAGGGCGCCCATGGCGACATGATCTGGATGGAGGAGAATGAGGCGCGGCGGGGCAGCCCAAGCGGGCTCTGGCCCGAGGTCAGGAGCGTGATCTCGCTGGGCATGAGCTATGCGCCCGGGCGCGATCCGCTGGCGCTCGCCGGCCGGCCCGAGCGCGGCCGGATCTCGGTCTACGCGCAAGGCGCCGACTATCACGACGTGGTCAAGAAGGCTCTGAAAAGGGTGGCGCGCTGGCTGGTCGAAGAGGCGCCCTCGGCGGTGAAGGTGTTCGTCGATACCGCGCCGGTGATGGAAAAGCCGCTGGCCGAGGCGGCCGGGCTCGGCTGGCAGGGCAAGCATACCAACCTCGTCAGCCGCGCGGACGGGTCCTGGCTGTTCCTGGGCGCAATCTACTCCACTTTGGAGCTCGGGCCGGACCTCGGGCCTGATGCGGCCCATGAGACCCGCTGCGGCAGCTGCACCGCCTGCCTCGACGCCTGCCCGACAAACGCCTTCCCCGCGCCGTTCCAGCTCGATGCCCGCCGCTGCATCTCCTATCTGACCATCGAGCATAAGGGGCCGATCCCCGAGGAATTCCGCGCCGCGATCGGCAACCGCATCTACGGCTGCGACGATTGCCTCGCGGTCTGCCCATGGAACCGCTTCGCCGACGCCGCGCGGGCGAACAAGGCCTTCCTGCCCCGCGCCGAGCTCGCGGCGCCCGCTTTGGCCGACCTGCTCGCGCTCGACGATGCGAGCTTCCGCACGCTGTTCGCGGGCTCGCCGATCAAGCGGATCGGGCGCGGCCGGATGGTGCGGAACGCGGCGATCGCGGCGGGCAACAGCAAGCGCGCGGAGCTCGCGCCGGTGCTGCGCGGGCTGATCGGGGACGAGGATGAAGTGGTGGCGGAAGCGGCCCGCTGGGCGCTGGGCCAGCTTACCTGCGGCTGAGCGAGGCGATGCAGGAGGCGCGGTCGGTGTCGCGGCCGTCGGGGAGGCGGGCGTCGATATGGGTGACGACGGGCTCGCCGCCGCCGCGCTCCTGATAGAGATAGGCGTCGAGCACGCAGGTGGCCCCAAGGAACTGGAGCTTGCGGGCGCGGCCCTCGCGGACGTCGAGCGCCGCGGTGCCGAACAAGGCGGCGAGCGCGCGCGCGTCGCGGCCCATTACATCGTCGAGGCCGCGGCGGGGAGCGGGCGGCGGCGCCTCGCGCTGGGCCGGCGGCCGCACGGCGGGCGCGGTTCTGCCCCGGCTGCGCTGCGCGGCCGCCGGCGCGACGATCAATGCCGCCAGCAATGCTGCCATGATGATCCGCATGCTTGACTCCACCTTCGCGCGCGAGGGGATCACGTTATCCGGCGCGGAACAAGCCGAGGCGCCGCGCGGTGGCCACGGCCTGGCGCAACATGCTTCGTTCACCCCGTCACTCCCGCGAAGGCGGGAGTCCAGGCGGCGCTGGTACCGGGCCCCATGGCCGCCTGGATTCCATTGAAAGGGTGGGAGTGCCCCGCACTCCGCAGTCATGTCCGGGGGACATGACGTGCGCGTTCAATTTCGCGGGAATGACGAATTGGGTTTATAGGCTGGCCGATGGACAAGCTCCCGCCCTTCCACCTCGCCTTTCCGGTCCACGATCTCGACGCCGCTCGCGCCTTTTACGGCGGGCTGCTCGGCTGCCCGGAGGGGCGCAGCGCGGAGGACTGGATCGACTTCGATTTCTTCGGCCACCAGATCGTCGCCCACCTCGTGCCGGGCGCGGAGCGGCGCGCGGACAGCAATGCGGTCGACGGCCACGACGTGCCGGTCCCGCATTTCGGGGCGGTGCTGGCGATGACGGAATGGCGGCGCCTCGCCGAGCGGCTGACCGCGGCGGGCGTCGCGTTCGCGATCCCGCCGACCGTCCGCTTCAAGGGCGAGGCCGGCGAGCAGGCGACGATGTTCTTCCGCGATCCTTCGGGAAACGCGCTCGAGATCAAGGCCATGGCGCGCCCCGAGAACCTGTTCGCAAAAGAGTGACAGGCCCAGTTACGGGGACACTATAGTTACGGGGACACTATACTTAATTGGGCGCGCATCTGAATTAAGTATAGTGTCCCCGTAACTGCATTTTTAGCCCACGGAAGGTCGCAGCCGCCTGAACGGGCGCCGCGAAAAATATATACTGTCCCTATTTTTCGCCGGGCACGCTCTAGCCGGCGCTTCCGAACTTGCCGTCGAGATAGACGAGCGGCTCGACCTCCTGGCGGACCACGACGTCCTCCACCACGCCGATGAAGATGCTGTGCGTGCCGAAGCGGTGATGGTCGATGCGGCGGCAGAGGATCGAGGCCTGTGCGTTCCTCAGCCGAGGCGGGGTCACGCAATCATTGTCCCAGCCCCTGATGAAGCGCTGCGCCTCCAGCCTGCGGTCGGCGAAGATTGTGGCGATTTCGGCCTGGTCGCGGTGCAGCACGTTGACGTTGAAATGGACGACATTCTCGATCTTGGGATGAACCGATGCGGCCTGGTTGACGCAGACCAGCAGGCTCGGCGGATCCATCGACACGACAGAGACCGCGGTGGCGGTGATCCCCATCGGCTTGCCCTCGACGCAGATCGAGATGACGTTCACCGTGGCGGCAACGCGGCGCATCGCCTCCCTGAAGGCGGCGGCGAGGGCGGGATCGGTTTCGTTCATGGGCCGCGCATGCTGTAGCCGGCGAGGATCTCGCAGACCCAGCGGCCGGCGGTCAAGGCACTGATCTCGGAGACGTCGAGGCTTGGGTCGAACTCGGTGAGATCGACGAGGCGGACCCTTTCCTCCCCGGCGAGGCGGCGCGCGGCGCGGAAGAACTCGGCCGCCGGAAGGCCGCCCGGCCGCGCGCCAGGCGCGCCGGGGAGCTGGGCGCGGTCGATCACGTCGATGTCGAAATCGACCATGATCGCGTCGACATGGCTGAGATGCTCCAGCGCGGAGTCGATCGCGGTGTGGATGCCTTCCGCCAGCACCTCCTCAATGTCCCACAGCTCGATGCCGGCGGCGAGAGCGTCCTCGGTCATCGTCCTCGTATTGGCGAAGGGGGCGAGGCCGATCTGCGCGATATTCGCGCCCGGCAGCCCGTCCTCCAGCAGGCAGCGGACCGGATTGCCGTTCATAGGTCCCTCGTCGGTCGGGCGCATGTCATGATGCGCGTCGAAGGTGATCAGCCCGACCTCGGCGAGCGGCAGGCCGAGGCCGTGGACGGCAGGACGAGTCACTGCATTATTGCCGCCGAGCAGGAGGATAAGCTCGTGTCCGCGCGCCGCCTCGGAAACCGCATCGCGGATCGGCGCGAAGCCCTCGGCCGGCGAGACGCCCTGCACGGGGACGTCGCCGAGATCGCGGACCGCGAGCTCGAGCTCCAGATCGGCGACGAGGTCCCAGACGCCCAGGCGCCGCAAGGCGCGGCGGATCGTCTCCGGCGCGAGATCGCAGCGGCCGGGCGTCACCGAGCCCGCCTCCATCGGCGCGCCGAGCAGGGCGACCGGGGCGTCCGCATCGTCGGTGAGGAGGTCGGCGACGGATTTCCAGCTCATCCGTTGCTCCTATGCGCGATGCCTCTAAAAGGCGAGCCATGTGGGATCGCCTCCTCGTCGACTGCAACATCGCCACGATGGATCCTGACGTCGGCGCGCCGTTCGGGGCGATCGAGAATGGCGCGGTCGGCATCGCCGACGGCCGCATCGTCCGGGTCGGGCGGCGGACAGAGCTCGCCGGCTATCAGGCGAAGAGCGTCGAGGCGCTGCACGGCGCCTGGATCACGCCGGGCCTGGTCGATTGCCACACCCATCTCGTCTTCGCCGGCAACCGGGCGGGCGAATTCGAGCAGCGCCTCGAAGGCGCGACCTACGAGGAGATCGCCCGCGCCGGCGGCGGCATCGCCTCGACGGTGAAGGCGACGCGGGCGGCGACGCTGGACGCGCTGGTCGAGACGTCGCGGCCCAGGCTCAGGGCGCTGATGCGAAGCGGCGTCACCACGGTCGAGATCAAGTCGGGCTACGGCCTCGACATCGACACCGAGCTGAAGATGCTGCGCGCCGCCAGAATGCTCGGCGAGAGCGAGACGGTGCGGGTCGAGACCACCCTGCTGGCGCTCCATGCCTTGCCGGGCGAATTCGCCGGCCGCCGCGAGGACTATGTGCGGCTCGCCATCGACTCCATCCTCCCGGCCGTCGCGGAGAAGGGGCTGGCGAGCGCGGTCGACGCCTTTTGCGAAGGCATCGGCTTCACCCCGGACGAGGTCGCCTTGCTGTTCGAGGCCGCCGCAGCCCACGGCCTCAGGGTCAAGCTCCATGCCGAGCAGCTCAGCAATTTGAGCGGCGCGGCGCTGGCCGCGGATTATGAGGCGCTCTCGGCCGACCATCTCGAACATGCCGACGAGGACGGCGTGGCGGCGATGGCGCGGGCCGGCATGGTGGCGGTGCTGCTGCCCGGCGCCTTTTATGCGCTGAAGGAAAGGAAGACGCCGCCAGTCGACCTGCTGCGCCGATACGGCGTCCCGATGGCGGTGGCGACCGACTGCAATCCGGGCACTTCGCCGGTCCTCTCGCCGACCCTGATGATGTCGATGGCCTGCACCCTCTTCGGCCTGACCCCGGAAGAGGCGCTGGCGGGCATGACGCGCGAGGGCGCCAAGGCGCTGGGCCTGGCAAATGAATGCGGCACGATCAGCGCCGGCAAGGCCGCCGACCTCTGCATCTGGCGGATCGGCCGCCCGGCGGAGCTTTGCTACTGGATCGGAATGCCCGGACCCGAGCGCAGGATCGTGGCGGGGGCGGATGCCTAGAGCGCCCCGAACCCAGACACCGTTCGGGCTGAGCTTGTCGAAACCCTCACTTTCTTCCTAGGGCAGCAAGAACAAGGAAAGCCCTTCGACAATGACCAGGTGCGGATGTACCCCGTACATCCGCAGCCATGCCCGGGGGGCATGGCGACCTGATCATCAGGGCGAACGGGGTAGAGAGTTCGAATGCATTCGAGACGCGACAATAGCCGCCATATCGCCGCGCCCACCGGCACGGAGCTGACCTGCCGCAGCTGGGCGACCGAAGCGGCGATGCGGATGCTGATGAACAATCTCGATCCCCAGGTCGCCGAGGCGCCCGAGGAGCTGGTCGTCTACGGCGGCATCGGCCGGGCGGCGCGCGACTGGGAGAGCTACGACGCGATCGTCGAGACGCTGAAGCGGCTGAAGAATGACGAGACCCTGCTCGTCCAGTCGGGCAAGCCGGTCGGCGTGTTCCGCACCCACGAAGACGCGCCCCGCGTGCTGATCGCCAATTCGAACCTGGTGCCGAAATGGGCGGATTGGGACCATTTCAATGCGCTCGATAGGAAGGGGCTGATGATGTACGGCCAGATGACGGCCGGCTCCTGGATCTATATCGGCACCCAGGGCATCGTTCAGGGCACCTACGAAACCTTCGCCGAAATGGGCCGCCAGCATTATGAGGGCGATCTGCGCGGCCGCTGGATCCTGACCGCGGGCCTTGGCGGCATGGGCGGCGCGCAGCCGCTCGCGGCGGTGATGGCCGGCGCGCATTGCATCGCGATCGAATGCCAGGAGAGCCGGATCGAGAAGCGGCTGGAGACCCGCTATCTCGACAGGCGCGCCACGACGATCGACGAGGCGCTGGACATGCTGCGCGAGAGCCCGGTGCCGATCTCGGTCGGCCTGCTCGGCAATGCCGCGGAGATCTTGCCCGAAATGGTGAGGCGCAAGATCAGGCCCGACGCGGTCACCGACCAGACCTCGGCGCACGATCCGGTCAACGGCTACCTTCCGATCGGCTGGACCGTCGAGCAATGGATCGAGGGGCGCGAACGCGACCCAAAGGCGGTGGAGAAAGCGGCGCGCGCGTCGATGGCGGTGCATGTCGAGGCGATGCTCGCCTATCGCGAGATGGGCGTCCCTACCTTCGATTACGGCAACAACATCCGCCAGGTCGCCAAGGACGAGGGCGTCGCCCACGCCTTCGATTTCCCCGGCTTCGTCCCGGCCTATGTCCGCCCGCTCTTCTGCCGCGGCATCGGCCCGTTCCGCTGGGCGGCCCTGTCGGGCGATCCGGAGGACATCTACCGCACCGACGCCAGGGTGAAGGAGCTGATCCCCGACGATCCGCATCTCCACCGCTGGCTCGACATGGCGCGCGAGCGGATCGCCTTCCAGGGGCTGCCGGCGCGGATCTGCTGGGTCGGCCTCGGCCAGCGCCACCGGCTCGGCCTGGCCTTCAACGAGATGGTGGCGTCGGGCGAATTGAAGGCGCCGGTCGTGATCGGGCGCGACCATCTGGACTCAGGGTCGGTCGCCAGCCCCAATCGCGAGACGGAGGCGATGATGGACGGCTCCGACGCGGTCTCCGACTGGCCCCTGCTCAACGCCCTCCTCAACACCGCCTCGGGCGCGACCTGGGTTTCGCTCCACCATGGCGGCGGCGTCGGCATGGGCTATTCGCAGCATGCGGGCATGGTGATCGTCGCCGACGGCACGCCGGAAGCGGCGCGGCGGCTCGAGCGCGTCCTGTGGAACGACCCCGCCACAGGGGTCATGCGCCACGCCGATGCGGGCTATCAGGAGGCGATCGCCTGCGCGCGCGAGCAGGGCCTGGATTTGCCGATGGTGGGGTCGTGATGACGGCCCCCCTCCCCGTCATTCCCGCGAAAGCGGGAATCCATCTTCTTTCCTTCTCTTCTTCCTCCGCGTTCTCTGCGGCTCCGCGCGAACTCATCCTTCCTTATTTTGGTTCGCGCGGAGACGCGGAGCGCGCGGAGAAGAACAAGAAGCGGGATTCCCGCTTTCGCGGGAATGACGGAGGGGCGCTGTGACCGTGACTCTCAACCCCGGCTCGGTCACCCTCGCCGAGTTGCGCGCCGTCTGGACCGGCGCCCCTGTCTCGCTCCACGCCGACGCCTGGACGGCGATCGACGCGTCGGCGGCGAGCATCGGGCGGATCCTGAAGAGCGGGCGCACCGTCTACGGCGTCAATACCGGCTTCGGCATCCTCGCCCAGACCCGCATTCCCGCCGACCGGCTCGCCGAACTCCAGACCAATCTCATCCTCTCCCACAGCTGCGGCCTGGGCGATCCGCTCGATCCGGCGATCGTGCGGCTGGCGATGGTGCTGAAGGCGATCGGGCTGGGGCGCGGCCATAGCGGGATCAGGCGCGAGGTGGTCGAGCGGCTGCTCGCTCTGGTCGCGGCGGACGCCTTGCCGGTGATCCCAAGCCAGGGCTCGGTCGGCGCCTCGGGCGACCTCGCGCCGCTCGCCCATATGAGCGCGGCCCTGCTCGGCGAGGGCGAGATCGTCCTGGGCGGCGAGCGGCTGCACGCCAGCGAGGCGCTCAAATATCTCGGCCTGGAGCCGCTGGTGCTCGGCCCCAAGGAAGGGCTGGCGCTGATCAACGGCACGCAGATCTCGACCGCGATCGCGCTCGACACATTGTTCACCGCCGAGCGCGTGTTCGGATCGGCGCTGATCGCGGGCGCGCTCTCCACCGACGCGCTCAAGGGCAGCGCGGCGCCGTTCGACGAACGGCTGAGCATTGCGCGCGGCCAGCCTGGGCAGATAGCGGTGGCGGCCGCATTGCGCGCATTGCTGGCGGGGAGCGCGATCGGCGCGAGCCACAAGGATTGCGAGCGGGTCCAGGACCCCTACAGCTTCCGCTGCCAGCCGCAGGTGATGGGCGCGGCGCTGGACCTCATCCGGGGCGTCGCACGCACGCTCGAGATCGAGGCCAATGCGGTCAGCGACAATCCTTTGCTGTTCGGCGACGAGGCGATTTCGGGCGGCAATTTCCATGCCGAGCCGGTCGCCTTCGCCGCCGACATACTGGCGCTCGCCCTGTGCGAGGTCGGCTCCCTTTCCGAACGCCGGCTCGCCATCCTGGTGGATCCCAAGCTCTCCGGCCTGCCCGCCTTCCTGATCGAGGATAGCGGGGTCAATTCGGGCTTCATGATCCTGCAGGTGACCGCCGCGGCCCTGGTCTCGGAAAACAAGTCGTTCGCTTATCCGGCCAGCGTGGATTCGATCCCGACCTCGGCCGGCCAGGAAGACCATGTCTCGATGGCGACGCACGGTGCCTTGAAGGCGCGGCGGATCGCCCACAATGCGGCGGGCGTGATCGGCATCGAATTGCTGGCCGGCGCGCAGGGGCTGGATTTCCACGCGCCGCTCAAGAGCTCGGCCGCGCTGGAAGCGGCGCGCGCCGCGATCCGCGCGAACGTGCCGTTCCATGCGAAGGACCGTTATCTGGCGCCCGATATCGCCTGGGCCAAAGCGGCGGTGCTGGACGGCGTCCTCCCGGGCCTCGAAGCGCCGGGCCTGTTCTAGAAACGAAAATGGCCGCCGTCCGAAGACGGCGGCCATTCCACCCTCCGGCGTGCCGGGGATTACATATAGACGGCGGCGGGAACGGACGGGACGGCGAAGATGATCCGCCAACCGATCTGCTGCAGGATGATGAACAGCACCGCCCAGATGCCGACCGCGGCCCCGGCGAAGATCGGCGCCTTGTCGGCCGGGACGCGCAGCAGGATGGGCAGGCCCACCCAGAGCAGATAGCCGCCATAGCCTACGCCGAGAACCAGCCACAGCCACCACAGATCCGGAAGGATGAGGATGATCGCGGCCACCCAGAAGGCGGTGCCGGAATAGACGGCCAGCTTCATCGCCTGCACGCTGTTCTTCGTTCCGCCGAGATTGGTGGTCAGCGCGTCGATGATGAAGCCGAGCAGCACCGGCGTCGCCAGGCTGATTACGTAGACCACCAGCAGCAGCTTGATCAGCATCCCAACGTCGACCCGGTAGGCGAAGACCCCGCCGATGAATGCGCCGATCAGCATCGCGATCGGTGCGATCAGCGCCAGAATCACGGCATAGCCCCCAATCAGCCTCCCGACCGACGTCGCCTCGGCGTCGGCGACCCGCCATTCGGCCGTGGGCTTCGTCAATATGTTGATCGCGCGCGTGATGAGGTTGGAGGACGATGCCGGCGGCAACGGCGGCGCGGGCGGCGGAGTCACGGGTCCGTCAGTCATTATGGTCTCCCCTGTCTGGATACGTCGGGAATGAAGCATTTTCAGGGACAAATCACAAGCGATCCGACGAAATCCCGAAAAGGGCTGCCGAAGCAGGGAGTTGCGCGTGCCGCTTCCATCTCCCGGCGGCGGCGCCCATAGTCCGGCGGTTCGGGGATCGCCGGGGGAGTCGGACGCCATGGACTATCTGCCTTACCTGCTGGCGCTGCTGATCGGCGTGGTCGCAGGCCTGCGGACGATGACCGCGCCCGCCGCGATCTGCTGGGCGGCCTTTCTGGGCTGGTTCTCGCTGGCCGGGACGCCGCTCGCTTTCATGGGCTCGATCTGGGCGGTGGGCGCTTTCACGCTGCTCGCTCTGCTCGAGCTGGTCGCCGATCAATTGCCGTCGACGCCCAGCCGCAAGGTGCCGATGCAGTTCGGCGCCCGGCTGGTCACGGGCGGCCTCTCCGGCGCCGCGATCGGCGCGGCGCACCAGATGCTCGTTCCCGGCCTCGTCGCCAGCATCGCCGGCGCGGTGATCGGCACCTATGGCGGCGCGGCCCTGCGGGCCGGGCTCGCGAAGCGCTTCGGCCGCGATCTGCCCGCCGCTCTGGTCGAGGACGCGATCGCGATCGGGGGCGCGCTGCTCATCGTCTGCCACCTGTGAGCGGCCGCGCCTTCGATGCGATCATCGTCGGTGCCGGCCAGGCGGGCCCGCCGCTCGCCGGCCGGCTGACCGGGGCGGGAATGAAGGTCGCCTTGATCGAGCGCCACCTGGTCGGCGGCACCTGCGTCAACACCGGCTGCATGCCGACCAAGACCCTGGTCGCTTCCGCTTATGCCGCGCATCTGGCGCGGCGGGCGGGCGATTACGGCGTGACGATCGAGGGGCCGATCGGCTTCGATATCGCCAAGGCGCGCCAGCGGGCGACCAACGTCACGCTCGACAACCGCGCCAAGGTCACGGCCTGGATTGAGGCGATGGAGGGCCTGACCTTCTTCCGCGGCCATGCCCGGTTCGAGGCGCGGGACCGGATCCGGGTCGGCGAGGACCTGCTGACCGCCCCGCGCATCTTCCTCAACGTCGGCGGCCGCGCATTCGTGCCCGATTTCCCGGGCGTCGATCATGTGCCCTTCCTCGACAACAGCTCGCTGCTCGCGCTTGAGGAACTGCCCGAGCATCTGCTGATCGTCGGCGGCTCCTATATCGGGCTCGAATTCGCGCAGATCTACGCCCGCTTCGGCAGCAAGGTGACCGTGGTCGAGCGCCAGCAAAGGCTGATCGGGCGCGAGGACGAAGAGGTGTCGGACGCGATCCGCGCCATTCTCGAAGCCGAGGGCATCGATATCCGCACCGGCGCCGAATGCATCAGGCTGATGGAGAAAGACGGCAAGCCGGCGATCGGGCTCGATTGCCGCGACGGGCCGCCCGAAGTCGCCGGCAGCCACATATTGCTCGCGGTCGGGCGCATCCCCAATACGGGCGATCTCGGGCTCGACGCGGCCGGGGTCGAGACCGACGCGCGCGGCTATATCGAGGTCGACGACAGGCTCGCGGCCAGCGTGCCCGGAATCTGGGCGCTGGGCGATTGCAACGGCCGCGGCGCCTTCACCCACACCGCCTATAACGACCACGAGATCCTCGCAGCCAATCTGCTCGACGGCGAGGACCGCAAGCTTTCCGACCGCATCCCCGCTTATGCGCTCTACGTCGATCCGCCGCTCGGCCGCGCCGGGCTCACCGAAGCGGAGGCGAGGAAGAGCGGGCGGCCGATCCAAATCGGGCGCCGGCCGATGTCGAAAGTGGGCCGCGCGATCGAGAAAGGCGAGACGCAGGGTCTGATGAAGATCGTCATCGATGCCGAAACCCGCGCGATCCTTGGAGCGGCGATCCTGGGCACCGGCGGCGACGAGGCGATCCACGGCATCGCCGACATGATGAGCGCGGGGGCCAGCGCGGATCAATTGCGCTGGTCGGTGCCGATCCATCCGACCGTCTCGGAGCTGATCCCGACGCTCGTGCTCGAAGCGGGGTAGCGCCTCTCAAGAACGTCATCCCGGACTTGATCCGGGATCTATGAACACGGATTGCGAGAACCAGCCGTGTCCGAGTTCATAGATCCTGACTTTCGTCAGGATGACGGAGTGGCCTCAGAAATAAATGTCCACATAATCGGCCAGTCCGTCGCACGCCTCGAAATCCTGCAGGCGCCAGTAGCGGCGGCGCTGGGTCACTCGAAATTCGTAAGTGCCGTCGCGCACGCAATTGCGGTCCGCGTCCGGCGCGCCGGTGATCACGATCCGGCCGCGGAATGTGAAGCTGCGCGAATCGACGCGCAGCACCTCGCCCTCGACCGTCAGCCGGCCGAGCCCGCCGCTCTGCGAGCCGCGGAGATAGAGCAGGCCGCGGTACATCGTCGCCACGACATGGCCGCGCTCGCGCGTCTCGAAGCTGATCCATTGCAGGGTGATGCCGCTGTTGCGCAGAAGCCGCTGCAGGGCGGCCTGGTCGTTGACGACGGTGCGCCCGGGCCGGCCGGGTAGGTACGGAGTCTCCGCGGCCGCGGCGGGGATGACGAGCAGCAGAACGAGGCTGGCGAGCATCTTGATCATCGGGCACCTCCTGGCCGGCGCATCCTGTTCCGCGCACCGGGGCGAGGGCAAGCGCGAAATTTCTCCGGGCCGGCTTGCGTCGCCGCCGCGCTCCCGCAATGACGGTCCGCCATGTCCGAGCGCGCCTCCTCACCCGCAATCCCGTTCCTGGTCGCGGCCCTGGGAATCGCCTCCTTTTCCGGCCTCGACGCGGTGATGAAGCATCTCGCCGCCGAGATCGGCGCCTATAATGCGATGCTGTGGCGGATGTGGGTGGGCATTGCCCTTGGCGGCCTCGTCTTCCTGATCGCGCGGGCGCCGCGGCCGTCGCGGGAGGCGATGCGCTTCCATATCATCCGCGGCGTGATGTCGTCGGGCATGGGCCTGCTCTTCTTCTGGGGGCTCGCCCGGGTGCCGCTGGCGCAGGGCGTCGCTCTGTCCTTCGTCGCGCCCTTGATCGCGCTCTATCTAGCCGCGATCCTCCTGAAGGAGCGGATCGAGCGGCGGGCGATCCTCGCTTCCGTGCTCGGCTTCGCCGGCGTCCTCGTCATCCTCGCTGGCCAGATGCGCGAGGGGATGGGCCCCGACGCGCTGTGGGGCGCGCTCGCCATCCTCGCCTCGGCGATCCTCTATGCCTGGAACATCATCCTGATGCGCCAGCAGGCCCTGGTCGCCAAGCCGGTCGAGGTCACCTTCTTCACAGGGCTCATCGTCGGGCTCTGCTATCTCGCCGCCGCGCCCTTTCTAGCGCAGCTGCCGGCCGCGGAGCATTGGCCCGGCATCTTGGCGGCCGCCTTGTTCGGCTTCGGGGCGCTGATGCTGCTCTCCTGGGCCTATGCCCGCGCCGAGGCGCAGCATCTGGCCCCGGTGGAATATACCGCCTTCATCTGGGCGGTGCTGTTCGGCCTGATCTTCTTCCTCGAGCCGGTGCGGCCGCCGACCCTGATCGGCGCGGCGATGATCGTCCTGGCCTGCTTCATCGCCGCCCGCCGCCGCCCCGCCCCGGTCGCCGACGTCGAGGCCGCGATCTAGCCGCCCAGCACGTTGATGGTGAAGGCGAGAATGCCGAGGTTGAAGACGAAGGCGGCGAGGCAGTGCAGCGTCACCACGTTCCTTATCGCCTTGTCGGTGACGTTCACGTCCGAAGTCTGGAAGGTCATTCCGAGCGTGAAGGAGAAATAGACGAAATCGGCATAAACGGGGGGGTCCTTGCCGGGAAAGTCGATCCCGCCCTCCTTCATCGCGACCATGTGCGCGTAATGAAGCGCGTAGACCGTGTTGGCGAACAGCCAGGCGACGAGCAAAGTGCCGACGATGAGCGCCTTGGTCTTGATGCCCGGGCTCTCGCCGCCCATCGTCTCGGCGGCGACCGCGGCGAGGATGGCGACCGAGACGATCGCGGTGATCGCCAGCAGCATCGGCCGGTTGGCGTCATTGGCCTGGGCATGCTGGCGCAAGGTTGCCTGGTCGCCGACCCGCAGCAAGGGCAGGCAGGCGATCAGGAAGGCCAAAGCGGCGACGTCGAAGCCGAGCATCAGCCCCTTGGCCGCCGCCGCGCGCAGCGGATCATGCGCGAATTGATGCATGGCGAAGGCGGCCGCCGGCGCCGCCACGATCAGCACCGCCATGAAGACGACGAACCTGGCGGGCGCCAGACGATTGCCGATGGTGCTGGCCATAAGCGCGACGCTAGCGCGGGCCGGGCACGGGCGCTAATCCTTTCGCCATGGCCTGGGCGCTCCTCATCCTCGGCGGCTTCTTCGAAGTGGGCTTCACCACCGCGCTGCGCTTCGTCGACGGCTTCCGCAACCTGCCCTGGACGCTCGCTTTCCTGGTTTCCGTCGCCATCTCGATGGGCCTGCTCGAATATGCCGCGCGGACCATCCCGATGGGCACCGCTTATGCGGTCTGGGGCGGGATCGGCGCGCTCGGCACGGTGATCGTCGGGATATTCTTCTTCAACGAGCCGTCGACGACGATCCGCGTCCTGCTGATCCTCGGCATCGTCCTGTGCATCGCCGGCCTGAAGCTCACCGCATGAGCCATAATGAGGGCCTCTACGAATGGGTGCGCGAGGCGCTGGAGCCGCTCGGGACGGTGACGCTGCGGCGGATGATGGGCGCCGCTGTCCTCTATCTCGACGGGACGGTGTTCGCGGTGCTCGACGAGGAGGATATCTGGTTCAAGGGAGACGCCGAGAGCGCGGCGATCTGGGACGAGGCCGGCTGCGAGCGCTTCACCTTTAAAGGCTCGGACGGAAGGGTCGAGACGATGAACTATCGCCGCGCGCCCACCGACGTCCATGACGATGCGGAAGCGATGCAGCATTGGGCGGGTCTGGCCCAGGCGGCGGGCCTCAGGGCCGCGGCGAAGAAGAGGCCGAAGAGGGGGAAGAAAGCACAGGAGTCATCCCGGACTTGATCCGGGACCCATGACACGGTCTGCGAATCAATGTACGGGCCGTGTTCATGGATCCTGACTTTCGTCAGGATGACGGTCAGGGGCGTGCCGCCGGCCTCAAGTGCCGCGCCACTTCCTCACCTTCCTCGATCGACGGCAGGAAGCGCGGAGCGAAGCGGGCGCGGCTCGCCTGCTCATAGGAATAGCCCAGAGCGAGGATGCGCGCGTCCGACCATTTCGCCCCGATGAAGGAAAGCCCGACGGGCAGCCCCCGCACCGCGCCCATCGGCACGGTCAAATGCGGATAGCCCGCCACCGCCGCGAGCGTCCCGCCGGCGCCGCCGCCCGGGCTCTGATCGCCATGGACGGCGTCGATCAGCCAGGCCGCCGGCCGGGTCGGGCCGACCAGAGCGACGACGTCGTGCTCGCGCAGCAAGCGGTCGATCCCCTCCGGCCCGGCGAGGCGCAAGGAGGTGGCGCGCGCGGTCCGATAGGCCTCGTCGAGGCCCGCGGTCGCCTCAGCCTGCTCGAACAGATCCTGGGTGAAGAGCGGCATCTCCGCCGCGCGGTGCTCGGCGTTGAAGGCGATCACGTCCGCCAGCGTGCGCGTCCGCACGCTCGCCGGCAAGGTCGCGAGATAGATATTCATGTCGTGCTTCAGCTCGGCGAGGAGGACGATGATCTCGTTGCGGCCGATCTCCTGCCGGCCGGAAAACTCGGTGATCTCGACCAGCACCGCGCCCTGCGCGCGCAACGTGTCGAGCGCCGCCTCGAACGCCGCGTCGGTGCCGAAGCCGCTCGAAAAGCGCATCACGCCGAGCCGGGCGCCGCGAAGCGCGTCCGGACGCAGCGCCCCGACATAATCCTCGCGCCGCGCATTGGCCTCCGCCGTGGCCGGATCGGCGGGATCGGCGGCGGCGATGGCGTTCATGATCAGGGCGGCGTCGCGCACGGTCAGCGTCATCGGCCCCGGCGTGTCCTGGCTGTGGCTGATCGGCACGACATGGGTGCGGCTGACCAGGCCCACGCTGGGCTTGAAGCCGACGATGCCGTTGATCGCCGCCGGGCAGGTGATCGAGCCGTCGGTCTCGGTGCCGATCGCCGCCGGCACCATCCCCGACGCGACCGCCACCGCGCTCCCCGAGGAGGAGCCGCAGGGGTTGCGATTGAGCGCATAGGGATTGCGCACCTGGCCGCCGACCGCGCTCCACCCCGAGATCGAATCGGACGAGCGGATGTTCGCCCATTCGCTAAGATTGGCCTTGCCCATGATCACCGCGCCCGCCGCGCGCAGCCGTGCCACCAGAGGCGCGTCGCGGCCCGTGACGTTGTCCGCCAAAGCGAGGCTGCCGGCGGTGGTCGGCAGCGGCCCCGAGGTCTCGATATTGTCCTTGATCAGGATCGGCATGCCGTGGAGCGGGCCGCGCGCCCGCCGGTTGCGGTCGAGCGCGCGGGCCTGATCCACTGCCGTCGGATCGACCGCGATCACCGCGTTGAGGCGGGGGTTGAGCTCCTCGATCTTCGCGATGGCAGCCCTGGTGCGCTGTTCGGCGGTCATCGGCGTTCCCCCTTCCTGCGAGAGGGCGGCGGTTGTGCTCAGCGCGAGGGCCGAGCCGAGGAGGAGGTGTCGGATCATGGCGCGGGAAGGTGGCGTAAGGCTCGCCGCCCGTCCAGTGGGCAACGTTATCCCAAACTTGATTTGGGACCCATGAACACCCGATTCGGCGAACCCGGCGATGCCGTGTTCATGGGTCCTGACTTTCGTCAGGATGACGTGGAATGATCGCTTACGCTTACGCTTCCGCCTCCCCCTTCGCCCGCGTGATCGCCTCCATGATCAGCCGCTCCGCCACCGCGCGGTCGCCCCAGCCGTTCAGCTTCGCCCATTTGCCGGGCTCGAGGTCCTTATAATGGGCGAAGAAATGCTCGATCTGCTGGGTGACGATCGGCGGGAGATCGGCGCTGTCGGCGATCTCGCTATAATAAGGGAAGGTCGAATCGACGGGCACGGTGATCAGTTTCTCGTCGCCGCCCTTGTCGTCGTCCATCAGGAGCACGCCGACCGGCCGCACCCGGATCACCGCGCCCGAGATGACCGGCGAATGCGCGATCACCAGTGCGTCGAGCGGGTCGCCATCCTCGCCCAAAGTGTGCGGCACGAAGCCGTAATTGGCCGGGTAGCGCATCGCCGTGTGGAGGATGCGGTCGACGAAGATCGCGCCGGATTTCTTGTCGAATTCATATTTCACCGGCTCGCCGCCCAGCGGCACCTCGATGATCACGTTGATCCGGCGGGGCGGATCGTCGCCGGCGGGGACGAGATCGATGTTCATGATGGCCGCCCCCTACACCGTTCGCCCTGAGCTTGTCGAAGGGCTTTCCTTGTCTTTCGCGCCGTCATGAAGAGGCAGAAGGGCTTCCACAGGCTCAGCCCGAACGGGTGAGTTTGGGTGTGTTGCTTCACACAGGACACTGCTAATGGCCCGGCCATGAGCAAGGGTCCGCAGCGCATTCGGGGAACCCAGGATATCTGGGGCGAGGAAGCCGACCGCTTCAACGCGGTGGTGGCGGCCTTCGATCGCGTGCGCCGGCTTTATGCCTTCAGCCGTGTCGAGACGCCCGTGTTCGAGGCCACCGAGGTGTTCGCCCGCTCGATCGGCGAGACCACCGACATCGTCTCCAAGGAGATGTACACCTTCCCCGACCGCGGCGGCGACCTCTTGACGCTGCGTCCCGAATTCACCGCCGGCATCTGCCGCGCCTGGCTCTCCGAAGGCTGGCAGCAGCACGCGCCGATGAAGCTCGCCACCCACGGCCCGGTGTTCCGCTACGAGCGCCCGCAAAAGGGCCGCTTCCGCCAGTTCCACCAATTGGACGCCGAGATCATCGGCACTGATGCGCCGGCCGCCGACGTGGAGCTGCTCGTCCTCGCCGACCAGCTCTTGCACGAACTCGGTATATTCGACGGCGTCACGCTCCAGCTCAACACGCTCGGCGACGCCGAGACCCGCGACGCCTGGCGCGCGGCGCTCGTCGCCCATTTCGAGGCGCATCGCGGCGACCTCTCCGAGGACAGCGTGGCGCGGCTCGACAAGAACCCGCTGCGCATCCTCGACAGCAAGGACCAGCGCGACCGGCCGATCGCCGATTCTGCGCCCGACATCGACGCCTTCCTGACCCCGGCCGCCGCCGGCTTCTTCGCCGCCGTGACGGCGGGCCTCGACGCCGCGGGCGTGGCCTGGACCCGCAACGCACGCCTCGTCCGCGGCCTCGATTATTACCGCCACACCGCCTTCGAGTTCGTCACCGACCGGCTGGGCGCGCAGGGCGCGGTGATCGCCGGCGGCCGCTATGACGGCCTGATCGAGAGCTTGGGCGGCCCGCACACCCCGGCGGTCGGCTGGGCGGCGGGGATCGAGCGGCTGGCGATGATGATCGAGGCGCCGGAGACCGAACCCGTTGAGGTGGTCGTCATTCCGGCAGACGACCAGATGCTTCTCCTGAGCACGGAGCTGGTCAGCCTGCTTCGCAAGCAACATGTCCGGGCGGACTTGGCATTTTCCGGCAACGAGAAAAGGCGCTTCGAACGCGCAAAGAAAGCGGGCGCCTGGCGCGTTCTGAATGTCGATCCTGATCCGCACCAGCCGGGCGGCGCAATCTTGCGACTGCGGGATTTGGACAAGATCAATCCCCGGAGAAGGTCTGTCAGAAATGCGGTCTTCAAGTCTTTGAGACCTCGCTTCACCGCGCGGGAAGACTCGGACGCCGGCGCGATCTACATCAAGCGGCGGGCAGAATGACCCGCGTCTCCGCCGAACGGATCGCCGCCATCGAGGCGCGGCGGGAGGAATTGCAGCAGGCGATGTCGGCGCAGGATCTCGCGCCCGAGCAGTTCGTCCAGCTCTCCAAGGACTATGCCGAGATCGAGCCGGCGGCGGTGGCGGCGAAGGAGGTGCGCCGCCTGCGCGACGAGGCCGCATCGCTCGAGCAGATGACGCACGAGGCCGACGAGGAATTGCGGCAGATGGCGGCCGAGGAGCTGGTCGAGAATCAGATCCAGCTCGCCGAGGCCGAGCGGGCGCTGGCGCTGAAGCTGCTCCCGCGCGACGCCGCCGACGAGCGCCCCGCCATGCTCGAGATCCGCGCCGGCACCGGCGGCGACGAGGCCGCGCTCTTCGCGGGCGACCTCCTGCGCATGTACCAGCGCTATGCCGAGACGAGGGGCTGGCGGTTCGAGATGATTTCGGCGAGCCAGTCGGAAGTGGGAGGCTTCAAGGAAGCGATCGCCTCGGTCTCGGGAACCGGCGTGTTCGCCAAGCTGAAGTTCGAAAGCGGCGTCCACCGCGTGCAGCGCGTGCCGGTGACCGAAAGCGGCGGCCGCATCCACACCTCCGCGGCAACCGTCGCCGTGCTGCCGGAGGCGGAGGACGTCGACGTCCAGATCAACGACGCCGATCTCAGGATAGACGTCTACCGCTCGTCGGGGCCCGGCGGCCAATCGGTCAACACCACCGACAGCGCGGTCCGCATCACCCATTTGCCGACCGGCCTCGTCGTCATCCAGCAGGACGAGAAGTCGCAGCACAAGAACAAGGCCAAGGCGCTCAAGGTGCTGCGCACACGCCTCTACGAGCTGGAGCGCGAGCGGCTCGCTTCGGAGCGTGCCGGCGCGCGCAAGTCGATGGTCGGCTCGGGCGACCGCTCCGAGCGCATCCGCACCTACAATTTCCCGCAAGGCCGCGTCACCGACCATCGCATCAATCTGACCCTTCACCGCCTCCCGGAAATCCTGGAAGGCCAGCTCGACGATCTGATTGGCGCGCTGATCTCGGAGGACGAGGCCGAGCGCCTGGCGAGTTTGGATGAGAGCTGATGCGGTACCAAGCGTTCGTTCGTCCCGAGCGAAGTCGAGGGGCGCTGGCACTGAGTCCTCACATGCGCCCCTCGACTTCGCTCGGGACGAACGGGGATTGCCAAGCATTGCGCAAGCGGTCCGCAATGCCGCGACCGCCTTGGTCCCGGTCTCTGAAACCCCGCGCCTCGACGCCGAGGTGCTGATGGCGCATGCGCTGGGCGCGTCGCGCGAGGACGTGCTGCTGAGGCGCCTGGACGATCCGGCCCCCGACGCCTTCGAACCCCTCCTCGTCCGCCGCCTCGCGCACGAGCCTGTCGCCTACATCACCGGCCGCCGCGCCTTCTGGACGATCGAGCTCGAGGTCGGCCCGGGCGTCCTCGTCCCGCGTCCCGACAGCGAGACTTTGATCGAGGCGGCGGTCGCTTATTTCGGCGACCGGAGCCCGGCGCGCATCCTCGATCTCGGCACCGGGCCCGGGACCCTGCTGCTGGCGGCGCTGGACCAATGGCCGGATGCGACGGGGATCGGGGTGGACGCCTCGGAGGAAGCGCTCGCTTACGCCCGGCGCAACGCCGTGGCGCGCTCCCTATTCCGCCTGGGAGACTGGGCCGAGGGGCTCGACGAGCGCTTCGATCTCGTCCTGTGCAACCCCCCTTATATCGAGGCGGGCGCGGCGCTGCCGCCCGAAGTCGCGCTCTGGGAGCCCGGCGCCGCCCTCTATGCCGGCCCGGACGGGCTCGACGCCTATCGCCAGCTCGCCGCCCGTACCGGCGCGCTGCTCGCCCCCGGCGGCATCGCCTGCCTGGAAATAGGCGCAGGCCAGGAAGAAAAGGCGCGCGCTCTCTTTGCCGCGCGGGGTTTCATCATAGAGTCACGCAGGGACCTCAGAGGGATAGCGCGATGCCTCGTTCTAAGCCTTGATCGGCAATAGTGCTTTTTCACTTGGATTTGGCGTGGCGCCTGTCTACATAGGGTGTCAGTGACGGGGCCGACCACAGCAGAGGATGCGTGAGGGCCAGACGTCGCCGACCCCCGATTGTTTATCGCTTGCGATGAAGCGGTTTTTTCGGAGCGGTGGCAGGAGCCGCACAGTGCGGCCCTTGCCTCTCGGGTTGCGCTATTTGGAGACCGGGAGGGGCCCGGCCAATAGGGGCATGAAGCAACACCCTTGGTGAGGATTTTCGTTTGATCAACAATCGTCAGGGCGGCCGCAGGCGCGGTCGCGGCGGCGGCGGCGGTGGACCGCCGCGCAGCAGCAATCCGGGACCCGGCAATCGCCAGGACAACAGGCAGCGCGGCAATGCCGCGCAGCTCCTGGAAAAATATAAGGGCATGGCCCGCGACGCCCAGATGCAGGGCGACCGCGTCCAGACCGAAACCTATCTCCAATATGCGGACCATTACTTCCGCGTGCTCAACGAGAGCCGCGCCCGCTTCGAGGAGCAGCGCCCGCGCCAGCGCGACGATTATGACGGCGAGGACGATTATCACGACAATGAAGCCTCCCGCGACCTGAACGAACGCGACGGGGGCGAACGCGAGGCGAACGACCGCGACGGGGGCGAGCGCGATCCCGGCGAGCGCTACGCCGAGGAGAATGAGGGCCGCGAGGACGAGCCCCGCCGCGAGCGCGAGCCGCGCGCCGGGCGCGCGCCGAGGCCCGAGCGACAGGCGCGCCCGGAGCGCGACGACGGCAATGGCGGCTATCGCGCCACCACCGCCCGCCGTCCGCGGACGCCGCGTCCGGTCGAGGCGGACGAGGACGAAGGCGGAGGCGAGCGCATCTCGCTCGACGTGCTGCCCCCCGCAATCTCCGCCGCCAACGAGGAGGAGCCGGCCCGCCCCGCGCGCGCCCGTCGCCCCCGCCGGCCGCGCGAAGACGAGGATATCGCGCCGGCTGCTTAGTCGGCTCCCTCCTGTTCCCCGGCGAAGGCCGGGGTCCAGCGGCATGGAAAGAAGGACTGGGCCCCGGCCTTCGCCGGGGAACAGTGCGTCCGCGGGCAATGTAACAACGTATCATTTCGTTCATTGACCAGACAGCCGGCCTGTGTGACGCTCCCTCCATAACAAGAAGGGGACTTCTCATGCGCGGACTGCTGCTGCTCTCGACCTTCCTCGCCGCGCCGGCGCTCGCCCAGGTCTCGGTGGAGATCCCGCCACCTTCGGTAAGCGCGCAGGGCGAGGTCGCCGTCACCATCTACAATAACGACCTTGCTCTGGTGCAGGACCGGCGCCAGCTCGCCATTCCGCAGGGCCGCTCGCGCCAGGAATTTCCCGACGTCTCCGCCCAGATCAGGCCCGAGACGGTTACCCTGACCGGCGACGACGTCGGCATCGTCGAGCAGAATTTCGATTTCGACCTGCTCTCCCCGCAGGCGCTGATGCAAAAAGCGGTCGGCGAGACGATCACCCTGGTGCGCACCAACCCCGCCACCGGCGCCGAGACGCGCGAGCGGGCGCGAGTGCTCGCGGCAAACGGCGGCGTCGTCCTCCAGATCGGCCCGCGCATCGAGGTGCTGCGCGACGACGGCCTGCCGGTCCGAGTGATCTTCGACAGGGTGCCGGAGAATCTTCGCGCGAGACCGACGCTTTCCGTCACCGTCCAGGCCGCGGCCGCCGGCCGCCGGCCGGTCACCCTCACCTATCTGACGCCCGGCCTCGGCTGGTCGGCGGATTATGTCGCCTTGTTCGACGAGAGCAATGGGCGGATGGACGTCCAGGGCTGGATCACGCTCACCAACAATAGCGGCACACCTTATGTGAACGCCGACACCCTGCTCGTCGCCGGCGCGGTCGGCCCGGGGGCGCAGAACAATTATCGCCGCCAGCAGGCCGACGCGCTCCGCGAGGCCGGCACCGAAAGCGCGGGCCGCGAGCGGCTCGGCGACTTCTACCTCTATCCACTCCCCGAGCGGACGACGATCGCCAACCGCCAGACCAAGCAGGTCAGCTTTCTCGACGTCCACAACACGCCGGCGGCGCGCGCCTATGAGTATCGCAACGCCTGGCTCGGCACCTCGGAGCAACCGCAAAGCGCCAACACCGTCCTGCGCTTCTCCTCCTCGCGCGACCAGGGCCTGGGCGACGCGCTGCCCGCGGGCACGGTCCGCGTCTACCAGCGCGACGCCCGCGGCAATCCGCAATTCGTCGGTGAAAGCGGGATCGGCCACACCCCGATGGGCTCGCAGCTCGGCCTCGTTACCGGCCAGGCGTTCGACGTCAAGGTGAAGCCGGTGGTGGAGCGGCGCGAGCGGATCAACGGCACGCGGTGGCGCACGACCATGCGCTACACGCTCACCAACGCCCGCCCGAACGCGGTCACCG
This sequence comes from Allosphingosinicella sp., assembly GCA_035629975.1. GTDB lineage: Bacteria > Pseudomonadota > Alphaproteobacteria > Sphingomonadales > Sphingomonadaceae > Allosphingosinicella. The sequence continues at coordinate 13,868 of DASQLN010000027.1, read as the reverse complement.
TCGATCTCATGCAATCGGGCCTGTGGGGCGATACCCGCATCACCGAGGAGAGCATGCCGAGCGAGCGCCGCTCCGCCGACGACGCGCTCTGGCGCGTGCCCGTCCCGGCCAATGGCGAGGCGGTGGTCACCGCGACCTTCGACACGCGCTACTGAACGCGCTCGGCTTATGGGCCACCCTCCGTTCGCCCTGAGCCTGTCGAAGGGCTTTCCTTCTCTTTCTGCGAAGAAGGGGAGGGCTTCGACAACCCCGGATCAAGTCCGGGGCCGAACGGTGTTGGCAATTGGGGCCCTGCTGCTGGCCGCTGCGCCGGCGGGGGCGCAGACGATCGTGACCTCGGCGGCGCCGGACCGGGTCGCGGTCACCGTCTACCGGGCGCCGAACCGCGGCGCGGACGATCCCTTCGACCTCGATTGGCTCGAAGGCTATGCGCTGATCAGCGAGACGCGGCAGGTGACGATCCCCGCCGGCACGACCGACATCCGCTTCGAGGGCGTCGCCGGCGGCATCCTGCCGCAAAGCGCGATCGTCACCGGCCTTCCCGACGGCGTTGTCGAGCGCAACCGCGATGCCCTGCTGCTTTCAGAATCGACCCTGCTCGACCGCTCGCTCGGCCGCCGCGTCCACTTGCGCCGCACCTCGCGCGCGACCGGCGCAGTGACCGAGCAGGACGCGATCATCATGAGCGGCGCCGACGGCGCGGTCGTGCTGCGCACCGCCGAGGGCTTTGAAGCATTGCGGTGCACCGGGCAGACCGAAATGCCGAGCTATGACGCGGTCCCGGCCGGCCTCTCCGCCCGGCCGACCTTGTCGGTGCGGACCCGCGCGGCGCAACCGGTCACCGCCACCATCACCCTCTCCTATCTTTCGAGCGGCTTCGACTGGCAGGCCAATTATGTCGGCCACCTTTCGGCCGATGGCACCAGCATCAACCTGTTCGCCTGGCTGACCCTGGCGAGCATGGACGAGACCAGCTTTCCCAATGCCGACACCCAGGCGGTCGCCGGGCGCCTCAACCGCGCCGCGCCCCCGGACGAGGATCGCGACGACGAGGACGAGGACTGGCTCGAGCTGCGCTGCTGGCCCGCCGGCACGACCGGCTCGCCCGCGCCGCCGTCGACATTGGTCCTGACCAACGGCAGGACCAACGTCGGGGACACCCTCAACGACCTCCCGCAATTGCGCAGCCAGTTCGCCCAGGGCGAAGACGAAAGCATCGTCGTCACCGCGACGCGCGCCAGGCAGGAGGATCTGGGCGATCTCAAGCTCTACCGCATCCCCGAGCCGGTGACGGTCGCCGCCAACAGCCAGAAGCAGGTCGCCTTCCTCGATCAGCCCGCGGTGCGCGTCCAGCTCGTCTACCGCAATCGGCTGGAGGCCGGCTTCGACGGGACCCAGGATCCGCCCAAAAGGCTGCTGCTGACCCGCAACCGCACCGCCGAGGGTCTTGGCATCCCGCTCCCCGCCGGCACGATACAGCTGTTCGACGCCGCCGCCGACGGCCGGCCGATCCTGATCGGCGAGAATTCGATCCCCGACCGCGCCGTCGACGAGGATGTCGAGATCGGGATGGGCCAGGCAACCGGCGTCAATGTCGTCGACGAGGAGACCGGCTCCGGCCGCGACTGGGAAGACCATGTCCTGACCGTGACCAACGATCAGGCCGTGCCGGTCCGCTACGAGGCCGAATTCGAGGTGGTCGAGGGCGACCGCTTCCGGCCCCGCGAGCGCGTCGCCCGCCGAAACGGCCGCCCGCTCTGGGCGGTCACAATCCCCGCATATGGCAGCGTCAGCTTTCGCTACCGGCATTTCGAAGACGACGGTTGAACGATGCGCGGGCGCGGTCTCCTTCTCTTGCTTTGCCTCGCGTCGGCCGCGACGCCGACCGGGGCCCAGCAGATCGTGACCTCGGCCGGGCCGGACCGCGTGGCGGTCACGCTCTATCGCGATCCCTATCGACCCGCGGACAACCCGCCCGACCTCGAATGGCTCGGCGGCTATGCCTTGATCAGCGAAACTCGACAGGTCGTGCTTCCGGCCGGGGAATCGGAGCTCCGGTTCGAGGGCGTTGCGGGCGGGATCTTGCCGCAAAGCGCGATCATCCGCGGCCTTCCCGAAGGGATCGTCGAGCGCAACCGCGACGCCTATCTCCTCTCGCCGGAAAGCCTCTACGACCGCTCGCTCGGCCGCCGGATATTGCTTCGTCGCACCACGCTGGCAACGGGGGAGGTGCGCCTGCAGGACGCGGTGATCCGCAGCGGCGAGAACGGCGCCATCGTGCTGCAGACGGCCGAAGGCTATGAAGTGCTGCGCTGCACCGGCCAGCGCGAGGCGATCGTCTATGACGGCGTGCCGCAGGGCCTGGCCGCGCGGCCGACCTTGTCGATACGCACGCGCGCATCCGCGCCCGTCACCGCCACCGTGACGCTCTCCTATCTCTCAACCGGCTTCGACTGGCAGGCCAATTATATTGCGACGCTCTCGCCCGAGGGCAGCCATGTCAGCCTGTTCGCCTGGCTGGTCCTCGCCTCGGGCGACGAGACCAGCTTCGCCGATGCGGAGACCCAGGCGGTCGCCGGCCGGCTTAATCGCGAGCGGACCGAGGCCGATGCTCCCGCGGCTGGCGCGCTCGACATATATTGCTGGCCGCAGGGCCGCACCCATGATGTCCCGCCGATCCTGACCCGCGTCAACCCGGTCAGCGTGATCAACAGCGCGGACATTCGCCTGCAGGGGGTGACCCGCACCGAGGATCTGGTCAACAGCCTGCCGCAAGCCTTCGCCGGAATGCGCGCGCAGGAAGAGGCGCTGGGCGACGTCAAATTGTTCCGCATCCCGGAGCCCGTCACCGTCGCCGCGCACAGCCTCAAGCAGGTCGCGTTCCTCGATCGTGCCGAGGTGCCGGTGCGCATCGTCTACCGGCATCGGCTCTACGACGCCGACGAGGCCGAGCCGGAGGCGGCCCTCCGAGTCCTGCTCGTGCGCAACACCGTAGACCAGGGACTGGGTGTCGCGCTGCCGGCCGGCCAGGTGCAATTGTTCACCCCCGGCGACCGGCCCATCCTGGCGGGCGAGGGCAATGTCGGCGACCATGCGGTGGGCGAAGAGGTCGAGATCGAGGTGGGCGAAGCGCCGGGCGTGACGAGCACGGTCACGCCCTTCGCCCGGCGCAGGAACGAATTTCAGCTGCTCGTCACCAACGACCAGTCCGCGCCGGTCGACTATGAAGCCATTTTCCTGGCCAGCCCCCGCGACATCCGTCCGCGCGGCACCCGCCTGATCCGGCGCGGCGGTCGTCCGCTCTGGGCGGTCACCATCCCGGCCAACGGCACCGCCACGCTCCGCTTCCGGCGGATCCGCCGAGAGACGGACTGAGGGATGCGCAAGGCCCTGACCCTCTTGTTGTCCGCCCTCGCCGCCTCGCACGCCGCGGCGCAGACCATCGAGACCTCCGCCGGTCCGGACCGGGTCGAAGTCACGCTTTATCGCAATCCCCAGCGGTCGCCCGAGCAGAGGCCGAATCTGCAATGGCTTAACGGCTTCGCGCTGATCAGCGAGACGCGGCAGGTGACCTTGCCCGCGGGCGAGACCGAGCTGCGCTTCGAAGGCGTCGCCGGCGGCATCCTGCCGCAAAGCGCGATCGTCACCGGCTTTCCGGACGGCATCGTCGAGCGCAACCGCGATGCCTATCTGCTCTCGCCCGCGACTTTGCTCGACCGCTCGCTCGGGCGGCGCGTCCACCTCAGGCGCACCTCGCGCGCGACCGGCCGGGTGCGCGAGCACGACGCGATCGTCCGCTCCGGCGCCGGCGGCGCGGTGGTCGTCGAGACCGAAGCGGGTTCCGAAGCGCTGCGCTGCACCGGCCTGCCCGAGACGCTGGTCTATGAAGGCGTGCCCGAGGGGCTGTCGGCGCGCCCCACCTTGTCGGTGCGGGCGCGGTCGGCGCGGCCGGTCGCCGCAACCGTCACTTTGTCCTATCTGGCGAGCGGCTTCGACTGGCAGGCCGATTACGTCGCCAACTTGTCCGAAGACGGGTCGCGGATCGACCTGTTCGCCTGGCTCACTCTGGCGAGCACCGACGAGACCAGCTTCCTCAATGCCGACACCCAGGCGGTGGCCGGCCGGCTCAACCGCACCGCCGTCCGGGCGGAGCCCTCCGAGGGCGGACCACTGGTCATCACCTGCTGGCCCCAGGCGACGACCAGCGATATCCCGCTCGAGGAATATGAGCGGATGCAGGGAGCTGAAGACATCGAGATGGACGGCGCGGTCATGTATGACAGCGCGCCGATGCCGATGATGTCGGTGGCGGAGCCGCCTCCCGCGCGGGTCGCGCCGGTCCTGCAGGCGCAGCAGGAGGAGCTTGGCGACCTCAAGCTCTACCGCATCCCCGAGCCCGTCACCGTCGCCGCGCGCAGCCAGAAGCAGGTCGCGCTGCTGCGGCGGGCGGGCATCCAGGTCCGCACCCTCTATCGCGCGCGCTTCACCGGCAACGCCTCGCCTTACGGCTTTCCGGCCCAGCGGCTGCTCGTCACCCGCAACCGCACCGAAGAGGGGCTCGGCCTGCCCCTGCCCGCGGGCCGGCTGATGCTGTTCGACGCCCATGCCGGCGCGCCCTTCCTGGTCGGCGAATCCGTGCTCCGCGACCACGCCGTCGGCGAGGACGTCGAGATCGCCCTCGGCGCGGCCCCGGGCGTCCGCGTCACCCAGACGCCGCTCGCCCGAACCGCCGCCGCCGCCGATTACGAGATCGTCGTCACCAACGACCAGCCTTCGCCGGCCGCCTTCGAAGCGGAGATCGACGCGCAGGGCTTGCAGGTCGGCTCGCAAGCCTCGCTCTCCAGGCGCAACGGCATGGCCTTGTGGCGGATGACCGTCCCCGCAAACGGCAGCGCCAGCCTGCGCTACCGGCTGATCCGATGAGAGCCTTGCCCTTCCTTGCCGTGCTGCTCGCACTGGCGAGCCCGCCCGCCGGCGCCCAGACGATCGTGTCCTCGGCCGGGCCGGACCGGGTGGCGGTCACCATCTATCGCAATCCCCAGCGCCCGCCTGACGAGGCGCCCAATCTCCGCTGGCTTGGCGGCTATGCCCTGGTCAGCGAGACCCGCACGATCACCCTGCCCGCGGGCGAATCCGAGGTGCGGTTCGAGGGCGTGGCGGGAGGCATCCTGCCGCAAAGCGCAATCGTCACCGGCTTTCCCGACGGCATCGTCGAGCGCAACCGCGACGCCTATCTGCTCTCCGCGAACAGCCTGATCGACCGCTCGCTCGGCCGCCGGGTCCATCTGCGCCGGACGTCGAGCGCGACCGGCGCGGTGACCGAGCAGGAGGCCGTGATCCGAAGCGGGGCGGACGGCGCTCTCGTCCTGCAGACGCCGGAAGGCTTCGAGGCGCTGCGCTGCACCGGCCTTCGCGAAACCCCGATCTTCGCCCAGGTCCCCGCGGGCCTGTCCGCACGCCCGACTTTGTCGGTACGCACCCGCTCGAGCCGGGCCATCGCCGCCACGGTCACGCTCTCCTATCTTTCGAGCGGCTTCGACTGGCAGGCCAATTATGTCGCCAATCTCTCCGCCGACGGGACCCGCGTCGACCTGTTCGCCTGGGTCACGCTCGCCAGCAGCGACGAAACCAGCTTCCGCAACGCCGACACCCAGGCCGTCGCCGGGCGCCTCAACCGGGAGCGGGTGGATCGCGAGGAACGGGAAGAAGCCAACCTCCAGCTTCGCTGCTGGCCCTCGCTTCGGACCCACCACATCCCCCTGCAGAGCTCCGAGCCGCCGGAGGGGGATAGCCGCCGCCGGAATATGGTGATGAACTCGCCGGTGGCGGTGACCTCGGTTGGGTCTGAAGATATCGTCCTGACCGGCACCCGCATCCCGCCCCCCGAAACGCTGGGCGACCTCAAGCTCTACCGGATTCCCGAACCCGTCACTGTCGCGGCGAACAGCCAGAAGCAGGTCGCCTTCCTCGAACAGAATGGTGTCGCGGTTCGGACCCTCTATCGCCAGCGGCTCGATCCCGAGGAAGACGGTTCCACCCAGCGCGCCACCCGCGTGCTGGTGACGCGCAATCGCACCGAGGAAGGGCTCGGCCTGCCGCTGCCGGCAGGGCGGGTCCAGCTCTTCGCTTTGGCCGGCGGACGTCCGATCCTGCTTGGCGAAGGGTCGCTCGACGACCGGGCGGTCGGCGAGGACGTCGAGATCGTGATCGGCGAGGCGCCGGGCGTGATCAGCCGGATCGAGGACATTGCCTGGGGGGACGATTGGCAGGACCATGTCCTCACCGTCACCAACGATTCGCCCGCGCCGGTCCGCTACGAGGCCGAGTTCGACGTCGTGGAGGGCGACATCCTGCGGCCGCGCGCCCGGTTGTCGCGCCGCAACGGGCGCCCGCTCTGGGCCGTGACCGTGCCCGCCAACGGCACCGCCACCTTGCGCTACCGCCTCGTCGATTCGGACGACTGACCCGCATGACCCGAACGCCGCGATCGCCGCTCCTTCTCCTCGCCGTGGCGAGCGCGTCGGCACAGGCGCAGACGATCGCGACCTCGCCGCGCCCGGACCATGTCGCGGTCACCGTCTATCGCGACCCCAACAGGCAGCCCGAGCAGCAGCCCAATTTGCGCTGGCTGAACGGCTATGCCCTGATCAGCGAGACCCGCCGGGTGACGCTGCCCGCCGGCGAAACCGAGATCCGCTTCGAAGGCGTCGCAGGCGGCATCATTCCGCAAAGCGCGATCGTCACCGGGCTTCCCGAAGGGGTGATCGAGCGCAACCGCGACGCCTATCTGCTCTCGCCGGCCACCTTGCTCGACCGCTCGCTCGGCCGGCGCGTCGCGATCCGCCGCACCTCGCATGCCACCGGCGCCGTCACCGAGACCGAGGCGGTGATCCGTAGCTCGGCCAGTGGCGGCATCGTCCTGCAGACGCCGGCCGGGGTCGAGGCGCTGCGCTGCACCGGGATCCCGGAAGGCCTCGTCTATGACAGCATTCCGCTTGGCCTTTCCGCGCAGCCGACCCTGTCGGTGCGGACCCGCTCCGCCTCCCCCGTCACCGCCACCGTCACCCTCTCCTATCTCGCCGGCGGCTTCGACTGGCAGGCCAATTACGTCGCCCAGCTCTCGGCCGACGGGGCCAGCATCGAGCTGTTCGCCTGGCTGACCCTGGCGAGCACCGACGAGACCAGCTTCGTCAATGCCGACACGCAGGCGGTGGCGGGCCGGGTCAATCGCGAGGATGCCGAGGTGGAGCCGACCGAGGGCGGGCCGATCGACCTGCAATGCTGGCCGATGGCGACGACCAGCGACATCCCGCTCGATCAGTTCCGGCAGATGGCCCGCAGGCGCGGATTCGCCGGCGGCGGCGAGGACATCGTCGTCACCGGCAGCCGGATCCGGTCCGCGAACCTGACTTCGGTCTCGCCGATCACGGTGCTCAACGCCAGCCAGGAGGATCTGGGCGACCTCAAGCTCTACCGCATCCCCGAGCCGGTGACGGTGGCCGCGAACAGCCAGAAGCAGGTCGCGCTGATGAACCGGCCGGACGTCCGGATCGCCATGGTCTATCGGCAGGGTGTCTATCGGAGCGCGGACTCGATGGCGGCGCAAGTGGCCGCGCCGGCGACCCTGGTGCTGACCGCACGCAACAGAATTGGGGACGGGCTCGGGCTGCCGCTGCCGGCGGGGAGGCTGGCCTTGTTCGGCGAGCAGGCCGGCCGGCCGATGCTGCTCGGCGAGGGCTCGGTGCGCGATCATGCGGTCGGCGAGGAGGTCGAGATCGAGATCGGCCAGGCGCCCGGCGTCAACAGCCAGATCACCCTGGTGAGGGAGGAGACTCGCTGGTGGCATTACCGGCTGACCGTCACCAACGACCGCGCCGTGCCCGTCTCCTACCAGGCGATCCTCTATCACGACCCAGAGGAATTTCGATTCGGGCAGCGGCTCGGGCGGCGCGGGGGCTGGCCGATGTGGGCGGTCACCGTCCCCGCCAATGGCAGCGTGACGCTCGACTATCGGATTAGGCGCGAGCGCCCCCCGCGCCCGCCTGCCCGCAACCGCACAAGATCGCGAAACTGAAACCCGTCCGCAATGGGAACGACAGGAAGCAAGCCCAATGAAAAACGGCTTGCAAGAGTCGGCGGCGCGTCCATTCTGTTGGGACGTGGGCGAGTCGATTGCTCGGCGCCCACAAGAACTGGGGAGGCCAATATGACAAACACGATCGATACCGCCGCGGTCAGCTGGACGGACAACAATGGGGTTCACCTCCGCGTCTATGAATCGGACGGCTATACGGTGACCGAGCGCTGCTACGATCAGGGCGCATGGACCACGGGCGGCTTCAGCCAGCAGGGCGGCCTCGTCTCGGCGACGACCTGGCAGCAGAATGGCGGGCCCTCGATCCGGGTCTATTGCACCTTCGAGGACAATACGACCGAATGGTGCTGGGATACGGGCGGCGGCGGCTGGTACAAGGGCGCCTATACGCAGGGGTGAAGTAGGGAGTCATCCCGGCGAAGGGGCACCCCGCAAAGTACTCCTTTGCGGGGACCCCGAAGGCCGGGACCCATGAACTCCGGCGGTTCCGGTAAAGCGGCACTTCAACGCTCCGCTTCCACCTCCGAGTTCATGGGTCCCGGCATTCGCCGGGATGACTCTGATATTCCACGAACCTCGTCGAATAGTCAGCGAGGCCAGGACGGCGACGATCACGGCCAGCGCCATCCATTTCATGCCTCCAATCGACGAAAGAAAGCCGTTGCCATCTACCCCGGCCTGTCTGACTCTGTTCAAAGTACGGTCGAGTCGACTGTGCAGCTCAAGCAGGGGAGGACTTCATGGCTTCGAATCCCAGTTTTCCGGTTGGCACTGCCTCACTCAACTGGTTCGATTCCGCCGGACAACTGCACATCCGGGTCTATTCGACCGACGGCTACACGGTGACCGAGCGGTGCGCCGACGGCGGCGGCTGGACCACCGGCGCCTTCAACGCGCCCGGGACGAACGTCTCGGCGATGGTCTGGCAGGCCAGCGGCGCCGCACACATTCGCGTCTATTGCACCTTCGAGGATACCACCACCGAATGGTGCAGCGACGGGTCCGGCACCTGGACCCAGGGTTCCTACACGGCTCAGTGAGCGCCGATCCTAGTCGCGCCTGACCGCTCGCGGCTGGTGGGTCTCATCGAGGGCGACGAAGGTGAACAGGCCTTCGGTGACCTTAACCTCCTCCCTGCCGCGATTTCGGCTGGCGACGACCTCGATCTTGATCGCGATCGAGGTGCGGCCGATCCGCTCGACCCGCGCATAGACCGAGACCAGGTCCCTGAGCAGGATCGGAGCGATGAACTCCATCGCGTCGATCGCCACCGTGGCGACCGGGCCGTCCGCCTCGCGCGAGGCGACGATGCCCGCGGCGATGTCCATCTGCGAGAGCACCCAGCCGCCGAAGATATGGCCGTTGGCGTTGATGTCGGAGGGGCCCGGCACCACTCGCAGGATCGCCCCGCCCCGCTCGCCGCTCATGGCTCTTCGTCCGGCGGGCGCCCGGCCTCGTCGTCATGGCCGGTGCGGTTGGAGAGGAAGACCAGGCCCATCAGCCCGGTCCCCACCAGCACCATCAGGCCGACCCCGGCGATGGTCGCAATCAGCATGTGGATCGGCACCGGGTCGCCGAAGCTCTTCAAATAGATGAGCGAGACCAAAACGGCGACGATCGCGGCCAGCGCCATCCAGCGCATGGTCCGCTTGTAGCGCGCCCAGGCGACGGCAGCGCGCTCGAAATCCTGCTTGCGCCTGTCGGGGATTGGATCGTGCTGGGGCATGCCCCCATCTGGCGCGGCGGCGGGCGATCATCAAGGGGGAGACGGATGCGGGCGGCGGAAACCGCCGCCGCCCGCATCGGGTCCGGCCGGACTATTCGCCGATCCTGGTGACGACGCACCGGCCGACATTGTAGCGGCCATAGCTGAAGGTGCCCTGGCCGCCCCATTGCTTGTCGACCACGCAGGACGCGCTGAACGGTCCGACGAAGGAGCCGATCGCCGGCGGCGGCGCCGATTCGACATAGTCGCCGCTGACGTGGACTTGCAAAACGTCCTCGCTTTGGCCGGGCTGGACGTGCCCGGTCAGCTGGAAGATATGCGCCGGGGGCGTGACCGGGGACAGCGACCTGCTTATTTCGCCGCTGCCGGTAATCTCGCCGCTGCCGCCGCGCACCAGCAGGTTGAGCGTGAGCGCCGCCCTGCTGAAATGGAGCGCGTCGAATCTGATCGAGACCTGGTAGAGATCGGGATGTTCAGCCATGGCGAATTCCTCCTTTGGGCCCCCGGGGCCGAAGGCCGAATGGCAATAGGCTCATGTCCTTCCGTCCAGGTCAAGCAAGTCAAGTCCGACTGCGGCATTGTCTCGGTATTTCGGTTGAAGGGGCGGGCGTTCGGGACGGATGCTTAGGAATATTCAAGTTCACTTCCAGGATACAGTCCTGCGACTCGCGGCTGGCCGCTTTCTTGGATGCCCGGCCCGGCCTGCGGCGCCGCCATCGCGATCACGCTTCCATTCGCCCGCGCGTCATGTGATGATTCGGCGTGAGTCGGCAGCAAGAGGAGGCCGGACGATGACCATCGCCGCTATTCTGCAGAGTAAGGGGAGCGAGGTCCTGACCGTCGAGTGCGACACGCCGGTGCGAGACGCCGTCGCCCTGCTCGCCGAGCGCAAGATCGGCGCGGTGCCAGTGGTGAAAGCGGGCGTCGTCGCCGGCATCATGTCGGAGCGCGACGTCATCTATTGCCTGCAGACCGCCGGCGCCGCCGTGCTCGACTTTACGGTGGAGCGGATCATGACCGCGCCGGCGATCACGGTGACGCCCGACACGGAGATCATGAGCGCCCTGTCGCTGATGACCAGGCGCCGCATCCGCCATCTGCCGGTCGTCCGGGGCGAGGCGCTGATCGGGCTCGTCTCGATCGGCGACCTGGTCAAGTTCCGCATGGACAAGATCGAGGCGGAGGCCGCCGCGATGCTGAGCTATATCCAGAGCGTCTGATTAAATGGGGACAGTATATATTTATCGGGCCCGGGCGCCTGCGCGCGGCGCGGCGGACACACTGCGATAATATATACTGTCCCTATTTACGGAACAGGCCGCGCACCTCCTCGACGATCGGCCGCGCGAAGGCGATGAGGAAGCCCGCATAGGCCGCGGCCCCCGCGGCCACGAGCAGCGCAAGCCTCTTGCCGGTGCCGATGTCGGGCAAAAGCGCGTCGAGCCCGGCGACGACCGCCGCCATCGCCGCGCCTGCGGCGAGGCCGGGCGCGACCGCGGCGAGAAGCGCGCGCCGGCTGATCCCGAGCACGGGGCGCGACATTTCGACGGTGACCGCGAGCAGGGCGCCCATGCCGCCGAGCCAGGCCCAGGCGAGCCCCTCCGGGCCCCAGTTGATGCCCAGGGCGAAGCCGGCCGGGAGCAGGACCGCGCCGGCCAGGCCGGTCCTGACCGCCATGCCCGGCCGGCCGAGCGCGTTGGTCGCCGGCGCGAACAATATCTGCAGCGTCATCAGCGTCATCGCCGCGCAGAGGATTGGGACGAGGTGCACGGTCTCTCCCCATTTGGAGCCGAGGAAGGCCGTCACCAGCGGCCCGGCGGTGACCGCGAGCCCGAAATAGAAAGGCATGGCGACCAGCATGATCAGCCGCACCGACTTCAGGAAGGCCGACTGGATCATGTCCGGCCGCGCCTGGATCCGCGAATAAGCGGCGAAGGCGACCTCGTTCAGCGGCGGCACGAACTTGGCCGCGAGGATCTGGGTGAGGAAGAGCGCGGTCGTGTAGATGCCGAGCAAATGCACGTCGAGCGAGCGGCCGCCGATGAAGATGTCCGACTGGCTCTGCACGAACCAGCAGAATTGCACCGCCACCATCGCCATGCCGTAGCGCAGCATCGTGCCGGCGCCCTCAAATCGGAAGCGCGGCCTGATCTCCCACAATTTCGCCGCGATCAGATAGCCGGCCGCGCGCGAGAACCACAGGGCGCCCGGCGCCGCCACCAGCGTCCACACGCCGAGCCCCGCATAAGCGCAGCTCAGCGCCGTCACCGCGCTGATCGCCGCGGCGGCAAGGTCGATTCGCGACTGGCGCTTGAAATCGAGCCGGCGGACGAGCAGAGCGTGGCCCAGGGCGATGAACGGATTGGCGAGGAAGAACAGGGCCTGGACCCGCAGGAGATCGGCGACCAGCGGCTGGTGGAAATAGGCCGCGGCGAAGGGCGCCGCCAAGAGCTGCAGAGCGGCGAGACCGCCGTTCATCAGGATCAGCATGGCGAAGGCCTGGCCGATCTTGTGCTTGTCGGTCGTCTCGTCGCGGACCAGCGAGCTCGCGAAGCCCCAGCCGTTGAACAGAGCGAGGAAGGTCAGCACCACACCCGTCATCGCCACCAGCCCGTAATCGGCGGGCTCGAGCATGCGGATGACGAGGAAGGTCGAGGTCCAGGCGATGAGCTGGCCGAGCAGCTGGCTGCCCGAGCGCCAGATCACGCCCGCCTTCACCTGCTGGGCGAAGGCCGGTTCGTCTCTCCGGCCGGGAGGCGTATCGCCGCTCTCGCCGGCCCTGTGCTGCGCGTGCAGATCCATTGCCGGCCCGCTTAGCGCAAAGGGGTTAAGCGGCTATTGAGGATGGCGCGCCCATCTCTCTCGCGCGGGCTCTGGAAACTTTTGGAGAAATCGGGTTGACGGGTGAGAGAGTCCTACATATATGCCCCCTTCACCGACGGGGCGAGGCGACTTGCCCAACCCCGTTTGCGTCTCTCTTAACCGTCCACCGGTTTCCCGGGTCAAACTGGGGAGGGAAACGCGTCGGCTCTTTGACATTGTCGGTTAAGATGAAGGGACATGTGGGCGGCGGCTCCGGTCACCAGCGGCTTCAAGGCGCTGGAGGATCGGTAAGCATAAGCCGTTCCATGGACTGATCGTGCGGGGCTTGCTCCAGCGATCGGTTCTACATGTCTCGTTACATATCCACAGTATATGTGAAGTGCAGGAACGGCTCCTTGAAAGCCGGCCCTAATTGTCTTCGGGTTTTCCCTCGGAGGCGCCTGGGTCGGTCATAAACTTGAGAGTTTGATTCTGGCTCAGAACGAACGCTGGCGGCATGCCTAACACATGCAAGTCGAACGGACGTCTTCGGACGTTAGTGGCGCACGGGTGCGTAACGCGTGGGAATCTGCCCTTAGGTTCGGAATAACAGTTAGAAATGACTGCTAATACCGGATAATGACGTAAGTCCAAAGATTTATCGCCTAGGGATGAGCCCGCGTAGGATTAGCTAGTTGGTGGGGTAAAAGCCTACCAAGGCGACGATCCTTAGCTGGTCTGAGAGGATGATCAGCCACACTGGGACTGAGACACGGCCCAGACTCCTACGGGAGGCAGCAGTGGGGAATATTGGACAATGGGCGAAAGCCTGATCCAGCAATGCCGCGTGAGTGAAGAAGGCCTTAGGGTTGTAAAGCTCTTTTGTCCGGGACGATAATGACGGTACCGGAAGAATAAGCCCCGGCTAACTTCGTGCCAGCAGCCGCGGTAATACGAAGGGGGCTAGCGTTGCTCGGAATCACTGGGCGTAAAGGGCGCGTAGGCGGCCATTCAAGTCGGAGGTGAAAGCCCAGGGCTCAACCCTGGAATTGCCTTCGATACTGTCTGGCTAGAGACCGGAAGAGGTAAGTGGAACTGCGAGTGTAGAGGTGAAATTCGTAGATATTCGCAAGAACACCAGTGGCGAAGGCGGCTTACTGGTCCGGTTCTGACGCTGAGGCGCGAAAGCGTGGGGAGCAAACAGGATTAGATACCCTGGTAGTCCACGCCGTAAACGATGAATGC
>DASQLN010000026.1:0-55726 GCA_035629975.1 Allosphingosinicella sp. | reverse complement strand
GGCATCGTCGCCAGCAATCGCCCCCTCGACGGTGCCACCGCTGAAGCGATCGCCGCCATCTTCACCGAAGTCGTGGTCGCTCCTGACGCCGACGAGGACGCAAAGGCGATCTTCGCGAAGAAGAAGAACCTGCGCCTGCTCCTGACCGGCCAGCTCCCCGATCCCGCGCGCGGCGGCCAGACGCTGGCGGTGATCGGCGGCGGCTTGCTCGTCCAGGACCGCGACAATCGAATGGTCACGCGGGACGAATTGCGCTGCGTCACGAAGCGCCAGCCGACCGACCAGGAACTGGCTGACTGCCTGTTCGCCTGGACCGTCGCCAAGCACGTCAAGTCGAACGCCATCGTCTATGCCAAGGACGGCGCCACCGCCGGAATCGGCGCCGGCCAGATGAACCGGCTCGAATCGGCGCGCATCGCCGCGTGGAAAGCGAAGGACGCTGCGCAGAAAGCGGGCTGGGCCGAGCCGCGGACGATCGGGTCGGCGGTGGCGTCGGACGCCTTCTTCCCCTTCGCCGACGGGCTGCTGGCGGCGGCGGAAGCGGGGGCGACCGCGGTGATCCAGCCCGGCGGCTCGATCCGCGACGCCGAGGTCATCGCCGCGGCGGACGAAGCGGGCCTGGCGATGGTCTTCACCGGCATGCGGCATTTCCGCCACTAGGGCGTGGCGGGCTCCGAGGCGGGCAGGCCCGGCTCCTCGCGCCGCTGCATGCGGAACAAGGCGCGGTCCTCCGTGGTGAAGCCCCGGTACCAGACCACCATCCCGAAAGTGACGAGGATGAGCGGCGCGCCGAGGCTCAGCTCGAGCCATTCGGGAAGCAAAGTGGCGAGGAAGCCGACCACCGAGGCCGCCGCCGCCGCCCAGACCAGGGACCAGCGCCAGCCCTGGACCGGCGCGGCCAGGATCCGGCTGAGCAGCCGCGACTTGAGGATCGAACCCATGCCGAGCGCCAGCGCGAGCGCGAGCGCGGCGCCCGCCGCCTGATAGGCCTGCAGCTCCGCTTCGCCCAGCGGCAGCGAGCGCATCGCCAGGATGATGCCGACGGTGAGCGCCGCCTGGGTCGCGATCATCAGCGCCGAGATCAAAAGGTTGCGGTGCCGCGCCACATAGACCAGGGCCGCCTCCGAGACGGCCGCGGTCGCCGCGACCACCTCGGCGGCGAGCAGGAAGGCCAAGGCCGCGGTGCCGCCGACGAAAACGCTATTGTCGCCGAACAGGCCCATCAAAGCCTCGCCCGGTATGCCGAGCGCGAGCGCGATCCCGGCCTGGGCGGCGATGATCCAGAAGCCGACCTGGCGGACCTGCCTGGCGACCGCGCCCTTGTCCCCGTCGGCGAGCTTCTGGGTGATGACCGGGGCGAGGATCGGATCGAAGCTGGTCTTCAATTTCTGCGGCATCGAGGCGATCTGCTGCGCGACATAATAGATGCCGACGAATTGCGGCGCTACGAACTGGCCCAGTATCGCAATGTCGAGCCGGCGCGAGAACCATTCGATCGCGTCGGCGGCGGCAAGCGGGATGTTGCGCCGCGCCACCGTCATCAAGGTCCCGGGATGGGGCCGCCAGCCGCGCGCCACGCCGTAGCTGCGGAAGAGGCGCCACAAGGCCGCGAGCAGCCCCGCCACCACCGAGATGACGTAGGCGATGATCAGCCCGTCGCGCTTGAACTGGGTGAACAGGAGCGCGCCCGCGGCGATGCTGATCACCCAGGGCTCGACAATCGCTCGGACATGGACGGTCGAGCGGACGTCATGCTTGTAGGCCAGAGCGGCGAGCGCGACGTCGGCGCCGGAGATGCCGAAGATGACCAGCGGCAGCAGCCATTCCGCGCCCTTGATGTCGTTGCGCGGGAACATGCCCTGCGGAAAGGCCATCAGGATCGCGCTCGCCACCGCCGAGGCGATGAAAGCGGCGAGCATGGCGTCGGCGACGACATGCGCGTGCGGCTTGCCGGTGGACGTCAGCTGCTGGGCGAGGCCGCGCTTTAGGCCCATGGTGGAGAGCTGGGCGGCCAATTCGACCACGATCACCGCATAGGCGAAGCGGCCGAGCAGCTCCGGACCGTAGAAATGGCCCGCGATGAACAGAAAGGGTATGCGGGCGAGCAGCCGGATGACGAAGCCGAAGAAGTTCGTCCGCCCGCCCTTGGCGAGGGCGGCGATATCGTCGTCGGGCCTTGCCGCGGCGGCCCTCACGGGGCGGCGGTCCGCCACGGTCCGGGCCGCGCTTCGGCGTCGATCGCGCGCACCCGGACCTCGCTCCCCCGGCGCGCGACTTCCCAGATGACCGGCGGCCGCGCCCATTCGCCGACGATGAAGACGCGATGCCCGGTGCGCCGGACATAGGCGATGTCGGCGGGCGCCGGCGCGCTGTTGCCACCAGGCGTCGAGGCGCGGGTGCGCAGGATCGCGAACGTTCCCGCCGCCGCGTCCGGCCATTGATCGGGCAGCGCGCCGCCCATGGCGGTGACGACGATCTCGCCGCTCCGCCGGCCGAGGACGATGACCTTGTCGACGGGCGTGCCGCGGCCGACATCCTGGCCCGCGGCACCGTTGCCGAAGCTGCGGATCGTGCGCAGGAGATCGCGGTCGCTCTGGGCCGCCGCCGGCGTCGCCAGCATGAGCGCGGCGGCCGCGATCCCCAATCCCCTCATCATCGCCGCTCTCCCCTCAATGCGCGGCACCCCAATTGGCGCCGGTACCGATCTCGACGCCGAGCGGCACGCTGAGCTCAACCGCCGGCGCGGCGGCATGCTCCATGATCCGGCGGATGACCGCGCCGGCGGCGGCGACCTCCTCCTCGGGCACTTCGAAGACCAGCTCGTCATGGACCTGCATCAGCATGCGGACGCGGCCGAGCCCTTCCGCCGCGAGCGCCGGCCCCATCCGAGCCATCGCCCGCTTGATGATGTCGGCGGCCATGCCCTGTATCGGGGCGTTGATCGCGGCGCGCTCGGCGCCCTGGCGCTCGTGCTGGATCTTGGACTTGATCCGCGGAAAATGCGTCTTGCGGCCGAACAAAGTGGTGGAATGGCCGGTCTCTCGCACCTCCGAGAGCGTGTCGGCCATATAGCGGGAGATGCCCGGGAAGCGCTCGAAATAGCGGTCGATCATCGCCTGCGCCTCATCCGCCGTGATGCCGAGCCGTCCCGCCAGCCCCCAGCGCGAAATGCCGTAGAGGATGGCGAAGTTGATCGTCTTGGCCGAGGCGCGGGTATCGCGATTGGCCTCCCCGAACAATTCGACCGCGGTCATGTTGTGGATGTCCTCGCCGCGCGCAAAGGCTTCCTTGAGCTGCGGCACGTCGCAGATATGCGCCGCCAGCCTGAGCTCGATCTGGCTGTAGTCGGCCGAGAGCATGACGAAGCCGGGCTCTGCGATGAAGGCGTCGCGGATGCGGCGGCCGATCTCGGTGCGTATGGGGATGTTCATGAGGTTGGGGTCGGTCGAGGCGAGCCGGCCGGTCTGCGCGCCCGAGAGGGAATAGGAAGTGTGGACGCGGCCGGTCTCCTTGTTGATCTGCTCCTGCAGCGCGTCGGTATAGGTGCTCTTCAACTTGGTCAGCTGGCGCCAGTCGAGCACGAGCTGGGCGATCGGCACGCCCTCGCGCGACAGCCGCTCGAGCTCGGTGACGTCTGTGGACCAGGTGCCGGACTTGCCCTTGCGGCCGCCGGAGAGACCCATCTGGTTGAACAGGATGTCGCCCAGCTGCTGCGGGCTGCCGATCGTGAACTTGCAGCCGGCCTCCCCGCAAATCCGCTCCTCGAGCGCGGCGATCTGGCTGTTGAACTCGGCCGACAGGCTCTTCAGCACCTCCCGATCCACCTTGACGCCGCCCTCTTCCATCGCGCCGACCACCGCGACCATCGGCCGGTCGACCATCTCGTAGACGCGCGCCGCCCTCTCGAACGGCAGCCGCGTGCGGAAGCGCATCCACAGGCGTAGCGCGACATCGGCGTCTTCGGCCGCATATTCGGTCGCCTTGTCGACCTGGACCTTGTCGAAGCTGATCTGCTTCTGCCCCGTCCCGCACAGGTCCTTGAAGGCGATGCAGTCATGATCGAGATGCTTCTTCGCCAGATCGTCCAGCGAATGCGAGTTGAGCCCGCCCGCGTCGAGGTTGAAGCTCATCACCAAAGTGTCGTCATAGGGCGCCAGGCAGATTCCGCGGCGGTTGAACACGACCCAGTCGAACTTGAGGTTGTGGCCGATCTTCAGGATGGAGGGATCCTCGAGCAAGGGCTTCAGCCGTTCGAGCACGAGCGCGGCGGGGAGTTGCTCGGGCCGCTCGGCGAACATGTCGTCGCCGCCATGCTCCAGTGGGATGTAGCACGCCTTGTTGCACTCCGTGGCAAGGCTGATCCCGACCAACCTGGCCGAGACGCAGTCGCGCCCGTCGGTCTCGGTGTCGATCGCGACCCGGCCGAGACGCCCGATGTCGGCGATCCAGCGCCCGAGCGCCGCCTCGTCCGCCACGGTCTCGTAGAGCGAGCGGTCGATCTTCGGTTCGGGCCTGACCTCGGCCTGGGTCGGCGCCCGCGCGGGCGACGCGGCGGCCTGCGCCTGGACGCCGAGCCGGGCGAGCAGGGAACGGAAGCCGTGATGGTCGAGGAACTCGCGCAAGGGCTCTTCGGGTATCCCTTTCATCGCCAGCGCCTCGAGCGGCTCGGGCAAAGGCGAATCGCAGACCAGCTCGACCAATTTCCGCGACAGCCGCGCCTTGTCGGCATGCTCGATCAGATTGTCGCGCATCTTGGAAGGCTTCATCTCGGGCGCGGCGGCGAGCACCGCCTCGACGTCGCCATATTCCTGGATCAGCTTCGATGCGGTCTTGGGGCCGATGCCGGGGACGCCCGGGACATTGTCGACGCTGTCGCCCATCAAAGCGAGCATTTCGCCGACCTGCTCGGGCGGCACGCCGAACTTCTCGATCACCTCCTCGCGGCCGATCCGGCGGTCGTTCATCGTGTCGAGCATGTCGAGCCCGGGCTCGATCAATTGCATCAGATCCTTGTCGGAGGATACGATGGTGACCTGCCACCCCTCCCTCAGTGCCGCCTTCGCGTAGCAGGCGATGATGTCGTCCGCCTCCAGCCCGTCTTCCTCCAGGCAGGGGATGGAGAAAGCGCGGGTCGCGTCGCGGATCAGCGGGAACTGCGGTATCAGATCGGCCGGCGCCGGCGGCCGGTTCGCCTTATATTGGTCGTAAAGTTGGTTACGGAACGTCGATTCCGACGCGTCGAGGATGACGGCGAGATGGGTCGGCCCGTCCTCGCGGTTGAGGCTGTCGGCGAGCTTCCACAGCATCGTGGTATAACCGTAGACCGCGCCGACATTGAGCCCGAACTTGTTGGTCAACGGCGGCAGCCGGTGGTAGGCGCGGAAAATATAGGACGAGCCGTCGACGAGATAGAGATGCGGGGAGGGCATGACGCGCGGTCTAGACCAAGCTAAGGCCCGGTTCAAACATCGAGGATTAGGAAGACAGGGGTGAATCGCAGGCATTTCATCATCTCGGGCGCCGCTCTGGCGGTGACGGGCGGGATTGCGGGCTTCGCTGCGCTGACCACCGGGGGCGGCGTCGCCACCGCGGCCGCGCCGCCGCTGGCGCCGAGCCGCTTCTCGGTCGAGGTGGTGGGAAGCGGGCCGGACGTGATCCTGATCCCGGGGCTGACGCTCGGCCGCGAGGTCTGGGCCGAGACGGTGACGGCGGTCCCCGGCTATCGCTATCATCTGATCCATGTCGCGGGCTTCGCCGGTGCCCCGGCGCGCGGCAATCGCAGCGGCGCGGTGGTCTCGCCGCTCGCCGATGAGATCGCCCGCTATATCGAGCGCGCGCGTTTGCGGCGCCCCGCCATTATCGGCCATTCGATGGGCGGCACGCTGGCGATGATGATCGGCGCGCGCCATCCGGGCCTGCTCGGGAAGATCATGGTCGTCGACATGCTGCCCGAGCCCGCCGGCCTGGTCGGCGGCAGCGCCGCGGGCGCCGGCGCGCTCGCCAACAGCCTGCTGTCGGGCGCTGGTGGGCGCCGCCTGGTCGGCTCGCTGATGACCGCTTTCAGCCCGCCCGACTCGGGCGCGCGCCGCAGCGACCCGGACGTCGTCGCCCGCGCCACCAACGAGCTGGTTGTGATCGACCTGACGAACGAGCTCCCCCGCATCCGCGCGCCGATGACCGTGGCCTATGCCTCGCCGGACCGGCGCGCCGCCGCCGCGCTCGACCGCGTCTTCGCCCGCGCCTATGCCGGCGCACGCAACGCCCGCCTGGTCCGCATCGACGATAGCGGCCACATGGTGATGTTCGATCAGCCGGCGCGGCTGGCGCGGGCGATCAGGGCGTTTCTGAGGGGCTAGTGAACAGCATAAGGCTGGCGGCGCACCGTCATCGCGCCCAGGCGGACAATGCGCCTATCCGGGTAGATAGGATCGGCGAATTCAGCTTCGAGGCTGAGTTCGAGCATGATCTAGCGCCCGACATTTGCCGGGTCGCGAAGATGGGCCGTGATTCGATAGCGCAGCGGCGCGATCTCCTCGCTGGACGCCCCGGCCAGGTGATCGAGCGAAACCCCGCGCAGCGCCGTTCGCGGATCGCCGCAGCGCTCGGATGCGCCGCGCGTCTCCAGGCAGCGCAGATCGGCGAGCGTCCCGGCGGCGGCCTCGGCGAGCGCGCGCTGGATAATCCGGGCGATGGTGGCGGCGTCGAGCCGGCCGCTCACTCCGAAATAGGCCGGCAGCGAGAGATTGCCGATTTCCGCCGGCACGATCGGCCGGGCTTGCCGGCACAGCTCTGCCTGACGCTCCCAGGCAGCCTGGTCCCAAGGACCGGTTCGTTCGAGGTCGCCAGCTACCTTGAAGCCCTGGGAGGTGCCGATCGTGTCGGCGCGAACGGGCACGGCCCGCCCTTCGGTCGAGGCGGGGGCGCTGCTCGAAAAGCTCACATGGATGATGGTCGCCTCGCAGAGTCCCGGACCGACCGGGCGCGGCGTCAGGCCGAAATACAGGAATCTGAGACGTTCGTCAGGGAACGGAATGCCTTGAAGGACTGGCCGGCTGACTTCCTCGACGCGGTCGCCGACCTGTCCAAGCACGATCCTCCCCAGCTCCCGAGCGGACAAAGAGAATGCCTGCTCGCGGGTTAGTGCCGGCGACTCGTCGGCCGCGACCTGACCCGCATGGGTGAGGGCCGTGACCACAAGCATCGAAGTCAGGAGCATCGAGCCTCCTTTGCCGTTGCTAGGGCGCCAGTACCGTATCCACCGCCTTGGCCAGCGTCTTGGGGTAATCCAGCGTATAATGGAGCCCGCGGCTCTCCTTCCTGTGGAGCGCGCTTCGGACGATCAGCTCGGCGGTCTGGAGCAGGTTCCTGAGCTCGACCAGATCCGGCGTCACCCGGAAATGGCCGTAATAATCCTCGATCTCGGCGGTCAGCAGCTGGATGCGGTGGCGGGCGCGCTCGAGCCTCTTGGTGGTGCGGACGATGCCGACATAATTCCACATGAAGCGGCGGATCTCGGTCCAGTTCTGCTTGATCACCACCTCCTCGTCCGAGTCGGTGACGCGGCTCTCGTCCCAGGCGCGGATCGGCGGCGGCGGCGGAAGGCCGTCCCAATGCGCGGCGATGTGGGTGGCCGCCGCATCGCCGAACACGAAGCATTCGAGCAGCGAGTTGGAGGCGAGCCGGTTGGCGCCGTGCAGGCCCGACTGGCTGACCTCGCCGACCGCATAGAGGCCGGGCAGATCCGTTTTCCCGTCCATGTCGATGACCACCCCGCCGCAGGTATAATGCTGCGCGGGGACCACCGGGATCGGCTCTTTCGTCATGTCGATTCCGAGCCCCAGCAGCTTCTCGTATATGTTGGGGAAATGACCGCGCACGAAGTCGGGGTCGCGGTGGCTGATGTCGAGATGGACGTAGTCGAGGCCGAGCCGCTTGATCTCATGGTCGATCGCTCGGGCGACGACATCGCGCGGCGCGAGCTCGGCGCGCTCGTCGAAATCGGGCATGAAGCGATGGCCGGTTTCGGGGATCTTGAGCCGGCCGCCCTCGCCGCGCACCGCCTCGGTGACCAGGAAGTTCTTGACCTCCAGATGATAGAGGCAGGTCGGGTGGAATTGCATGAACTCCATGTTGGAGACGCGGGCTCCGGCGCGCCACGCCATGGCGATGCCGTCGCCGGTCGCGCCCCGGGGCGCGGTCGAGAAGAGGTAGACGCGGCCCGCGCCGCCGGTCGCCAGGACCGTCGCACGCGCGATGAAGGTCTCGACCTTTCCCCGCTTTCGGTTGAGCGCATAGACGCCCCAGACATGGCCATCGCCCGAATAGCGCTCGCCGTGACGGCTGGTGACGAGGTCGATCGCCACCATGTCGGGGATGAGGGTGATGTTGGGATTGGCCGCGGCGGCCTTTTCCAGCGCCTGCTGAACCGCCCAGCCGGTGGCGTCGTCGACATGGACGATGCGGCGGTGGCTGTGGCCGCCCTCGCGGGTCAAGTGCCAGGCGTTGGAATCGGCGGCGACATTGAAGGGCACGCCAAGCTCGGCGAGCCGCTCGATCGCCGCCGGCGCGTGCCCGACGACGAACTCGACCGTGGCGCGGTCGTTGAGCCCGGCACCGGCGATCATCGTGTCTTCGACATGGGCCGCGAAGGTGTCGCCGGGCTCGAGCACCGCCGCGATCCCGCCCTGCGCCCAGCCGGTCGCGCCCTCGCCCTTGGCAAGCACCGCCACCTTGAACCGCCCCGCCAGATTGAGCGCCGCCGTCAGCCCCGCCGCGCCGGAGCCGATGACGATGACATCATAGGCGTGGGCCGCGCCGCTCACTGTATCTCCGTCCCAGACAGCCGCGCCCGGAAGAGCATTTCATTTCCAACATTCAAGGTGGGCAGCGGGCTCGGAAGTTGATGAAGTTGATGGCACGCCAGGGGGGAGTCGCCCCTCCCCAAGGCGGTTTCGGCCGCCGAGAAGTTGGATTCGAAATAAGCGCCGCACGCGCGACGACGCGGCGCGTCCGGACCGGGGAAGCGGACGGGCAGCGGGAGAGGCGAAGAGCAGGGCTTCGGCATCCGCCGACGCTGACAGGCCAAATCCTATTTTGGAAGCCTTGTTTCAGCCGTCCGTGCCGGTCGCGCGCGTCAGGTTGAGGAAGACGTCCTCCAGATCCGCCTCCCGGGTCGAGACGTCGACGATGCCGAGGCCCTCGCGGTGGAGCGCGGCGAGCACGTCGCCGGCATTGACCCGGTCCTTCCTGTAGGTGATCGCCAGCGTCCGCTCGCCCATCAGCTCGATCTTGTCGAAGCAGGTATTTTCGGGCGCTTGCGTGACGTCGCGGTCGACCACCACCTCGACCACCTTCTCCTGCGCCATGCCGACCAAAGTCCGCGTCGTCTCGTTGGCGATCAGCCGGCCGTGGTTGATGATGCCGATCCGGTCGCAGAGCTGCTCGGCCTCTTCGAGATAATGGGTGGTGAGGACGACGGTCACACCCTGCGCGTTGAGCCCGCGCACGAACGCCCAGAGCTGCTGGCGCAGCTCGACGTCGACTCCGGCGGTCGGCTCGTCGAGGACCAGGATCGGCGGCGAATGGACCATCGCCTTGGCGACCAGCAGCCGCCGCTTCATCCCCCCCGAAAGCGTGCGCGAATAGGCGTTCGCCTTGTCCTCGAGATGCATGGCCCGCAGCAGCTCCATCGTGCGCCTGTCGGCCCTGGGGATGCCGTAAAGGCCGGCCTGGATCTCCAGCGCCTCCCTGGGAGTGAAGAAGGGGTCGAACAGGATTTCCTGCGGCACCACTCCGATCGAACGCTTGGCGTTGCGCGGATGGGCGTCGATGTCGAAGCCCCAGATACTCGCGGAGCCGCCGGATTTGCTCACCAGCCCGGCGAGGATGTTGATCAAGGTCGATTTGCCGGCGCCATTGGGCCCGAGCAATCCGAAGATGCCGCCGCGCGGGATTTCGAGGCTGATCCCGTCGAGAGCGCGCTTGCCGCCGGCGTAGGTCTTCTCAAGGTCGACGATCGAGATGGCGGCTTCGCTCATGGCGCGTGGGAATAGCGGGACTTTCGCGTCTGGCGAAGCTGTTTGTCCTTCGCTATGGCGGCATCGATGGCCGCCACCGATCCCTTCACGCCTGAAATCGTCCATACCGACAGTGCCCGCGTCGCCTGCGACGGCGCGACGGAGATCTCCGCCGCGCTCGGCCATCCGCGAGTCTATCTGCAGATCGACGTGAAGGGCTATGTCGATTGCGGCTATTGCGACAAGCGCTTCATCCTGAAGGGCGGGGCGGCGGACGCGAACGTCTAAGCCACCCGCTCCGTTCGCCCTGATGAATCAGGTCGCCATGCCCCCCGGGCATGGCTGCGGATGTCCGGGGACATCCGCCCCTGTTCATTGTCGAAGGGCTTTCCTTCTTAGGCGAAGGAGAAGGAGAGGGCTTCGACAGGCTCAGCCCGAACGGATCCGGGTTTTTCGACTCCTCTTTTCGACTTTCCGCAATGCCCTCCCTATATCGCCCCGATGAGCAATGATCCCCGCCGCTTCCTCTACCGTCCCGACGGCCTCGATCCCGACGCAGCGCTTCGCCTCACCGCCGACGCGCTGAAAGGGTGCGACGATGGCGAGCTCTATCTCCAATATACCGCGTCCGAGAGCTTCGGCTTCGACGACGGCCGGCTGAAGACCGCCGATTTCAACACCCAGGCGGGCTTCGGCCTGAGGGGCGTTTCGGGCGAGACCACCGCCTTCGCCCAGGCCAACGAGCTCAGCGAAGCCGCGATCCGCCGCGCCGCCGAGACCATGCAGGTGCTCGATCCCGCACAGGGGCCGCGCCAGCCGCCGCCGCGCCGGACCAATGCCAGGCTCTATACCGATTCCGATCCGCTGAGCCTGATCCCCTTCGCGAAGAAGGTCGCGCTCTGCCAACAGATCGACGCCGCCGCCCGCGCCCGCGATCCGCGCGTCGCCCAGGTTTCGGTGATGCTGGCGGCCTCGTGGAGCGTGATCGACATCGTCCGCCCCGACGGCTTCGTCGCCCACGACATCCGTCCGCTCGTCCGGCTCAACGTACAGATCATCGCGGAGCAGAACGGCCGGCGCGAAAGCGGCTATCACGGCCTCGGCGGCCGCCATCTCTACGACGATCTGTTCGAGCCCGCGACCTGGAACCGGGTGATCGACATCGCGCTGGCCCAGGCCCTGGTCAATCTCGAATCGGTTGCGGCACCGGCGGGGGAAATGACGGTCGTGCTCGGGCCCGGCTGGCCCGGCGTGCTGCTGCACGAGGCGGTCGGCCACGGCCTGGAGGGCGATTTCAACCGCAAGGGCAGTTCGGCTTTCTCCGGCCGCATCGGCGAGCGAGTCGCCGCGAGTGGCGTCACCGTGATCGACGACGGCACGATCGGAGCCCGCCGCGGCTCGCTCACCATCGACGACGAAGGCACGCCGACGCAGCGCAACGTGCTGATAGAGGACGGAATCCTGAAGGGCTATATCCAGGATCGGCTCAACGCGAGGCTGATGGGGGTCGCCGCGACCGGCAACGGCCGGCGCGAGAGCTTCGCCCACGCGCCGATGCCGCGCATGACCAATACCTTCATGCTCGGCGGCACCGAGGATCCCGGCGCAATCCTCGCCCGCGCGAAGAACGGCATCTACGCCAGGAGCTTCGGCGGCGGCCAGGTCGACATCACCTCGGGCAAGTTCGTCTTCTCCTGCACCGAGGCCTATCGGATCGAGAACGGCCGCCTGGGCGCGCCGATCAAGGGCGCGACCCTGATCGGCGACGGCCCCACCGTGCTCACCAAAGTGGCGGCGATCGGCGACGACATGGCATTGGACGAAGGCGTCGGCATTTGCGGCAAGGGCGGCCAGACCGTCCCCGCCGGCGTCGGCCAGCCGACCCTGCTGATCGAGGGCCTGACTGTCGGCGGTACCGCTGCGTGAGCCGGCCGCGCCTGACCCCGGAGGAGTTGGGGCCGCTCCTGGCGCGCTCATGGTCGCCGCAGACATCCTCGCGCTGGCGGGCGGACAATCCGGCGCTCGGGCAGTGCGGCGTCACCGCGCTTGTGGTCCACCGGCTCTGCGGCGGGGAGATATTGAAGACGGACACCGAAGACGGCCCCCATTTCTACAACCGGATCGAGGGTCTTCGGCACGACTTCACCGCCTCGCAATTCGCCGACCTTCCAGCCTATTGCGACCTTCCGAGCGATGCCGATGAAGCGATGGCCGGAACGACCGCCGAACAACTTGCCGCTCTGATGCGGGGAGTGGGGCGAGATGACGGCTGAAGGGTGGGCCAACCACATTCTCGACTTCTGGTTTTCCCACGGCTGGGAGGATTGGTGGAAGCCGGACGAGGCGTTCGACCTCGAGATCAGGGACCGCTTCCTCAAGCTTTGGGAGGCCGAGCGGGAGAATGTGCCCGAGCATTTCCTCGAAGACGCCGATCTCGCTTTGGCGGCCGTGATCCTGTTCGACCAGTTCCCGCGCAACATGTTCCGCGGCCACGCCGATCAATTCTCGACCGATCCGCTCGCGCTCGCGGTGGCGAGGGGCGCGGTCGAGCGCGGCCATGACGACGGCATGACGCCACAGAGGCGCGGCTTCCTCTACATGCCGTTCGAGCATAGCGAGGATCCGCGCGACCAGCGCCAGGCGCTGCTCCTCTTCACCGCTTTGGGCGATGCCGAGATGCTGAGCCATGCGCGAAAGCATTACGAGGTGATCGAGCGCTTCGGCCGCTTCCCGCACCGCAACCAGATGCTCGGCCGCAAGCCGACCGCGATCGAGGCGGCGGCGAGCGAGGTGGTGCCCTGGTAATGGCGCTGGTCGAGGCAAAGCGCTTCTTCACGCGCATCGAAGCGAGCCTCGCCAAGGCGCGGCTCGACGCGGCCGACATACCGAATTTCCTGTTCGACATGGAGATGAACTGGGGCGGCGCCGATCTCGGGGTCGTCCCGGTCCGCCTGATGGTCGACGAGGAGGATTTCGAAGCAGCGGGCGCCTTGCTCGAGGAGGGAGCTTGACAGTGGCGCTGTATTATAGTCTTAACACACCGCATGAACATGAGTGATCAGGGCGCGGCGGTGCTGACGCTGACCGATCTCGGCAAGACCTACGGCCGGCGGGGCGGCGCGGTGAAGGCGGTGCGTGGCGTTTCGCTCGCGGTGGGCGCGGGGGAGGTCTATGGCTTTCTCGGGCCCAACGGCGCCGGCAAGAGCACGACGATCCGCATGCTGATCGGGCTGATCGCGCCGTCCGCGGGCCGCGTCGAGCTGTTCGGCCGCGACCTCTCCGCCGATCCTTCGCTGCTGCGGCGGGTCGGCTCGCTGGTCGACGGCGGCGCCTTCTATCCCTTCCTCACCGGCCGGCGGAACCTGGAGGTGCTAGCCAGGACGCATGGCGGCGGCGCGGAGCGGATCGACGCTTTGCTCGACCAGGTCGGCCTTGCCAGGGACGCGAAACGCAAGGTGAAGGGCTATTCCACCGGCATGCGCCAGAGGCTCGGAGTCGCCGCCGCCTTGCTTGGCGACCCCGAAATCGTCATCCTCGACGAGCCGGTGAACGGCCTCGACGTCGCCGGCATCCAGGAAATGCGCCGGCTGATCCGCAGCCTGGCCTCGGACCATGGAAAGACGGTCTTCCTCTCCAGCCACCTGCTCAGCGAAGTGCAGCAGGTCTGCGACCGAGTCGCCATCATCCACAAGGGCGAATTGATCCGCGAATCGACCGTCGCGGGCCTCTTGGATCAGGAGACGGCGAGCCTCAGAGTGGAGGCCGTCCCGGTCGAGGCGGCGGAAGCGGCGCTTGGCCCGCACTGGCCGGTGGAACGGCAGGGCGATATTCTCCTGGTCGCCGCCGCGAGAGCCGAGGCGCCGGAGGTGGCGCGCCGGCTGATCGAGGCCGGTGTCGCTTTGTTCGGCCTGACGCCGGTGCAGCAGAACCTCGAGGACGTGTTCCTGACCCTGACCCGGGAGGAGCCCGCCGATGCTTAACGCAATCTCGGCCGAGGCGCTGAAGTTCCGCCGGCACCGCGCCACCTGGGGCCTGGTCTGGATCTGGCCGATCGGCGTTTCCCTGATCCTGCTGCTCGCGATCGCGATTCAGGTCGCCAAGGGAGAGGTCGGCCGGGGCGACGCCAGCGCCGCAGCCTGGATCGCGGACGCGGTCGGCTTCTGGAACGTCGTGTCCGACCCGATCGGCCGCTATCTGCTCGGCGCTTTCGTCGCGGTCGTATTCGCCGGCGAATATGGCTGGAACACCTGGAAGCTCATCGTCCCGCATCGCGCCCGGGGCAGCCTCATCGCCGCCAAATATGTCGTCGCTTTGGCCTTGCTCATCTGCGGCTTCGCGCTCGGGGCGATCCTCTTCAACCTCTTGAGCTGGCTCAAGGACCTCGCGACGGGCACCCCCGTCCCCGCGGGCATCGCCGCCGCGGCTTTGCTCAAGGCGCACGGCCTCGCCGCGCTCGCCGCGCTCGGCCCGCTCCTCTTCACCGCCGCTTATTCGAGCCTCGCCGCGATCCTGACCCGCTCGACCGTCGCCGCGCTCATCATCGGCATCGTCATCACCACGGTCGAGCAGCTCTTCCGAGTCTTCGCGCCGATGCTCGCGCTCCAGCTCCCCGGCCTGGTCGGCCTGCTTTATCAGGCGCTGCCCGGCTATCATCTCGCCAATCTCGGTTATTGGCTCACCGAAGGCCAGGTGCTGGTCGTCAACTTCCCCTCGGGCCCCTTCTCGATGGCGCCGGGCGCCTCCGTCGCCATCCTCCTGGTCTGGATCGCGGGCCTGACCGCCCTCACCTTCCGCGTCTTCCGCCGCCAGGACATCAATTAGTCCTCGTCCGGCTTCAGCCAGGGCAGGATCGGGCGCAGATTGTAGCCGGCGCGGGCGGCATTCTGGACGAGCGCCGCCGGCAGCGCGCCTTCCCGCGCCCGGGCGAGCGCCCATAGATAGGCCGAGCGCGTTCCCGACCGGCAGCAGAGCAAGGCGAGGCCCTCGGCCTTCGCCAGCGCCGCGCTCATCGCCTCGACCTTGTCGCCGGAGAATTCAGCCGAGATCGGGATGAACGCATGGTCGAGGCCCGCCGCCGCGGCGGCCGCTTCGAGCTCGGCGGCCGTCGGCTGGTCCGCCTCCTCGCCGTCGGGCCGGTTGTTGACGATCATCGTCACGCCGCGCGCCGCCGCAGCCGCCATGTCGGCGGGCTGCAGCTGGCCGTCCGCGACCAGGGTCTTCCTGTCCAATTCCCTGAAGATCATTCTCTCGCCCCTAAAGCGCGCCGGCGAAGCCGTCGATCACTTCAACGAAGGCCCGGCCGTAGCGCTCGAGCTTGGCCTCGCCGACGCCGGAAACGCGCGACAGAGCGGCGAGCGTGGTCGGCTTGAGCTCCGCCATCTCGCGCAGCGTCGAATCGTGGAAGATGACGTAGGGCGGCACGCTTTGCTCGGCGGCCAGCTCCCGGCGGCGGGCGCGCAGCGCCTCGAACAGCGGATCGTGCGGATACTCGGCTGCCTGGCGGTCGCGGCGGCGGCCGCGTTTGGGCGGCAGCACGAGTTCGACCGTCTCGCCCCCCTTCAGGATCGGCCTCGCGCCCGGCCCGAAGGAGAGCCCGCCATAATCGTCGGCGCGCAACGCATCGCGGGCCATCAGGGCGCGCGCCACCGGCTTGACCAAAGCCAGATCCTCTTGGTCGGCAATGCCGAACACGCTCAGCTTGTGATGGCCGAAATTCCGCACCTTGTCGGTCTCGCGCCCGGCGAGCACGTCGGTCAGATGCGCCACGCCGAAGCGCATCTCGGTGCGGAACGCGGCGGAGAGCAGTTTCTGGGCGACCGTGGTCGCGTCGATCGCCACCGGCGGGTTCAGGCAATTGTCGCAATTGCCGCAGGCCGCGGGCGGATCCTCGCCGAAATGGCGCAGCAGCACGGCGCGCCGGCAGCCGGCGGTCTCGACCAAAGTGGCGAGCGCGTTCAGCCGTTCGCGCTCGGCGGCGCGGCGGCCCTCCTCGACCTCGGTCTCGATCCGCCGGCGCGCGCGCGCGAAATCCTCTGCGCCCCAGAACAGCCAGGCCTCGGCGGGCTCGCCGTCGCGCCCCGCCCGGCCGGTCTCCTGATAATAAGCCTCGATCGATTTGGGGATGCCGGCATGGGCGACGAAGCGCACGTCCGGCTTATCGATGCCCATGCCGAAGGCGATGGTGGCGACCATCACCATTTCCTCCGACCGCACGAAGGCCGCCTGGTTGCGCGCCCTCACCGGCGGGTCGAGCCCGGCATGGTAAGGCAGAGCCGGCCGCTCCGGCCCGCCGAGCTGCTCGGCGAGCCTGTCGGTGCGGTCGCGGCTGGTCGCATAGACGATGCCGGGCCCGGGCTGGCCGGCGAGCAGGGCCTTGAGCTGCGCGGGAAGGCCGTCGCGCGGCCGCACATGGTAGCGGATATTGGGCCGGTCGAAGCCGGCGAGGATCAGGCCGTCCTTCGGGATGCCGAGCTGCACCAGGATGTCGGCCCGCGTGCGGGCGTCGGCGGTCGCGGTCAGCGCGAGGCGCGGCACGTCCGGGAAGGAGTCGAGCAAGGGCAATAGCAGGCGGTAATCGGGCCTGAAATCATGGCCCCATTCGGAAACGCAATGCGCCTCGTCGATCGCGATCAGCGCCAGCGGCAGACGGGAGATGAGCGACCGGAAGCTTTCGCCCGTTGCCCGCTCCGGCGCGACATAGAGCAGATCGAGCTCGCCGCGCCTGAGCCGCTCGACCGTTTGCTCGCGGTTGGTGTCGACCGAGGTCAGGGCCGCCGCGCGCAGCCCGAAGGCCTCGGCGGCGCGGATCTGGTCGTGCATCAGGGCGATCAGCGGAGAGACGACCAAAGCGGTCCCGGCACGCGCCAGGGCCGGCACCTGGTAGCAGAGCGACTTGCCAGCTCCGGTCGGCATCACCGCCAGCGTATGGGCGCCCGCCATGGCCCGCCCGATCACCTGCTCCTGGAGGCCGCGGAAGTCATGGAAGCCGAAGGTGTTGCGAAGGATGTTGAGCGGCGAGGTCACCGGACTTCCAGAGCCGCCGGCAAGGGAAAAGTCGAGTCGCATCGGCACCTCATAGCCGGAACAAACAATGAACATGAGCGGCGCCTGGAGTCAAGGACCGGTTTTGCCGGACTCCCATGGCCCCATTGCCGCCGCAATCCGCCGTCAGCTTCGCCGCCCTTGTGAGCGTGGGAGTGGCGTGATGATCGGACGGCATGGCTTGGGTGTCCTCGCGCTTATCGGCTCGGTCGCCGCCGCCGTGCCAGCCGCCGGCCAGCCAGGCGAGCTGGTGGTGAGCGGCGACGGGATCGTGCCGGTGACGGTGAACGGCGTGCCCGCCAGGATCCGGATCGATCCCGCGGTGCCGGCGCTCCCGATGCTGACCTCCGATTATGCCGGCCGAGCGCGGCTCAGGGGCGGGCCTTTCGCCTTCGGCTATATGGTCGGGCCGCTTCAGGTGAACGGGCGCACCGCCGTCGCCCGCATCGCGGTCGGGGCGGGGGCGCGGCCGCGCAAGCGCCGGGTCGGCTGGACCGAGCGTCCTTTCACCGGCGCGGCGGACGGCGTGGTCGGCCCCGGCGGGCTCCCGCAGCAAATCGTTCGTTTCGTGCTCGGCCCCTCGCGCCCCGGAGAGCGCACGGTCGCGCTGCCGATGGCGGATGAAGGCGGCTTGTTCGGCGGCTGGGGGCATAGCTATGCGGTGATCCAGGTCGGAGGATCCCCCATGCGCGTCCGTTTCGATCCCCATCATCCGCGCACTTTGGCGACCGCCGGCGCCGGCGTCCGCCTCGCCGCCGCCAACGGCGCGCGGATCGGCGGCGAGGTCGAATCCGTGGAAATCGCCTTCGGCATTTCCCGGCCGGTGCGGGCGCTGACTCTGGGGACGCCGCTCCGGATCGGCCCGCTGACCATCGATCGGCTCGGAGTGCGCACCGCCGATTTCGGCAATTCCGCCTCGATCCGCGAGGAAGGCGGCGATCCGGACGAGATCGTCGTCACCGCCCGGCGCCGCAACCAGGACGGTGACCGCATCGCGATCGGCGCGGATCTGCTCGCCCGCTGCTCGTCGCTGGTGTTCGACAGGCGGGCCAGGCAGATCAGGCTGACCTGCGCCTGATCAGCCGCTCATTCGCAGGTCGGCGCGCGGCCGGATATCCATGGGATGAAGCGGAAATCGGTCAGCTCCAGCCGCTCGATCGGGAACGCCCAATGCTCGTAGCTGGGCAGGCGGGGGAGAACGAGGCAGACGTCCGTATGCCGGGTCTGCCCATTGACGGTCATGCGGGCCCGATAAGCGAGCGCCTGGCCCCGACCATTTTCGACGACGAGCAGAGAATGCCGCCCGGCGATCGACAGGAAGCGCAGTCGGACCTCTCCCGGCGGGATCGGATCGGGCCTGGTCCCGTCCGCGGGCGTGCCCATCGGGGTAGCGACGGGCACCGGCGCGTCGGGCGGCGTCATGCCCGCCAGATGGCGCGCGGCGACGAGGTCGAAACGGCTCCACCGGGCCGGGACGCGCTCCGGCCCGCCGACCCGGCCGCCATCGTCGAAGCGCACGGTCGCCGCTTCGCCTGGCGCGAGGCCGAGCGCCGGAATGTCCTGCGCGGCGGCGGGGACGGCGGTCAGATACAGGCAGAGGCATGCAATTCGTGATGCGATCATGGCGTTCTTCTCCAATTCTCGCCCGGATCGGGGCGGCCCCGTCAGCGCGGCAGATAGCCGTGGCGCACCAGGAAGCGGCGCAGAGCGGTCGGGAAATCGTAGCGGACCATCCGCTCCGGCGCGCAGCCATCGGCCGCGACTCCGTCCCCGCAATCGCCCGGATAGATCCAGTCGCCACCGCGCTCATAAGCGCGCTCGATCTCCGGCCAGGCGCTCTCGAACCGGCCGAGCCGCGCCGCCGACGCCGCATAAGCCGCGCAGGCGCCGTTGCGCTCGCCGCCGCCCGACAGGCAGCCTTCGCGCGTCTCCTCCAGATGTTCTTCGAAAAGCGCGCGGAAACCGGGCGCGGCCGAGACGTCCATCGCCCGGCCGCCGCGCACGTTGAGGATTTGCGGCGGCGCGAAGCTCCCCGCGAAGCTCGCGAAGGCGTAGAGGAAGCGATCGTCGCGCATCACGAAGTCGATGCGCCCGTCGCCGTCCCGGTCCTGCGGCGCGCGGTCCATCATCTCCATGTCGAAGGCGCCGAGATCGACCACGCCGCGCTCAGGCCCTTCGGGGATGAGGAGCTGGACGTGGAAGCAGCAATGCAGGCCGCCCGTATAGGCCTGCCACATCACGAAGCGCGTGCCGGCGCGGTCGAGCAGGCCGACGGTAAGACCGTGCTCGGCGGTCGGCGAGGTCGGGCCCGAGCGCATCGTCAAGGCCGGCATCCTGGTCTGCGGTCCCTGCATGACCGGGCGCAGCCGCTCGACGGTCACCCAGGGCTCGATCAGCCCCCCGCCGCCGGAAGTGCGCGTCGCGCCGATCGTGATCAGGAGGTCGCCCCAGCGGTAGCGCATCGTTTGGGGATGCGCGCGATGGGTCCAGGGGGTCGTGCGGGCGGTGTCCAGGGTCAGCGCCGGGATCATCGCCCGCGCCTCGCCGCCCGCCAACGAGGCGCCGAGAAGCAGGAGGGTCCGAAGCGCGGTCCGCATGGGGCGCATGCTAGCGCCCGCGCCGCGCGGCGTCACTATTCCGCCGCCTCAGCCGCCTCATCCTTCTCGCTTTGCTGGCGCGCCCACATTTCGGCGTAGAGCCCGTTCGCGCGCAGCAATTGGGCGTGGGTGCCGCGCTCGGCGACGCGGCCGGAATCGAGCACCACGATCTGGTCGGCGTCGACGATCGTCGAGAGGCGGTGGGCGATGACCAGGGAGGTGCGGCGCTGGGTGACGTCATGCAGCGTCTCCTGGATCGCCGCCTCGGTGCGGCTGTCGAGGGCGCTGGTCGCCTCGTCGAGGATCAATATGGGCGGGTCCTTCAGGAGCGTGCGGGCGATGGCGACGCGCTGCTTCTCGCCGCCCGAAAGCTTCAGCCCGCGCTCGCCGACCATCGCCCCGTAGCCCTGCGGCAGTTCGAGGATGAAATCGTGGATCGCCGCGCCCCTCGCCGCCGCCTCGATCTCGGCGGCGCCGGCGCCCTCGCGGCCATAGCCGATATTGTAGCCGATCGTGTCGTTGAAGAGGACGGTGTCCTGCGGCACGATCCCCAGCGCCGCGCGCAGGCTCGCCTGGGTCACCGCCCTGATGTCCTGGCCGTCGATCGTGATCCGCCCCGATTGCGGCTCGTAGAAGCGGAACAGCAGCCGTGACAAAGTCGACTTGCCGGCGCCCGACGGGCCGACGATCGCTGTGGTCGAGCCCGGCCTCAATTCGAAGTCGACGCCCTTCAGTATCTCGCGGCCCGCCTCGTAGCTGAAACGGACGTCCTCGAAGCGGACCAGCCCCGCGTCGACCCGAAGCGCCGGAGCGCCGGGCGCGTCGACCACCTCGGCGGGCGTATCGATCAGGGCGAACATCGCGTCCATGTCGATCAGGCCCTGGCGGATCGTCCGATAGACCATTCCGAGCATGTCCAAAGGCCGGAAGAGCTGGGCGAGCAAGGTGTTGACCACGACGACGTCACCGACGGAAAACCGGCCCTGGCTCCAGCCCCAGACGACGAAGCCCATCGCGCCCGCCATCATGAGGTTGGTGATCAGCGACTGGCCGATATTGAGCCAGGCGAGGCTGGTCTCGTTCTTCACCGCTGCATCGGCATAGCGGCCGACGGCGCGGCCGTAGCGCTTCGCCTCGCGCTCCTCGGCGCCGAAATATTTGACCGTCTCGTAATTCAGCAGGCTGTCGACCGCGCGGGCGACGGCGCCGGTGTCGAGATCGTTCATCTCGACCCTGAGCTTGGTCCGCCAGTCGGTGACCATACGGGTATAGCGTATGTAGATCGCCACCGTCACCGCCGTCGCGGCGACCAGCCCCAGCCCGAACTTCACCCAGAAGAGGACGAGGACGATGGCGAGCTGGAGGATGGTGGGCGCGATGTTGAACAGGAGGAAATAGAGCATCGTGTCGATGCTCTTGGTGCCGCGCTCGACGATCTTGGTGACCGCGCCGGTGCGCCGCTCGAGGTGGAAACGCAGCGACAAATCGTGGAGGTGGCGGAAAGTCGTCTCGGCGAGCCGCCGGGTCGCGTCCTGGCCGACCCGCTCGAACACACCGTTGCGCAAATTGTCCATCAGCACGCCGCCGAAGCGCGCTCCGGCATAAGCGCAGACCAGGGCGATCGCGATCGCGACGGCGGGTTCGAGGCCGGCGGTCATCCGGTTGACCGCTGCGCCGAAGGCAAGCGGCATGACGAGCGTGGTGACGCCGATCGAGACCAGCACCAGCAGGAGGGAGACGAGCACGCGCAGCTTCAGCCCCGGCTCGCCCTTCGGCCAGAGATAGGGGAGGAACCGCTCGAGGACCTTCAGGCCCGGCTCGGCCTTGCGCGGTCGATCTTTGGGCTGTTCCGTCGCTTCGTTCGCCATGTTCGTCGCTAGATAGGCGAGCGGCGGCGATATCCCAAGTAACGGGGGCGGAACGTTGGGAACCGGAGGCGCCGCCGGCGCATTTTGGGCCCTCGAAGGAGCGGGAAGATGCAGAGCCTGTTATTCGTGATGGCGATCATGGGCTGCGGCGAAAGCGACGCGGCCTGCCGCGAGGTCAGGATCGACCAGCAGCGCTTCCAGAGCGCCGCCGCCTGCCAGGCCGCGACCGAGACCGCCCTGATCCGCCACAGCGACCTCGAATTCCCCACCATCGTCGCACGCTGCCGCCCGGCCGGCGCCCGGCCGCAGCTGCTGCGCGGCAGCGAGGTGCTGCTGCCGGCGCCTAATCCGGCCCGCGCGCGCTACGCGTCCGCGCGCGTCGCTAGATCGTCCCGCTGATCGAAAGCGTGAAGACCGGACCGTAGAAGCGGTCCCGATCCTCGGTGAACAGCCGGTTGCTGTCGTCGGCGAGCCGCCGCCCGTTGTAGAAGGTGCGGCTGAAACCCTCATTCGTGCCGAGCAGATTGTCGACGCTTGCGCGCGCGGTCAGCCCGAACACATCCTTATGCTCGACGAACACGCCCAAGCTGCCCGGCGTGTCGAGGAACTGGGAGCGCTGGTCGAGCCGGAAGCCCTCCGATTGCCGGTATTGGAAGGCGGTCGCGCCATAGGCCCAATCGGTGTTGGGAATGTCCTGCCGGAAAGTGATCTCGATCTGGCGCGTCATGCTCTCGCTGATCGGCCGCCTCAGGCCGGTGAGCGGATCGTCGAGCGCGGTGTGCTGCAGCTGGATGTTGGCGTCGATCTTGGCGCCGCGCCAGCCGAGCGGATCGAAGTTGAACGTGCTCGTCCATTGCAGGCCGTAGATCGTCGCACTGCCGTCGAGATTGCCCGGCGACTGGCCGTTCGTGCCGATCGGGATGACATCGACGATGTCGGTGATCCGGCTGCCGTAGAGGCGCGCGGTGATCGAGCCCCAGGGCCCCAGATTGCGCCGCGCCTGGATCTGCGCGTTCCAGCGCTGCGGCGGCACCAGATTGGCGTTGCCGGCGTTCGAGGTGCCGGCGCTGACGTTTGACGAAGCCACGAAATCGAAGAAATTGAGCTGGCCGACGACGCGCTCGAGCCGGGCGCTGACGTCGAAATTGGGGTTTGGCCGCCAGGCGAGGTTGAGGAAGCCCTTGGGCCGCACGAAGCTGCGCGTCAGCCCGCCCGCGCCGGTCTGGGCAAGCTCGGAATATTCGCCGCCCAGCGCCGCCTGCAGCGTCAGCGTCGGCGAGAGCGGCCGCCCGTAGGTCAAAATGGCCTCGGCCCGCTTTTCCTCGACGATCGAGGCGCTGGCCGCGCCCGCCACCGGCACGAAATCGCCACCCGCGTTCAGGGCCGAGAGATCGTTCTCGATGTCGAGCCGGTTGAGCGCGCCTTCGAGGCTGATCTGCCAGTCGTTGACGCCGCCGCGCCAGCGATATTCGCCGCGCAGAATGGTCTCGGTCTCATCGGCGGTCTGGGTGAAGCGCTGCCCCTCCCGCGGCCTGCCATCCGAGAAATCGATGGTGAGGGTTTGGCGGTAGGGGCTGTGCTCGAAGCGCCGCACCCCGATCAGCTTCAGCCGTCCGCCGCCCAGCGCGAATTCGTAATCGCCGCCGAACTCGTAATTATGTTCGCGCTCGCGCTCGCGCAGGATGCGCGTCCGATCCGGCTGGCCTGGCCCTGAGCGGAAGGAATCCTCGCCAAGATCGAGGTGGAACAGGGCGAAAGCGGCGTTCGCGTTGAGGATCGAGCCGTCGCCGAAGGCGCGGCGAAGCGTTCCCGAAATCCGCGGCCCATCCTCGTTGACGAACAGCACTTCGTCGCGCCGGTCGAGGATCGCGCCCGCCGGATCGGTCACCAGCTCGGGCCCGGCATTGCCGTTGCGCCGGCTGACGTTGCGCAGCCCCAGGGTGAAATCCGAGCCGCCGATCGCGCCGGCGATGTTGACCTCGCCGTCGAGCAGCCGGGGCGGGGTTCGCCGCGCCCTGATCTGCGGCCGCCAGGCGAAGCTGCCCGAAAGCCCGCGCGAGGTGGTGACGATGTTGGCAACCTGGCCGCTCAACCCGGAAATGTTGAAGGTCGCGCCGTCGGCGATGTCGATGCGGGTGACGTTTGCCGCGCTGATCCGGGCCAGTTCGGTCTGGATGTCGGTCGAGCGGCCGGTGAAGCGCTCGCCGTTGATCAGCACGTTGCTGGTCGCCTCGCCGAGCCCGCGCCGCTCGGTGTCGCCGGCGTTGATCGAGAAACCCGGGACATTGTTGAGCATGTCGAGCGCCGTCCGCGGCGCGAAGCGGGCGAAGTCGGCCGGCGTGTAGCTGCGGGTCCCCTGCGGCGCGCCGGGATCGGCGGCGACCGGCGGCGGCGTCTCGCCGGGCGGCGGCGCAGCGGGCTGGGCCAAAACGGGTGATGCCGAAGACAGCAAGGCGATAAGCAACGCGGCGCGCGCACCGGACGGCGTCATAAAATCCTCCCTCACAGCCGCCGTCCCCTGCGGCACGAGCAATTTGCCTGCTACGTTTGTAACACTAAGCTGATCGCGTCAACCTGAATGCGCGCCTAATGGCCGCGACTTGGGGCGCGCGCCGGAACGCCTTTTCGACAAAGCGGTTTGTCCTTTCGACCAGCGCTCGAGAGGAACGACATGGCGGACACCGACACGGTCGAGATGATCCACGAAGACGATTTGCCGGGCCACGAAAGCGCGCTCGAGCCAAACCCCGAATGGCGGCCATTCTATCCGGGCTCGGGCCGGCTTGACGGCAAGGTCGCTCTGATCACTGGCGCCGACAGCGGCATCGGCCGCGCCGTCGCCGCTCTGTTCGCGCGCGAGGGTGCCGATATCGCCATCCTCTACCTTTGCGAGCATGACGACGCCGCCGGGACGAAGGCGATCGTGGAGGCGGAGGGGCGCAGGGCGATCGCAATCGCCGGCGACCTCGGCGACAAGGGCTTTTGCAACCAGGCCGTCGCCAGGGTGGTAAAGGAGCTCGGCGGCCTCGACATCCTGATCAACAATGCCGGCGAGCAGCATCCCGACAAGGACATTACCGACATCAGCGAGGAGCAGCTCAAGCGCACCTTCCAGACCAACATCTTCTCGATGTTCTTCCTGACGCAAGCCGCCCGCCCGCATCTCAAGAAGGGCGCGGCGATCGTCAACTGCACCTCGATCACCTCCTATCAGGGCTCGGAGGAGCTGCTCGACTATAGCGCGACCAAGGGGGCGATCACCGCCTTTACCCGCTCGCTTTCGGAAAATCTCGTCGGCGAGGGAATCCGCGTCAATGCCGTCGCTCCCGGGCCGATCTGGACGCCGCTCAATCCCTGCGGCGGCTCGACCCCCGAGAAGATGAAGAGCTTCGGCGAGGATACGCCGATGGGCCGCGCGGGCCAGCCAAACGAGGTCGCGCCCAGCTTCCTGTTCCTCGCCTGCGAGGACAGCCGCTACATGTCGGGCCAGGTTCTCCACCCCAATGGCGGCACCATCGTCAACGGCTGACCCGCTTCCCTCGTCTCGCCCGCATGATATAGAGGCGTGGAAAGGGGCTGGACGATGCGCGCCTTGCTGGGGATCATCATCGGCCTTGCCGT
This sequence comes from Allosphingosinicella sp., assembly GCA_035629975.1. GTDB lineage: Bacteria > Pseudomonadota > Alphaproteobacteria > Sphingomonadales > Sphingomonadaceae > Allosphingosinicella. The sequence goes on along the minus strand of DASQLN010000026.1, from coordinate 30,583 downwards.
CGCCCTGGGCATCCAGACCGGCGTCGAGTTCATCTCCAGCCAGCTCTTTCCCTATGCGCCCTTCGACATGCTCGACCGCGAGCGTGGCGCGGAGGTGCTCGGCAGCCGGCCAGCAGCGGCCAATCTGCTTGGCATATTCGGCTATTTCACCGCCGCGCTGGCCGGCGGCTATGCGAGCCGTCGAATCGCCAGGCGTGACTGGGCGGCCTGGGTGCCCGCGGGGCTGCTCGCCTTCGTGGCAGCAGTCTTCGCGCTTCATTACTCGCTGACCGGCTGGGGGCAGGCCGGCGCCTTCGTCGCCGCTCTGGTCGGCGGCCTGGTCGCGCACAATCTCGGACCGGCCGGCAATGGGCCGGCCGATGCGGAGGGCCCCGGGCAAGCGGCCGACGCCTGACCGCTTTATCCGATTTCGGACAATGAGGGGGCAAAAGCGGACATCGACCGGTCCAACTATTGGCGAAACGCGCCAACATTCGGGACCGGGATTTTCCCTGCAATATAGGCCTAGACACAAAAACGGCGGATTTCCGCCATTTCCTCGACTTGGCACGGCGCCTGCTATTCTCCCGATATGATCATCGGATGGTCCGGCGGTCGATTTGAGGAGACCTACAATGACGCTTTCGATCAACCTGCAGAAGCTGGCCCTTTCGGTGTTCGGCGCGATTGTCGCCAGCAGCCTGTTCCTTTCCGCGGCGGTGGGCCCGGTCCAGGTCATCTGACCCGGCCGGTCCCTCCGACCTTCCCAGACACACGACCATCCAGGATCAAGACGATGACCAGCCGTTACGCCCTCGACAAAGGCAATGCGAAGATTCTCGGCGTCTGCGCCGGCCTCGCCCGCAGCGCCGATTGGGATCCGACGCTCGTCCGCATCGGCGCCGTCGCGCTGACGCTGTTCGCGTTCGGCCCGCTGATGATCCTCTTCTACGTGATCGTCGCCGCGATCGCCGCGAGCCGCTGAGCCTAGCGGAGCGGCAGGAACAGGCCGAGGATCGAGAGCGCGAGCGCGATCGCCGAGACGATCAAAGCCACCCGCGCCAGCTGCTCGCCGCCACCCCCATTCATTCGCCGACCCGCTCGCGCCGCCGTTCGCGGCTGACCTGCAGCGCCTGCATCGCCAGCCTGATTTCGTAGAGGAACAGGACGAGGCCCGCGATCAGCAGCAGCATCGCCGCGATGAACAGCATCGCGATCGGCCTGGCGAAGGCGATCCGGGCGAGATCCGCGACGAACAGGATCGCCACCACCACGCAAATGAAGAGCGCGCTCGCCGTGCACAGGCTGATCGCCCAATTGACCACCTTCATCCGCCGGTCGAGCAGGCCGAGCTCGGCCGCATAAGCGGCGCGGCCGGAATCGCATTGCGCGACCGGCTCGGCCTCGAGCTGGCGCGACCGGTCGACGACGCGGGCGAGCCGGTGGGCGAGCACGTTGATGATCCCGCCAATCCCCGCCAGCAGGAAGACCGGCGCCACCGCCAGCTCGATCTGGCGGGCGATTGCGGTGACGGCGAGGCTCTCGTCCATGAGGCCCTGTTAGACTCGGATTCGCGCGAATGGAAACGTTCCCCGGCGAAGCACCCCGAAGGCTGGGCTAGTCCCGCCGCGGTGCCGCTGGACCCCGGCCTTCGCCGGGGAACAGGATCGCGAAGATCAATGGCCTGACATCTTGCGGGCCCGCGCCTATCACCGTCGGAATCATGGGACGGGGAAGGGATATGGCCGAGAAAAGCCGGCCGTTCTGGCGGAGCCTCTATTTCTGGGTGCTGGTGGCGATCGCCGCCGGCGCGCTGCTCGGCGGGCTCGCGCCCGACGCCGGCCAGGCGATGAAGCCGCTCGGCGACGGCTTCATCAATCTGGTCAAGATGATCATCACCCCGGTGATCTTCCTCACCGTCGCGACCGGCATCGCCGGCATGGCGGACCTGAAGGCGTTCGGCCGCGTCGGCGCCAAGGCGATGATCTATTTCCTCAGCGTCTCGACGCTGGCGCTGGCGATCGGCCTCGTCGTCGCCAATCTGGTCCGGCCGGGCGCCGGCCTCAACGTCGATCCGGCGACGCTGAACGCCCAGGAGGTCGCCTCCTACGTCAATCAGGCGCACGCGCAGAGCATCACCGGCTTCCTGATGAACATCATTCCCGATACCCTGGTCAGCGCTTTCACCGAGGGGCAGATCCTGCAGGTGCTGCTGGTCGCGATCCTGTTCGGGATCGCGCTGGCGCTGATCGGCGAGAAGGGCGCCAAGGTCCAGGAGCTGCTCAAGACGCTGACCGCGATCGTCTTTCGAATCGTCCACATATTGATGTACGCCGCCCCGATCGGCGCGTTCGGCGCGATGGCCTTCACCGTCGGCAAATATGGCATCGGCTCGCTCACCAATCTCGCCGCTTTGATCGGCACCTTCTATGCCGCCTCCCTCCTCTTCGTGATCTTCGTGCTCGGCGCGATCGCTCGCGCGGCCGGCTTCTCGCTCTGGGGGCTGGTGCGCTACATCAAGGCCGAATTGCTGCTCGTGCTCGGCACCTCCTCGTCGGAAAGCGCGATGCCCCTCCTGATGGAGAAGCTCGAGCGCGCCGGCTGCCCCAAGCCGATCGTCGGCCTGGTCGTGCCGACGGGCTATTCGTTCAACCTCGACGGCACCTGCATCTACATGTCGCTCGCCGCTTTGTTCATCGCCCAGGCCTGCAACATCCCGCTCGGCTTCGGCGATCAATTGCTGCTGATGGCGGTGGCGATGATCTCGTCCAAGGGCGCGGCGGGAGTAACCGGCTCGGGCTTCATCACCCTGGCGGCGACGCTGTCGGTGGTGCCCTCCATCCCGGTCGCGGGCATGGCTTTGATCCTCGGCGTCGACCGCTTCATGAGCGAATGCCGGGCGCTCACCAATTTCGTCGGCAATGCGGTCGCCACCATCGTCGTCGCGCGCTGGGAGCGCGCGGTCGAACCCGCCCGGCTCGCCGCCGCCTTCCGCGGCGAAGGCGGCGATTTCACCGAAAGCGAAAGCGACGCGCTGCAGATCGAGGGCCGCAGCGACATCCCGGCCTGAAGATTGTTGCTTCGTGCGGTCTAGGGTCCGAGATCCTCTTCGGTGCAGCCCGCCGCCTGCGGGTTGCGCCAGCAGCGCAAGGCCGCCTCGATCGCGGCTTGCGTCGGCGCGGCGCTCTCGAACACATATTCGATGATCAGCGCGCCGGCCTGCTCTTCGGCATCGTCATAGATTTTGGGCTCGCTCGCGCCCTCGGCATTGCGCACCAGCAGCCGCGAATAGGGCCGCAAATGGGCGGCGCGAACCACGCCCGCGCCACACAAACGGCCGGCGGCGGCGGCGAAATTCGCGCCGGTCGCCTGCACGAGCCGCGCCCGCTCCGCGCCGGACGCGCGTCCGGCATCGTCGAAGCTCATGCCATCGGCTTCGGCGGGCAAAGTGAGTGCACAGGCGCCGGCTGCGCCGCGCGCCGGCTGCGCCGCCAGCGACGGGGCGAGCGCGGCCGCGGCCAGGCCCGCCGCCGCCGCCAGGGTCAAAAGCTTCAGGCGCATATGGAATCTCCCGCTCGAGCCTTTCGAGCATCGCTAGCAGAGCCGGTAAGCGGGGCCAATGGCCGTCGCCGCACGCCGCCCACGCTCCGCCGCTAGCGCAGCGCATTCCTGAGCAGCACCGCCGCCAGGATCAGCGCGGTGACGGCGATCGCCGCATAGCCCCCGAATCTGTCCAGGAACCTGACCGGATGGTTCCGGAGCGTCGGCACCACCTCGTCCTCGTGCAATTCCATCGCGCCGCCGCCGCACTGGACGCATTCGCTGGTATAGACCTTCTCATAGGAGAAGCGGATCACGTAGAGGATCCGGAACACCCGATAGGTCAGCACCAGCACGAACGGCCGCTCGCGGCCGCACAAGGTGCAATGGCGCGCCGGATGGGGCCCGAGCGTGACGGTCCTGGTATCGATGCCCCAGTCGATCATCGCGAAATCCGTCTCCCGTCCAAAGCGGGAAGGATAGGATGGAGCGGGCGGTCGCCGCAAGCGCCGGTGCTGGCGGCGCGCCGGATTTGCGACTATCACCGGCGCCGACCGGACGGCCGGTCATGAAGGGAGTCCTTCGATGCGCCTCCTCGCCACCGCTCTCGCATTCGTCCTGGCCCTGCTTCCCGCCGCCGCCATTCCTGCGCTGCCGCCAGGCCGCACCGCCCCCGATTTCACCACCAGCGGCGCGCTCGCCGGCCGGCCGTTCCGGCTCAACCTGCGGCGCGAGCTGCGCAACGGGCCGGTGGTCCTCTATTTCTTCCCGCGCTCCTTCACCGAAGGCTGCACGCTCGAGGCGCACGCTTTCTCCGAAGCCGCGCGCGACTTCCGCCGCGCCGGCGCGCGGGTGATCGGCATGTCGGCCGACGATTACGACACGCTGCGCCGCTTCTCGGTCGAGGCCTGCCGCAACGCCTTTCCGGTGGCGACCGCGACGCCTGCGGTGATCAACGCCTATGACGTGCGCTTCTCCGCAGAGCGCGCCAATTTCACCAACCGCACGTCCTATGTGATCGCTCCCAACGGCCGCATCATCTACGCTTATTCGAACCTCGACTGGCGCAATCACGTCACCAACACGCTGGCCGCGGTCCGGCAATGGCGCGCCCGCAATCCCCGCCGGCGGTGAGCGTCCGGCGGATTCAATGGGCAATCGCCGCGGTCTTCTTCGTCCTTGGCGGCTGGGCGCTGCTCGCGCCGCGCAGCGTGATCGAGCTGACGCTGCTTCCTGAATATCGGGTCGGGACGCCGATCCTGCCTTTCGCGATCGCCTGCTTCGGCGCCCAGGCGATGATCGCCGGCCTGTTCGCCGCCTTTGCCCGCTTCACCAAGCTCACCTTCCTCGCCTTCGGCATCGCGCTGCTGCCCTTCTTCGCCTTCAATATCTGGTTCACCTTCGTCGACCCGGTGTTCACCTCGCTCGGCCTGCTCGATGCGGTCGGGAATGCGATCATGCTCGCGCTCTGCATCGCCGGCTGGCGCCGCGCGGAGGCGTGAGATGGGCAATTTCGTCCAGATCACGCCGTTCATGCACGTGCCCGATCTCGCCGCGGCTCTTGGCTTCTTCGAAGACATTCTCGGCTTCGCCACGCTCTTCCGGATGAGCGATTATGCCTATGTCGAGCGCGAGGGCGCGGGCATCCGCATCCTGCAGAATCGCGGCGCGGACGGCGCCCCGCCCGGCAATCGCCGCTTCGCTTATTATGTCGACGTCCGCGACGTCGACGCGCTTCATGAGGAGCTGAAGCCGAAGCTCGACACCTTGCCCAAAGGCGACGTCCATGGGCCGGCCGACAAATCCTATGGCCAGCGCGAGCTGCTCGTCCTTGCACCGGACGGCAACCTCATTGCCTTCGGCCAGGCGATCGCGTGCCGACCGAAGGACCCGCCAGGAGAATGACGATGCGCTTTGCCGACGCCGCCATCTGGATCACGGGCGCCTCTTCCGGGATCGGCGAGGCCCTGGCCGAGGCGTTCGCGGACGAGGGCGCGGCGCTGGTCCTGTCGGGGCGGCGGCGCGACGCGCTCGATGCGCTCGCCGCCCGGCTCGGCGGAGAGAGCCTCGTGCTGCCCTTCGAGGCGACCGACTGGGATGCGATGGCGGGCGCGGCGCAGGCGGCCTGGGCGTGGCGGGACGGCGTCGACATTCTGGTCAACAATGCCGGGATCAGCCAGCGCAGCCTCGCCATTGACACCGGTCCGGAGGTCTATGAGAAGATCGTCGCCGTCGACCTGATGGCGCCGATCCGGCTGACCCAGAATCTGCTGCCGCTCATGGCGGAAAGGGGCCGGGGCCATATCGTCATGATTTCCTCGGTGGCGGGGAGGCTCGGGCCGGTGCTGCGGACCGCTTATGCCGCCGCCAAGCACGGCCTGATCGGCTATGGCGATGCGCTGCGCGCCGAGGTCGAGACCGCCTATGGGATCAAGGTGACCAACGTCCTTCCCGGCTCGGTGCGCACCGGCGTGGCGGCGAACGCGCTCCAGGGCGACGGCAGCGCGCGCGGCACGTCCGACGCCAATATCGAGGCCGGCATGGACCCGGCCGAATGCGCGCGGCGGATCCTCGACGGGGTCGCGGAGGGCCGGCGCGAGATCGTCGTGGCGGAGGGCGCCGAAGCCTTTGCCGCTTCCCTGCGCTTCCAGGACCCCGAGCGATTGTTCGACATGCTCGCCGCGGAAGGCGCGCGGCTGGCCGAGGCGCGGGCAGGGGGTGCGCCGCCGGAGCCGCGGCAGGTCAACCGCACCCTGCCCGAAGGCTGAGCGGTGGATCTGACCCGTTTCATAGAGGCGCAGGAGGGCGTTTACGGCCAGGCGCTCGCCGAGCTCCGGCAGGGGCGCAAAGAGAGCCACTGGATGTGGTTCGTCTTCCCCCAGATCGCCGGCCTTGGCACGAGCCCGACGGCGCGTCTCTATGCGATTGCGTCGGCGGAGGAAGCCCGGGCCTATCTCGCCCACCCGCTGCTCGGCACTCGCCTGCGCGAATGCACGGCGGCGGCCCTCGCCCATCGCGAGCGGAGCGCCGAAGCTATATTCGGGCCGGTGGACGCAATGAAGCTCAGATCCTCCATGACCCTGTTCGAGGCCGTCGCGGACGATCCGGCGCCCTTCGCCGAGGCGCTGGCCGCCTACCATGACGGCGAGCGCGACGCGGCGACGCTGCGGCTGCTGGGACGATGAGCCAAAGCGTCCGCCTGGACGAAAGCTGGCTCGGTCCGCTCGGGCCCGAATTCGAGCAGCCCTATATGCGCGCGCTCAAGGAGTTCCTCGTCGCCGAGAAGGCGGCGGGCAGGCGCATCTTCCCGAAAGGCGGCGAATGGTTCCGCGCGCTCGATCTGACGCCGCTCGGCAAGGTTCGCGTCGTCATCCTGGGCCAGGATCCCTATCACGGGCCGGGCCAGGCGCACGGCCTGTGCTTCAGCGTCAGGCCGGGTACGGCGATCCCGCCCAGCCTCGTCAACATCTACAAGGAGATGCAAAGCGACCTGGGGGTCGCGCCCGCGCGGCACGGCTTTCTCGAACATTGGGCCAAGCAGGGCGTGCTGCTGCTCAACGCCGTGCTCACCGTCCGCATGGGCCAGGCCGCCTCGCACCGCGAGCGAGGGTGGGAGCGCTTCACCGACGCGGCGATCGCCGCGGTCAATGCCCAGGCCGATCCAGTCGTGTTCATGCTCTGGGGCAGCTATGCGCAGAAGAAGGCGACCCTGGTCGATTCGATCGACAAAGGCGGGCGGCATCTGGTGCTGAAGGCGCCGCATCCGAGCCCATTGTCGGCCCATGCAGGCTTCTTCGGCTGCCGCCATTTCTCGAAGGCCAATGAATTCCTCGAAAGCCGGGGCCTCGCGCCGATCGACTGGGCGCTGCCGGCCGAGGTTTAGCGCGCATCGGCATTCAATCTTAGCCGTCATTCCCGCGAAAGCGGGAATCCACCTTCTTCAACAGCTCATGACAAGAAGGTGGGCCCCCGCTTTCGCGGGGGTGACGGAATAGGGAAAGGCATCGGTTGAATGTAGGTACCGCCTCAGCGGCCACTCTCCTCGGCGACGAAGGCAAGCAAAGCATCCTCATAAGGATCGCGGACGCCGTCGGCCTCGACATGGGCCTGCATCCAGTCGTTCTCGGCCGGGGTGATCGCCCGCTCCGCAGCTACGGCGGCATCGTGGTCGGGCCTTGCCGGGTCGCCGGCCAGCAAGTCACGCGCGCCGCTGAGCGGATTGGAACTGAACACCCGCCCGATGAAGCCGAGCACGTTGCTGCGCCGATCGTCCATGAAGGCTTCGAGCCGCGCCGCCTCCTCGCGCTCCAGGGGCGTGTAGCTGTTATAGGCCATCAGATGGTTGCCCACGCCCTGTACGAACAGGGTTTTCCATTCCGGCGCATTTTCCGAATCGCGGCAGGCGTCCTTGAGGCGCCAGAGCAGCTCGGCCTCGTCCCGGCTGACGGCAAGCGCGCCGTCGCCGCCGGACGCGAAGATGATCCGGCGCAGCAGCCCCGCTTCGCGCGCGTCGACGCGCTGGTCGCGAAGCACCGCTTCCTCGATCCGGGCGAGCATCCAGGATTTGAGCTCCGCCGGGCCGTTCAGCGCCCGCTCCATGACCTTGACGACCAGCGCGAGCTCGAGGTCGCTGACCGGCCCGCCGCCGCGCTCGATCTCCTCGACCAGCCAGGCCGCATTGGCGAGGTCGATATAGCCCTTGGGCTCCTTGCCGTTGACGACATGGTCGCACAGGGCCTCGAGGAAGAACTCGCCCCATTCGGGCGCGGGGTCGCGCGCAAGCCGGCTGACCTCGAACAGGGCCCTGGCCTCTTCGTCGGAGATCCTGCCGTCGGGCCAGACCGTGCGCCGCACCGCAAGCACGTCCTCGGCGGACATGGACGCTCCGCTTTTCAGCGCGGTGGCGAAGTCGGAGAAGGAGAAGCTCATGCCTTTTGCCCCGTCGTTTCGGGGCCGAACTCCTAATGGCGAAGGGTTAAGACGGGGCTAAATGCGTGGCCGCGGCGTGCATTTGCCGCTAGGCTGCCCCCATCCCCGCACGTGAAGGATGAGGACGATGGCGAAAGGCCAGAAGAAATCGAACAAGGAAGCCCGCAAGCCCAAGGCGGAAAAGCCCAAGAAGAACGCCTCCAACCCCTCCACCAAGGGCATGGTCAGCGACATCAAGCGCTGAACGCCCCTCTCGGGCAGGCTCAGCCGGCCGGCACCGCCGGTGCGGCATCGACGCGCGCCTGCATGGCAGCGACGATGCGCGTCAGGTTGCGGCGTTCGCCCCCGTTCAACCCGCCCTGCATGACCTCGAAGCGGACCCGCCCCCCGGTTAGCGACAGCTTGATCATGCGGGTGCCGGTGCCCATGCTGCCGAGATAGAGTTCGAGCCCCGCCTGCAGCACTTCGACATCGTCCACTTCCGGCATCGCCTCGGAGCGCATGCAGGTGAAGGCGACGATGTCGGCGCCGAGGCCGTGGACCAGGGGCCCAGGCGCGGCGACCAGGGCGCGCACGCTTAGCCCGGGCACGCGGCTCACCCGGAAGCCGCCGCCCTCGGCCTGGCGAGTCGCCATGCACATCAGGTCGCGGCTTTCGAACGCCACGGCCGGCGCCGGCATGGCCACCGCCGCGATCAGCGCGAAGCCGGCATATCCGATCGCGCGGCTCAAGCGGGCCTGACCTCGATGCAGCCTTCGAAGACGCGGACGTTGATCCGCGCGCGGCCGCGCCGGATCGCGGCGGCGGTGGCGGGGGCGACCTCTATCCGCCAGCGCGGGATCAGGGCGCGCGATTCGGCCGAAAGGAACATGTCGTCATAGCCGTCGCCGCGGTCGCCGCGGCGGAAGCGGTGCAGGTTGGCGCGGTCCTGCTGGATGATCCCCGGGACGGTGCCAATCCGAACGCCGTCGCTGGCGACCGTGTCCTGGGGACTGATGAAGGTGTTGTACGAGCCCAGGAAATTGCCGCGGCAGGCCAAAGCGGCCTGCAGCGGCGCGACGAGGCCGGCGGCCGCGACGACACCGAGGAGCAGCTTGTTCATGATCCATCCCCATGCCCATGAGCGGGCGGGGGCGATTGTTTCGCAAGGCCGGACCCATGACAAGCGGATTCGGACGCATCGCCGCATCGCAAGCAGGACCGGGCGACGTCATGCCGCCGCCGCCCGGGAATCCTCAGCGCCGGCGGTCGTGGACGACGATCGAATTGGCGATCAGGCGGAAGAGCGGGAGATAGGCGGCGAAGCGGGCGAGCGCCTGCGCGCGGTCCCGGGCGCCCAGGCCGCAGGTGAGCTGGATGAAGCTGCGCTCCCAGAGAGTGACGAACTGCACGGTCTTGACGCTGCTGGCGAGGCCGCCCTGCCGGACAGAAGTCTCGTAGATCATCTCGACCGCGGTCAGGCCGTCGATCCGCGTCGGCTGGGCGGTCTCGCGCTCGGCATTGTCCGGCAGCAGCGAGAGGAGGTTGGCCGGGCGCAGGAAGCTGCGCGCCTCCGCCTCGGAGATGGGCGCGCCGGCGTCGCGGACGAGCAGGTTGCAGCTGAGTGCGTCGCCCGTCGCGACGAAGTTCTGCACGACGTGCGGCCGCTCGCTCTCCCCCGCCCGCCATGCGCGCGGATAGGCGAGGCTGATCTCGAGGCCGTTCGCCTTGCGATGGCCGGCGCTGTTGAAGCGCATGGCCTGCCCCTGCCGGAACTGGGCGACCTCTCCGGCCTGGGCGGCCGCCGGCGCCGGGGCGAGCAGGAGCGAGACCGGCGCCAGGCAGCGCAGCAGTCGCGAAACGCGGTTCATTGCGATTTCCCCCTTCGCAAAGACAATGGCGCGGCCGACCGGCGAGTCAATGATACAGCGGGCGGCCCATTCAGTTTGGCCGCAGCACGGCCTAGGGTGGCGCGCATGATTCGGCCCTTGTCCCTGCTCGCGCCCCTGCTCCTCCTCGTCGCCGGCTGCGGCGAGGCTCCGCCGGCCGCGGCTCCGCCCGCCAATGCGGCGGGCGAAGGCGGCAAGGCGCCCGCGGCCCAGCCCCAAGCCGATATCGTGCGGGTCCGGCTCGAGACGGAGGCGGGGGCGATCGTGCTTGCGCTCGACGCCCGGCGCGCGCCCGTCACGACCGCGAACTTCCTCGCTTATGTCGACCAGGGCAAGTTCGACGGCATCACCTTCTACCGCGCCTCGCGGACGCGCGGGGCGCCGGGACGGGGCTTCATCCAGGGCGGCATACGGCGCGACCCCACCCGGACCTTGCTGCCGATCGCGCACGAGCCGACCAGCCGGACCGGGCTCAGCCATGGCGACGGCACGATCTCGATGGCGCGCACCAGTCCGGGCAGCGCGACCGGCGATTTCTTCATCACCGCCGGCCCCGAGCGCTCGATGGACGCGGGCACCGGGCGCCCGGCCGACAATCTCGGCTATGCCGCCTTCGGCCGCGTGGTCGAAGGGATGGACACGGTGCGCCGAATCCTTGCCGTGCCGACCGTGCCCAATGCCGGCGTAGGCGCGATGCGCGGGCAGATGATCGAGCGCCCCGTGCGGATCCTCACCGCGCGGCGAGCGCCCTAGGCTGCATCGGCATCATCCGGCCCCACGAACTCGACCAGATCCCATTTGTTGCCGTAGAGATCGAGGAAGACGGCAACCTTGCCGTAAGGCTGAATGGCTGGCGGGCGGACGAAGACGACGCCCTTGGCGGTCATCGCGGCGAAGTCGCGATCGAAATCGTCGGTCCGCAGGAACAGGAACACGCGCCCGCCGGCCTGATTGCCGACGAACGCCTCCTGCCCGGGAGTGGCGGCGCGGGCAAGGAGGAGGGTGGCGGCGTTCGCGCCCGCGCCGGGCGGCGCGACGACCACCCAGCGCTTATCCTGTTCGGGCTGGCAGGTGTCTTCGACGAGGGTGAAGCCGAGCTTGCCGGTGAACCAGGCGATCGCCGCGTCATAATCGCGCACGACGAGGGCGATGTGGGCGAGGGACTGGCTCATAAGGCGATCATGGCGCGAATCTCGCCTCCTGTCTGCTGCGCCGATGACCGAGATGAACCGGCCGCCGCGAAGGTCTCGGAAAAAAGGCCCGCCGCGCCGCCGCGCGCCGCTACCGTAATATCACGGTAATGCGGCCGAAATCCCGCCGCCGTACGGACGCAAAAAAGGGGCGGAAGGCCGCCCCTTTTTCGTCGATCCGGTGCAATCGGTCAGCCGCCGCTGACTTCCCGCGGGCAGGGAAATTCGTCGACAACACTGCAGCCATAAGCGCCGCAGGATATATAGCCGCAGTTGCCTGCGCCGTCGTTGAAATAGAAATAGCCCCAGCCGCTGCCGCCTTGAGCAATCGCGGCGGTCGGAGCCAGTGCCGCACCGACGAACATTGCAGCTGCGGAAATGCGGATAATCGACTTCTTCATGATATGTCTCCCCCATTAACGATGGCATGAAAGCTATGGGCCTTCGCAGATCGAGTCAATGGCATTCGTGAATGGATGCAAAGATTTAGCATAGACTAGTTGGGCTCCCGCACGTGAAAGTGCACGTCGCCTTCGTGAGACGGGCGGGTAGCGGTCGCGGGTGCTTCGGCCTACTTGGAGCGAGGTCCCGATCCGGGCAAATTCCGGGACCGCGACTCCGGCTGGGTGCAAGCCGGCCACCGCGTCAACAATATCGCTCGGCATTTGCGCGCGTCTTCGCGCTGCCGAGGGTCTTGAGTCTGTCGAGCGCCTCTTTCAAGGTCATCGGATCAAGTGACCCGCGTCGCGGATGATGGCGGCGGCGCGGCGACGGGATGGATCGGCAGGAGCCGCGAAGGAGGATCGATCATGACCACGGGCGGCGACTGGCGGGAGGAGATTCTTGGCAAGGTCCGGGCCCTGATCGGCGAGGCCGACCCGGAAGCGGTGGAGACGGTGAAATGGCGCAAGCCGGCCAACCCGGCCGGCGTGCCGGTGTGGGAGCATGACGGCATGATCTGCACGGGCGAGACCTACAGGGACAAGGTGAAGCTGACCTTCGCGCAAGGCGCCGCGCTCGAGGATCCGTCCGGCCTGTTCAATTCGAGCCTCGAGGGCAACACCCGCAGGGCGATCGACATCCGCGAGGGCGAGGCGATCGACGGAGAGCCGCTGAAGGCGCTGGTTCGCGCGGCGGTGGCGTTCAACCGGGCGAATCCGCCAAAGGGGCGCGGAAGTTGAAGGGTTCAAAGGCTCAGGTCCCCCGGGCGAAAGAAATGCGGGACCGGCGCGCTCCCGGACGGGGCCGGACGCGCCTGAGGCGAGTCGCGAGGCGCCCGGAGCTTCGCCGGCTGCGCTGGCAATGGGGATCGTTTGCGCGGCTTGCGCCGCCCGCCTCAGCGCGCGAGCCAATCGTCGCGGCGCAATTCCCAGATGTCGCACAGATCCTGGAAGGGGGCGAACTGCCCGGCGGTGCGGCGCTCGCCGAGGCGTGTCGCGACGCGCCGGCTGGCGGTGTTGCGAGGGTGGATGAGCGAAATGATCCGGTCGAGCGGGAAGCGCGAGAACGACCAGTCGATCGCGGCGCGCGCCGCTTCGGTCGCATAGCCCTTGCCGCGTGCGGCCGGCGCGAGCCCCCAGGCGATCTCGAAGCCCGGATAGCCTGGCGGCCGCAGCGGCCCGACCCGGCCGAGGAAGGCGCCGGTGGCGCGCTCCTCGACGACGAACATGCCGTGGCCGAGCAGCTGCCAATGGCCGACCAGGAGCGCCATCTCGGCCCAGGTCTGACCTTCCGAATAAGGCAGCCCCTTGCGCGTGATGAAGCGCGCGGTCTCCGGGTCCGCCATCATCGCCGCATAAGGCGCAAGGTCCTCCGGCCGCCAGCCGCGCAAGGTGAGCCGGGGCGTCTCGAGCGTTGGTGCGGCGGGAGTGCCGAGCGTCATGCGGCGATCCATCCCACGCGCTTGTGGCGCAATTCGGGCCAAGCGCCGCGGCCTGCCCGGCGCCGTAGCGCATCGGCTCTCGCAACCCGATGTGCGGAAAACTGCTCCACGTGGCGCGGGACAGGTATGGCGGCTGCCCTTATGACGGTCGAATCGCGCATTGGGCGCAAGCAGGAGGGGAGAATCCATATGTCGAACTGGAATCTGGGCAGCAAGCCGCATCCGGACGGCTCGCGCGACGTCGTCATCGCCTTTCAGAACGACGATTCCAACGGCCAGATGTCGGGTACGCTCGTGTTCAAGGGCGACACCTATTACGTCAACGGGAATTGGGCGGCCTCCGGGTCGGTGCCGGGACGCAATTTTTCCGCCTTCGCCTTGTGGGGGAGCAACCAGCAGGGGGCGACGGTCTATATCGCGGCGGCGGGCACGATGGCGGGGCCCGGCCCCAGCCCGAAGTCGATCGACCTGAACCTGATCCGCGCCTCGACCGGCGATGACGAGCAATATGGCTGGGACGGGCTGCTGCTGCCGATGTGAGCGGGGGGCTTCGTCACTCCGCCGGCAGGGCGTCGATCCGTTCGGAGTTGGAAGGCAGGTCGCGTATGTCGGCGTGCAGGAAGCGATCGCCTTCCCTGTAGAAATAGCCGGCGCCGTCGGAGCGCACCGGGCCGCGCGAGGGGGTCGCGAAAAACTGCCGATAGGGGCAGTGATAGGCATGGTCGATCCTGCCCTCGATCCGCTCGCGCGAACGCCGTAGGACCTTGCCGGGATCGACGGCCTGCCATTCGCATGCGCCGAGATGGACGACGCGGCGCATCTGCGCGTTCTGGAGGCCGGTACGCCGCGATTCGATGTCCTGCGCCTGCAGCATGACATTGCCGGTATTGCGCGCCATCGTCCCGGGGGCGTCGATCGTAGTGCGGGTGATCGCCGTGGTTGGCGCCGCCGGCACCGGCTGCCCGGCGTCGACGCGCGCGCTGTCGGCCATCGCGATGAGGGCTTCCCGGTTGGTTGGCGCCGCATAAGGCGGCGGCGAAGATTGGCAGCCCGCCACGATCAGCCCGGATATGCCCGCCACCGTCATGCGGCGCAGGGGTGAACGCGCTCCGGTCATTCCATTTTCCATCGCGCGGTCCCCCGTCCCGGTGATACGGGCCCGGCATGGCAGCATGGGATTGAGATCGCGTAAAAAAGCCGGGGCCGCCGGACTATGGCGAGCGCCCGCGGAACATTCCAAAGATGACACGATGCCGGCCGCATTTCAGCGCTCCTCCCGGTCGCCACACCCGGCGCCGGCGGGCTCGGGCTCCGGCTTCCGTTATGGAGGAAGCGGTTGCAGCCGCTGCAATCCGTGCCGAGCCGGAACTGCGGCTCCCGAACGAAGCTGGCGCGCCAGCGGCCGCTCGGCCTTCCTCATCGGCTGGTGAACTGCACGAGGTCCCAGAGATTGCCGTAAAGGTCCTCGAAGACGGCGACGGTGCCGTAATCGTGGGTGGCGGGCTCGCTTGAGTGGGCTGATCTGCGAGTACCGGCCCGTCCTACAAGCCTCCTCGCGGCCGGAGATGCTCAAGCGCCTCAAGAAGACGAAGGGTATCGCGCGCGTACGATCCGACCTCCCGAAGCCTTTCCTCCCAGCCATCGGACGAGGCAATGGATAGAGGCCTTACCATGTCGCTCCGACGAGTATGAGCGAGGGAATTTCTCAATTTCCATAGGCGATTGAGCGTGCGCCGCGCCTGTGCCACGAGAGATCTAGCCCCCTCATCTAAAATCGCCTTTGAAGCGACCACCCCGGCATGAACTAAGAGCACCTTTTCTGGATGACTGCGGATTTCCGCCCAGTGACCGTCGCGAAGTACGGCCGGGTGTTGCTTTTCAACCAGAAGTCCGAGTTCCCCTCCTGCCATAGAGTCTTGTGCGCCGACCGTCTCTGCCAAGATTTCTGTCGCCCGGTCCTCCACAGATTGATACATCGTGAGAAGAGCGGCTTGAACACGATCAAGGTATTCGTCCTTGTCCTCCCCATGTGCAAACGTGAGCAAGGCAATGTTAGTGTAGATAACATCTATGGTATCCGAATGAATAGTCTCCTCGGTGCCTTCCGCGGCAGCTTTTGCCCTGCTCCATTCGCTCGCAATAAAAACAAGTTGACGGCGGTGCGCGGCATCAGCGAGGTCAATGCGTGAATGGATATTTCTCAGATCATTCTCGCCCAATACCTCGACAAATTCACTGATTTTAAGGCCTTGGTCAAAATTTGCCACGCCGAGTACGGAGTTGTTCTTCAGATAGTCCGTTACATCAAAGGTTCGCGTTAAAACGACCGCATCTTCTGAATCATGCCATGTCCTCAAATTCCTGATGATGCGGTTCGTCTCGTAGGCCCGGGCCTTTAGTTTTACGAAGTACTCAAAGTGAAGATCACCCTCCATGGTTCTAATAGCGAAGATCTCCCTCACAACGTCTTCATTCATTAGCGATCCGACTATCATTTCGTGAAAGAACTCTCGGCGCAGGCGTTCGTCATGCACCTGGAGGCCAATAAGGATGTAAGTTTCCTGAACGCTCGAACTATATTCACCAACGGAAATGTGCTGCTCGAACTCTTCAAAAAAATACGGCTTTATAGCGTCTGGAAGCCCCTCGTCCGGATTAGCCTCGGTGGCAAGGCTTCCGACTTCATCGAGTCTGTCGAGATATAAGCCAGCTCCCCGGACCTGTAGTTTAGACAAGTCACGGGCTATCTCCTTCGCGTGTGCCGTGAACAAATCTTCTCGGACGTCGACTCCCCTATATTTAAGTATATCCTTAGGGTAGACTATGATCCGCAGCACATCACGTTCCTGAAATAATTCAGCTAAGTCGTTATGGGCGAGGCCGGTAAAAAATGACGCCAAGGGAGGAATGTCGCCGCTATTTTTACGCTCATAACGATACGCATACCGGCGGATGACAATATCCTGCACGCCCCTTATGGCGACCGCATGAAACCGTGCATTCTTCTCCTCTAGTGTTTTTATTGTCTGAGAAAGCTTCTTTGCGACTCTGAAATCCATCACTATCACGCGATGGATCGCCTCTAGAAAGGCAGGCTTCCAAACGGCTCGATACGCCGGCTGCTGCTCTGACGGCTGGAGCATCAATGCTCCATCTTGAGGAGGATCAAACAGACTCACGGATGTATGGCTTATGGGATAATCGCGAGTGTGATCCGGGCGGGTTTCTTGGTGACGAACATCCCAGGGGCGGACGGTCGCAATCAACATTCCCTCGCGGTCCCACGGCACGCTCTTTACAACGTCGTCTCGCTCGCGTCCTGGTGCAGGCCCAAGGATTGCAGTTCCGAGGTCGCAACAGGTATCGGCGTTATTTACGAACACAACCACTCGTCCGGGGCCACGCAGCCGGCGCACCTCCGGTGCCGCCTGGCCTTCGAACAGGCGTGCTTCTTCATTGTGCATCAGGACAAAGTTTATTCCTTCGTATGCCCAGAGTTTCGCCGCTTCCCGGAAGCCGTTGTCGTCATAGGGTAATAGATAGTCGCGGCAGATAAACACGTTCAGACTGACGGTGCGGGTCCCTTCGAGTGAGAGCAGCATCTGCAGTACATTTCCACGTTTCCCCGGATCGCTAAGATACTTGGCTTCTAGAGGGCTGGGGTGCCGCTTGACGACAACGGCAGGCCGGGGTCGGCCCGGAATATAGACGCGGCAAACGTTAAGGCGCTCAAGCGCACGATTGCCACTGCAGTAGAAGGAGCCTGGCACGACAATCGTCTGATGCCGGTCTGCGAAGGCCTGAAACCTACCGTCCGAGTGCGCGGTTTCGGGTACGGAGTACTCAGGAAACAACACGATATCGGGTAAGCTTCGGACGTCGCCGCCGTCTACGACAGCGTCGAGAATTTCAAAGACCCGGTCTGTGCGAGCGGCCTCCTTATCACGTGAATCCCACTGGAGCCGCTCACCCGAGCGGTCCTCCCGAATAAGGCTTGAAGCTGGGATCGAGTCAAAAGGAGAATCTAATTGAACCGCCACGAGTCTGAGTGGGCGCGGGGGGGCAAAATCTCTAAAGACAGAACCGTCGAGCGAAATCGTAGTGATTCTGGTCATTGGCGCCCCCAGCGGGCGCTTTAGCGTAGAATTACTGAGCGCAGCAACAGGTTAGAGTGGCGACCTAGAGTTCGACCAAACTGACCCAGCGCCTCGCAACATGCGCATTCCAGAAATCGCCCGCTTCGACGAAACATTGCTCCGCTAGACGGAAGTTCAGCCGAGCGAAGTCCCTGTCGCCCTGCTGCAGCCGAATGCCTTCCTTGAGAAAGGATTCAGCGCTCTGGCGGTTCTCCGTGCGTTTGCGGGATGCGGCGCGCCTCTCTTCAATGGTCATGGCTGCCACCAACCCCTATCTATCTGACGCGCACGCACCCCGTTGAGCCACCGTTAGACTCCAAACGACGGCTTCGATCAAGATGCTTTATGCCGCAGCTGCGGTTTCCCAATTGATAACGAGCCGCCTTAACAAAAAGCTCCATACTAAGTGTATGACCCTGGGAGCGCCTCGACAACCTCACCTCGCCACCGGGAGGTAGGCTTCATTATCGCCTCGTGCGACCTCTCCGACACGCCGCCGTTCCCTCCTCAGCCTCGCTGAGGACAGTTTCGCGCGCCTCGCCCGAGCGTGGCGGCTCGAACAGCAGGACGTCCTGTTGGAGGATGAGCAGCAACGCCAGCAGTGGAGTCATTCGGCCGCCGGCAGGTAGATCTCTCCGCCCTTCTCGCGAAACTTCTCGCTCATCTCGGCCATGCCGGCCTCCGCCTCGGCCACGGCAAAGTCGGTGCCGACCCCTCTATCATTCGGCTGCGCCGAAGGGTCCCCCTCCCCGTTCCGGGGCGGATTTTCGGTGGCCGGGAGGAAGCTGTCGGTGTTCTGCTTCGCGGCGAAATCTCTGACCTCCTGGGTGATCTTCATCGAACAGAATTTGGGGCCGCACATCGAGCAGAAATGGGCAGTCTTGGCGCCTTCGGCGGGGAGGGTCTGGTCGTGATACTGCTCCGCCGTATCGGGGTCCAATGAGAGGTTGAACTGGTCTCGCCAGCGGAATTCGAACCTCGCGCGGCTCAGGGCGTCGTCGCGCATCTTCGCCGCCGGGTGGCCCTTCGCCAGGTCGGCGGCGTGGGCGGCGAGCTTGTAGGTGACCACGCCGACCTTGACGTCGTCGCGGTCGGGGAGGCCGAGATGCTCCTTGGGAGTGACGTAGCAGAGCATCGCGGTGCCGAACCAGCCGATCATCGCCGCGCCGATCGCCGAGGTGATGTG
Source organism: Allosphingosinicella sp. (assembly GCA_035629975.1). Lineage (GTDB taxonomy): Bacteria > Pseudomonadota > Alphaproteobacteria > Sphingomonadales > Sphingomonadaceae > Allosphingosinicella. Next base: position 11,873 of record DASQLN010000026.1, on the reverse strand, counting down.
GTCGTAGCCGGGCGCGATGTCGGTGGTGAGGGGGCCCAATGTGTAGAAGGGGGCCTCGCCGCAGGCTTCGAGCTGCTTGTCCATATTGGCCTTGATCTTGTGCATCGGCACGTGGCCGGGGCCTTCGATCATCACCTGGACGTCGTGGCGCCAGGCGATCTGGGTGAGCTCGCCGAGCGTCGCCAGCTCGGCGAACTGGGCCTCGTCATTGGCGTCTGCGATGCTGCCGGGGCGCAGGCCGTCGCCGAGCGAGAAGGCGATGTCATACGCCTTCATGATCTCGCAAATCTCCTCGAAGCGGGTGTAGAGGAAGCTCTCCTGGTGGTGGCTGAGGCACCATTTGGCCATGATCGAGCCGCCGCGGCTGACGATGCCGGTGACTCGCCTGGCGGTCATCGGGATGTAGGGCAGGCGGACGCCCGCATGGATGGTGAAATAATCGACGCCCTGCTCGGCCTGCTCGATCAATGTGTCGCGGTAAATCTCCCAGCTGAGGTCCTCGGCGACGCCGCCGACCTTCTCCAGCGCCTGGTAGATGGGGACGGTGCCGATCGGCACGGGTGAGTTGCGGATGATCCATTCGCGGGTGTCGTGGATATTGCGGCCGGTGGAGAGGTCCATCACCGTGTCGGCGCCCCAGCGGATCGACCAGACCATCTTGTCGACCTCCGCGGCGACGTCCGAGGCGACGGCGCTGTTGCCGATATTGGCGTTGATCTTGACCAGGAAGTTGCGGCCGATCGCCATCGGCTCGCTCTCGGGATGGTTGATGTTCGAAGGGATGATCGCGCGGCCGCGCGCGACCTCCGAGCGGACGAATTCGGGGGTGACGTAATCGGGGATCGAGGCCCCGAAATCCTGCCCGTCCCTTATAAGGGAACCGCCTTCCCTTATAAGGGAAGGCGCCTCGAGGGCGCGTTCCCGGCCGAGATTCTCCCGCGCGGCGACATATTCCATCTCCGGCGTGACGATGCCTTTGCGGGCGTAGTGCATCTGGGAGACATTGGCGCCCGCTTTGGCCCGCAACACGGTGCGGCGTACGTTGGGGAAAGGCTGGACGCCGCCCGAACGGTCCGGCCCGAGCTGGCCATTATCCTCGGGGCGGACTTCGCGCTGGAGCACCTCCTCGACGTCGCCGCGCCCCCGGATCCACATCCGGCGCACTTCGGGCAGGCCGGCCATGATGTCGATCCTGGCCTCGGGGTCGGTATAGGGGCCCGAGCAATCGTAGACGCGCAGGGGCGGCTCTCCGGACGAAGGCTCGAGGTCGATCTCGCGCATCGCGACGCGACGCTCGCCGACGTAAATCTTGCGCGATCCGCGGATCGGGCCGGTGGTGACCTTCAATTCGGTGCGGGCGGGCCCTTCGACCCGTTCGGCAAGCTCAGGGGAGCCTTCGCTCAGGGCAGGAATGTCGGCCATGTCTCTTCGTCTCCAGATGCGGGACGGAGGACGGATCGGCCGCGCTCCCTCCCTACGCCGGCGCTAACCGGATCAGGTTCGACGGGTCGCAGGGCGTGACACCTGCCTCTCAGCCACACGGCTCCCCGGGGAATGCGGCGAGCCTAGCCCGTTGCCGGCGCCGGCGAAAGGCGAAAGCGCGCCTTATTCGAAGACCTGGCCGGCCTCCTCCGCCTGAGGAAAGCGCGGATAGGTGTTGGCGACGCGCTTCGACAGCAGGAAATAGGCGGTCCACAGGATGCAGAAGGCCGCCGGCTGATAGGCCCACAAGCCGAGCCGCTCCACCAGATAGGAGATCGGTATGTCTCCGATAAGCGACAAGCCGACGATCTGCACGGCCATGCCGCCGATGCCGATCGTCCAGATCAGGATGATCGCGACGCGCACCGTCGCCCAATATTGCCGGGCGAAGAGGCGCCAGCAGACGTACCACCAGCCGGCGACGGAGGTCAGCGTGACGCCCCACGCCAGCAGCTGCAAATTGGTCCATATGCCGCTGTCGAGATAGGCGACCGACGAATCGGAATAGAGGCTGAGAATGTCGAGCAGCATGCGCAGCGGCGAGAAGATGCCCACCATCACCACGAAGACGCTGAGCCAGCCGCCGACGCCGTCCCCGCCCGGATCCGTATAGGCCATGAAATCCCCCCTGTCCCCGCGCGCCAGTCTAAAGCGGGCCGCTTGAAAGCAAAGCGGGAGTTTCGCACGGAGACGGCGTAAGGCTCAGGCGAGGGGAGAGGAACGATGCGGCCCAACCTCGACGATCCGGCGGCGCGCGAGGCCTATCGGCGCGAGCTGAGGAGGCTTGCACGGGTGCCGAGGTGGATGGGCTTCGTGCTGGTCGCCCTGGGCGCGGGCGGGCTGATCTACGCGCAGTCGCGGGGGATCGTCAGCGGCCCGCTGCGGCCGATAGCCTGGGCGGCGATCGCGGTCGGCTGGCTGAACCTGATCGCGGCGATGATCTACCGGACCCGCTACCACAAGGCGCGGATCGGGGAGGATTGATGGCTCAGCCCTCATCCCGGACTTGATCCTGACCCTTCGACAGGCTCAGGACACGCTTTCGTCAGGATGACGTTGGTCTATTCGTTCGATTTGATCGCCGCGATCAGGGCGTCGTCGCGCTCGACGATCTGTAGCGCCCGGCTGACGAGGGCACGCGGGCGCGCTAAGGTGCGGCAATGTGCAACGAGCATCGCCGCACCGTGGAGCTTGGCCGGATCTCCGACGCCTTCGCGCAATTGCGCATCCCGCTGCGCTTTCCCGAAGGGGCTCCGAACCTGGCGGCGCTGGAGAGCATAAGGATCACCGATCCGACCGCGATCGTGCGCGCGCGGGGCGACGACATGGAGCTCGTGCAGCGCCGCTGGAGCTGGCCCGGGCCGACCGGCAAGCCGGTGTTCAACTATCGCGGCGACGGGCGGGAATTCCGCAACGGGGCGAGCGGCGGCCGCTGCCTGATCCTCGCCGACGGATTTTACGAATATACCGCGCCCGAGGGCGGCGCGGGCAAGGGGCGCAAGAAGGACCGCTGGCTGTTCACCAAAGCAGGCGAGGATTTCTTCTGCATCGCCGGCATCTGGCGGACCGATCCCGGGGTCGGCGAGGCCTGCACGATGCTGACGGTCGAGCCGGGGCCGGATGTCGCGCCTTATCATGGGCGGCAGGTCGCCGTGCTGGAGCGGGGCGACTGGCGGCATTGGCTGGACGCCGGCGTCGCCGCCGCCGACCTGCTCAAGCCGAGCCCGGCGGGGACGTTCGAGGTCAAGGCAGCTTGACCCCGTTCCCCGGCGAAGGCCGGGGTCCAGCCGCACCCGCGGCAGGCCTGGGCCCCGGCCTTCGCCGTGGAACAAAAGCTACAGCGGCAGCTCCAGCGCGAGCGACTCGGATTCGGCCGCAAACCCTTCGGTCAGGTTCGAGAGCGTCAGTCCGAGCAGCCTGATCCCCTTGGCCGTCGGCAGCAGGGTGCGCAGCAGCGCGCAGCCGATCTCCAGAAACTCCTCGCGGCCAGCGACCCGGCGGTCGAGGCTCCTGGCGCGCGTCACGATCTGGAAGTCGCGATACTTGACCTTCAGCGTCACCGTGCGGCCGGCGATCTCCTTCTCGGCGATACGGCGCCAGACCGTCCGGCTGATCCGGTCCAGCTCGGCGAGGAGGTCCGCCTCGTCGATGAGGTCGGTCAGGAAGGTGTCCTCCGCGCCGATCGACTTCCAGGGGCGGTTGGGCTTGACCTGGCGGTGGCAGATGCCGCGGGCGAGGTCGTAATAATAGTCGCCGCTCGAGCCGAAATTGTGGGTAAGGAAGGCGCGGCTCTGCGCCTTCAAATCCGCGCCGGTGACGATGCCGAGGCCCGCCATCTTCTCCGCCGTCTTTGGGCCGATGCCGTGGAAGCGCTTGACCGGAAGCGCCGCGACGAACGCCTCGCCCCTGCCCGGCGGCACCACGCACAGGCCGTCGGGCTTGTTCTGGTCGGAGGCGAGCTTGGCGAGGAACTTGTTGTAGGAGACGCCCGCCGAGGCGGTGAGGCCCGTCTCGGCGCGGATGCGGGCGCGGATCTCCTGCGCGATCAGGGTGGCGATGCCGATCCCCTTCAAATCCTGCGTGACGTCGAGATAGGCCTCGTCGAGGCTCAATGGTTCGACCAGCGGCGTATGTTCGGCGAAGATGGCGCGGATCTGCTGGGAGACCGCGCGATAGGCGTCGAAGCGCGGCTTTACGAAGATCAGCTCCGGGCAGCGCCGTTTCGCAGTCACCGAGGGCATGGCCGAGCGGATTCCGTATCGGCGCGCCTCATAGCTCGCCGCCGCGACCACGCCGCGAACCTGCCCGCCCACCGCGACCGGCTTTCCACGCAAAGCGGGATCGTCGCGCTGCTCGACCGATGCGTAAAAGGCATCCATGTCGACATGGATGATCTTGCGCTGGGGCGGAGGGGCGGGCGCGTCGTTCACGCTTTGTGCCTAACATTCATCGGCCCTCCCCGGACAGTCCCAAAATGAGGCTGGGACCGCGGAGGCGTGGCGCCGGGGCGGCCGTTTCGCTAAGGCGGAGGGCTATGGCGCGGGGCAGGCGGGACGGAATCGTGATTGCGGGCGGCGGCCTGGCCGGCGCGCTCGCCGCGCTCGCCATGGCCCGGCACCGGCCCGACGTGCCGCTGATGATCGTCGAGGAGGGCGATACCTTCGGCGGCGAGGGCGTGCGCAGCTTCACCGATGCCGAGCTCGGCCAGGAGGGCGCCGAGCTGATCGGGCCGCTGGCGATCGAGCGCTGGCCGGGCTTCTACGTCGCCTTTCCGGGCTTCAGCCGCAATCTGAAGATCGAATATGGCGGCTTCGGCGCGGTCGACCTGCACCGCGCTCTCGTCGAAGCGCTCGATCCCAAGCAGTATCGCCTCGGCGTCAAGGTCGTCGCGGTGCGCGAGGATGCGCTGGTCCTCGACGGCGGCGAGGAGATCAGGGCCCAGGGCGCGATCGACGCCCGCGGCGCCACCAGCCTGTCGACGCTCGACCTGCTCTACGAGGCGCGGCTCGAGCGCGAATATCGCTTCAAGGCGCCGCACCGGGTCGACCGGCCCGTGCTGATCGACGCCACCGTCGCGCAGACCGATGGCTTGAGATTCGTGCAGTGCCTGCCGCTTTCCGAGGAGCGGCTGATCGTCGCCGACGTGACGATCTCGGACCGCGCCGCGCCCGATGCCGAAGCCGGCGCGCGGCTCGACGCCTATGTCGCCGCGCGCGGCTGGACGCCGAAGGGCAAAAGCGGCGGCGAGCGGGTCTCGGCCCGGCCGCTGCCGGCGGGCGGCGATTTCGCCGCTTTCTGGCGGCAGAGCGGCGCGCGAGTGGCCAAGCTGGGCCTGCGCGGCGGCTTCATCCATCCGGTCACCGGGCGGAGCCTGGGCGACGCCGTCCACACCGCCTTGCTGCTCGCCCGCCAGCGCGATTTCTCCGGGGCGGCGCTGCACGATCTGTTCGAGGCCGAGGCCAAGCAGGTCTGGAGGAAGCGCGAGCTGCTGCGCGCTCTCGCCGCGGCGCTCGCCGCCACGAAGCCGGAGGAGGGCCGCGCTTTGCTGGCCCGGCTCTACGGGCTCTCGCCGGGTACCATCGCCCGCTTCCACGCCGACCGGCTCGGCCTCATCGACCGGATGCGCATCCAGCGGGCGCTGAAGGCGGGCTGAGCGGCCGCCCGCCGCGGCCCGAAAATTCAGTTCATCCCGCATTCAGTCGGGCTAATGTGATAGTATCACATCAATCCTTGCGGAGGAGGATGCGATGCGTATCGTCGGTTTGCTTTCGATGACGGCCCTGATCCTGACGGGCCTCCCCCCAACCCCGGTCGCCGCGGTTTCGGCTTCGGCCCAGAGCCGGGAGGGGCGCATCGCGCGACCGCCCAGGCCCGACGATCCGGACGCGCGGTGCGCGCCCTTCCTGCAGGGTGGGAGCGACTACGAATCCTATCGCGCGCAAGGCTATGGGGGCACCCGCATGGGCATCGTCGGCAATTCGCCGCCCTCGTCGCCGCCGCCAGTCGCCCACGCCCCGTCGCCCGAATTGCGCGCGCAGGATCAACGGGTGGTCACCACCGGCCGGCGGGCGCCGCGGCCCATGTCGCCCAGCTACGCCCCGCCGGAGAATCGCGAACGCTATGCCGGCGAGGCGGTCGCCGCGGTGCAGGCGGTCGCCGACCAGCCCGTCTCGACCTTCTCGGTCGACGTCGACACCGGCTCCTATGCCAATGTCCGCCGGATGCTGAATGCGGGGCAGATGCCGCCCCAGGCCGCGGTCCGCACCGAGGAGATGCTCAACTATTTCCGCTACGATTATCCGGCGCCCCGCGACCGGTCGCGGCCGTTCAGCGTCCAGGCCGACATGACGACGACGCCGTGGAACCCGGAGACGCGGCTGCTGCGCGTGGGCCTGCGCGGCTACGATTTGCCCCGCCGCGAACGGCCGGCGGCGAACCTCGTCTTCCTGGTCGATGTGTCCGGATCGATGAACTCGCCCGACAAATTGCCGCTCGTGCAATGCTCGCTGGCGCTGCTCGCGGACCGGCTGAGCCCGCGCGACCGCGTCTCGATCGTCGTCTATGCGGGCGCCGCCGGGATCGTGCTCGAGCCCACCTCGAGCCGGGAGGCGATCGTCGAATCGCTGAAGGACCTGCAGGCCGGCGGCTCGACCGCGGGCGGCGCCGGCATCCAGCTCGCTTATGCGACCGCGAGGGCCAACATGATCGATGGCGGGATCAACCGGGTCATCCTCGCCACCGACGGCGACTTCAACGTCGGCATCACCAACAACGAGACCCTGGTCGACATGGTCGAGCGCGAGCGCCGGGACGGCATCACCCTGACCACATTGGGCTTCGGAACCGGCAATTATAACGAAGCGATGATGGAGCAGATCGCCGACCACGGAAACGGCAATTACGCCTATATCGACAGCCCCCGCGAGGCGCAGAAGGTGCTCGACGACGAGCTCTCCTCGACGCTGTTCACCATCGCCCACGACGTCAAGATCCAGGTCGAGTTCAATCCCACCTATGTCGCCGAATATCGCCTGATCGGCTATGAGAACCGGGCGCTGCGCGAGGAGGATTTCGACAACGACCAGGTCGATGCGGGCGACATCGGCGCCGGCCACCAGGTGACCGCGCTCTACGAGATCGTGCCGGTCGGCGGGCGCGGCTGGCTGCCGGCGCGGCGCTACGAGGCCAATCAGCGCCGGGCCGAGGGCAGCGACAATGGCGAGCTCGCCTTCCTCCGGCTGCGCTACAAATTGCCGGGCCAGGACGAATCGCGGCTGATCGAGCAGCCGGTGGGCGCGGGGCTGATCCGCAGCGCCCGCGCGCCCTTCGGCGACACCGCCTTCATCGCCGCCGTCGCCGCCTACGGCCAGCTGCTGCGCGGCGACACCAATATGGGCCGCTTCACCTTCGCCGACGCGCGCGCGATGGCCGCGCGCAACGCCGGCCGGAATTTCTGGCGGCGCGAGTTCGTCGAGCTGCTCGATCTGGCCGGCCGGCGGCAGGTGGCGATGGGCGGCGGCGACTGAAACGAAGGGACGCTAGCGCGGCCAGTGCTCGCTCGCCCAGCGCTGGCCGATCTCCCGCGCCCGGCGGTCGATCTCCGGGGTGATCTGCGGGCGCAGCCGCTCGAGGAACTGGTCGGCCAGGTTGGCGCGCGCGTCCGAGGCGAGCATGAGATAGGCGATGCCGGTCGGAAGGTCGATCGGGCCGCCCTCGCCGGTGGCGAGCATCCAGCCAAGGCCGCGCAGGCCGTTGCCGAAGCCGTCCCGGCGGCTCTCGGCGGCGCGCCGGTACCACAATCGCGCCTCCGCGTCATTCTCGGCCACGCCCTGGCCTATCGCCAACATCACCGCCCGGCTCACCATGCCCTCGGTGTCGCCGGCCTCGGAGGCGCGGACCACCCAGCGCCAGGCCTCCTGCTCGCTGGCCGGCGTGCCGATCCCCTGAAGATGCATCATGCCGAGCCGCCACTGCGCATTGGGGGCGCTCGGCGTGGAGGAATTGGCGACGACCTGCATGTGGCGGAAGGCCAGAGCGGGGTCGCGCGGATAGCCCTCCTCGCCGCCGAGATAGCGCATGGCGAGCGTCACGTTCGCCGCCATCGAGCCCTCGGCCGCAGCCTCGGCGCGCAGGCGGCGGCCCTGCTCGACATCGGCCGGGCCGCCCCAGCCCATCATCAGCATCAGCGCGTAATTGCTCTTCGCCTCGGCATTGCCGGCCCGCATCGCGCGCTGGAACAGGGTCCGCGCCTCTGCGTGGCTGGCCGGGTCGCTGAAGATGCGCAGGCCGAGATCAAGCTGCGCGCCGGCGTCGCCCGCCGCGGCCTGCGCGCGCAGCTCGGCGATGCTCGGCTGGGCCGCCGTCCGCGCCGCCGCCGGCGCGGCGGGCTGCGCGGCGAGCGCGGGCGGCCCGATCAAGGCCATGGCTGCCGCGATCAGGCGGATCGGATATGGAAACGTCCGCATCGTCGCTTCTCCCCAGGGGAAGCCTTCAATTAGCCCGACCGTGCAGCAATTCAAACGTCCCAGCGCCGGCCGCGCTCTAGCGGTCGCCGCTTGGCAGATGCTCGGCCATCCAGCGGTTGGCGATCTCGACCGCCTGCCGGTCGACCTCCGGCGTGATGCGGTCGCGCCAGGTTTCGAGCAGCTGGGAGGCGTTGGCGTCGCTCGCCGCCTGCGCGATCCTCAGATAAGCGATGCCGCGCGGCAGGTCGGCCGGGCCGCCCTCACCGGTCACCAGCATCGCGCCGAGTCCGCGCATTGCGTGCCGGAAGTTGACATCGCCCGATTCCGCGGCGCGCTGGTACCAGATGCGGGCCGCCGCATCGTCCTCGGCCACGCCCTCGCCGGTGGCCAGCATCACCCCGCGGCTGATCATCGCGCTGACGTCTCCGCCCTCCGAGGCGCGCACCACCCAGCGATAGGCCTCGACCGGATCGGCCGGTGTCCCCACGCCCTGGAGATACATCATGCCGAGGCGCCACTGCGCATAATGGGCCACTGGCGACGAGGATTCGGCGGCTGTCCGGACATGGTGCAGCGCGCGGGCCCGATCGAGCGGGTATCCCTCGGCCCCACGCAGGTAGCGCTCCGCGATCGAAAGGTGCGCGGCGACCGACCCGCGCGCCGCCGCCTGCTCGCGGAGCCGCCGGCCCGCCGCCTCGTCGGCGGCGCCGCCCAGGCCCATGAGCAGCATCGTGGCATAATTGTTCATGCCCTCGGCGTGGCCGGCGTCGGACGCCTTGCGGTACCATTCGCGGGCTTCGGGGAGCCGCGCCGGATCCTCGGTCTCCATCAACCGTCCGCCGAGGTCGTTCTGGGCCGTCGCGTCACCAGCCTCGGCGCGCGCGCGAAGCTGCGCGAGATCCTCGCTTCGCCCGGGGGCCGCCGCGAGCGGAGCCGAGAGCAAGGCCAGCCCAGCGGCCGCTGCGAGCCACGCGGGCAGCCATCCTCTAGACATCCAGATTCGCCACGTTCAGCGCGTTCTCCTGGATGAACTCACGCCTGGGCTCCACCACATCGCCCATCAGCCTCGTGAAGATCTCGTCGGCCACATCGGCCTGGGCGACCTCGACCTGGAGCAAGGCGCGATTGGTCGGGTCGAGGGTGGTTTCCCAGAGCTGGTCGGCGTTCATCTCGCCAAGGCCCTTGTAGCGCTGGATGGCGAGGCCCTTGCGGCCGGCGGCGAGGATCGCCTCGAGCAATTGGGTCGGACGGGTGACCAGGTTGCCGCGCGGATCGGGCGCCTGCCGGCGGGGGGCGCCGCCTTCATTCTCCTCGGCCTCCTCGACGGCCTCGGTGGCCGCCGAGGAACTTTTCAGCGCGACCAGCCGGGCCGCGCCGGCATAAGTCTCCGCTTCGGGCGTGGCGAGCTTGTGCAGCTTGCGCGCCTCGGCGGAGACCAGGAACTTGTGATCGATGACATGGTGGTCGGTGACCCCGCGCCACAGCCGCCGCAGCACATAATCGCCATCGGCGCCGACCTCGCCGGTCCACTGGCCCTCCTCGTCGACCGCGTTCAGCCACAAGGCGGTGAGCGCGATCGCGTCGGCGCGCTGGCTCAGCCGGGGATCGAGCGCGCCGGTCAGCGCCAGCGCCTCGATGATCGCCGGATCGTAGCGGCGCGGCACATAGGCCATGAGCGAGCGCACCCGCCTGGCATGCTCGGCCAATGCGCGCAGATCGTCGCCCGAGCGCGGGCCGGCCTGGGTCTCAAGCGCGGTCAGCCCGGTGCCCGCGTCGATCAGATATTCGTCGAGGGCGGAATCGTCCTTGAGATAGACTTCGGAGCGGCCCCTGGCGACTTTGTAGAGCGGCGGCTGGGCGATGTAGAGGTGCCCCCGGTCGATGATCTCCGGCATCTGACGGTAGAAGAAGGTGAGCAGGAGGGTGCGGATATGGGCGCCGTCGACGTCGGCGTCCGTCATGATGATGATCTTGTGGTAGCGCAGCTTCTCGATGTTGAAATCGTCGCGGCCGATGCCGGTGCCGATCGCCTGGATGAGGGTGCCGACCTCCTTGGAGGAGAGCATGCGGTCGAAGCGGGCGCGCTCGACGTTCAGGATCTTGCCCTTCAAGGGCAGGATCGCCTGGACGTGGCGGTCGCGGCCCTGCTTGGCCGAGCCGCCGGCGCTGTCGCCCTCGACCAGGAACAGCTCGGACCTGGCCGGGTCCTTCTCCTGGCAATCGGCGAGCTTGCCGGGCAGGGAGGCGATGCCGAGCACCGACTTGCGGCTCGCTTCGCGGGCCTTGCGGGCCGCTTCCCGCGCGGCGGCGGCGTCGATGATCTTCTGGATGATGGTGCGGGCGTGGCCGGGATTCTCCTCCAGCCATTCGGCCATCTTGTCGGCCATCAGGCTTTCCAGGGGCTGGCGGACTTCGGAAGAGACGAGCTTGTCCTTTGTCTGCGAGCCGAACTTGGGATCGGGCAATTTGACCGAGACGATCGCGGTCAGCCCCTCGCGCATGTCGTCGCCGGTGAGGCTGACCTTCTCGCGCTTCATCATGCCCGACTTGTCGGCATAATTGTTGAGCGTGCGGGTCAGGGCGGCGCGGAACGCCGCCATATGGGTGCCGCCGTCGCGCTGCGGGATGTTGTTGGTGAAGGCCAGGACCTGCTCGTAATAGGAGTCGTTCCATTCGAGCGCGACCTCGATTCCGACTTCGTCGCGCTGGCCGGTGACCGAGATAGGATCGGGGATGAGCGCGGTCTTGGCGCGGTCGAGATAGCGGACGAAGGCCGAGATGCCGCCCTCATAGTGAAGCTCGACCTCCTTCTTCTCCTCGTGCCGAGCGTCGGTGAGGATCAGGCGGACGCCCGAATTGAGGAAAGCGAGCTCGCGGAAGCGGTGCTCGAGCGTGTCGAAATCGAACTCGGTGATCTTGAACGTGTCGGTCGAGGGAAGGAAGGTAACCTTGGTGCCCTTCTTGCCGGCGGGCGCCGGGCCGACCAGCTTCAGCGGCGCTTCGGCGTCGCCGTGGCGAAAGCGCATCCGATGCTCCTCGCCGTCGCGCCAGATGGTGAGGTCGAGCGTCTCCGAGAGCGCGTTGACCACGCTGACGCCGACGCCGTGCAGGCCGCCCGACACCTTGTAGGCGTTGTCGTCGCTGGTGTTCTCGAATTTGCCCCCGGCGTGGAGCTGGGTCATGATGACTTCGGCGGCCGACACGCCTTCGCCGGCATGAATACCGGTTGGGATGCCGCGGCCATTGTCGCGCCCCGTGACGGAGCCCTCGGCATTCAGGATCACATCGACGCGGTCCGCAAGCGGCCCGGAATGTATATCGGCGACACCGACGACGGATCGGGCCTCCACCACATGGTGTTCGAGGTCTCCGACAATGCGATCGACGAGGCCCTGGCCGGCCATTGCGACCGGATCCTGGTCACCC
>DASQLN010000025.1:0-58006 GCA_035629975.1 Allosphingosinicella sp. | reverse complement strand
ATTGCCGGCCATCAGCACCGGCCGCATCCGCCGCCCGCGGGCTCCGCGGACGTAAGCGGCGAGCAGGCCGTGGTCGCGAGTCATCATCCGCACCACCGCGCCATGTTCACCGTGGCTCCTAAGCGCGCAGACGATCGCCGGACTGGTGAAGCGCATCGTTGTCAGCCGCGAGGGTGAAAGTAATCGTAAAGCTGCCGTGCCATCGCCTTGCTGATGCCGGGTGCCTTCTCGAGGTCGTCGAGCGCCGCACTCTTGACTGCGCGCGCGGTGCCGAAGTGCATCAACAACGCGCGCTTGCGATTGGGGCCGATGCCCGGGACTTCGTCCAGCGTCGAGGTCGTCAGGCTCTTGGCCCGCTTGGCGCGGTGGGTGCCGATGGCGAAGCGATGCGCTTCGTCGCGCAAACGCTGGAGGTAGAACAGCACCGGCGAGTTGGGCGGGAAGGTGATTTCGCGCCCGTGTGGCAAGTGGAACACCTCGCGCCCCTCGCGCCCATGGTGCGGCCCCTTGGCGGCTCCAACCACGGGGATGTCGTGGACGCCCTGGCATTCGAGGATCTCCGCGACCGCGTTCAACTGCCCCTTGCCGCCGTCGATCAGGATCAGGTCGGGCCAGTCGCCGCGCTCGCGATTCGGGTCCTCCTTCTCCAGCCGGGCGAAGCGTCGTTGCAGCACTTCGCGCATCATTCCGAAATCGTCGTTGGTCTGGGCCGACTTGATGTTGAACTTGCGATAGCTGTTCTTGCGGAAGCCTTCGGGACCCGCGACGATCATCGCGCCGGTGGCGTTGGTGCCCATGATGTGGCTGTTGTCATAGACCTCGATCCGCTGCGGCAGTTCCGCCAACTCGAAGACCTCGGTCAGTTCGCGCAGGATCTTCGCCTGGGTCGTGGTCTCGGCCATGTGGCGGTCGAGCGCTTCCTCGGCGTTTCGGGTCGCCTGGTCGATCAGCCGCTTGCGGCTGCCGCGCTGCGGCCGCTCGATCTCGACCTTGCGTTCGGCGCGCTCGGACAAGGCTTCCGCGATCAGGGCCCCCTCGGCGAGATCACGGTCGAGCAGGATCCGACGCGGCGGCGGCACCTCCTCGTAAAATTGCACCAGGAACGCCGCCAGCACCTCTGCCTCAGGGACGTCGTTCGTATGCGCCGGGAAGAAACTTCGATGCCCCCAATTCTGCCCGCCGCGGATGAAGAAGGCCTGGATGCACATCGTCCCGCCCTTGCAGGCGAGCGCGAATATGTCTGCGTCGCCGAGCTTTTCGGCATGGATCGCCTGGCTGCCCTGGACGTAGGTGAGCGCACGCAGCCGGTCGCGATAGACCGCCGCCAGCTCGAAGTTCATCGCGTCGGACGCATCGCTCATCAGCGCCTGCAGCTTCTGCTGGATCTTGGTCGAGCGGCCGCCGAGGAAATCCCTGGCGTCGCGGACCAGCTCGGCATAGCCGGCCTCATCGACCCGGCCGACGCAGGGCGCGCTGCAGCGGCGGATCTGGTGGAGCAGGCAGGGCCGCGTCCGGTTGGCGAAGAAGCTGTCCGTGCAGCTTCTCAGCAGGAACAGCTTCTGCAGCGAGTTGAGCGTGTTGCGGACCGAGCCGGCGCTTGCGAAGGGCCCGTAATATTGGCCCTTGTGCCGCCGCGCGCCGCGATGGAGCTGGACGCGCGGAAACAAGTGATCCTCGCGCAGCAGGATGAAGGGGAAGCTTTTGTCGTCCCTGAGGAGCACGTTGTAGGGCGGCCGGTAGCGCTTGATCAGCTGCGCCTCGAGGAGCAGCGCCTCGGCCTCCGAATGCGTGGTGACGATCTGCATCGAGCGGGTCTGGGCGATCATGCGCAGCAGCCTTTTCGTCTGCCGCGCGACCTGGGTGTAAGCGTTGACCCGGTGCTTCAGCGCCCGCGCCTTGCCGACATAGAGAACGTCGCCGCGCGCATCGAGCATCCGGTAGACGCCGGGCCGCACCGGCAGCGACTTCACCACCGCTTTGATCGCCGCGATCCCCGCCTCGAGATCGGGCGCGCCGGCGCCGCGCAGCGTGTAGGAGGCCTTCTCCTCGTTGAAGCGATCGGGGGAATCGGGGGGCTGGGTCACGCACGGGATTTAGGCATTTGGCCCCGCTACCGCCACCGTGATAAGCCGAGCCATGGCCAGCGCCGAGGATTTCCGTCGCATCGCCCTCGCCTTTCCGGGCGCCGAGGAGCGCGCCCATATGGGCCATCCCGATTTCCGGGTGGGCGGCAAGATCTTCGCGACCCTGCATGCGCCGGAGAAAGGCACCGGCGCGGTGATGCTGCTGCCCGAGCAGCAGGAGCTGGCGATGGAGGCGGAGCCCGCGGCGTTCGGTCCGGCGGCGGGGGCCTGGGGGCGCGGCGGATCGACCTTGCTGAAGCTCGATGCCGTCTCGGACGAATGGCTCGAGCGGGCACTGGAATGGGCCTGGCGCAAGCGGGCGCCGCAAAAGCTCCAGTCCTAGCCACCACCCGTCACTCCCGCGAACGCGCGAGTCCAGTCTGCGGTCGTGCCGGGTTCGAAGTCCGTCTGGATTCCCGCTTGCGCGGGAATGACGAGAGAATCAGCGCGTCTTCCCCAATTGCGCGATCGCGGCGTCGACCATCTCCTTGTCCGCGCCGGCGTCGAGCTTGTCGCGGATCAGGCTTTCGGCGGCGGCGGTGGCTGCCTGGGCCGCCTTGGCGCGGACCTCCTCCACCGCGGCACGCTCGGCGGCGGCGATCTTGTCTTCGGCCATGCGGGTGCGCCGCTCGACCAGCGCGGCGGCGTCGGCCTCGGCCTTGGACACGATCGAATCGGCCTCGGCGCGGGCGCGCTCGATCATCGTCGCCGCCTCGGCGCCTGCCTGCGCGGCCCTCGCTTCATATTCGGCCCTGAGCGCCTCGGCCTCGGCGCGCAGCTGCGCGGCTTCGTCCAGCTGCTCGCGGATGCCGGCGATCTTCTTGTCGAGCGCGGCGCCGATCAGTGACGGCACCTTCTTCCAGATCAGGATGGCGAAGACCGCGATCATCGCCAGCGCGATCCAGGCCGGGGCGGTCAGCCCGAGAGCGCTCGGCTCCGCATGATGCTCGGCGGGGCCGCCATGGGCCTGGGTGGAGGCATGGTTGCCTTCGCCCGCGGGCGCGGCGTGGGCCGTATTGGCGGCCGCGGCGGTGGGGGCATGCTCAGCCATGGGCCATCGCCGCCTTCACGGCCTTGCGCGCGTCGCCGGCAGTTACCGAAACGCCGGCGAGCCTTTTCACCATGTCCTGCGCCGCTTCGGCGGCGACGCCTTCGATCTCGGCCAGGGCGGCCTGAGTCGCGCCGCGGATCCGGGCCTCGGCCGCTTCGACCGTCGCTTGAGTCTCGGCATTGGCCGCCTGCATCCGCTCCTCGGTCGCCAGCGCGCTCGAGGCCTTGGCCGCGGCCGCCACCTTGAGCGCCTCGGCCCGGCTCTCGTCCATGCGGGCGCGATAAGCGACCTCCGTCTCGTCGGCGGCCGCGCGGGCCGCCTGGGCGGCGGCGAGATCGCCGGCGATGCGCCTGTCCCGCGCCTCGACCGTCGACTGGATCTTCGGCAGCATCAGCTTGCCGATGCCGAAATAGATGATCGCGAGCACCAGCAGCAGCCAGAAGAGCTGCGAATAGGCGACCAGCGCGAGCTGATTGATCTGCGGCATGCGAAACCTCTGCGATGGGGACAGTTACGAGTAACTGTCCCCTTTCCGGGCTTAGACGGCGTAGAGGATGATCATCGCGACGGCGAAGGCGATCAGGCCGAGCAGCTCGGCGGCGGCGAAGCCGATGAACAGCCGGCCCTGCTGGCCGTCGGCGGCCGCGGGATTGCGGATCGCGCTCTCGAGGAACGAGCCGAAGACGTTGCCGACGCCGATGGCGGCGGCGCCGACGCCGATCGCGGCGAGGCCCGCGCCGATCACTTTTGCTGCTTCGAGGTCCATGATTAACTCCTTTGTGAACGCGTTGAAAAAATTAGTGAAGGTTGACCGCGTCGTTGATGTAGAGCGAGGTCAGGAGGGCGAAGACATAGGCCTGGATCGCGCAGACGAGCAGCTCCAGCGCCATCACGCCGATGATGAAGACGAAGGACAGGAGGCTGATCGCGGGCCCCATGACGCCGCCCGCGTTGATGCCGCCGACCACGAAGCTGCCGAACACCTCGACGAGGATATGGCCGGCGATCATCGCCACGAACAGTCGCAGCGCCAGGCTGAACGGCCGCACCATGAACGAGACGAACTCGATCGGCACGATCAGCAATTTGAGCGCGAACGGCGTGTCCTTGGGCACGAACAGGGAGAAGAAATGCAGCTTGTGCCGCCAGAAGCCGGTGGCGAGCACGATGCCGAAGCTGATGATCGCCATCACCCCGGTGACGGTGAACTGACTGGTGACCGTGAACGGATGGGCCCCCGGGACGATCGCGAAGGGCATCATGCCGAGCAGGTTCGCGAACAGGATGAACATGAAGACGGTGAACACCCAGGGGACGTATTTGCGCCCCTCCGGCCCGACATTGGTCGACAGCATCGAGGTGATGAAATTGGTGACGCCCTCGACCGCGACCTGCCAGCGGCCGGGGACGAGCTGGCGCTTCATCCCGCCGATCATGAACAGCCAGATCAAGGCGAGCACGACCAGCATCCACATCGCGCTGTTGGTGAAGACGAACGGGCTCCCGTCCAGATTGCCCGCCATGGGCTGGATCTGGAACTGGTGCATCGGGTCGATCTTGGATTCGGCCGCCACTTGTCGCTTCCCTCAGCCCTTCGGGGCCTGCTTAGAAATCTTGAACACTTCCCACATGGCGACGCCGAAACCGACGAACAGCATCACCACCCACGCCGCCCTGGTTCCGGCGAAACGGTCGATCGCAACGCCGATCAACGCGCAGCCGAGCGGATAACCGACAATGACCGAGAGCACGCGATAGGCCGGCGACCTGTAATAGGGCGCCGCGCCCGTCTTGTGCCCGCCGGTCCGCGCCGCCTCGTCCGCCTGCGCCTGCCGGAGCCGCTCGTCGAGCGAGGCCAGCCGCGCATCCTGGGGAGACTTCGGGTCCTGCCAGGGTCCGTCTTCCGCCATGCCGTCCTTTCCGTGTGCCGCCGCACGCTCGATCAAGCGCGCGTGCACAAGGGGCGTGGGACATGCCGGCGAACGAACCCGCCAGGGCGCGGTTCCTTTAGGAAGCGGCTTGGGGCAAGTCAACACATCCATGCTGCACTGCATCATGCGAACCATGCTGGCGTCGGCGGGCCGGGCACGATAGCTAGGCGCGATGTTGAAAGCCTTCCTGTTTTTCGCCGCGCTTGCGCCCGCCTCCGCCGCCGCCCAGGGCAAGCCGGGCGCGCCCGCCGGTGCGCCCTGCCCCGCAGCCACCATCTGCATCGAGCGGAGCGGCGCGGATTACCGCTTCCGGTTCGACTATCCGGCGGCGGCGACCCGCCTGCCCGCGCTCCAGGCGATGCTGGAGGCCGAGGCGGCGCGCGAGGAGGCCGAGCTCGCCGCGATCGCCGCCAGCGAGCCGGTCACCGTCCCGCTGCGCTACCAGGGCTCCTACCGGCTCGACGCGGAGCTGCCGGAGCTGATCGCCCTGTCCGGGCCCGAGAATAGCGACGGCGCGGTGCGCGAGCGGAGCTTGCTCTACGACCCGCGCAACGGCGAGCGGCTCCAGCTGATCGACCTTTTCCAGCCCGAGACCTTCGACACCAATCTGTTCTGGAGCCCGGTCCGAGGCATCCGGGCGGTCCAGCAATCCTTCTGCAGCGCGCTGACCGGCGCGGTCCGCGCCCGGCGCGGCGAACCGGACTACAAGATCGTCTGCCCCAACGTCGAGGAGCAGACGGTCGCCATGACCTGCAACGGGCGCGGCCGGATCCTGGGCATGCGCGCCACCGTGGGCCTGACCGCGACTCGCGCCGTCGACCCGGACGCGCCGGCCGAATATCGGGTGTCCTTCCCGGTCAGCGCCGAGATGATCGGCACCATGAAGCGGCGCTACCGAGTCGCGTTCGGCGTGCCGGGCGAGCGCGGGCGCAACCGGACCTGCCTGCCCGTCGCGGCCGGCGGACGGGATGGCTGACGCCTCGGCCGACGGCAGCGGGCACCGCGCCCGCCTGCGCCGGCGCCTGTTCGAGGGCGGGCCCGACGCCCTGCTCGACCACGAGCTGGTCGAATATCTCCTCGCGCTGGCGATCCCGCGCCGCGACACCAAGCCGCTCGCCAAGAAGCTGATCGAGGAGTTCGGAGGCTTTGGCGGGCTGCTCGCGGCGGACGCGGCCACGATCGCGCGGGTCGGCGACATAAGCGAAAGCGCTGTGGCGGCGCTCAAGATCGCGCAGGCCTCGGCGCTGCGCCTGCTCGAGAAGGGGATCAAGGACCGGCCGGTGCTCGCCTCCTGGCAGGCCCTGCTCGACTATCTGCGCGCCGACATGGCGCATCTGCCGGTCGAGCGGGTGCGCGTGCTCTTCCTCAATTCGAAGAACGTGCTGATCGCCAACGAGACGATGTGGGAGGGGTCGATCGACGAATCGGCAGTCTATATCCGCGAGATCATGCGCCGCGCGCTCGATCTCCACGCCACCGCGATCATCGTCGTCCACAACCACCCCTCCGGCGATCCCGCGCCCAGCCAGCAGGACATCCGCCTGACCCGCGACCTCGCCGAGGCTGGCCGGCATTTGAAGGTGACGCTCCACGACCATATCATCGTCGGGGCGTCGGGGCATAAGAGCCTGCGTGCGGAGGGCCTGATCTGAGCGAGGCTTGCAAAGGCTGGGCCGAACGACCGCTTTCGACCCATTGCGGTCATTAGCGAAGCGGCTAAACCCGACCGGTGACCTGAGGTGAGGGGATCGCGAATATGCCCGCCTTGCTGTTGGCTGCGAATGCGTTGGCATCGTTGGCTTTGGCCAGCGCGGCTCCGGTCGACAGCGCGCACGAAGCCTGCGCCCTGGCGAAAGCCCGCTTTTCAGCGCGGAATCATTTCCCGACGTCGAGGATCGGCTTTTGCGACTTGGCCGCGGCAGCCGACAGCCCGCGCGGTTTCCACATTCTCACGCTCCACAGCACACGGCAGTGCGAAGGCATATGCAGCAGGTGGTTGGGGTCGTTCGCTGTCGAAAAGTCGAGCGGTCGAGTGTTCGACTGGAATGTCGGCGAATGGGAATTGGGGGCGGAGGTCAGGCAGCGGCAATAGGTCCGCACCGCACACTCATCTTGTCGGGAACGAAGCGGCTCCGGCCGATCAGGCGGGCCGCTCGCCGCCTGAGCACGCATCGCCCGCTATTGCCGGACGTAGCTGTCGCCGGTGTTCCATTGGATCCTCACCGCACGTCCGCCCGCGTCGAAACTGATAGTTCCGCTCGACGCGCCAGAGCCGGCGGAGCTCCTGTACGTGGCGCTGATCGTGTTGCCATCGACGGTGGCGGTGCCGATCTCGTCGACGTCATTGCGCGTCCAGCGGATCGCATTGCCGTCCTGGCTGAACGTGTAGATCGAGCCCGTGCCGTTGCCGCCGCGCCAGACGCCCGCGAGGTTGGATACCTGCGCGGCGGCGCCGGTCCCGGTGCTTCCGCCCGGGGCCGTTGCCGACCCATTGCCGGCGGCATCCTCATCCGTGTCGCAGGACGTCATTTTGACGACGCCGTCGGGCTGGTCCCGGTGGTAACGGCCGAACTGGTCGATATCGAGGTCGGCGTCCGGCTGCGTGGCGCGGGTGCGCACGCGGACATAGGCGGGGTTTCCGTCATAGCGGTTGCCCGCGACTTGCGCGCCCACGTAGTTGATCGCGCATGGATCCGAGAAATTCCCGCCCGCGGCCGACGCCCAGACCCCCCATTCGGTCCCGGGAACTATGCCGGGCGCCGCTGCGGCGAGGTTGGCGCCGGCCCCGGTATTGCCGAGCGCCGCGCTGTTGTTGCCGCCCGACCCGCCGCAGCCGCAAAGGCTCAGCAGGACCGCGCCCACCAGTATCGCCGGGCCTCGTGTCATCTCTTGCCCTCCCGTGGCGTTGAAGAGACGCAGGTCTATCTTACTAGGATCGAGGGCCCGTGACCACCGGCTCCCATCGATTCAGACCGCTCAGGAGCACCGCCGCGCAATCTCGATTTCCCCGGTCGCGACTACCGTCACGCGCGCTACCGTCGGGCTCACCATTTCCCAGCGCGTGACAATCGGTTCCCCGTCGCCGCTCAAAGTTACCGTGCTGCCGTCGAGAGTCCAGGTTCCCGCACCTTCCGGCATCGTATATCCGCCGTCTGCCGTGAGAGTGAGGCTGTCACGCGAGTCCGGACAGGAGTCGCTCCAGGTTCCCACGAGTCCGGCTGCTGTCGGCACGGAGCTGAACTGGGTGGCCGGGGGGGCGGTCGTCGGCGATGGGAAGGAACCTTGCCCCATAGTGCTCCCGCCGGACGAAACCATCGAACCTGCCCCGGACTGGCTGGGGGATGACCCGCGGTTGTCCAATGAGTTGCTCGCGGGGCGGCTTAGAACGTCGGTGAAGAAATAGAGGCAGATGAGCACGATCAGCGCGACAGCGAGAATGGCAGCGACAATCCAGCCCCATGGTGTCGGCCGCGACGCCGCGGCCGCGTAGGGCGGGTGCGGGGGAGCCTGGGGCGGGGGCGCGGAGCCACCCGGTGCGCGATACCTTTCGTCGCTCATCGCTTGCCTCCCTTGCCTACCGGCAACGCTCGCCGATGCGCCCGCCGCCGCTTCACCCGAGAAGTGCGGCCGCTTCGGTGCCGAAGCGCCCCCCGCCCGATATAGCGGAAAAGTGATTCGCAAGGTAGAGCAGCCGACGGTCAGCCAGCGGCTTCGACGGCCGCTCTGTTGCAGTCGCAGACGTTGCACCTGACTTTGTCCGCTTTCGACCCGGACCGGACATCTTCAAGATGCCCTTGACCGGATGCGGCCGCGATGTGCTCCATGCCCGGGATGGAACGGACGCCCGCCATGTTGAAGCTTGATGCGGCCCTGGTGCGGCGCCTGCTCCGCTCGCAATTTCCGCGCTGGGCCGACCGCCCGATCCGCCCGGTTCGGCCAATGGGCTGGGACAATAGGAGCTTCCGCCTGGGCGACGACATGGTCGTTCGACTGCCCAGCGCCAGCTTCTATGCCCCGCAGGTCGAAAAGGAGCATCGCTGGCTTCCGATATTGGGTCCTCAATTGCCCTTGCCGATTCCAAGGCCGGTCGCGATGGGCCAGCCTCTTCACGGCTATCCCTGGCGCTGGTCGATTTACGAATGGCTGCCGGGCAAGACGCTCACCATGAGACAGGTTTCCGGCTCGGGCCGGCTGGCTCGCTCCCTGGGACTGTTCCTCGATGCGCTGCAGCGCATAGATCCGGCAGGAGGGCCGCCGCCGGGGCCGGACAATTTCCACCGGGGCGGATCATTGCAGGTCTATGACGGGGAAGCGCGTCAGGCCATCTCGCTTCTCGAGGCGGAGATCGATGCGAAGGCGGCGACGCGGCTTTGGGACGCGGCGCTGGCGGGGCAGCACGAGGGTCCCCCCATGTGGGTGCACGGCGACGTCAGCGCCGGCAACCTGCTCGTCGAAAGCGGGGCATTGGCCGGGGTGATCGACTTCGGATGCGCGGCGATAGGCGATCCCGCATGCGATCTGGCATTGGCGTGGTCGTCCATGGGGCGCCGGGCGCGGCATGCCTTCCGCTCCACGCTGAACCTGAACGATAGCGCCTGGGTCCGGGGGCGCGGCTGGGCCCTTTGGAAGGCGCTGATCTTGAGGGCCGGCCTGGTGCCCGCTCCTGCCGCCGCGCAAAAACAAAGCCGCGCCGCCCTGGAGAGGATCCTCTCGGACGCCTGGTAAAGGATTAAGCCTACATTACGGGGACACTATACTTAATTGCCGCGACGTTGGGTGCGGCACCCCTTCACGCCAGTTGGTTGAATTAAGTATAGTGTCCCCGTAACTCCTGTGTCTGGCCGGCTTCAAACCGTACCGGCGAACCAGGTATATGGATCAAGCGTCACGAAGAGATTGCCCGCCGCGTGCAAGCATAAGGGCACGTATAGCGATCCACTCTTCCACCTTATGATCGCCAGGATCACGCCGGATCCGGTGATCGACGCGACAAACCAGGGTTCATAGCCGATATGGATGAGGCCCCACAGGATGCTCGGCACAGCCGCCGCAACCCATATCCCCCAACCGCGCAGCAGCGCGGAAAGCATGGCGCCCCGGAAAAGAAGTTCCTCGAACACCGGGCCGACTACTACCATCAGGACAAGCTCTTCCAACAAGGGGAGCTGCTGCAGTCGGTCGAGCCACTCCGGACCTTCTCCTGGCGGGAAAGCGGCGAAGATCGCGCACTCAGCCGCATACCACGCTGCGTAGAGCGCGATCCATGGCCATAGGCCGCGGAAGGCCGGCGTTCGCAGACCGAGGTCAAGCTTCGACCATTTTGCCCACAACAGGACAATTGCCGTAAGGATCAAATCCCCTGCGAGCCATGCCACGAACTCCACCAGCACGGATTAGGCAACAGGCGGGCTCGAAGCAAACCGGACACGCATCCGCTTTCCACCCAGGCGGAGGGGCTGATCTAGCGGGGCGTCGGCCCCGTTCGCACCATGCGCATCCGCCACAGCTCGCGCCAGCGGCCGCCGCGCCGGGCTTCGGAGAGGACGACATAGGCGTCGGCGCCGTCGCGGGTCCAGGAGCTGCGGATCGTGGTCTCGCGGCCGTCGCGCGTGCGGTGGGTCTCGGCGGGGAAGGAGAGGCCATTGGCGGTCGGCCTGGCGGCGCCGCCGCTCACAGACCCGTCCGACGCGCGATACTGGTAGCTGATCGACCGGCCCATCACGTCGTAATGGTAGAGGCTGTACCCCGAATAAGGCGTCGCCGCGCCTTCGACGACATGATGGTCCTGCAGGAAATTGCCCCCGTAGATGGGCGAGAAGCAGTGGGTGTCGGTCCGGCGGCCGTCCGGGAAGGTGCCGCGCCAGCACGACCCGGCTAGAAAGGCCATCGCCGCCAGGCGGGGCGGCCGGGGCTGGGCCAGCGCGGAAGCCCAGGCGGCGCGGCTGTCCGCGACCACCGGCACGTCGCGCGTGTCGTCGCCGCCGCTGGCGTAGCGGAAGGTCATCGACACCGACTGCCCGGCGACCAGCGGGCGCCTGAGCCCGATCAGCATCAGATGGCGCGACCCGCCGGGCGCGACCTCAACCAGCCGCGACGGCGGCATTGCGAGCGATGGCTCGACATCCATCCGCCGGCCGCTGCCCGCGCCGGCGATATTGTGGATCTCGATCCGCTCGGCGCAGGCGCAGGTGACGCCGACGAGCCGGTCTTCGCTGCCGCTCGAATTGCGGATCACGAAATAGAGGGAGGCGTTCCCACCGTCGGGCGCGGCTTCGACAACGGGATCGATGATCGAAACCGCCGTCATCGAGCTCAACATCGTCAGCGCGGCCAGAAGCGACATGCGGAATCCTTTCGGCTTCGAGTTGAACGGTCGATCAAGTCATTGTCAAGCCATTTGATCGATCGTTCAAATCGCCGGTTGCGGGCGTGGTCGGACGAGGATGCGTGAGTTATGGTGTCCGCATGATGAACTTCGATCGCCGGTCGCTTATGCTGGGCGCGGGCGCGGGCCTCGTCCTGGCCGGCTGCGACA
The DNA here is from genome assembly GCA_035629975.1 of Allosphingosinicella sp. Taxonomy (GTDB): domain Bacteria; phylum Pseudomonadota; class Alphaproteobacteria; order Sphingomonadales; family Sphingomonadaceae; genus Allosphingosinicella. The sequence goes on along the minus strand of DASQLN010000025.1, from coordinate 46,366 downwards.
GGAGCCGTCCCGCAAGCGTCGAAATCGACACGAACCAGCCGGAAAAGGTGAAGCGGCTGCTCGCCGCCGCGCGCCGGCAGATCGGCGTCACGATCCGCTACGACGCCGCTTATGCCAGGCTCCCCTTCCCCAATGGCGACGTGCCGCGCGAGCGGGGGACCTGCACCGACGTGGTCGTCCGCGCCTATCGGGACGCGTTCGGGGTCGATCTGCAGGCCCTGGTCAATGCGGACATGCGCGCGGCGTTCGGCGCCTATCCGAGGCGCTGGGGCCTCAGCCGTCCCGATTCCAATATCGACCATCGCCGCGTGCCGAACCTGGCGACCTTCCTCTCGCGACGGGGCGCGGCGCTGCCCATCCCGCGGGGCGCCGCGGGCTGGCGGCCCGGCGAAATCTTCACCTCGCTGGTCGACGATCGCAGCCCCCATATCGGCCTGGTCTCGGACCGGCGCGGGCCCGGCGGCTGGCTGATCCTCCACAATATCGGCGCGGGAACGCGGGAAGAGGACGGGCTCACCGCCTCGCCGATCACCGGGCGCTACCGCTGGGGGCTGGGCTGAGCCGCAAATAAGCCCCGCGTTGCGCCCTGCCCCCGCCGTTGCTAGGCGCCGCTTATGGTCCCCCGCTACGCCCGCCCCCCCATGACCGCGATCTGGCAGCCCGAGACGCGCTACCGCATCTGGTTCGAGATCGAGGCGCATGCGCTCGACGCGATGGCGGAGCTGGGCGTGGTTCCGAAAGAGGCCGCCGCCAAGGTCCGGGACTGGTGGGCGACCAAGCCCGAAATCGACGTCGCCGCGATCGATGCGATCGAGGCGGTCACCAGGCATGACGTGATCGCCTTCCTGACCTGGGTCGCGGAGCAGGTGGGCCCGGAGGCGCGCTTCCTCCACCAGGGGATGACGAGCTCCGACGTGCTCGATACCTGCCTCGCCGTGCAGCTCTCTTGGGCCGCCGACATCCTCATCGCCGACCTGGACGAATTGCTGGCGGTGCTGAAGCGCCGCGCCGTCGAGCACAAGCTGACGCCCGCCATCGGCCGCAGCCACGGCATCCATGCCGAGCCGGTCACCTTCGGGCTGAAGCTGACGCAGGCCTATGCGGAATTCGCGCGCAATCGCGCCCGCCTGGTGGCGTCGCGGGCCGAGATCGCCACCTGCGCTATTTCGGGCGCGGTCGGCACTTTCGCCAATGTCGATCCGCGCGTCGAGGCGCACGTCGCGGCGAAGATGGGCCTCGCGGTCGAGCCCGTTTCCACCCAGGTCATCCCGCGCGACCGGCACGCAATGTTCTTCGCGACCTTGGGCGTGATCGCCTCGTCGGTCGAGCGGCTGGCGACCGAAATCCGTCATCTGCAGCGCACCGAGGTGCTCGAGGCGGAGGAATATTTCGCGGCCGGGCAGAAGGGCAGCTCGGCCATGCCGCACAAGCGCAACCCGGTGCTCAGCGAGAATCTGACCGGCCTCGCGCGGATGGTCCGCTCGGCGGTAAATCCGGCGATGGAGAATGTGGCGCTCTGGCACGAGCGCGACATCAGCCATTCCTCGGTCGAGCGTTTCATCGGCCCCGACGCCACGATCACCCTCGATTTCGCGCTCGCCAGGCTGACCGGCCTGATGGACAAGCTCGCCGTCTATCCCGATCGGATGCGGCGCAACCTCGACCTCATGGGCGGCCTCATCCATTCGCAGCGGGTCATGCTCGCCTTAACTCAGGCCGGCGCCAGCCGCGAGGACGCCTACCGGCTCGTCCAGCGCGAGGCGATGAAGGTCTGGGAAGCGGACGGCAAGCTCAGCTTGATGAAGCTGCTCAAGGACGAACCGGAGGTCACCGCCCTGCTCGCGCCCGAGCAGATCGAGGCCCAGTTCGACCTCGATTATCATTACCGGCACATCGACACGATCTTCGGGCGGGTATTCGGCGAGGGCTAGGCGCCCAGGACGACTCGCCCGCGCAGGTCCGGAACAGCGAAACTGGTCTTGCCGTCGCCGCCATAAGCGGTGCCGATCGCCTGGAAGAGCCCCGGATTGGCGGAGATTGAGGTCAGCGAGCCATCGGCGAACAGCCAGCCCGCGGGCGGCTGCGCGGCGCCGTAGGCCACCACCTGGCCTGCGAAGGACGTCACCGGAAAGGCGCCGTTCCCCGCCGGCGGCGGCGCAGCGCCGGTGGCGCAGATGATGAAAGTGAGGCCGAGCGCCGGCTGCGGCGCGGCGACGGCTTGGCCGAGTGAAACGGCGGGCAGGCCAAGCGGCTCGCCGACGCCGATCGGGGTGCGTCCGGTGAGGTTGGGGAGATTGAAAACGACCTCCTCGCCACCGAAGGCGTTGCCGATAAGGCCGAACAGGTCTGGATATTCTTGCACGGGCAGCGTCGATCCGTCGGCGACGAGCCAGCCGGGCGGGACGATATCGGAGGCGAACAAGGCGAGCGAGCCGAGCGGCGGGCCGCCGGGCGCCGCCTGGACCGCGATCAGCCAGCTCATCCCGAGCGTCTGCTTCCCCATCAGCCCGAGCTCCGCGAGGATCGCGGCGCGGCCCGCCAGATTGGGCAGAGCGATGGTTTCGATGCCGTCGCCGCCATAGGCCGGGCCGATCAGCGCCATCAGCGGCTGATTCGAGATGACCTGCAGGATCTGGCCCCGCGCCCGGGGCGCGCCGTAGGCCGCGGCGCCGGCGAAGGTCTGCACCATCGCCGTCACATCTTGCGCGGAGCCAGGGCCGGCGACGGGATATTCGCCGCCCATCGCGAACAGTTGCGGCAAGACGATCGTCGGGACCGGGACGGGGCCGGGGCGGGCGAGGCGGCCATCCACTGCGATCGCTTTCGGGCGCGCGCGGCGCACCTTCGGCGTGGTCGATTGCTCCATCGTCCCCTCTCCCCTGCAGCCCCGCGGCACGGCTGCAGAATATGCTATTCGGGCACGGCAGCAAACCGCCTGATTTGCCTCCCGATGCGCGGCCGATTGTGCCGTCAGTGGTTGCGGGTCGGGCCGTGCGGGCCGGTGAGGCTGCGGTAGACGGTCTCAGTGAAGGCGGCGGGCGTGATGAAGTCGGTCTCGCGGCCAAAGGCATCGGCATGGCCTTCGGCCTGGATTTGCGCGAGCGTCCGCCCGGCGGCGATGCCCTGGCCGATCCGGTTGCGAATCCCGACCAGCATGTCGCGATAACGGACGAGATCGGCGCGGCGCGCCATCGGGCCGTGGCCGGGGATGATCCGCGTTTCCTCGTTGGCGAGGCGGAGGCCCGTTTCCACCGCAACGATGGCGCCGTCGATCGAGCCGCCCGAATCCAGATCGATGAAGGGCAGCATGCCGTTGAAATAGGTGTCGCCCATGTGCAGCACGTTGGCCCGCGTCCAGTAGATCAGCGAATCGCCGTCGGTATGGGCGTCGTGGACGTGGATCGCGCGGATGTCGTCGCCGTTGAGGTGGAAGGTGAGGGTCTCGCTGAAGGTGATCACCGGCAGCGCGCCGCCGGGCGAGGCCGGCACCGCCTCGCCGCGCACCACCTGCGCCATCGACATCCTGCGGCGGACATTGTCGTGGGCGACGATGACCGTGCCGGCGCGGCCGAGATTCTCGTTCCCGCCGGTGTGGTCGCCATGCCAGTGAGTGTTGATCACGTAGCGGATCGGATCCGGATCGAGCGTGGCCACCGCGGCGGCGACGCGCGCCGTCGCGGGCGCATATTGATCGTCGATCAGGATGTTGCCGTCGTCACCGTAGGAGACGCCGATATTGCCGCCGCGGCCGAACAGGACGGCGATTCCGGGCGCGATCCGCTCGACGCGGATCTCGCCGGCGGGCGGCGGCTGATGCGCCAGTGCCGGCGCGGCGGCGAGCAGGAGCGAGGCGGTGAGAATGCGATGCATGACGTCCCCCCTTTGCACCCTCGATAATGCCCTATCTTGAGCCTCTGTCGAGGAGACTTTCATGGCCGATCTGTCGCAATTCCCGATCACGACCCGCTGGCCCGCCGTTTATCCCGACCGGCTCCAGCTCTATTCCGTGCCGACGCCGAACGGCGTCAAGGTCTCGATCATGCTCGAGGAGACCGGCCTCCCCTACGAGCCGCACTTCATCAATATCGGCGAGAACCTGACCTGGACGCCGGAATTTCTCTCGCTCAACCCCAATGGCAAGATCCCGGCGATCATCGACCCCGACGGGCCCGGCGGGAAGCCGCTCGGCCTGTTCGAATCGGGCGCGATCCTGATCTATCTCGCGGAGAAGACGGGCCGCTTCCTCGCCGCCGATCCAGCGGACCGATACCGGACCATCCAGTGGGTGATGTTCCAGATGGGGGCGATCGGGCCGATGTTCGGGCAGGTCGGCTTCTTCAACAAATTCGCCGGCAAGGACTTCGAGGACAGGCGTCCGCTGGAGCGCTACGTCGCGGAATCGAAGCGGCTGCTGGGCGTTCTCGACAGGCGGCTCGAAGGGCGCGACTGGATCATGGACGATTATTCCATCGCCGACATCGCCACCCTTGGCTGGGTGCGAAACCTGATCACCTTCTACGAAGCGCGGGAGCTGGTCGATTATGACGGACTGAGCAACATCCCCGCCTGGCTGGAGCGCGGCCTCGCGCGGCCGGCGGTGCAGCGGGGATTGAATATTCCCGTCCGCCCGTAACCGTCATTCCAGCGAAAGCTGGAATCCCACGTCTTGAAGGCAAGGAGATTCCAGCTTCCGCTGGAATGACGAGGCTAGCCGCCCAGCACCGTCTTGATCTTCTGGAAGAAGCCCTTGGAGTTCGGGCATTCCTCCCCCGTCTCGGTGTCGCGGAACTGTTCGAGGATCTCGCGCTGTTTGGCGTTCAATTTGGTCGGGGTCTCGACCTCGATCTGGATGACCATGTCGCCGCGGCCGCGGCCGTTCATGCTCGGCATGCCGGCGCCGCGCTGGCGCAATTGCTTGCCCGACTGGATGCCGGCCGGGATCCGGATCTCGTGCGCCTGCTTGTCGAGCCCGGGCACCTCGATCGTGCCGCCCAGAGCGGCGGTGGTGAAGCTGACCGGGCAGCGCGCGAACAGGGTCGTGCCCTCGCGCTGGAAGATGTCGTGCCGCTTCAGGTGGATGAAGATGTAGAGGTCGCCGGCGGGGCCGCCGCGCACGCCCGCCTCGCCTTCGCCGGCGAGGCGGATGCGGGTACCCTCGTCGACGCCGGCCGGGATATCGACCTTGAGCGCCTTGCGCTTCTCGACCCGGCCCTCGCCGCGGCAGGCGGGGCAGGGATCGGCGATGGTTTCGCCGACGCCGCGGCAGGTGGGGCAGGTCTGCTCGACCACGAAGAAGCCCTGGCGCGCGCGGACCTGGCCGCGGCCGCCGCACATCTGGCAGGTGCTGGCCGAGGTGCCGGCCTTGGCGCCCCAGCCCTGGCAGGGCGCGCAGGGCGCGGTGGTATCGACCTGGAGCTCGACCGGCCGGCCGTGAAAGGCGTCGTCGAGCCCGATTTCGAGATCGTAGCGAAGGTCCGAGCCGCGGCGGACGTTGGAGCGGCCGCGGCCTCCCTGCTGGGCGCCGCCCATGAACTCGCCGAAGATATTGTCGAAAATGTCGGCGAAGGAGCCGAAATCCTGCGCGCCTCCATTGCCCCCGCTTTGGCCGTTGCGGAAGGCGGCGTGGCCGAAGCGGTCATAGGCGGCGCGCTTCTGCGGGTCCTTCAGGCATTCATAGGCTTCGGAGAGCGCCTTGAACTTGGCCTCCGCGTCGGTGCAGCCGCCGTTGCGGTCCGGATGGCATTCCATGGCGAGCTTGCGATAGGCGGCCTTGATCGTGCCCGGATCGGCGGTCCGCTCGACCTGGAGCAGGGAATAATAATCGGCTTCAGTCATACCGGCGCCCCCACGCCCCCCAGACCGTTCGGGCTGAGCCCGTCGAAGCCCTTTCCTTCTTCACCACGGGTGGAAAGAAAGGAAAGTCCTTCGACAGGCTCAGCACGAACGGTGGGAGGCACGCTCCATCAGCCCTTATTGCCTTCGTCGACTTCGGAGAATTCGGCGTCGACGACTTCCTCGTCACCGCCACCGGCCGCAGCTTCCGCTTCGCCCGCGGGCGCTTCGGCGCCCGGCGAGGCGGCCGCCTGCTGGTCCTTCTCGTAGATCGCCTGGCCCATCTTCATCGCGACCTGGGCGAGCGCTTCGGACTTGGCCTTGATCGCCTCGGTCTCGTTGCTTTCGACCGCGGTTTTCGCTTCGGCGATCGCGGCCTCGATCTCGGTCTTGAGGGCTTCGTCGATCTTGTCGCCATGCTCCTTGAGCTGCTGCTCGGTGGAGTGGATCAGGCTCTCGGCGCCGTTCTTCGCCTCGACAGCCTCGCGCCTGCTCTTGTCCTCGTCGGCGAACTGCTCGGCCTCCTGGACCATCTTCTCGATGTCGGCGTCCGAAAGGCCGCCCGAGGCCTGGATGCGGATCTGTTGCTCCTTGCCGGTGCCCTTGTCCTTGGCCTGGACGTTGACGATGCCGTTGGCGTCGATGTCGAAGGTGACCTCGATCTGCGGCACGCCGCGCGGCGCTGGCGGGATTCCGACCAGATCGAACTGGCCGAGCAATTTGTTGTCCGCCGCCATTTCGCGCTCGCCCTGGAAGACGCGGATCGTCACCGCATTCTGATTGTCCTCGGCGGTCGAATAGGTCTGCGTCTTCTTGGTCGGGATGGTGGTGTTGCGGTCGATCATCCGGGTGAAGACGCCGCCAAGCGTTTCGATGCCGAGCGACAGCGGCGTCACGTCGAGCAGCAGGACGTCCTTGACCTCGCCCTGCAGCACGCCGGCCTGGATCGCCGCGCCCATCGCGACGACCTCGTCGGGATTGACCCCGGTGTGCGGCTCCTTGCCGAAGAAGTCCTTCACGACGTCGCGCACGCGGGGCATGCGGGTCATGCCACCGACCAGGACGACCTCGTCGATGTCGGCCGCCTTGACGCCGGCGTCGGTCAGCGCCTTCTTGCACGGATCGAGCGTCCGCTTGATCAGCGCCTCGACCATCTTTTCGAGGTCGGCGCGGCTGATCGCCTTGACGAGGTGCTTTGGCCCGGTCGCGTCGGCGGTGATGAAGGGCAGGTTGACCTCGGTGGTCTGCGCCGAGCTAAGCTCGATCTTGGCGCGTTCCGCCGCCTCCTTGAGGCGCTGCAGCGCGAGCCGGTCGGACCTCAGGTCGATCCCTTCGGCCTTCTTGAATTCGTCCGCCAGGAAATCGACGATCCGGGCGTCGAAATCCTCGCCGCCCAGGAAGGTGTCGCCGTTGGTCGACTTCACCTCGAAGACGCCGTCGCCAATCTCGAGGATCGAGATGTCAAAGGTGCCACCGCCAAGGTCGTAGACCGCGATCGTCTTGCCGTCCTGCTTGTCGAGGCCATAAGCGAGCGCCGCCGCGGTCGGCTCGTTGATGATGCGCAGCACTTCGAGGCCCGCAATCTGCCCGGCATCCTTGGTCGCCTGGCGCTGGGCGTCGTTGAAATAAGCGGGGACGGTGATCACCGCCTGCTGGACGGTCTCGCCGAGATAGGCCTCGGCGGTCTCCTTCATCTTCTGCAGGATGAAGGCGGAAACCTGGCTGGGCGAATAATCCTTGCCGCCCGCCTGCACCCAGGCGTCGCCGTTGGCGCCCTTGACGATCTTGTAGGGGACGAGCTCGGTGTCCTTCTTGGTGATCGGATCGTCGAAGCGGCGGCCGATCAGCCGCTTGACCGCGAACACCGTATTGTCGGGATTGGTCACCGCCTGGCGCTTGGCCGGCTGGCCGATCAGCCGCTCGCCTTCCTTGGTGAAGGCGACGACCGACGGCGTCGTGCGCGCGCCCTCCGCATTTTCGATGATCTTGGGCTTGCCCCCCTCCATCACAGCGACCGCGCTGTTGGTGGTGCCGAGATCGATTCCGATCACTCTTGCCATGTTTCTACCTCTTGGCCCCTCAAAACAGATGCTGCCCGCGCGGCCCCTTTTCGAGCGTCCGCACCGGCGTGTTGCAGGCGATATAGGAGGCGTTTTGGTTGCGACAAGAACCGCAGGCCCCTAAGGGGCGCGCCATGCGAAGTACTGTTTCAGTCCTGGCCATATTACTGGCCCTCTCCGCGTGCGGCCAGGCGGCCCATAATGATCACAATGCGGGCGTCACCAATACAGCCTCGGCGACAGCCGGGCCGATCGTGCGCCTGCACGCAGTCCCGGGGCGCCCGGCGGCCGGCTATTTCGACTATCGGGTCACCGGCGACCGCGGCGCCTTGTTGTCGGTCAGCTCGCCGCAAGCGGGCCGGATCGAGCTGCACGAGACGATGGCGCACGGGAATATGACCTCGATGCGGCCGATCGAGCGGCTCGCGGTGCGCGACGGCGAGACGCTGAGCTTCCGGCCGGGCGGGCGGCACCTGATGCTCTTCGACATCGACCGGAGCGTCCCCGCCGGCGGCCGCATCGCCCTCATCCTCCATTTCGAACGCGGCGACCCGGCGACCATCTCCGCCACTCTGGTGCCGACCGGCGGCGATATCTAGCGGCGCGTACCGACCTGCTCGTTCCAGCGGACCTCGTAATGGCCCCGGCGTTCGCGGGCGAAGATGGGTGGCTGGAATCGCTGGCGCCCGAGGCGTCGGCAGAGAATTGCGTCGCGGGCGACGGTTGGGCCCGGCTGATAAGTCTGGCACCCGACGACGCGTCCGTCGCCGGCGACCTCGAATTCCGCGCGCGTCGTCCCTTCCCACCCCCTCAGCTCGAGCGACCCTGCATAGGGTGCCATCCAGCGCGCCGGATCGGTCGTCGGCACCGGCCCGTTGTTGCGGTTGACCTCGCGCCAGCGCGCAGCCAACCGGCGCCGCGCCATGGGCCGGCGCTCGGCAAGGAAACGCGGGAAGAATTCGTCGTTGCGCTCCGCATCCGCCAGCATCATCCAACCGATCGCATGCTGGCGGCCCGCGTTGCGCCCGAGTAGGACCACGATCCGGTCGCCCGTCACCACAGCCGGGCCCGGCGGACCGCAGCTCGACACGACGACTTCCGCCTGGGGGCCGTCGGAACCGATCCTCAGGGTAGCCTGGTCAACCCCTCCGTCGAAAAGCGTGATGAAGCGTATCTGCGCGCCGCCCTGATCGTGAGATACCACCTCGGCAAGGGCAACGGCCTCATAGGGCGTCCTGGCGAGGTCGATCGGGATAAGCGGCGGCGGACGCACGCGGCATGCCAAGGCGGCCGACGGCATGGCCGAAAGGGCCAGGCAAAATGCGGCGAAGGAAATTCGCAGCTTCATCTTCCTCTCCCGTCCGCACATGTCCCTTCTAAGGCCCGCACGGAGATTAACAAATCGAACCCCACTTCCTTTCCGCGCCGCGCATGCTAGCCTCAGGTCAAATCGGGGAGACGATCTATGGAAGCGCCGCTCGACACCTTCCGGCCGTCCACCAGGGGCTGGCTGATGGGCACGCTCGCCGGCTGGGGGACGGTCCTGCTCGGCCTCGCCGGGATCGTGCTCTGGGCCCTCAATCTGGCCAATGTCGGCATGTACTGGCTGGCGCTGACCGTCGCCGCCTTGGCCATAGCCGTCTGGAAATGGTTCCAGAACGTCGCCGCCAGATTTGAGGTCACCGAGGAGCGGCTGATCGTCCGCCGCGGCATTTTCATCAAGAGCATCGACGAGGTCGAGCTCTACCGGGTCAAGGACGTCAGGATCAACTTCACCCTGGTCAACCAGATGGCCGACATCGGCACGATCAGCGTCACCTCGAGCGACGAGACCACCCGCGGCGGCGACCTCCTGCTGCCTGACATCAAGCGCGCGCGCGAACGCCGCGAGATGCTCCGCCGGCTCGTCGATACCGCCCGCCAGAAGCGCCGCGTGCGCGAGGTCGATATGGTCCACGAAGACATCTGAGCCGTCCCGGGCGGCCCACAATGATACAATATAACAAAGGACTTGGCGGACGGGCGCGCCCGGCATAGGATGCGCACCTTGTTGCTTGGAGTCTCTGATGCCCTGTTCGAAGCGCGCGTTGATCCGCCTCTGCCTCCTGCTGCTGGCCCTGCCGCCGTTCGCGGGCACCGCCTTCGCCCAGGGCTCCAGCCCCAGCCCCAGCCCCAGCCCCAGCCTCACTGCCCGGGTGGCGGGGATCGACAGCGAGGCGGCGGTCCGCAAGCTCGGGATCGAGACGCTCGACGTGCGAGTGCGCATCCGCGGGACGATCGCCGAAACCGTCATCACCGCGCGCTTCGCCAATCCCGGCCGCGAGATTCTGGAGGGCGACTTCACCTTGGCGATGCCCGCGGGCTCGGTGGTGACCGGCTATGCGCTCGATATCGGCGACCGCATGATCGAGGGCGTGCTGGTCGACCAGCGCCAGGCCCGGATCGCCTATGAAAGGCTGGTGCGCGGGCGGATTGATCCGGGCCTCGCCGAAGTCGGCCGCGACAACGTCTTCCGTACCCGCGTCTTCCCGATACCGCCCGGCGGCGGCCGCACCATCCGCCTCACCTTCGTCACCCCGCTCGATCCGGGGCGCGGCTATGTCCTGCCGTTCCACGATACCGGCGAGATCGGCCGGCTGACCATGGAGCTGGAAGTGGTCGGCCCCGCCGGGCAGGGGCTCAGCATCGCCGGCGCCCCCTATATCTTTCGCGACGAAGGCGGCGTGCAACGCTTCACGCTGGATCGGCGCGAGGCCCGGCTGGACGGCGGCATCGGCATTAGCGCGAGCGAGGGACCGGCCCTCCAGATCAGCCGCCATTCGAACGGCGAGCGTTTCTTCACGATTTCGGACAGGGTGCTGGGGTATGGCAGCCCGACCGCGCCGACGCGCAGCGTCGCCATCCTCTGGGACCGCTCGCTGTCGCGCGCCGACGACGACCTTGACGCCGAGATTCGCCTCGCCCGGCGCTACCTGGAGCAGGCGCGGCCTCGGGCGATCGAGCTCGTCCTGTTCGACAGCGGCGGGATCGAGCGGGTGCGCATCCCCGATGCCGACGCGCTCGTCCGGCGGCTGCGCGCGGTGCGCTATCGCGGCGCGACCAGCTTCGCCGGGCTCGCTGGCACGCGGCTGGCCGGCACCTGCCTTTTGTTCAGCGACGGGCTGGCGACGATCGACCGGCGAGAGACGGTCCGGCCCGGCTGCGCGCTCTTCGCCGTATCGACCGCGCGCGACGCCGACCGCGCCTGGCTCGGCGCGCTCGCCCGGAGCGCTGGCGGCGAGGCCTTCGACCTGAGTATTCGCCAGCCGGAAGAGGTGCTCCTTCGGCTGACCCGGCGGCTGCCGCGCGTCCTGGACGTACGGACGACGGGCGGCGCCGCAATCGACTACAGCCTGCTCGACGGCGGCGTGAACAGCTGGCGGATCGTCGGGCCGATGCCGGCGCGGGGCGACATCGTCGTGAGCCTGTCCGGCCTGTCCGGCGGCGAAACCCGGCGCGTCTATACGCGCCCGGGTACGGAGAGCTCCGGCGACGGCCCCGGCGCGCTCTGGGCGGCCGAGCGAGTCGCTTTGCTCGCGGCGAGCGACGAGCGCAGCCGCGACTCCGTGGTGGATTTCTCGCGCCGCTATTCGGTGGCGAGCCCCGACGTCTCCTTCATCGTGCTGGAAAATGGCCGCGATTATGCCCAGGCGCGGATCGAGCCACCCGCCGGCGCGCCCGCGGAATGGCGCGAAACCTACAGCCAAGTCCGCGCGCAGATGGCGGAGCAGGAAGCGAGCCAGCGCGCCGGCCGGCTGGAAACCGTGCTGGGCGAGTGGCGCGAGATGCGGCAATGGTACGCCACGCGCTTCAGTGCGCCGCGCCGGACCCGGCCGCGCGACCGCGAGGACGACGGACCTGTTTCGATCCCCCCGCCGATGCCGGTGCCGATCTCGCCCCCGATGCAGGAAAGAATGCTCGCGCCGTCCGCGGAGGCGGACGAGCGGAGCGTCATGGTGACGGGGACGCGCATGCGCGGCGGCAACAGCGCCAGCGCCGCGCCGGTCGCCATGGTCGGGCAGGCAGGCGAGGCCGGCCGGAGCAGAGGCGGCACGATCGCGCTCGAGCCCTGGAAGCCCGACCGGCCCTATCTGCAGGCGCTGGACGCAACGACGCCGGCGACGCGGGAGCGAGTCTTCGCCGAGCAGCAGCGCGAGCATGGCGACCTGCCCGCTTTCTGGCTCGACGTCGCCGACTGGGCTTGGCGGAGCGGCCGGCGCGCCGACGCGATCGCCTATCTCCTGAGCGCGCTCGAATTGCCGACGCGCAACAATCAAACGCTGGCGATCGTCGCCGACCGGCTGCTGCGCTACGGCGAGACCGAGCGCGCAATCTGGCTGCTGGAACGGCTGCTCGCCGCCGAGGACGATAGGCCGCAGCCGCGCCGCAATCTGGCGCTGGCCCTGGCGCGGCGGGCGCAAGGCGCGCCGGCGGCGCAGGCGCGCGCCGACCTGGCCCGCGCGATTTCTCTGCTGACCGAGGTGGTGATGACGCCCTGGGACGGCGCCTATCAGGGGATCGAGATGATCTCGCTCATCGAGGCGAACCGGCTGGTCCCGCGCTTCCGCGCATTGGGCGGCCGGGACATCGGCCTCGATGCGCGGCTGATCGCCTTGCTCGACTTCGACCTGCGCGTGACGATCGAATGGCAGACCGAGGCGAGCGACGTCGATCTGTGGGTGGACGAGCCGGGCGGCGAGCGCGCCATCTTTTCCAACCCGCGCACGGCGATCGGCGGCCGCCTCTCCAACGACATGACCCAAGGCTATGGGCCGGAGGAATATCTGCTGCGCCGCGCGCCCGCGGGCGCCTACGAGATCCGCGCCAACGTCTTCGCGGCCGACCGGCTCAGCCCCAATGGCGCGCAGCGGGTGACCGCGCGGATCATCCGCGACTACGGCCGCCCAACGGAGCGCGAGGAGCTCGTCGATATCGAGCTCCTGCCCGACGAGACCGAGCGCGAGCGCCGGGTCGGCACGGTCACGTTCGGGCCGCGGGCAGCAGGTCCGGTTCGGCCGCGAGCGCGCAATAGAGCCCGGAGAGCTCCGCGCCGGTGAGCAGGCGGAGCAAAGCCTCGAAGCTGGGAATCACGAAATAGGCTTCCTGGAAGGCGTCGGAGCGGTAGCGGGTGCGCAGCACCTGCCTGAGGTCGAAGGGCGAGCGCCGCGGCTTGTCGCTCTCCAGCGCGAAGCGGCTCTCGCCGAAGCTTGAGAGGAGGCCGGCGCCGTAGATGCGGGTCTCGCCATTTTCGAGCGCGAGGCCGAATTCGACGCTGTACCAATAGAGCCGCGCCAGCCGGTGCAGCGCGCCGGCGCGCATCGCCGCCAGCCCCTCGGCACCCATCGCCTGCATGAAATCGGCGACCGCGGGCTGGGCGAGGAGCGGGACATGGCCGAAGACGTCGTGGAAGACGTCTGGCTGCTCGATATAATCGAGGCTGTCGGCGGCGCGGATGAAATTGCCGGCCGGGAAGCGGCGCTTCGACAGATGCTCGAAGAAGATGTCGTCGGGGACCAGGCCGGGGACCGAGACGATCGTCCAGGCCGTGCGCGCATGGAGCCGCTCATTGAGCTCGTCGAGCTCGGGGATTCCGGGCCGCGACAGGCGCAGCACGTCGAGGCCGCGGAAGAAATCGGTCACCGCCCTCCCCTTCAGCGCCTCCTGCTGGCGAGCGAAGAGCGTGTCCCAGACGCGATGCTCCCCGGCCGTGAACCGATCCCAGTTCTGCGGGATCGTCCAGTCGGCAGCGGCGCCCGGCGGCGGCGCGCTCTTCGCTTCGATCGTCTCTTCGGTCGGCATGGGGTCGTTCCTCGCAAAGAAAAACCCCGCCCGGGGTTCCGGACGGGGTGAAATCTGAAATCCCGGCTTGTTAAGCGCGCGTCAGATCGGTCCCGCCCGGGCGAGCCGATAATAATAGAGGGAGGCGATCATCTTGCGCATCGCCCGCCAAGGTCGTCGCGCCGGGCCGCCCTGTCAAGCCCGGCTCCAATTTCCTCCCCTCGCTTTCGAGGGGAGGGGGACCAGGCGAAGCCTGGTGGAGGGGCTTCTTGGCCGGAAGAAGCCCCTCCACCGCACTACGTGCGGTCCCCCTCCCCTGCAAAAGCAGGGGAGGAAATTCGGGCGCGCGCCGCGCTTCTAAGCTGCTATGCTTGCACCGCCATGGAAGCGGACGAGGACAAAGCGGCGGCCGAGCCCCCCGAGACCGTCACCCGCCACCGGCTCTCGACCCGGATCTGGCACTGGCTGAACGCGCTCACCGTATTCGTCCTGCTGATGAGCGGGCTGATGATCTTCAACGCCCATCCGCGGCTCTATTGGGGCGAATATGGCGCCAATTCCGATTATGCCTGGCTCGAGATCGGCTCGACGGCCGACAGCGGCTATTTGCGGGTCGGATCGCTGACCCTGCCGACGACGGGCGTGCTCGGCCATCGCACCGACTGGAGCGGCACCGTCCGGCGCCATGCCTTTCCGGGCTGGGCGACCATTCCCTCCACCTACAGCCTCGCCGCCGGCCGGCGCTGGCACCTCGCCTTCGCCTGGGTGCTGGCGATCGGGCTGATCGCTTACTGGATCACGATCCTCGCCAACCGCCACTGGCGCGGCCTCCTGCCCCACCGCGCCGAATTGAAGCCGCGCCATTTGTGGCGCGAGGTGGCGGACCATGCGCGCCTCCGCTTCCCTCGGGGCGCGGCGGCGCTGGCCTACAATACGCTCCAGAAGCTGAGCTATGCCGGGATCCTGTTCCTCGTCCTGCCGGTGGTGATCCTGACCGGGCTCACCATGTCGCCGGGGATGAACGCCGCCTGGCCCTGGCTGCTCGACCTGTTCGGCGGCCGCCAGTCGGCGCGCTCGATCCATTTCATCTGCGCCTTCCTGCTGCTCGGCTTCATCCTCGTCCACCTCGTCATGGTGGCGTTGACCGGGCCGCTCAGGCAGATCGGCGCGATGATCACGGGCCGCTGGAAAGTGGAAAAGGAGCAGGGCGAATGATCACGCGGCGCACCTTGATCGTCGGCGGCGCCGGCGCGTTGCTCGCCGGCTGCGACCGACTCAACTCCAGCCCGGCCTTTCGCGATCTGCTGCGCGGCGGCGAGGGGCTGACGATGGGCGCGCAGCGGCTGATCACCAGCCGCTCGGCGATGGCCCGCGAATATTCGCCCGCCCAGATGTCCCCCGTCTTCCGCTCCAACGGCACTTCAAACCCGGACACGCCCGATTATCAGCGCCTCGCCGCCGGCCGCTTCGCCGACTGGCGGCTGACGGTGGACGGCCTCGTCCGCCGCCCGCTGTCGCTGTCGCTCGGCCAGATAGGCCGGATGCCGCGGCGCACCCAGATCACCCGGCACGATTGCGTCGAGGGCTGGTCGGCGATCGGCAAATGGACCGGCGTGCCGCTGTCGCTGCTGCTCGATTCCGCGGGCCTGCAGGGCGACGCCCGCTACATCGTCTTCCACTGCGCCGACCGCTCGGGCGGCCGGCCTTATTACGAGAGCATCGACCTGATCGACGCCTTCCACCCGCAGACCATCCTCGCCTGGGCGCTCAACGACCGCCTGCTCCCAATCCCCAACGGCGCACCCTTGCGGCTCCGCGTCGAGCGCCAGCTCGGCTACAAGCACGCCAAATATCTGATGCGGATCGAGGCGCGCGACAGCCTCGCCGGCCTCCACGGCGGCCGCGGCGGCTATTGGGAGGATGTCGGCGATTACGAATGGTATGCGGGGATCTAGAGGGCGGTTTTCCCAGGACGGATTCGTTCCCCGGCGAAAGCCGGGGTCCAGGTCTGAGTCCGTAACTGGGCCCCGGCTTTCGCCGGGGAACTGGAGCCTCAATCCGGCTCGAACTTTATCTAGCGCCCGAGCCGTCCCACCAGCTCCTCCTCGATTGCCCGATAGGCCGAGCGGCGGCCGCGCGGCGGGTCTTCGCCATTGCCGGTGGCGAAAAAGGCGATGCCGGTCCCCGTGCCCGCATCGATCCAGAGGCCCGAGCGCAGACCATAGGCATCGCCAGCATGGCCGATCATTGCCCGGCCACCGAACAAATCGTCGCGGCAGCCCGGCACGAGCCTGGGCAGGAGCTGCACGGCGAGCCCATAGGCGCAATAGAAGCCGCCCTCGGTTTCGCCGTTGCTCCCATCGTAGCTCCACGCCGAGCCTGTCATCGTCCGGAAGCTGGCTTCGTCGAGCAACGGCCGGCCCCGGTTCAACAGCAGCTGCCCGACCCTCGCGAGGTCGCGAACCGATATGCGCAGACCGCCCTGAGGCGAGAAGAGCGCGCCATTGTCCCCCAGGCGATAGGCGGCGAGATCGCAAGCGGGCGGCCCCAGCACCGGGCATTCGGGCCGCCGGCCGCGCAGGTCGTCGCGCAGCACCGTCCCGTCGGGCGCATAGAGCACCGCCGCCCGAGCGATCGCGGCGTCCGAGCAGGTCGTCCAGTTGAAGCAGGCGTCGAGCCCGAGCGGGCGCAGCACGAGGCGCTCCATCAGCCGGTCGAAGCGCTCGCCCGACGCCTTCTCCATCACCGAGGCGATAACCGGGAAGCCGAGATTGGCATAACGGAATCGGCTGCCTGGCGGGTGGGCGGAATCGAAGGCGGCGGGATTGGCGAGCGCCTGCTGCATAGTCGTGCCGAGGGGAATCGCCCAATATTCGATGTCGTCCTTGAGGGAAGAGCGGTGCGAGAGCAAAAGCCTGAGCGTGATCGGCCGGTCCGGGAACGCCGGGTTGCGCAGGGTCCAGCCGAGATAATCGGAAACGTCGCGGTCGAGGTCCAGCCTGCCCTGCTCGACCAGCCGCATCACCCCGAGCGCCACAACCAGCTTGGTGATCGAAGCGATCCGCGCCGGATCCTCGATGGTGAGCGCCCGCCCGCGCGCGCGGTCGGCGAGGCCCGAGGCGCCCGAGCCGGTGATCGCGGTGCCGTCGAAGGTCGCCCAGGCATAAGCGGGCGCCGCCGCGCGCGGTGGCACGGTGACGCAGCCGGCGAGAATCAGGACGAGGGGGAGGAGCTTGCGCATCCTGCCATCGTCATTCCCGCGAACGCGGGAATCCAGCTTTTTCTTTCTGCGCGACCGCCAGTCTGGACTCCCGCTTTCGCGGGAGTGCGGACATTGGCGTAGCTTTCGGTCGCCTCAGCCCTTCTTCGCCACCCCCACCAGAGCCGGCCTGAGCAACCTCTCCTTGATCGTGTAGCCGGC
This sequence comes from Allosphingosinicella sp., assembly GCA_035629975.1. Classification (GTDB taxonomy): domain Bacteria; phylum Pseudomonadota; class Alphaproteobacteria; order Sphingomonadales; family Sphingomonadaceae; genus Allosphingosinicella. The sequence continues at coordinate 29,236 of DASQLN010000025.1, read as the reverse complement.
CTGCATCTCCTGGACGATGGTGCCGGGCTCCTCGTCGGAAGGCACTTCCAGCATCGCCTGGTGGAAATGCGGGTCGAGCGGCTTGCCCATCGCCTCGATGCGGGCGACGCCGTGGCGCTGGAAGGCGCTGTCGAGCTCGCGGCCCGTCGCCTCGAGGCCGGCGATCAGCCCCTTGATGCGTTCGTCATCGCGCATCTCCTCGGGGATCGCGTCGAGCGCGCGCACCATATTGTCCTTCACGCTCAACATGTCGCGGGCGAAGGCGGTGGCCGCATATTGGGCGGCGGCGACCTTCTCCTGCTCGAGCCGGCGGCGCACGTTCTGCGTCTCGGCCTGGGCGTAGAGGGCGTGCTGGCGCACCTGCTCCAGCTCCTTTTCGAGCTCGCCCAGCCGGTCGACGTTCATGCCGCCGCCGAAATCGATCTCGCCTTCCAGTTCGATCTTCTCGTCTTCTTCGTTCATCCCAGCAATCTCGATAAGGTTTTGGCCGTGAAATCCACCATGGGAACCACGCGCGCATAGTTCAACCGGGTCGGCCCGATCACCCCGACGACTCCGACCAGCCTGCCGTCATGGCCGCGATAGGGCGCCGCGATAACCGACGAACCCGACAACGCGAACATCTCATTTTCCGATCCGATGAAAATCTTCATCGCCGCGCCGTCGCGGGCGCGGCCGAGCAGGCGGGCGATCTCCTCCTTGCCCTCGAGCTCCTCGAGCAGCTGGCGGACGCGGTCGAGATCGGCGGCGGCGCTGTCGTCGATGAGGTTGGCCTGGCCGCGCACGATCAGCACCGGCCGCCGCGCCCCGTCTTCCGACCAGAGCGCCAGCCCCTGCGCCACCAAGGCCTGCGCCGCCTTGTCCAGCGCCGCCCTGCCGTCGCCGATCTCCTCGGCGAGCCGCGCCTGCGCCTCCCGCAGGGTCAGGCCGGAGAGGCGCGCGCTGACATAATTGCCGACCTCGGCGAGGGTGGAGGGCGTGGCGCCGGGCGGCAGATCGATGACGCGATTCTCGACGCTGCCATCGCTTCCCACGACCACCGCGACTGCCTGGGCCGCCGAGAGGGGCACGAAGGCGAGCTGCTTCAGCGCCGGCTCCTGCTTGGGCACCAGCACGATGCCGGCGCAGGCGGACATGCCGGAGAGCGCTGCGGTGGCGTTGGCGATCGCCTCCTCGATCGGCCCGCCCCGGTCGATCAGCGATTCGATCGCGGCGCGGTCCTCGGGGCGCGGCTCGGCGACCTGCATGATCGCATCGACGAACAGGCGCAGCCCCGTCTCGGTCGGGATCCGCCCCGCGGAAGTGTGCGGCGCCGCGAGCAGGCCCGATTCCTCGAGGTCCTGCATGACGTTGCGGATCGAGGCGGGGGAGAGGTTCAGGCTCGAGGTGCGCGAGATGGTGCGCGAGCCGACCGGATGGCCGCTTTCCAGATAGGCCTCGACCACCATCCGGAACACGTCCCGCGCGCGGTCGCTCATCTCGCCGATGCTGCTTGCCATGGGCGGACATGTAGTGATGCGGCCCCCCGGCGCATAGTCACTCGTCATTCCAGCGAAAGCTGGAATGACGGACTAGCGCGCGGCCCGGATGTAATCCTCGATCGGCAGCAGGCTGGGCGCTCTATGGAGGCGAGACGAGATGGCGCGGTTCCTGTCCATGTCGCAGCCGAACTCGAAAAACAGACTCTGCGTGCCCCGGCGGGAGCGCCAGGTGACCTCGGCCGAGGGCAGGTCGAGGTCCATGGAACGGCACCTCTCGCCCGTATAGCGGACCGTGCCGCGGGCTGGGCGGAGCGGCGCCAAATGGCGTGCGAAGGCCCGGTACCGGCCGGGCTCCAGCTGGAAGGCATGCGTACCCGTCACCGTGCCTGAGCGCCCACCTTCGAAAGTACCGCTGCCCTCGCTGTTCACCGTCACTCGATAGCCGGGACAGGCGCCGAACACGCAGGAACTGGTCTCGAACGTGATGGTCTCGACCTGTTGCGCCGGCCCCGGCGGCGACGTTGCGGCGGCCGGCATCGCCAAGGCGACTATGAACAAGACGGCTGTCTTTTTCACACCTCATTCCCTTATGTAGCGGCTCGCCATGTAGAGGCCGATGCCGACGACCAGCAATATTCCCCCATAGAACACCCAATGCACGCTCCCGACCATGAAGCTTCCCGCCGGCCAGGGCAGGATACCGCCGCCCTGGGCCATGAAGATCAGGCCGACGAAAATCCCGATCAGCCCCATATATTTCAGAAAACCGGCCATATCCCGATCCTTCGCGACGGAGGGGTGGCAAGGGGCCGCGCCTTTGGCTAAGGCCGCCCCCGACCCTGTTTTCGGAGAATCTTATGCGTCCTTCCGGCCGCGCGCCAGACCAGATGCGCGCCATCGTCATCGAGCCGGGCTTCACCCGCCACGCCGAAGGCAGCTGCCTGGTCAGCTTCGGCGATACCCGCGTGCTGTGCACGGCGTCGGTCGAGAGCAATCTGCCCCCCTGGCTGCGCGGCAAGGGGCGCGGCTGGGTCACGGCCGAATATGGCATGCTGCCGCGCGCGACCCACACCAGGGGACGCCGCGAGGCTGCGGGAGGCAAGCAATCCGGACGCACGCAGGAGATCCAGCGGCTGATCGGCCGCTCGCTCCGCGCCGTCGTCGACCTCGAAGCGCTGGGCGAGCGCCAGGTGACGCTCGACTGCGACGTCATCCAGGCCGACGGCGGCACCCGCACCGCCGCCATCTCCGGCGCCTGGGTTGCGCTGAGGCTCGCCGTCGACGGTCTGCTCGCGAAGAAGGCGATCGAGGCGGACCCGATCCGGCGCAAGGTAGCGGCGGTGAGCTGCGGCATCCACAACGACAATGCCGTGCTCGACCTCGATTATGCCGAGGACAGCGCTGCCGGCTGCGACGGCAATTTCGTGCTGACCGACGACGGCCTGCTGGTCGAGACGCAGATCAGCGCGGAGGGCGAATGCTTCGACGAGGAAGCGCTGCTGCGGCTGCTCAGGCTGGCGCGGATCGGCTGCGCGGACATCTTCGCCGCCCAGGAAGCGGCCGTTCTTGGGGCCGCCGGGCGTTGAGGAAACTGGGCGCCGGCAGGCTGGTCATCGCCAGCCACAATGAGGGAAAGGTCCGCGAGATTCGCGAACTGCTCGGGCCCTATGGGATTGAGCCGGTCTCGGCGGCCGAGCTCGATCTGCCCGAGCCGGACGAGATCGGCACCACCTTCATCGACAATGCCGACCTCAAGGCCCGCGCCGCGGCCGACCTTAGCGGCCTGCCCGCTTTGGCCGACGACAGCGGCCTGTGCGTCGAGGCCTTGGGCGACCGGCCCGGCATCTTCTCGGCGCGCTGGGCGCTCGGCGATCCCCATGTCACGCCCGAGGCCGGGCCCGGCGAGATCAGCGGCGAGCGCGATTTCAACCGCGCCATGGCCCGGGTCCATGACGAGCTGGAGGCGCTCGGCCCCGACGCCAGCCGCAATGCGCATTTCGTCTGCGCGCTGGCGTTGTGCTGGCCCGACGGCCACAGCGAATGGTTCGAAGGCCGCGTCGACGGCACCCTGAGCTGGCCGCCGCGCGGGAGCCGCGGCTTCGGCTACGACCCGATCTTCGTCCCCGCCGGCCGCGACGTCACGTTCGGCGAGATGGACCCGGCCGAAAAGCACGCGATCAGCCACCGCGCGGAGGCCTTCCGCAAGCTGGTGGCGGCGTTGCTCTAATGGTCCACGCCCCAGACTCGTTCGTCCCGGGCGAAGTCGAGGGGCGCTGGCACGGAGGCCGAGAGACGCCCCTCGACTTCGCCCGGGACGAACGGACTTCTGTGTCTGACGATGGGCTGGCGCTTTACGTCCACTGGCCGTTCTGCGTTTCCAAATGCCCCTATTGCGACTTCAACTCTCACGTCCGCGAGCAGATCGACCAGGCGCAGTGGCGCGACGCGCTCCTCGCCGACATGGCGCACGAAGCCCGCCAGACCCAGGGCCGCCGGCTGACCTCGATCTTCTTCGGCGGCGGCACGCCCTCGCTGATGCCGCCGGCCACCGTCGCCGCCCTGATCGAGGCGGCCGAGACGCAATGGGGCTTCGCGCCCGATATCGAGATCACGCTGGAGGCCAATCCCTCCTCGGTCGAGGCGGCCCGCTTCGCCGACCTCGCCGCCGCAGGCGTCAACCGCGTCTCGCTCGGCCTGCAGGCGCTCGACGATGAGGCGCTGCGCTTCCTCGGCCGCGCTCACGATGTCGCCGAAGGGCTGGCGGCGCTCGACACCGCCCAGAGGGCGTTTGGCCGGGTCAGCGTCGACCTGATTTACGCTCTACCGGGCCAGAATGCCGAAGCCTGGGCGGCGGAGCTTGGCCGCGCGCTTTCCTTCGGCACCAGCCATCTGTCCCTCTACCAGCTCACCATCGAGCCCGGCACGCGCTTCGCCACGCTCGCGGCGAAGGGCGACCTCGTCCGCGCCGATCCCGACGAGAGCGCCGCGCTGTACGAGCTGACCCAGGACATGACCGGCGCCGCCGGCCTCCCCGCCTACGAAATCTCCAACCATGCCCGCCCCGGCGAGGAGAGCCGGCACAATCTCTCTTATTGGCGCTACCAAAGCTATGCCGGCATCGGCCCCGGCGCGCATGGACGGCGCGGCGGCCACGCCGTGCAGCGCCACAGGAAGCCGGAAAACTGGCTCGCGGCGCTCGATCGCAACGGCCACGGCATCGTCGAGGAAGCGGAAATCCCGCCCGCCGAGCGCGGCGTCGAGGCCCTGCTCATGGGCCTGCGCCTCGCTGAAGGCATGGACGCGTCCGACGAGATGCTGGAGCTGGACGCAGTTGCCCGCCTTGCCCGCCAGGGCCTGCTCGAACGCAGCGGCACGCGCCTCGCCGTCACCCCGCGCGGCATGCTCCTTCTCGACGCGATCCTGGCCGAGATCGTGAAATAGCGACCTAAGGTCCCGGCGAAAGCCGGGATCTTAGGTCGAAAAGTCTCGGCGTGTCTCCACGAGACCCCGGCCTTCGCCGGGGTGACGGCCTGTGGGGGCCGTCAGTTGAACCCCGCCGGCGCGGGCGAGACGATGTTGGTTCCGGTCGCGGTCACCTCGCGCACCTCCAGCGCGCGGTCGGCGACGCCGTCGCGGCCGAAGCGGAAGGCCCCGTCGACGCCGGCGAAGCCCTCGGCATCGCGCAAGGCCCGGACCGGAAAGGTGCGCCCGACGGGCCAGTCCGCCGCCACCCGCACGGCGAGCAGCACGGCGTCATAGCCGAGCGACGCGAGCCGGTAGGGCGCGGCGTTGTAGCGCGCTCGGTAGCGGGTCCGGAACTGGCCGTAGAGCGTGTCGGAAGGCGCCGCGAACCAGGCGCCGCGCAAGCCCACATTGGCGCCGATATTGGTTTCGGTCGCCCAGCGCTCGGTGGCGAGCAGGCGCGGCTGCGGCGAGAGTTGGCGCAGGATCGGCGCCGCGGACAGGATCGCGCGCGGCACATCGGCGAGCAATATCGCGTCGGCGGCGCCCTGGCCATTGAGCCGCGTCGCCGCCGCCCGCGTTCCCGCGGCGCTCGCATCGAAGGTCTGGATGCCGATCAGCCGGCCGCCCGCGCCCTCGACCGCCCGGGCCATCGCGCGGGCCGCGCGTTCGCCATAGACGTTTGTCGGAACCAGCGCGCCGAAGCTGTTGGCGCCGCGCGACCGCGCGAAGCCCACCACCCGCTCGATCGCCTGGCCCGGGTTGAAGCCCATCACGTAGACGCCGTTCCCGGCCACGCTGACGTCGTTGGAAAATGCGATCACCGGCACGTCGTTCTCGCGCGCGATCGGGGCGACGATGCGCACATCCTCGGCCAGCAACGGCCCAAGGATCAGGCCGTTGCCCTCGGCGATCGCCTCGTTGGCCGCGGCGGCGGCGCCCCCGGAGGCGGTGTCGTAGGCGGTAATCCGGATGCGCTCGCCGCCCATGTCGAGCAAGGCGAGATTGGCGGCGTTGAGGATCGAGCGGCCGAGCGCGGCGTCGCGCCCGGTCAGCGGCACCAGCACCGCGACCCGGTTGCGGGTCTCGTCGGCGGGCAGGCGCGGATTGACCCTCGGCTGCTCGGGCTGGAGCACCGGCTGGGCCTCGAGCCGCGGCTGCGGAGTGCGTGAGCGCGGCACGCAGCCGGCGATTGCGACCGAAAGAAGCGCCAGGCAGGCCAGCCTAATCAGCGACAGGCCTGCTTGCGGACGATAGGACAGCGATGCCATGACTTGCGTCCCCATGCACGAGAAGCTCGAACCCGGCCTCTATATCGTCGCCACCCCGATCGGCAATCTCTCCGATCTCTCGCCGCGCGCGGCGGACGTGCTCAGCCGCGCCGATCTGATCGCGGTCGAGGACAGCCGAGTCACCGCCAAATTGCTCCGCCATATCGGCGTGAAGCGGCCGATGACGCCCTATCACGACCACAATGCCGACAAGGTGCGCCCGAGTCTGATCGAGCGGATGCGCGGCGGAGCGGTCGCCCTGGTGTCCGACGCGGGGACGCCGCTCATCTCCGATCCCGGCTACAAACTGGTCCGCGACGCCCGAGAGGCCGGGGTGAACATCGTCACCCTCCCCGGGCCGAGCGCGGTCGTCGCCGCCCTGACGCTGGCGGGGCTTCCGACCGACCGCTTCGCCTTTTTCGGCTTCCTGCCGGCAAAGGCCGGAGCGCGGGCGGCCGCGATCGCCGAGGCCGCCTCCTTCCGGGGCACGCTCGCTTTCTACGAGAGCGGCCCGCGCCTCGCCGCCGGCCTGGCAGCGCTCCGCGACGGCCTTGGCGAGCGCGACGCGGCGGTAGCGCGCGAGATCAGCAAGCGCTTCGAGGAGACCGTGACCGGCACATTGTCCGCGCTGGCCGCGCGCTACGCCGATGCCCCGCCCAAGGGGGAGATCGTGATCATCGTCGGCCCGCCCGGCGAAGCGGCCGCGGCGAGCGATGAGGAGATTGACGCCGCCCTGCGGGACGCCATGGCCACCCTCTCTCCATCCCGCGCCGCCACCGCCGTCGCCGGCCGGCTTGGTCTGCCCCGGCGCGGCGTCTACGATCGTGCGCAGCGGCTGAAGGAGGAAGACGGATGAAGGCGTTGCTGCCTATCACGTTGCTCCTTGCCGGCTGCGTCACGACCGAAAGCGCCGGCAGCGCCTGGCTCGTCGGCCCCTGGTGCCCCGAACCGGATACTCGTCCGCCGCTGCCCGATGGCCTTGTCTACGTCGGGCTCTTCCCGGCCCGGTTCCACGCCGACGGCCGGGTGACCGGCTTCGAACTGGAAGGGACGTGGCGCCTCAGCGGCAACCGACTCGAATATTCGACCCAAGGGGCGGTAAGCACCTACCACGATGACCGGGTCGAACGGCTCGGCCGGGATCGGATGGCCTGGACGAAGAACCATAGCTGGCGCACGCTCTGGCGCCGGTGCCCCGAACGGGAATGAACCGCCGCCGGGCCGAGCGCGGCGGGCGGCGGGCGGAGCGCATCGCCGCCTGGTGGCTGCGGCTGAAGGGCTGGCGCATCCTCGCCATTCGTGCCCGCACGCCGGTCGGCGAGGTCGACATCGTCGCTCGCCGCGGCCGCACCCTCGCCTTTATCGAGGTCAAGGCGCGGGCCAAAGCGTCGAACGCGGACTGGGCGCTCGACGACTATCGTCTTCGGCGCGTCATGCGCGCGGCCGAAGCCCTGCTTGCCCGTTACACGCGCGAGGGCGACACGATTCGGATCGACGCAATGATCGTGACGCCCTGGCGGCTCCCGCGCCACATGACCAACGTCTGCCAAGGTTGAGACGCCGTAGAATCACGGCATGTATACCAGGGAATCCGACCAAAATTCCGTCACGCGCCTGAAACGACTTTCAGGCAGTCCCAGTTCGTGCCAACAATGCTGCTCGGGGACTCGCGCGATAGGTGCGTGGGGCACGAGACTTAGGGGAAATGAAATGGTCGCTTCCGTTCTTGCCGCCGGCGACATCGCCATTGTTTCCTATGCCACCGACGCGGTTGGCGGCACCGATGACGATGATGTCATCCGCTTCGTCCTGTTGAAGCCGATCGGAGCGGGAACCCAGATCTTCTTCACCGACAGGACATGGAACGGCAGCGCGTTCGTCAATGCGGCCGGCGACGGCTTCTTCGGCTATACCGCCGGGGCCGACCTGGCGGCCGGGACGGTGATCACCATCACGTCGGCGCAGCTTGCCGCCGCGGGCATGAACCTGTCCGACCTGACCGGCGACACGATCTATGTCTACCAGGGCAGCGACGCCGACAGCCCGACCAGCTTCCTCTATGCGGCCGACATCGCCGACGGAAACAATGTGTTCAACGGGTCGCTCGCCAATACCGGGCTGAGCGTCGGCAGCACCGCGGTCGCGATCGGCTTCGACCAGGCTTCCTATGCCGGTCAGAGCACCCAGATCCAGCAGACCCAGCTCACCAGCATCAGCGATAACGGCCAGTGGCACGGCAGCGACACCAACGACAGCCTCGGCACGATCTACGACGACCGCGCCGACACGAGTCTCTCCGGTCCGCTCAACAATCCCGACATGCAATTGTTCGCGGTCATGGCCGGCGGCGGCCAATCCGACGCCATCGTCCGCATGGACAATGACGAGGCCTCGAACGTCGCCACCAACCTCACCCGGCTGTTCCGCGACAATCCCGATTTCACCCATCTCACCGATCTCAGCTTCGACATCGAGGACGGCGTCTTCTTCGCGGTCGATTCGGACGGCGCCACCACCCGCATCCTCAAGGGCAACATCGCCGACCTCGTCAGCGGCACCAGCACGCCGACGCTGACGGTGATCTACAACGACGCGACCCCCGACCAGATCATCGGCGGCATCGAGATCGATACCGTCAACAACAGGGTCTATTTTACCCAGGGCGACATCTTCGCCGGCCACAGCCTGCGGTCGGTCGGCTATGGCGGGGGCGCGGTTACCGATTACGGCCCGGTCGCGCTGGCGGTCGATTCGTCGTTCGGCTTCCTCGCCGGCGGCGTCTTCGACTTCACCCTCGATGCGGCCAACGACACGGCCTATCTGACCTACACCCTCGTCGACACCTTCTTCGGCCCGCCCAATGCGGCGATCAACTATATCGTCAAGGTCAACAGCCTCGCCGATCCCGGCGGCGGCTATTCCATCGTGACGATCGTCGGCAGCGACGATCCCGACGGGCCCGGCGGCAATCCGGACAATCATTTCCCGGAAATCGAAGGCTCGCTTGCCGGCATCGACATCGATGCCGCCAACCAGATCCTCTATTTCGTCACCACCCGGCTCGGCGCCGACGGCACCGCCGGCATCTTCAAGCTCGATCTCGCCACCGGAATCTACACCGAGATCTGGGAGCAGCCGTCCAACAACGCGTTCAGCACGCTGCAGCCCTTCCCGACCACCCAGATGCAATATATCGAGGTCGATACGATCGGCGGCCGCTATTACGTCACCACCCTCAACAGCACCGACACCGCCATCGGCCATGACGGCACGGCCACCGACGAAGGCGGCTCGCGCATCTTCTCCGGCAGCCTGACGGCGACCCCCGGCACCGCGCCGACCGTCTTCGCGACCGCGTTCGAGCCGACCGCCAACGGCGCCCCGCTCGGCATGGAGATCGACTATGCGCCGGTGCTGACGCTGAGCAGCGCCGGAGTGGGCTATACCGAAACGGCAGGCTCGCCGTCGGGCGCCGGCCCGCCCGTGGACGTGGCCAGCGGCGTTACCGTCAGCGACGCCGACCAGGCCGTGATCCAGGGCGCGACGGTGGCGATCACCGGCGGTTTCGCCGCCGGCGACACCCTGACCTTCACTGCGGGCGGCGGGATCACCGGCAGCTACGACGCGGCAACGGGCGTGCTCAGCCTCACCGGCAATGCCAGCTTCGCCCAATATCAGACGGTGCTCGATTCGGTCGGCTTCACCACCCCCGGCGACAATCCCAGCACCGCCACGCGCACTATCTCCTTCACCGTCTTCGACGGGCTGATCAACAGCGATCCGGCGATCGCCACGGTCACCGTCACCGCCACCAACGACGCGCCGGTCAACACCGTCGGCGCCCCCGTCGCCACCAGCGAGGACGCGGCGCCGGTCGCCGTCACCGGCCTTGCGGTGAGCGATGTCGATTCGGGCGCGCTCACCGTCACCCTGTCGGTCGGCCGCGGCACCCTGGCCGTCGCGACGGTGCCGGGCGGGGCCGCCGTCAGCGGGAGCGGCACCGGCTCGGTGCAGCTCAGCGGCACCCAGGCGGAGATCAACACCACCCTCGCGGCCTTGAACGGCGTCACCTACACGCCGACGCCGAACGTCAACGGTCCCGACACGCTGACCATGACAACCGACGACGGCACCGACCAGGACGTGGACCCGGTCTCGATCAGCGTCGCTGCGGTCAACGACGCGCCCACGGTCGCCGGCGACGGCACCGAGGACGCGGCGCCGATCGCGGAAGACACGCCCAGCGCGACGGGACAAAGCGTGGCCAGCCTGTTCGGCGGCCAATATTCGGATGCGACCGATCAGGTGGCGGGCGGCTCCTCGGCCGATCCGTTCGCCGGCGTGGCGGTCACCGCCAACGGCTCCGGCGCGGCCGGCCAGTGGCAATATCATAACGGCGTCATTTGGGTGGACATCGGCCCGGCCTCGACCGGCGCGGCGGTGCTGCTCGCCGCCTCGACCTCGGTCCGTTTCAACCCCGCTCCCGGCTTCAGCGGCACGGCGCCGACCCTCACGGTGCACCTCGTCGACGGCTCGGCGGGGGCGATCGTCAGCGGCACCGCGGCCGATCTGTCGGTGACCGGCGGAACCACGCGCTATAGCGATGACACCGTCACCCTGAGCCAGGAGGTCACGCAGCAGAACGACCCGCCGACCGGCGTCACCGGCGATCTCAGCGCGCCCGAAGACGCCGTCAATGGCAGCGCGGCCGGCTCGCTGACCGCCCAGGATGCGGAAGGCGGCACCCACAGCTACGTCCTGCTCGACGATGCCGGCGGCCGGTTCGACATCGACGCCAACGGCAACGTCACCGTCCAGGACGGCCTGCTGCTCGATTACGAACAGGCCTCGAGCCACACGATCACGGTCCGGGTCACCGACGACCAGGGCGCGTTCGCGGACTTCGACGTGGAGGTCGACGTCATCGACGTTCTCGGCGAGAACGTGCTTGGCGATGGCCGCGACAACGTCTTCTGGGGCGGGGCCGAAGCCGACACGCTGCACGGGGCCGGCGGCAACGACAGCCTGAAAGGCGGCGGCGGCGGCGACACCTTGTACGGCGGCACCGGCAGCGACGTCCTCGACGGCGGCGCCGGCATGGACCTCCTTACCGGCGGCACGGGCGGCGACGTGTTCGTGTTCCACAAGGGCGAGGCCAATGGCGATGTCGTCATGGACTTCAAGGGCCAGGGCTCGGGCGGGGACGAAATCCACCTGTTCGGCTACGCCGCGGGCACGACCTTCACGCGGATCGGCGGCGGCAATAGCGATCTCTATCAGATCAACGATCACGGCTTCATCGAATATGTGACGATCCACGGGCCGGGGCATGTGCCGGCCGGCGACGTCCATTTCATGATCTGACCGACCCGAGTGACAGCGGCGCGCGGCTCGCCTAAGCGAAACCGATGAGCCTGCGCGTCGCCGTCCAGATGGATCCGCTCGACTCGATCGGCATCGAGGGCGATTCCACGTTCGCGATCATGCTCGGCGCACAGGCGCGCGGGCACAGGCTCCACCATTATGCCGCCGAGGCTTTGAGCTGGGCCGACGGGCGCCTGTGGGCCAAGGCGCATCCGGTCACCGTCCAGCGCGTGAAGGGCGACCATTACCGCTTCGGCGAGCCGGAGATCCTCGATCTCGGCCGCGACGCCGACGTCGTGCTGATGCGCCAGGATCCGCCCTTCGACCTGGGCTATATCACCGCCACCCATCTGCTCGAGCGCATCCAGGGGGAGACGCTGGTCGTCAACGATCCGGCCAGCGTCCGCAACGCGCCGGAAAAGGTCTGGGTGCTCGATTTCGCCCGCTTCATGCCGCCGACCGCGGTCACCCGCTCGCTCGGCCTGGCGCGCAAGTTCCTCGCCGAGCACAAGGAGATCGTGGTCAAGCCGCTGCACGGCAATGGCGGCAAGGCGGTGTTCAAGGTCGGCAGCGACGGCGCCAACCTCGCCTCCCTGATCGAGGTCTTCAACACCGCCTGGCGCGAGCCGCACATGATCCAGGCCTTCCTCCCCGGCGTGGCCGACGGCGACAAGCGTATCATCTTCGTCGACGGCGAGGTGGCGGGCGCGGTCAACCGCATCCCCGGCGAAGGCGAGATCCGCTCGAACCTCGCCGTCGGCGGCAAGGCGGCCAAGACCGAGCTGACTCCGCGCGAGGAGGAGATTTGCGCCGCCATCGGCCCCGAACTCAAGGCGCGCGGGCTCCTCTTCGTCGGCATCGACGTGATCGGCGGCGAATGGCTGACCGAGATCAACGTCACCTCCCCCACCGGCATCGTCGCCATCGACGCCTTCAACGGCACCGATACGCCGGCGCTGATCTGGGAGGCGATCGAGGGGAAATTGGCGCGATAGCGTCATCCCGGACTCCCAAACCGTCATCCCGGACTCCCAACCGTCATCCCGGACCCCCAAACCGTCATCCCGGACTTGATCCGGGATCCATGAACACGGACGGCGAGAACCCGCACAATCCGTGTTCATCGATCCTGACTTTCGTCAGGATGACTGGAGTGGGTCCGCCCGCTCCCCGAAGGCATAACGCGGCCCCGGCCCCCGCCGCCCCGCCCGGTCGTCACGATTGTAGAGCGCGCATTTCTTCAGCGACAGGCAGCCGCAGCCGATGCAGCCGTCGAGCGTCTCGCGCATCCGCTGGAGCGCGGCGATGCGCGCGTCGATCCGCTTCGAAAAGCCGTTGCTGATCCGCCGCCAGTCGGCCTGCGTCGGGGTGCGCCCTTGCGGCAGCTTGGCGAGCTCGGCGGCGATCTCGGGCAAGGTGCAGCCGAGCCGCTGCGCGATCAGGGCGAAGGAGAGCCTGCGGATGTCGGAGCGCAGGAAGCGGCGCTGCCCGCCCGAGCTGCGCAGCGCCTGGAGGAGGCCCTTCTCCTCGTAGAAGCGGATCGCCGAGACCGCGAGGCCGGTGCGGGCGGCGAGCTCGCCGATCGCCAGAAGTTCGTTGCCGCGCGTCATTTCCCCTCCGCAACAAAAGCTTGATCTCAACTTAGCTTGAGGTTGTAGAGGCTGCAAGCATGGCACCCGAATCGAAAGGACATACGCCCATGCGACCCGCTTTTATCGAACATGTGAACATCACCGTGAGCCAGCCCGAGCGCTCGGCCCGGCTCTTCCAGGACCTGTTCGGCTGGCACGTCCGCTGGCAGGGCCCGGCCCGCGACGGCGGCCGGGTCATCCATGTCGGCGACGGGACCAATTATCTCTCCCTCTATGCCGAGCCGGGCGAGAGCAAGGACGCGCTCGACTGGCCGAAGGGGGAGCCGCTCAACCATGTCGGCATCCTGGTCGACGATCTCGACGAGATCGACCGCCGAGTCTCCGCCGCCGGCCTCACGCCCTTCGGGCATGACGAATACGACCCCGGCCGCCGCTTCTATTTCTTCGACTGGGACGGGATCGAGTTCGAAATCGTGAGCTACGCCTGACGGGAGGCGCGGCGCAGGGGGCCGTCATTCCAGCGCAAGCTGGAATCCCTCTTCCCTTTCGGTCCTTGGTCAAAGAAGAGCAGTGAGATTCCAGCCTTCGCTGGAATGACGTGCGGTTCCAGCTTTCGCTGGAATGACGGAGGACGTTCGGCCGATGTACGACTGGGTGATCGGCCTGATCGATCGGGGCGGCTATGGCGGCGTCTTCCTGCTCATGCTGCTGGAGACGATCTTCCCGCCCATCCCTTCGGAGGTGATCCTGCCGCTCGCCGGCATGCGCGCGGGGCAGGGGGCCCTCGGCCTTCCCGGCGTGATCGGCGCCGCGACCGCCGGGGCGATGGCCGGCAACATCTTCTGGTATTGGGTCGCGCGGCGGGTCAATCATGGCCGCTTCCGCCATTTCATCGACCGTTACGGCCGCTGGCTGACGCTCGACTGGCACGACGTCGAGACGGTGCAACGCATGTTCCGGCGCGGCGCGGCCCTGGTCGTGTGCGTCGGCCGGTTCCTTCCCAATTTGCGCACCATCGTCTCGGTGCCGGCCGGGCTGGCGCGGATGAGGATCGCGCCCTTCCTGCTTTGGTCGACGCTGGGCACCGCCGTCTGGAGCGCGGGCCTGGCGGGCGGCGGCTACCTGCTCGGCGCGCGCTTCGAGCGGATCGACGCGGTGCTGGCGCCGCTCTCCACCGCGGTGATCGTCGGCGGGATCCTCTGGTATCTCTGGCGCCAGCTCACCTGGAGCCGGCGGACGCGCTAGGCGCGCGGATGGGCGTGGCGATAGACATCCATGAGATGGGCGGCATCCACGGCCGTGTAGATTTGGGTGGACGACAGGCTGGCATGGCCGAGCAGCTCCTGAAGCGCGCGAAGGTCGGCGCCGCGGCCGAGCAAATGGGTAGCGAAGCTGTGGCGCAAGGCATGCGGCGTGGTGCGTTCGGACAGGCCGAGCGCGCGCCGCGCCTTCACCACCGCCCGGCGCACGATCTCGCCGCGCAGCGGCCCGCCGCGCGCGCCGCGGAACAGGGGGTCGTCGCGGCCCGCGGGGTAAGGGCAAAGCGCCAGATAGGTCTCGATCGCCTCCTTCACGGAGGGAAGCAGCGGCACCATCCTTGTCTTGTTGCGCTTGCCGGTCACCAGCAGGGCCTCGCCGAGCGGCAAGGCGGCCCCGGTGAGGCCGAGCGCTTCCGCCACGCGCAGCCCCGAGCCGTAGAGCAAGGTCAGCATCGCGAAGTCGCGCGCCGCGATCCACGGCTCCGACGCGTCCTCGGCCACCTCCTCGGCGAGCGAGACCGCTTCGTCGGGCGAAATCGGGCGCGGCACGGAGCGCGGCCTTCTGGGCCCTTTGAGCCTGGGCAGCGCCCCCTCGCGCCCCGCCTCGGCGGCGGCGAAGGCGAGGAAGGCGCGCACCGCCGAAAGCTCGCGCGCGGCCGATGAATTGCTCAGCCCGCCCGCGCGGCGGACGGTGAGGAAGGCACGCAGGTCCGCCGGGCGCAGCTCTGCCAAGGCGGCCTCGCCGACCGCCCCGCCCAGATGGCCGGAGAGGAAGGCGATCAATCGGTGCGCGGTGGCGACATAGGCGCGCACCGTATGCGCGGACCGGCGCCGCTCGCGAGTGAGATGGTCGTGCCAGCGCGCCGCCGTGGCAATCGCCTGGTGGTGGCCTAGGGCGTCAGCCACCGGCCCATGCAGCGGGTCAGCACCCGCCCCAGAAAGATGAGCAGCTCGGAGCCGTGGCGCGTGTCGAAGCTCTGCGAGCCGCGCTGCCCCAAGGCCAGCAGCCCGCTGGGCAAAGGCGGCTCGCTGGTCAGGCGGATCAGCGCCTCGGCGCGGATCAATTCGCAGGCCGGCCCGAACAGGGGATGGCCGCGCTCGACGCCGCGCAGCAGCACGCCGTCAAACTCCCGCACCGACTTCTCGATCAGCCGGGCATCCACGAACTGGAGCCCGGACGCGTCGGCGCGCACCCCGGTCTCGCCCGCGAACAGGGCAACCGCGACCGCGTCGAGGCCCAATATCTGCGGCCATTCCTGGGTGACGACGTGGAGCAGGTGATCGAGCCCCTCGGTCTCGACCGCGGCGAGCACGGCTTCGTGGATCGAGGCGACCGCGCCCGAATGGCCGCGCGCGAAGGCGATGAGGTCCTGATTGGCCTCCTCCGCCGCCGCGACCCGCGCGCGCAGGTTCGCCAGCGCATGGTTCTCGAAGCTGATCACCCGTCCCATGGGCCCGAGGGTAATACGGATATGGTTAAGAAGCGATTGGAATCCTTGCCCCTCTCCCATTTGGGGAGTGTTGGGTGAAAACTGCCCCCGGCAGTTTTCAGATCGCGCGGGGCGCGATCGGCCCGACACTGTAGGGGCCCGCCGCGAAGCGGTGGGAGGGTGAGGGACTTTGCCCCAGCCGCCCAATCCCTCACCCTCCCAAGCCTGTCGGCTTGGGGCCCTCCCTCTCCCCGAAACGGGAGAGGGATTTTCTAGATCTTCTGCCCCGTCTTCTCCCAATCCGCGAGGAACGCCTTGATGCCGTTCTCGGTCAGCGGGTGCTTGAAGAGCTGGCGGATGACGGCGGGCGGCGCGGTCATTACGTCGGCGCCCAGTTTCGCGGCCTCGAAGACGTGGATCGGATGGCGCACGCTGGCGACCAGGATCTCGGTGCGGAAATCGTAATTGTCGTAGATCAGGCGGATGTCGGCGATCAGCTCCATGCCGGGATAGCCGACATCGTCGTGGCGGCCGACGAAGGGCGAGACGAAGGTCGCGCCGGCCTTGGCCGCGAGCAGCGCCTGGTTGGCCGAGAAGCACAGCGTGACGTTGACCATCGTCCCGTCGCTCGTCAGCTTCTTGCAGGTCTTGAGCCCGTCCACCGTCAGCGGCACCTTGACCGCGATATTGTCGGCGATTTTCCGCAATATCTCGGCTTCGCGCATCATCCCGTCATGGTCCAGCGCGACCACTTCCGCGGAGACCGGTCCTTTGACGATCCCCGCTATCTCCCTGACCACCTCCAGGAAATCGCACCCGGCCTTGTGGATCAGCGAGGGATTGGTGGTGACTCCGTCGAGCAGCCCCGTTTCGGCCAGGTCGCGAATGTCGGCGGTGTCGGCGGTGTCGGCGAAGAATTTCATGATTCGGCATTCCTATGAAACATGCGGCCCCGCCTAGACCAGGAACCCCTCATAGTCATCCCGGCGAAAGGGCACCCCGGAGGCCGGGATGACTCCCAATTTGTCGATGTACCCGTCGAGCTCGGACCGGCCCTCCTCAATCGACTCGGTCTAGCGTGGTTCGCGCCGCCTGGCGATCAGCGTGGCGCTGCGGCCGACATGGCAGCGGTCGTCGCAATGGCTCGAGAGCTCGATTTCGACATCGGCCGTGCGGTAGCCCAGCGTCGACCTGTAAGGGACGGGGGGCGTCGCTTCCGCGCCGAGGCAGTCGCGGACCGCCGGGCCGAAGGTGCTCGCGATCAGGCTCGCCGGCGCGAACTGGGTACGCGAGCAAATGAATGCGCGGGGCTGGTCGCGATAGGCCTGGCTCACCCGGCAGCCCAGCCTGAAGCCCGGCAGGATTTCCTCCCGCAGACCCTCCAGCGAGGCGAACGACACCGGTTCGCGCGCCGCCGCTTCGATGCGGCGAAGCCCGGCGCACAGATCCTGCGCGAAGGCGGGCACGGGCAGCGCGAGCAAAGCAGCCCCTGCCCAGATGGATTTGTGTAGCCGGTTCATCGCGCCTCGTCTTCCGGGCGATCGAGTGTGACGGTGAAGCCGCCGAAAGCGTGGCCGGCGCAGATCGTGCACCTTACGCCATATGCGAAGCGCAGGCCGCCGCCGCGATAGGCGCGCGCCCAGTCGTCGCCGAGCAACCGGCGCCCTGCTGCCGGCCCCGGCGCCGCCGTCAGCCCGCTGCAGGCGAGCGGGTCCGGCCAGCCGTCAAAGGACCTGACCGGGCTCGCCGAAAGATGGCAAGTCAGGCCGCGCGCCTTCCCAAGCACCCGGCACGAGGATGCGGGGAAGCCCGGGGCGACGCTCTCGCCCCGCGCCAGCGCCTGGCCGATCGATGCGAAGGGCGTCGCCTCGCGCGACGCGGCGATGATCCGCTGGAAGCCGACGCACGGCTCCCCATCCTGCGCGATGGCTTGCGCGGGCAACAGCGCCGCGAGGGGAACTGCCCACAGACATTTTCGCAAGCTGCCCATGCACACCTCCAACAGGGTTTCCGCGTGCGTTCCGGACTCCTTATGTAGAAGGCGACATGAACCGCGCCCGACTGATCGTGATGAACGCCGCTCTGGGCCCGCTCGACTATCGCGTGCCGCACGGCATGAGCGTCGAGCCGGGCTCGGTCGTGGTCGCGCCTTTGGGGCCCAGGCAGATGATCGGCGTGGTCTGGGAGGCGGAACGGCTGCCGACCCAGGAGGTGGGCGACAATCGGCTGCGCAATCTGCTCCACGTCTACGATCTGCCGCCCATCGCCGCGCCCTTGCGCCGGCTCGTCGAATGGACCGCGGATTATTATCTGGCGCCGCTCGCCGCGGTGCTGCGCATGGCCCTGCCGTCGTCGGGGGCGCTGGAGGGCGCGCGCTCGATCACCGAATATCGCGCGACCGGCCTCGTGCCCGAGCGGCTGACCCCGCAGCGCGCCCAGGCGCTGGAGCGGATTGGCGAGCGCCAGGGCCTGGTATCGGAGCTGGCGATCATCGGCGGCGTCTCCGACGGCGTGATTCGCGGCCTCTGCAAGGCCGGCGCGATCGAGGCGGTCGAGGTGGCGATCGACGACCCTTTCCCGGAGCCCGACCCGGACCATGACCCGCCGGCGCTGGAGGAGGCCCAGGCCGACGCCGCCGACGAACTGCGCGAGGCGGTCGCGGCCGCCCGCTTCGCGCCCTGGCTGCTCGACGGCGTCACCGGCTCGGGCAAGACCGAGGTCTATTTCGAGGCGATCGCGCAGGCGATCCGCATGGGGAAGCAGGCGCTGGTCCTGCTCCCGGAAATCGCCCTCACCGAACCCTTCCTGAAGCGCTTCGCCGCCCGCTTCGGCTGCGACCCCGTGCCCTGGCATTCGGGCCTGCGCCAGAGCCAGCGCCGCCGCGCCTGGCGCGCCATCGCGTCCGGCGAGGCCCGGGTCGTGGTCGGCGCCCGCTCCGCTTTGTTCCTCCCCTATTGCAGGCTCGGCCTGATCGTCGTCGACGAGGCGCACGAGGCGAGCTTCAAGCAGGAGGACGGCGTCCAATATCATGCCCGCGACGTCGCGGTGATGCGCGCCAAGCTGGAGGACATAGCAATCGTCCTCGCCTCGGCGACGCCCGCGATCGAAAGCCGACACATGGCCGAGATCGGCACCTATCGGGAGCTGCGCCTCCCCGACCGCTATGGCGGCGCGCGCCTGCCCGACATGGCGGCGCTCGACATGCTCCAGGATCCGCCGCCGCGCGGGCGCTGGCTGGCGCCGAAGCTGGTCGAAGCGCTCGAGGAAAATCTTGAGGCGGGCGAGCAGAGCCTGCTCTTCCTCAACCGCCGCGGCTATGCCCCGCTGACGCTTTGCCGGCGCTGCGGCTACCGCTTCCAATGTCCCAATTGCACCGCCTGGATGGTCGAGCACCGCTTCACCCGGCGCCTGGCCTGCCACCATTGCGGCCATATGATGCCGGCGCCGCAGGCCTGCCCGGAGTGCAAGGAGGAGGACAGCCTCGTCGCCTGCGGCCCCGGGGTCGAGCGCATCGCCGACGAGGTCAGGGAGCTCTTCCCCGACGCCCGCACGGCGATCGTCACCTCCGACACGATCTGGTCGCCGGCAAAGGCGGCCGAGTTCGTCGCGCGGATGGAGGCGCCCCATGACGAACCCGACTCGATCGACATCGTCATCGGCACCCAACTCGTCACCAAGGGCTATCATTTCCCGAACCTGACCCTGGTCGGGGTGGTCGACGCGGACCTGGGCCTCGCCGGCGGCGACCTGCGCGCGGCCGAGCGCACCTTCCAGCAGATCCAGCAGGTCTCGGGCCGCGCCGGCCGAGGCGACAAGCATGGCCGAGTCCTCGTCCAGAGCCACGACCCCAATGCACGCGTCATCCGGGCGCTGGTCGGCGGCGATGCCGAGGGCTTCTACGCCGCCGAGACCGACGCCCGCCGCGAGGCCGCGATGCCGCCCTTCGGCCGCCTCGCCGCGATCATCGTCTCCAGCGAAAGCCAGGCCGAGGCGAACGAGACCGCGCGCCTGATCGGCCGCGCCGCGCCCACGCACGACAATATGGCCGTCTTCGGCCCCGCGCCGGCCCCGCTCGCCATGCTCCGCGGCCGCCACCGCTTCCGGCTGCTGGTCCACGCCGCCCGCGCGGTGCCGGTCCAGGACATCATCCGCGAGTGGCTGGGGGGCCTGAGCTGGAAGGCGAGCATCCGCGTCAGCGTCGACGTCGATCCCTATTCCTTTCTGTAGACCGCTCGTTTCGCGGCTCATAGAAAGGCGGCGATGAACCGTCTGCTGCTCTTCCTTGCCTTCGCGCTAGCGCTGCTCGCACCGGCCTCGCCCGCGCGCGCCGACGATATTTCGGTGGCCGGGCGCTCGGTGGTGAGGGTCGTCGTCATCGCCTTCGGCGAGGAGGACGAGGTGGTCGGCTTCGGCCATGGCAGCGGCTTTGCGGTCGGGCGCAACCGGATCGTCACCAACGCTCACGTCGTCGCCCAGGCCCAGCCGGGCGCTCGGGTCGCGGTCGGCGTCGTCCCGTCGGAGGGCGCCCAGGCCTATCGCGCCCGGGTGATCGCCACCGACCCGGCACGCGACCTCGCCTTGCTCGAGGTCGAGGAAGGCAGCTTCCAGCCGATCCCGCTCTATCTCGGGCCCCTCGACGACGGCGCGCCGATCGCGGCGCTCGGCTATCCGGGCAATGTCGATCTCGCCACCGCGCGGCAGATGGAGGATTATGTGCGGCCGCTGCCGCCCACCCGCTCGATCGGCATCTTCTCCAACATCCGCCCGATCAACGGCATCACCACCCTCCTGCACACCGCGAACATCGCCCGCGGCCATTCGGGCGGGCCCTTGCTCGACCAGTGCGGCCGCGTGCTCGGGGTCAACGCCTTGATCACCCGCAACCAGGACGGCGACGCGCCCTTCGCGTTCGCCGTCTCCAATCGCGAACTCACAGCCTTCCTCCAGCAGCAGCGCCAGCCCTTCCAGTCGATCGCGACCGAATGCGTCTCGATGTCCGATCGCCTTCGCCAGGACCAGGAGCGCGCCGCCAACGAGGAGCGGACCCGCCAGGCCGCGGCTGCCGCCGAGGCCCAGAAGGCGCGCGACACGCGCGAGCGCAGCCTCGCCGAAATCCAGGAGATGCGCGAGAACCGGCTGGCGCTGGCGATCCTGCTCCTCGTCTTCGCCCTGCTCGCCTTCGGGGGCGGCGGCCTCGCCGCGGTCAAGAACCGGCCGAAGGCGGCCTGGGCGATGGCCGGCCTCGGCGCCGTTCTGCTGATCGCCGCGATCGTCGCCTTCATTTCCCGGCCGGGCCGCGCCGATATCGAAGCAGCCGAGAAAGCGGAAGCGCCGCCCGCGGCCGCGCCCGACCGCTTCGCGGGCCGAAACATGTGCCGGCTGGTGCCCGAGCGGAGCCGAGTCACGGTCAGCACGGCAAGCGAGGTGCCGCTCGACTGGACCACGACCGGCTGCGTCAACGGCCGCACCCAATATGCGCAGGAGGGCGAGGTCTGGACCCGCATCCTCGTCCCTCTCGACCAGCGCACGGTGTCGGTGCTTCAGTTCCGGCCCGGCAATGGCGAATATGTGGTCACACGCTACCAGCTCGAGGCCGCGGCGATGGACCGGGTGCGCGCCATGCGCCGCGGCGTCGACAACCGCGTCTGCACCGCCGACCTCGAGGCGCGTACCATCCTTGCCGACCAGCAGCGCGAGATCGCCGCGATGCTGCCGCGGCTGCCCAACGAGCGGCTGGTCTATACTTGCGAGCGCGCCGGCGTGCGCTGAACCGGCGCCGCGGTTGCGGGATCCGCGGCTCCGCGGTTAATTTACCCGGCTTGGAGGGGCGAAGTTCATGATTCGCGGCTTGTTGATCGCACTTGCGCTACTCATCCCGACGGTCGCCCGCGCCGAATGGCACGAAGCGGTCTCGACCCATTTCATCGTCTACAGCCAGGGCTCCCAGCAGGACGCGTCCGATTTCGCGGCGAAGCTCGAACGCTTCCATTTCGTGCTGAAGACGATTCGCCCGATCCCGGCCGGCCAGGCGACGGCGAGGCTGCGCGTCTTCCTGCTTCAGGATCAGCGCGCGATCGGACGCCTGGTGAACCGGCCCAGCGTCGCCGGCTATTACGTCTCGGACGCGCGCGGCCTGATGCTGGTCGGCACTCGCCGGCGCACAGGCGGCTTCGCCGATGTCCGCTCGGCCCGAAGCGACGGACCCGAGATCGATCCGGAAAGCGTCCTCTTCCACGAATATACGCATCATTTCACCCGCCAGTATTTCCCGGCGGCCTACCCCGTCTGGTACAGCGAGGGCTTCGCCGAATTCTGGGGCGCGACCAGAATCCTGCCCGGCGACATCATCGAGGTCGGCGCGCCCGCCGATCACCGCTTCGGGACCTTCCGGGCTTTGGGCTGGCTGCACCTGCGCCAGCTGCTGACGGCGCGCAATTACGGCGAGCTTCGGGGCACGGACATCTTCCTCCTCTACGCCGAAGGCTGGCTGCTGGTCCGCTATCTGTTCGAGAATCCCGAGCGGCAGCGGCAGATCCAAGAATATCTCAGGCTGATCAACACGGGCACGTCCTTCGAGGAGGCCGTCCGCCGCGCCATTCCAGATCTCGAAGCGTTCAACTCGGCGCTCTACGAATATGCCGGCCGCGCGCGCTTCAACGTGGTCCGCCTTCCCTTCCGCCGGATCGATGTCGGCCCGATCGCCGTCCGCACCCTGCGCCCGGCCGAGCAGGCGCTGATCCTCGACGAGATCAAGCTCAGCCAGGGTTATCCGCAGCGCGAGGCGGCGGAGTTCGCCGCCCGCGTCAGGCAAACCGCGGCCGCCTTCCCCGACGATCCCTTCGCGATCCGGATGGTGATGGAGACGCAATATCTGGCCGGCAATTCCGCCGAGGCGCTGGCCGCGGCGGAACGCCTGCTCGCGATCGAACCAAATCATGCCCGCGCGCTGGCCGCCAAGGGGCTGATCCAGCTCGCCGCGCTCGCCGCGGCCCGCGCCACTGACGCGGCGGCCTGGAGCGGCGCCCGGATATTCGTGCGCCGCGCCGTCGCCGCTGCGCCGACCGATCCGGTCGTGCTCGACGCTTATTACCGCTCCTATCAGATGCAGAATGTGCTTCCGCCCGAGGACGCGCAGAACGCGCTCTATTCGGCGATGGAGCTGGCGCCCAGCGACGACGAGCTGCGCTACAGCGTCGCTCTCGATTTCGAGCAGCGCCGCATGATCCCCGAGGCGATAGCGATCATCCGGCAGGACGCCTATGCGACGCCGCATCGCCGCAACGAATCGGAAGGCGACCGCCGCGAGCGCGAGGCCCGCGAGGACCGCTACCGCCGGGCGGGCCGCGCGCGCCGCGAAACCGCGCTCGAACTGTTGACCCGGCTCGAACGCCTCCAGGCGCAAAGCCAGCCGGCGCGCTAGGGAAACACCGTCATTCCAGCGAAAGCTGGAATCTCTCTTTCTTCAACTCCCGGAAGAAGTGGGATTCCAGCTTCCGCTGGAATGACGATCCCATTCAGCCGCGCCTCTCCCTCTCGAGCAGCTTCGCCTTGCGCTCCAGCCCGTAAGCATAGCCGCCGGCCGTGCCGTCGGTGCGGATGACGCGGTGGCAGGGGATCAGCACCGCGACGTTGTTCGCCCCGTTGGCCGAGCCCGCGGCGCGCACCGCGGCGGGGCGGCCGACCGCGGCGGCGATCTGCGCATAGGTGCGGGTTTCACCGGGGGGGATTCGAGTCAGTTCGCGCCACACCGCCTCCTGGAAGGCGGTGCCCTGAACGTCGAGCGGCAGGCCGTGCGGCTTTTCCGGGGCGTTGACCGCGGCCGCCGTCCGCCGGACGAGATCGGCCATTTCGGCGCCGCCATGCGAGATCGTCGCATTGGGGAAGCGCCGCCTGAGCTCGGCCTCGCTTTCGTCGAAAGAGAGCCGGCAAATGCCCCTGCGCGTCGCCGCGACCAGCATCGTGCCCAGATCGGTCTCGGCGGTCGCCCAGCTGATCGTCTCGCCGCGGCCGCCGTCGCGCCATGCGGACGGCGTCATCCCGAGCCGGCTTGCCGCATCGGCATAGAAGCGGCCCGGCCCCGAATAGCCCGCATCGTAGATCGCGTCGGTGATCCGCGCATTGCCGGCGAGCGCGGCCTCCGCCCGCCGCGCCCTGAGGCTCCGATAATAAGCCGCGGGCGTGACGCCGGTGGCGCGCTTGAACAGGCGGTGGAAATGGTGGGGCGAATAGCCGACGGCGGTCGCCAGCGTGTCGAGCGAGGGCGCCTCCTCCGCCGCCTCCAGCAAGGCGAACACCTTGCCGAGCGCGGCCTCCTCGCGATTGACCTCGTCGGGCAGGCACCTGAGGCAGGCGCGATAGCCGGCGTCGCGGGCGGCCGCCCCGTCCGGGAAGAATTCGACATTCTCCCTCTTGGGCCGCCGCGCGGGGCAGCTCGGCCGGCAGTAGATGCCGGTGGTCTTGACCCCGCCGATCACTCGGCCGTCCCAGCTCCTGTCGCGGCGGTCGAAGGCCGCCCAGGCGTCGTCGTCGATGAGGGGATGCGCGTCGTTCACGGCTGCCGGTCTATCGCCGCCCGTATCCGTTGCAAGGCTGGCCATGATCAATACCTCTCGATTCGCGCCAGGAAGCAGCCATAAGCTGCGTTGTGCGCGTGGATGGTCGCGACCTCTGGCCGCTCGAACAGCTCGCGGATGCGCGCGTCGGCCTCGCCCGGCAGCGCCAGCAAGGCGCCGCGCAACATCCCTTCGCCATCGAAACCGCGCAGGCCCAAGGTCCGCTTGTCGAGCATTTCCGGCGGCTCGTCGGTGAAGGCCGCGGTCTCGGCGCCCTTGCGGACATAGATGCCGTAGGCGGTGCGGAACGGCCCCGCTACGTCGTGCGAGACATGGTTGAGGAGCACCAGCTCCTCCCCCGGCGCGGCATCGGCCAGGCTGACCCGGCAGGGAAAGCCCGAGGGTGAATCCGCGACGACCCTGATCGCGCCCCGCTCGGCCAGCTCCCCGTCCATCATCCCGAACAGGCTTTCGAACGCCTCCGGCGCCAGTCCCTCGATTCTGTAGGCCATGCCCGTCTCCTTCCTTGGAGACCCTTGTGGCCCATCCCGCCCGCCCCCGCGTCCCGATCCTTGCTGTCAAAGCCGGCTTGCGCCTGCGGCTATGGTGACTGGCGAGCGCGCCGCCCCACCTACCTTGCATCGCAGCATTGCCCCTGCTAGGGCCCCCGCGAAGCCAAAAAGGCGCGCTCCGGCGCACCCCCTGCATGGCTCCAAAATATCCGATCAGGAGTTTCGACGCGCGTGGATATTTCCGGCGGCATTCAGGCAAGCTTAGCGGGGCGCTACGCCATTGCCCTGTTCGAGCTGGCCAATGAGAAGAACGAGCTCGACACGGTCGGCGAGAGCCTCGCCGCGGTGAAGGCGGCGCTCGCCGAATCGGCGGAGCTCCGCGCGCTGACGACCAGCCCTCTGGTCGGCCGCGACGAAGCGGTGCGCGCCGCCGCCGCGGTCGCCGGGGCGATGAAGCTCGATTCCACCACCGCCAGCTTCCTCGGCGTGCTGGCCCGCAACCGCCGGCTTGCCCAGCTGCCGGGCGTGATCCGCGCCTTCAACATGCTGGCGGCGCGGCACCGCGGCGAAGTCACCGCCGAGGTGACCTCCGCCCGCGCCCTCGACGAGGCTCAGGTCGACGCCATCCGGCAAACCCTGCGCAAGCGCATGGGCCGCGACATCGCGGTCGATCTGAGCGTCGATCCCGAGATATTGGGCGGCATCGTCGTCGAGATCGGCTCGCAGCGGATCGACGGCTCGATCCGCACCAAATTGAACAATCTCGCTCTCGCGATGAAAGGCTGAAGATGGACATCCGCGCCGCCGAAATTTCCAAGGTCATCAAGGACCAGATCGCGTCGTTCGGCACCGACGCGCAGGTCAGCGAGGTCGGCACCGTGCTGTCGGTCGGCGACGGCATCGCCCGCATCCACGGCCTCGACAACGTCCAGGCGGGCGAGATGGTCGAGTTCGGCGGCGGCATCAAGGGCATGGCGCTGAACCTGGAAGCCGACAATGTCGGCGTCGTCATCTTCGGTTCGGATTCGACGATCAGCGAAGGCGACACGGTCAAGCGGACCGGAACCATCGTCGACGTCCCCGTCGGCAAGGGCCTGCTGGGGCGCGTCGTCGACGGCCTCGGCAATCCGATCGACGGCAAGGGCCCGATCGACGCCGAAAAGCGCATGCGCGTCGAAGTGAAGGCGCCCGGCATCATCCCGCGCAAGTCGGTGCACGAGCCGGTGCAGACCGGCCTCAAGGCGCTCGACGCGCTCGTCCCCATCGGCCGCGGCCAGCGCGAGCTGATCATCGGCGATCGCCAGACCGGCAAGACCGCCGTCGCGCTCGACACCTTCATCAACCAGCGCGAGGCCAACAAGGGCGACGACGAGAGCCAGAAGCTCTATTGCATCTACGTCGCCATCGGCCAGAAGCGCTCGACGGTCGCCCAGATCGTGCGCGCGCTCGAAGAAAATGGCGCGATGGAATATTCGATCGTCGTCGCCGCCACCGCGTCGGAGCCGGCCCCGCTGCAGTTTCTGGCCCCCTACACGGGCTGCACGATGGGCGAATATTTCCGCGACAACGGCATGCACGCGGTGATCGTCTATGACGACCTCTCCAAGCAGGCGGTCGCCTATCGCCAGATGTCGCTGCTGCTGCGCCGTCCGCCGGGCCGCGAGGCCTATCCGGGCGACGTCTTCTATCTCCACTCTCGCCTGCTCGAGCGCGCCGCCAAGATGAACGACGCCAACGGCAACGGCTCGCTGACCGCTTTGCCGATCATCGAGACCCAGGCCGGCGACGTTTCGGCCTATATCCCGACCAACGTGATCTCGATCACCGACGGCCAGATCTTCCTCGAGACCGAGCTCTTCTTCCAGGGCATCCGCCCGGCGATCAACGTCGGCCTCTCGGTCAGCCGCGTCGGCTCGGCCGCGCAGACCAAGGCGATGAAGAAGGTCGCCGGCTCGATCAAGCTGGAGCTCGCCCAATATCGCGAGATGGCCGCTTTCGCCCAGTTCGGCTCGGACCTGGACGCCTCGACCCAGCGCCTCTTGAACCGCGGCGCCCGCCTCACCGAGCTGCTGAAGCAGGCGCAATATGCGCCGATGCCGGTCGAAGAGCAGGTCGTCTCGATCTTCGCCGGCGTGAACGGCTTCATCGATACGGTGCCGACCGACGCGGTCACCCGCTTCGAAAGCGCATTGCTCAGCCACGTCCGCGCCGATCACGCCGACGTGCTGACCAAGATCCGCGAGACCAAGGCGCTCGACGACGAGACGACGGCAAAGCTCAAGAGCCTCATCGGCGATTTCGTGAAGTCGTTTGCCTGATCCGTCACCCCAGCGAAAGCTGGGGTCCAAGCGGAGTCAGCATGGATGCCAGCCTTCGCTGGCATGACGGAAGAAGAGACGTAGGAACCAATGGCCACCCTCAAGGCGCTCAAGATGCGGATCTCCTCGGTCAAATCGACCCAGAAGATCACCAAGGCAATGAAGATGGTCGCCGCGGCCAAGCTTCGGCGCGCCCAGCTCGCCGCCGAGGCCGCGCGCCCTTATGCCGAGCGCATGGCGAGCGTCGTCGCAAGCGTCGTCTCCAAGGTCACGATCGGCCCGGAGAGCCCCAAATTGCTCGCCGGCACCGGCAAGCAGGACACCCATTTGCTGATCGTGTGCACCTCCGACCGGGGCCTCGCCGGCGGCTTCAACGCCAACATCGTGCGCGCCGCCCGGCGCAAGGCCGAAAGCCTGATGGCCGAGGGCAAGACCGTCTATTTCTACCTCGTCGGCCGCAAGGGCAAAGCGGTGATCGGCCGGCTCTACGGCAAGCAGATCATCCACCAGCACGACACCAGCGCGATCAAGCAATTGAGCTTCGCCGACGCCCGCGCGATCGCCGAGGACGTGGTCGAGCGCTACCTCACCGACGGCATCGACGTCGTCCACCTGTTCTACGCCCGCTTCCGCTCCGCGCTGGTGCAGGAGCCGGTCGGCCAGCAGATCATCCCGGTCCCGCCCGTCGCCGCCGACGAAGTCGTCAGCAATACGCTCGCCGCAGTCGAATATGAGCCCGATCAGGACGAGATCCTGGCCGCTTTGCTGCCGCGCAACATCGCCGTCCAGGTCTTCCGCGCCTTGCTCGAAAACGCCGCGTCGGAGCAGGGCAGCCGGATGACCGCGATGGACAATGCCACGCGCAACGCCGGCGACATGATCAACCGCCTGACCATCCAGTACAACCGCACCCGTCAGGCCGCGATCACCAAGGAACTGATCGAAATCATTTCGGGCGCCGAGGCGCTCTAGTCACCCGCCCGTCACCCCGGCGAACGCCGGGGTCTCGGGACGAACATGCACCGAGATACCGGCCTTCGCCGGTATGACGAGATTGAAGACGAGGAAGAGAATATGCTCGAGCCCAAGACCGCCAACCGGTCCGCCCCGACCACCAATAATGTCGGCCGCATCAGCCAGGTGATCGGCGCCGTCGTCGACGTCTCGTTCGACGGCGAGCTGCCGGCGATCCTGTCGGCGCTGGAGACCACCAACGGCGGCAACCGCCTCGTTCTCGAGGTTGCCCAGCATCTCGGCGAATCGACCGTGCGCACGATCGCGATGGACGCCACCGAGGGCCTGACCCGCGGCCAGGAGGTCACCGCCACCGGCTCGCAGATCCGCATGCCGGTCGGCCCGATGACGCTCGGCCGGATCATGAACGTGGTCGGCGAGCCGATCGACGAGCGTGGCCCGATCGGCCACAGCGAAACCGCCCCGATCCATGCCGAGGCCCCGCTCTTCGTCGATCAATCGACCGAGACCTCGGTCCTGGTCACCGGCATCAAGGTGATCGATCTGCTCGCGCCTTACGCCAAGGGCGGCAAGATCGGCCTGTTCGGCGGCGCCGGCGTCGGCAAGACGGTGCTGATCCAGGAGCTGATCAACAACATCGCCAAGGGCCATGGCGGCACCTCGGTGTTCGCCGGCGTCGGCGAGCGCACCCGCGAGGGGAACGATCTTTATCACGAGTTTCTCGACGCGGGCGTCATCGCCAAGGATGCCGACGGCAACCCGACGCCGGAAGGCTCCAAGGTCGCTCTGGTCTTCGGCCAGATGAACGAGCCGCCGGGCGCCCGCGCCCGCGTCGCCCTCTCCGGCCTCACCATCGCCGAATATTTCCGCGACGTCGAAGGTCAGGACGTGCTCTTCTTCGTCGACAACATCTTCCGCTTCACCCAGGCGGGCTCGGAAGTGTCGGCTCTGCTCGGCCGCATCCCCTCGGCGGTCGGTTATCAGCCGACGCTGGCGACCGACATGGGCCAGTTGCAGGAG